>JAVBME010000048.1:0-21241 GCA_031552765.1 Acidaminococcales bacterium | reverse complement strand
GCGCAGAGCATGGTCGCCCAGGCGAACGCCAGGTCGAACCAGGTCCTGAGCCTGCTGCAATAACAGACGCAGACTTTACTCTAGGGACACACAGTATGATAAGGAGCGGGCCGGAAAAATCCGGCCCGCTTTTCTTGTGTCATATTTACCCGTCTTTAATTGCAAAATGGCGTAATTTTAAGGTTTGTACGTGTTTTTGTCTGTTTTTCGTGCTATAATTAGTGTATATTATTATTTTTTATGCGGGAGACTTTTTTATGCAAGAAATGTTGTCGAAATGGATAGATGATACCCAGGAGAAAATTTTTGCCTATCAATTCAACGAAGCCGGGCAGGAACTGCTGACCGGGATAGAGCTTTTATCCCAGACGGCAGCGCTCTTGCCGCAAGAACGTATAAATGAATTTAACGATATCATAAGCGGGGCCATGGGGGCTCTGCAAAAATCAGATTACCTTTTGCTGGCCGATTTTTTGCAATTTAAATTTAAACCTTTTCTGGAATCTTATGCAGCAGGAGGAAGGCGATGACTGTTTGGCAGGAAAACCTGCTTTTTTTGGAAAAAAACGCCAGGACGTTATATACGAAAATGGCGGACTTTGATGCCAAGTCCGAGCCGCGTACAGTGGCGTGGGACGCCAATAAACGTATGCTGCGGGTGGCGCAGGACAGGATGGATATTTGGCTGGGCAGTACTATGTCGGTGGAGCGTGAGGCGGAAAAGTTGTTTGCTGAGTGTGATGAAAATGCCGGATTGGTAGTGCTTTTAGGCATTGGCAACATCAAACTGCTGCCGGAGATACGAAAATATTTCAAGGCGATGCGCTCGCTGGTGATAATCGAACCTAGCCGGGCGATATTTAAGGCTCTCTTGTCTAATGTGCCGATTAAAAAGGTGTTTTCCGGGCTGGAAAATATCACGGTCAATATTGTGCTGGATGAAGAGCCGGACAGCGCGGACCATTACTATAATTCTTTTTTGGCGGAATTTAACAATGAATACACAGCAGCGGTAAGGCCTATAAGCTATTGCCAACTGTTTCCCATATATAAACTGCAAATGGACAAGCTCGCAATAAGAAGCATGGGGCAAAAAGATCTTTCAGTAAGAACCAACAGCTATTTTCGTTACAGCTGGCTGGTAAACCATTGGCGCAATTTGCGTGTGGTTGCGCCGGACGTTTCTCTTTTGACTGAACTTATGCAAAAACTGCCGGTCATTATCGTGTCAGCCGGGCCGTCTTTGAAAAACAACATGCACCTTTTGCGGGAGATCGGCGACCGCGCCTTAATCATCGCGGTGGGCAGCGCCATGCAGATACTACATAGAAACGGGATAGTGCCGCATCTTCGTATGGGTATGGACGGCGGCTCCTTGCAGCTAAAACTGTTCAACGGGCTGGATGTGAATGACTGTCCGCTCCTTTATGCCGGCAATCTGTATTATGAGACTGTGGACTGGTATAAAGACAATTGTATCCAGTTTATGATGTATAGAGGCACTACTTTACATGAATATTCCTATGCTTTAGCAGGCCTTCACTGCACGTCTCTGTCTTCCGGGCCGTCGGTCGCCAATTGCGCGGTTTTTGTAGCTTTAGCCAGCGGCTGTCGCAAAATCATAGTGCTGGGTCAGGATCTGTGTTTTACCGATAACAAGATGCACGCTGACGGTACCTGGATGGATAACAATAGCGAGATACTTGCTTTACGAGACAAGATACCGGCGAGGAATATCTTTGGCGAAGATGTATACACAGACGGGGTTTTTATAAGTATTAAGACTACTATGGAAAATATTGCCCGCTGGTGCAAGGAAGCGCATTATATAAACGCCACCGAAGGCGGTCTGGCCATCGAAGGCTTTGAAAACAAACGGCTGTCTTTGGTCATGCAGGAAGATCTGCCTGCCGCCGGCATGGATGTAAAAAAGTATATCAAAGACATACAGGAAAGTTTTGACCGGGACTATAAAGAAATATACCAAGACCGCCTGCGCCAGGCTGTTTTGTCGATAAAAAAACAGACGGCAGAGTTTCGCCGGGAAGTAGTCTTGCTGCAAAACATCGTGGCGGAAGGCGTGGATGGCAACAGGCTGAGGAAAGTAAAAAAACATTATGATAAAGTACGGCAAAATGCTTTTAACAAAGTGATGTTTCCCTTTGCGGTGCAGGAAGAAGAGCTGGCTGTAAATAAAAATATCAATGGCGCGGATAGTATAAAGAAGAAAGAAACACTGGATGACTACACACGCAGCCTTATTGATTATATCGACTTTTCCCAGGAACTGGCGGAAGAGTATCTGGCAGGGGAAGAAAAAATAAACCTGATTTTTGAATTATAAGGCAGACCGAAAGGGGAACAGTTATGTTCGATGGCAAAAGCATACTCATCACTGGAGGTACGGGGTCCTTCGGCAAGCATTGCACGCGTACTATATTGGCAAGATATAAACCGCGCCGCCTGATAATATTTTCCCGCGACGAACTGAAGCAATTTGAGATGCAGGAAGAATTTGGCGGGAAATGTATGCGGTATTTCCTTGGCGATGTGCGTGACGGTGAGCGCTTGAAGCAGGCTTTTGCCAATGTCGACTACGTGATACACGCCGCCGCCCTAAAACAGGTGCCGGCTGCCGAATATAACCCGATGGAATGCATACGCACTAATGTCAATGGGGCGGAAAATGTGATCCAGGCGGCATTATACAATAAAGTGTACAAAGTAGTCGCCTTGTCTACAGATAAAGCGGCCAGCCCGGCCAACCTTTATGGCGCGACTAAACTGCTGTCCGATAAGCTTTTTGTGGCGGCCAACAACATGGTCGGCGGCAAAGATACCTCTTTTTCCGTAGTGCGCTATGGGAATGTGTGGGGATCGCGCGGTTCTGTCGTGCCTTATTTCAAAAAACTGCTAGATAACGGCGCCCAAGAGTTGCCGATCACCGATCCTAAGATGACCAGGTTTTGGATAACCTTGCAGCAGGGCGTGGATTTTGTTTTGAAGGCGTTTGAGCGTATGCAGGGCGGGGAGCTGTTTGTGCCCAAAATTCCGTCAAGCCGCATAGTGGACTTGGCCACGGCTCTGGCGCCCAAACTGCCGCAAAAAATAGTGGGTATACGGCCAGGTGAAAAACTCAATGAGATAATGTGCCCGGCTGATGACGCCCACCATACACTGGAATTTCACGACCATTTTGTCATAACGCCGTCTATAAGTTTTTCCCGGCCGATAAATTATAAAACGAACGGCCTAGGTGAAAAAGGGAAAAAGGTAAAAGAAGGTTTTGAATATAATTCCGGCAATAACAAAGATTTTCTCAGTGTCAAAGAGCTGCGGGAGATGATGAAATGAAGAATATACCCTATGGTCGCCAGCATATCGACGCTACTGATGTGCAGGCGGTCGAAGAAGTCCTCGCTTCCGAATGGCTGACCCAAGGCCCGCAGGTAGGTAATTTCGAGCAGGCGGTCGCCTATTATTGCGGCGCCAGATATGCCGCAGCCTTTAACAGTGCGACTTCCGCTTTGCACGTTGCCTGTCTGGCCGCCGGCGTAGGGGCGGGAGATGTAGTTTGGACAGTACCAAATACCTTCGTCGCTTCGGCCAACTGCGCTCTTTATTGCTGCGCCGGGGTGGATTTTGTCGATATTGACGCAAGAACCTACAATATGGATGCGGACAAGCTGGCGGACAAGCTGGCGTCTTGCCGCAAAAACAACGCTAAGTTGCCTAAAGCTGTGGTGGTGGTGGATTTCTCCGGGCAGCCTTGTGATTTGGCGAAAATACGCAAATTAGCCGATGAATATGGATTTACTTTTATCGAAGACGCTTCGCACGCTATTGGGGCAACTTACGAAAACGGCAAAGTAGGCGACTGTGCTTATGCCGATATGACGGTGTTCAGCTTTCATCCTGTAAAAATAATAACCACCGGCGAAGGCGGCATGATAACAGTAAATGACGATAGATTGCAAGAGAAGATAGTTTTGTTGCGTAGCCACGGCATTACCAGGGACGCCTCCCTTATGGAGGGCGAGACGCATGGCGCTTGGTACTACCAGCAAATAGGTCTTGGTTTCAATTACCGTATGACCGATATGCAGGCGGCGCTCGGAGAGAGCCAGATGCGGCGTATAGATAGCTTTTTGGCCCGCCGCCGCCAACTGGCTAGGCAATATGATGAAAAATTGCAGGATTTGCCGTTGGTAACGCCATATGTGGCGGGCAATGTGCAGTCAGCCTGGCATTTATATGTAGTGTTGCTTAAAGACGGCGCGGCTAGAAAGCGGGTATTTGACCGCATGCGCTCTGCCGGCATCATGGTAAATGTGCACTATATACCGGTACACACCCAGCAATATTACAAAAAACTCGGTTTTGCAGCCGGCATGTTCCCTGTGGCGGAGGAGTATTATGATAAGTGCCTTAGCCTGCCTATGTATTATGGCCTGACTGACGATGAGCAGGATTATGTGGTAAAAACTCTGGCGGAGATTTTGCGATGAAAACGCTGGTAATAGTGCAGGCCCGCATGACTTCTACCCGTTTGCCGGGCAAGGTATTGAAAGAAGTGCTGGGCCGTCCGCTTCTGTCTTATCAACTGGAGCGCCTGAAAAGGATAAAAGTGGCGGATGGCATAGTGGTGGCGACAACGGTCAACGAAGAAGACCGGGCGATAGTGGACTTGTGCCAAAAAGAGCAGGCGCCAGTGTACCGCGGCTCGGAACTAGACGTGCTGGCGCGCTACTACCATGCGGCGTCGGAACACGGCGCGGACATAGTAGTGCGTATCACTTCCGATTGCCCGCTTATCGATCCTGGTCTAAGCGGCACGGTAATAGAGTTTTTGCAAAAAAACTTTTCCTCATACGATTACGTAGCAGCGGTAGGTTACCCGCGCGGGCTGGATACCGAGGCCTTTTCCTTCCGGGCTCTGTCCGAGGCCTTTCATGAGGCTCAAGAGCAGCCGGAGCGTGAACATGTCACCCCGTTTATTTATCGTTCGCACAAAGACAGGTACCGGCTGCATGAAATAAAAAATCCGCTTGTCCTGCCGCCGCACCGCTGGACAGTTGATACGCCGGAAGATTTTACTTTGATAAATAATATATTGAGTGAACTTTATCCTATAAACCGGGAATTTACCTGGCAGGATGTGCTGAAATTATTTGAGCGTCATCCTGAATGGTATGATATAAACGCGCACGTCGAACAGAAAAAATACGGTCAATAAGGCTAGGAGCATAGAGGCATGAATGAAGTAGTTTTCGCAGTCTATCACTATAAAAACGAACAGCCGGAGCAACTGGCGCCGCTGGGTGATACTGGCGCTACGCCGGTGCAGCCAATGCCGCCCAGGTATTTTGTGCAGGACGCAGGACTTTATGATATCGGCGGTACAGTCTTTCCGCTGGAAAAAGAGGGCCTGTATGTATTTACTTTTGCCGATGGCGGGCAGCGCCGGTACTGCCTATATAAGGAAGATGTCCAGGCTTTGGCGGCTTCTCTTTTGTGGTGCTGTGATTTTTCCGGCAAAATTTTGCCGATTGGCCAGTATGACATTTTGAATTTGCGTTTGCTTACAAACAATATCGAGGAATTTTGGCCGTCATCACTAGTAGCGATAACTCTTTTAGAAGAGAAAATATCATGGCGCGGGATGACAATATATTCAGTGCAGGAAAAGAAAACAGCCTTCATGTGGCTGGAAGTGTGGGACGAGCAGGCAGGCAGCTGGCTGCTTTATTGGCCGGAACTGAATATATGTCTGGGACAAACCAGTTCTGAGCGTACCTGTTTTGACGTGTTTGAAGAACTGCGCCGGGGGGAATTCAATTATGAGCAGATAGCCGGCGCTAAGAAACTGCGGCATAAAATATTTACCGATGCGGGCAGCCAGGCGCTGGCGGAAGCCTTGCCGGACAGGCAAAAAACGGCCGCTCTTATAGAAAAAGAAAACCTGGTTCCGCTATTTGGCGAAAAGATGAATGATGTAAAACTTTATACACAGGAAAATTACCGCAAGTCTTTCCCTGTGGGGCAGGATTCAATCAGCGGTCTGGCCGGGGCGGAGAGTTTTGTTTTTGGCTTGCTGTTTGCCGCTGAGACAATGGTACGAGAAAAATTTTACGGCCCGCAGGTGCGCATTTTGCGCAATATGATAAAAAGAGTGAAATAATATGAAGGGCGGGAGGCGCCTGTAAACAGGCGGAATAAAGGTGCATATAGAAAAATACGGCGTCGTGCTGGTGCGCATGGCTCTCGAAGATATGGAGATCGTTCGGGCCTGGCGCAACGATTCGGATATAATGAAATGCATGTTCAGCCAAAAGATCATAGGAAAAGAAGAGCAGCTAGCCTGGTTTTCCCGCATAGACAATGAAGAGAATTACTACTTTATGATAAATTACGGCGGCCAGCCGGTGGGACAGGTCAGTCTGAGCAAAATCGACCAAGAGAAAAACTGCGCCGAGTCGGGGATACTGACTTATGGGCAGTACCAGGGTCGAGGCTTGGCGCAAAAGGCAATGCTGGCTTTGCTGGACTTTGCTTTTTATGAGTTGCAACTAGTATTTGTGACCGCGCTGGTCCGCGCCGACAATATGCGCGCGCAAAAATTCCATATGGCGCTGGGTTATAAAGAGATAGCCCGTTATGGCAATGTGGCGATATTTGCTGTGGTGGAAAGCAATTACCAGGCTAAGAAAAAAGATATACTGGGAGGCGTTGTTTGATATGCAGATAGGCGGTTTTGCCATTGGCGAAGAACACAGGCCCTTTATCATCGCCGAAATGTCCGGAAATCACAACCAGTCGCTGGAGCGCGCGCTGTCCATCGTGGACGCGGCGGCCGACGCCGGTGTGCAGGCTTTGAAGATACAGACCTACACCGCCGATACTATGACGCTGGACATCAGGGAGCGGGAGTTTTTCCTGTCCGATCCCAAAGGCCTGTGGGCGGGCAAAAGCCTTTATCAGCTCTATCAGGAAGCGTATACGCCGTGGGAATGGCACAAGCCGATTTTTGACCGCTGCAAAGAGCGAGGCATAGTGGGGTTCAGTACTCCGTTTGACGCTACTTCGGTCGAATTTTTAGCCGAACTTGATGTGCCGGTCTATAAGATAGCCTCATTTGAAAACATTGATATCCCTTTGCTAAAAAGGGTGGCCGCCAAAAGAAAGCCGGTGATCATGTCGACCGGCATGGCCAGTGTGGCCGAATTGAGCGAAGCTGTAGAGACTTTGCGCCAAAACGGCTGTAAGGAAATAATCTTGCTAAAATGTACCAGCAGCTACCCGGCCAGCCCGCATGAATCCAATATCAGGACGATACCGCATATGAAAGCGCTTTTTGGCTGCGAGACAGGCCTTTCCGACCATACTTTAGGCATTGGCGTGGCAGTGGCCAGTATTGCCTTAGGCGCCAGGGTAATTGAAAAACATTTTACTCTCGACAGGTCGGAAGGCGGCGTAGACTCGGCTTTTTCCCTGGAACGGGCGGAGATGAAAATGCTAGTGGAAGAATGTGGCCGTGCCTTTGAGGGGCTTGGCCGTATAAACTATGACAGGACGGCCAGTGAGATAGGTTCTTTGGCTTACCGGCGCTCGCTTTATGTAGTGGAAGACATAGGGGAGGGCGAGCTGTTAACAGGAAAAAACATTCGGGCTATCCGGCCGGGGCTAGGCCTTTTGCCCAAATTTTACGATGATATAATAGGCAAAGTCGCAGCGAAAGATGTAAAGCGGGGGACGCCGCTATCTTGGGACATAGTAAGGTAAGGAAAAAAGTAAACGTACAGGGGGAAGATTTGTGGGCAAAAAAGTACTAGCTTGTTTCGGGGAAAATTTAGGCGGCCAGGAAGCGTTTCAGGCGTTTGCCGAGCGTTTGGACCGGCAAGGATTTGAAGTACACCTATTTGACCGCGTCATAGACATGGGGCTTAAACCGCATAGTGTATTGAATATTATGGAGCATGTCTGGAAAGAGCGGCTCGATGACAACGAGTATTATTTCCTGACCGACATAAAAGATTATTTCAAGCTGGTATACCGCACCTTCCACCAAACTTTCACCGGTTTTATTTTCTGGTCGGGCTGGGATAATGTCTATGATGTCGATCTCGAGGACATCTACGCAAACCTTTTGGGCAGCGATATATATCCGGAAGAACGTCTGTACAAAAGGATTTATATAAATGATTTGGCTGCTGATTTTGACAGTGAATTCCTCAACAGCCAGAAAGTAGATATGTCTGAATTTCCCGCTAACTGGGAAGCCGCGCCGCAGCCGGAGCAGCAGGTCGTATACCGCTTCGCCGGCCAATGCTACCTTATCGAGCCGTCTACCGGCAAGACGGTATATGTAGATCTTGACAGTGAAAAAGTAGCGGACGAAATAAAATATGCCGATATTATAATGCCGTGTGAGGTAGACAAAGACAGCGTGGAGCAGACAGAGAGCATGCTCGAGCTGATCGCGCGCGACTACGAGTCCTGCCTCAGGCGCCAGGACACCATGCATAAAGTTTTCTCTCTGTTGCGCAGCAATATATTGGCCGGAAGCAGGGTGGAGCAGAAATACTACTGCTCGTTGCTGGAGGTCATGGGTGAAGGCTACGGCATATATGCCGAGATCGCTGCGTTGTCGTTGCTTTTGCAAATTTACCGCGAAAGCCGTTTTTATAAAAAAATCTTGAGTATTTGTTTGGCGGGCAAGCATTTGACAGTGCAAAATAAATATTTTGTGCTTTCCCAGTGTAAGCATATCGAACTGTTTGACCGTATAGTTAATGCCAGGGAACTGCTTAAAACGGAAACTTTGCTGTTCCAGGAAATAGCCGGCGATGTAAAAATGATGCTGGAGAAGGAATTTAATCCTATACAGGCGGAAGACGTCGACAAAGATGCCATAGTTGTCATGACCAGCCAGCTTTTGTCTTACGCTCAGTTACAGACGCGCTACGCGATGGAGCTGGCCAGCGGCCTGGCAAAAAGATGCGGCAAAAAAGTCTGGCTGATAAATACCTGCGAAACACTTACTCAAAATGGGCGGATACCATTTTTTGACATTTCGGCAAGCAATATTTTGGGCGAATATTCGAACAGCAATGTCATAGAGTTTGAGGGTACACGCATACCTTTTTATCAGATGATCACCCCGATGCCGGATTATGGCGGTATCGCCGGGATACTGGAATTTTTGCAGGAAATAAAACCAGCGCTGCTCATAAATATTGGTGAAATATCCGTAACCGCACAGGTTTGTGCCGCTCAGATACCGTGTATCTTCATGCCGCCAACCACAGTGAGGTATCTGCCGGCGGTCGGTCAAACACTGGTTGTTGACAGGAAATTGCCGGAAGAAATAGCGGCTTTTTACAGTGAAAGCGGTATCCGGGTCATCACCCTGTCAGGTACTCTTGATGCGGAAAACCTGCAAAAAGAAGGCTTTCTGGAAGCGGTATTAGCCAAGTACTACTCAGATGAGAGCAAATTATGAAAATAGCTATTTTGCTGGGCAGAGGACAGTATGATGCTACCAGGATATTTAGTTTGTCCATGGGCCAGGCCTGGCAGGATATGGGGCATGAAATAGTTGTCTGGGATCTGGTCAGTCAACCAAAAGCTCCTTTTGACGCCAACAGCAAGATAGACGCCTTTTTCTCTATAAATGGACCGGGCGTCATAGAACTGGAAAATGGCGATGTAGACAATGTTTATGATGAAATAACGGGAGTTACCGATATCAGCCGCGCAGTTGTCGTGTGGTTTTTGGTCGACAATCCGATTGACCATTATAACAGGCTGAAAATCCCTGTAGCAAACCGGGTCGTGCTTTATGTAGACGAGAGTTTTGCCGAATTTACTTCCGGCGTGCTGAGGTGCGAAACTGCGGCGGATGCTTTTATGCCGCATGCCGGTATGCTGTATAAAGGAGAGCAAGTTAAGCGGGATATAGAGGTGTTGTTTACAAGTTCTGCTTTTTCCAAGCCGGAACTTGCTTTTGATCCACGTATAGATACAGATACACGGCAATTTATTTCCGACTCTATAGATATACTATGCGCCGACAAGACGCACAAAGGTATCTGGGAAGCGATAATCGAAGTGGCGGCCGCCAAAAAATATGACCATCCTCAATGGGACAGGTGGTTGGTAAATTCTTTGGTATACCATATCGACCGCTATATAAGGCCTTATATCAAATACCAGTTGTTGAAGTTTGCTCTCGACATGGGGCTTAAAGTGCATGTATACGGCAATGGCTGGGAAGAACACCCATGGGCAAATAAACTTTTTGGCAAAAAAGCGGTGCCTTTTTCTGAGACGCCGCTATTAAATGCCCGGGCGAAAATAGCGCTGAACTCCAATAACAATTTGACGCACGGTTCGCATGAACGGGTATTTAACTCGATGATCAATGGCGCTATCCCGCTTACTGACGGATCAAGTTATTATGACCGCCAGTTTCCAGGCGTATGCCTTAGCATGTCGGATGAAGAAAAAATCCATAAATTATTAACGGACGAAACCTTTTTTGAGCAAGAGTCAACTGCCGCCCGCCGCATCGCATTGCGCGGCCATACCTGGGCGCACCGCGCGGCCACGGTCGAGAAGATGATCAAGGACTACCGCAAGCATGTTTTTGGCATGAAATAGTAATTAGGGGGTGCACTGTGGATATAGCCGTTTTGCTGGGCAGGTCGCAATACGATGTGACGCGGTGTTTTGCCCAATGCCTGGGCTGTGGTTTTGAACAACTTGGGCATAATGTGGTTTTTTGGGATGCCGCCGACGGCAGTTTATCCATTGACCGCGGCCGCCCGCTTGACGTGGTGTTTTCCCTCAATGCCGCCGGTTTTTCTGATGGCGTCGGCAGCCAGGACAGTTTTTACAGCCAACTGGGCAGGATATTAAATCTTGATAAGATAGTTTTTCTCTGGCACATAGTGGATAACCCTATTTACCATCTAAAGCGTTTGGAGGCAGCGGTAAACAACCGCATGGTATTTTTTGTCGACCAAAGCTTTCCGGCCCTGGTGCGGGATGTCTTGAAAATAGACGCCGGTTGGATGGGGTTCATGCCGCATGCCGGCGTGCGCCTGCCGGAACTGGGCAGTGAAGAAATAACGCGTGATATAGATGTGCTGTTCACCTCGTCGGCTTTTAATAAGCCCGAACGCGTTTTCGAGAAAGCATTTGATAAAGTAACGATAGATTTTATGTCGGATGTCATGGATTACATGATCGCCGACCGTGCAAACAAAAGTATATGGGAGTCCATATTGTCGGTGGCCGCACGCTCTGGTTACGAGCCTGATATTTGGGGCCGCGACACGATAGTTTTCATGATATATAAGATAGACAGTTATTTGAGGGATTTTCAAAAGTATCGGTTGTTGGAAAGTGTTTTGCATCTAGGTCTAAAGGTTCATGTTTACGGTAAAAACTGGGAAAATCATTTTTTAGCTGATAAACTATTAGGCAAAAGGGAAGTTCTTTTTTCCGAGATACCGCTTTTAAATGCGAGGGCCAAGCTGGCGCTAAACTCTAACGGCAACCTGACGCACGGTTCGCACGAGCGGGTATTTAACGCCATGATCAATGGCGCGATACCGCTGATAGACGGCTCTTCTTACTATGAAGAGCTTTTTCCCGGCGTTTGTCTTTCTATAGGAGATAAAAAAGAAATAGGCAAGATTTTGCAGGATGAAAATTATTTTGCCGGCAAATCCCAAACGGCGCAGAAAATAGCTTTGGCGTCGCACACCTGGCAGCATCGGGCTGAAAGGATGCTGGATGCTGTAAAGAAATATCAAAAGGAAAATTAGCGTGACAGTTGCTGGTGTGCGGGGTAATGCTTATGTTTGCCGTAAATTCTGAAACAGTAAAAATACTCCATAAGATAGTATTGTTGTTTGTATTGGTAGACAGCAGCTTGCAAAGGATGAAAGAGCTTCTGGTAAGTCAAAAAGCGGGCGAAGTAAGCGTGCTTGAAGCCAATATCATGCAGGCGATATCTAGTATAACTGTCGCTGGCCGGCAATATTTACCGGAATATGACAGTGAGGAAATAAATTTTTTGGAAGACGAGCTTTATACCGAGCTGCAGTCGTTTAGATATGCAATAAATATTTTATCCTATGACTATGCCCTGTATTCCCTTGACAAATCCCTCCTGCCTTCATTTTTTAACTGGCGTAAAGCTATTGAGAAATATATAACAAGGTATACGGCGGCTTGACATGGCAAAAGAAATTTTGTCGCCGGATTAAAGTTTTTCCATATATTATTCGATATAATTGATGAATATTTATATTTCGGAAGCAAATAATAAAGATGAGGTGTATAGGAATGGTTATCCAGTCTCTTGACAAGACAACTGCGGCGCAAGGAAGCTATGTGAATGTTGTCGCTCCGTCACAGGGAAAAACAGCGGCACAGCCGGAACGCGCTATTGCTCCGGATGCTGCTTCGCCTGCGCAACCTGAACCTGTTATTACAGCCGCAGAAGTGAGCAAACAGATGCAGGAAAAAGGCAACCCGAAAAATTATGCTGCCAGCGAGGAAGAGCGTAAAGCTAAACTTGCAGACATAATCAATGACGATCATGAGATGGCGTCCATCACCGAAGCTTTGAATAAATTTATGGCTCAATGGAATGCCGACCTGCAATTTTCCCTGCACAAAGATACCGGAGAATTGATGGTAAAGTTTGTCGACCTCAAGCACAATAAAGTGCTTAAAGAATTCCCGCCGGAAGAATACCTTGATATGATAGCCAATATCAGGAAATATATTGGCACAATGGTAGACAAAAAAGCATGATTTATTTTCTAAAATACAGCTTGAAAGGGGTAACAAAAAATGGCTAACCGTATTAATGGTATTATATCTGGTCTGGATACAGAAGCTCTGGTAAAGGCGCAGGTATCATACCAGCAAACCCAGATAGACAGGCTTACTAAAGTAAACACCAAATTGCAGTGGAAAAAAGAAAGCTACCTTGATATTTACAAAAAGATGTCCGATTACCGGACAAAAACCTTTGATTACAAGCTGGACGCTACGCTGAAGCCCAAAAGCGTAACCAGCAGCAATGAAAACGCTTTGACGGTAAAGACTACTGCCGATGCCGCGGTTGGCGTGCATACCATAAAAGTAAAAACTCTGGCTTCCGGCGCCCAGACAGGCAGCCAGGAGGGGCTGGGTTCGAGTGACAACAAGACCTCCATCCAGAGCCAACTGAAAGACGAGAACGGCGTATCGAGATATACCGGCAATATCACTATAAAGCTCAACGGTAAAGATATAACTATCGATACCTCAAAAAGCATGAATGACATGGCTAAGGCCATCAATAACGCTGGGGTAGGCGTAAAAGCTACTTATGACGCCAATGTGGACAGGGTATTTTTATCGACCGAAGGCACCGGTGAAGCCGCCAAAATAGATTTCAGCGGCACGACTGGCGTCGGCGAAGATTTTCTTATGAATGGCCTCAAACTATTTGAAGACAATGGTAGCGGCGGTAAACAGCTTATGTCTGCTAAACAAGGTACAGACGCCGAATTTACCCTCGATGGCATCAGCGGCCTGAAACAGTCGACCAATGAATTTACCATCTCCGGTATAACATACAACCTCAAAGAAGCCGATGATACTAAAACACATACTGTTACTGTAAAAAACGACAACGAAGGCCTGCTCAAAACCGTCAAAGACTTTGTCGACCAGTACAATGAAATGCTTGAAGCGATAAACGGCGCGCTTTATCAGCAAAAGAACAAAAACTTCGAGCCGCTGACCGCAGAGCAGAAAAAAGACATGACGGCCGACCAGATAAAAGAATGGGAAACCAAAGCCAAAGCCGGCGTCTTGCATGGCGACGCGACACTGCGCGGCGTAGTCAACAATATGCGTACTTCCATCTATACTTCTATTAAAGGTATAGAGGGCAAATACAACTCCCTGTTCGCCATAGGCATAAAGACCGGCGACTATTCCACTAACGGTAAATTGGTCATTGACGAAGACAAACTGAAAAAAGCCATTGAGGAAAATCCAGATGCAGTAGCGCAAATATTCAAAGGCGCGACCGGCGCAGACGGTAAAACTACAGATGGCGTTGCCACCAAGATTTATGACCAGATGAAACTGGGCCTCGATAAGATAGACGCGCAGTCCGGCGCTTCCCGTGGCGACAAGGATACTGCCAGCTATCTGTCCAAAACTATCGCGAACAACCAAAAAACTATAGATACCAAAACTACCCGCATGAACGCCCAGATGGCGACATATTACAAACAGTACGACGCTATGGAAAAAATGCTGGAGCAACTGCAAAAACAGCAGGATACCCTGGCAAGTTATTTCAGTGCGGGCTGATAAGTAAGTGTCCTGTTTGAAAGAAAGAGGTAAGAAGTATGCCGATGGCTAGCAATTCTGCCAATGCGTATAAACAGCAGCAGATTTTGACTGCATCGCCCGAGCAGCTGATTTTAATGCTGTACAATGGTTGCATAAAATTTATTAACGAAGCTGTGGCCGGCATCGAAGAAAAAAATATCGAAAAGACCCACAACTCTTGCATCAGGGCGCAAAACATCGTGTCCGAACTCATGCATACGCTCAATATGGACTATCCTATTTCCGCAGAATTGTTCAGGCTTTATGAATATGTCGAATATGAACTCGTACACGGAAATATGGAAAAGAATAAAGAGCGTTTCAACAATGGCAAGCGTGTCATCACAGAGTTGCGTGAAGGCTGGGCGGAGGCGATGAAAAAAGTCCGTGAAGAAGGCGGGGTCGCCAGTGCCAAACATGTGGCGGGCGACTCTGTGATAAGCGTATGAGTGAGCAGCGTGACATGAAGAACCTTTGGGCAGACTATGTCTTTCTTACCAGTGAGATGTTTAAATTCACTGATGCGGAAGATATCGGGATGTTTGAGGATTTGCTCGACCAGAGGGCGACTTTGCTGGAAATCATACAGAAGACGCCTGACGAAGGGCAATATACTGCCAGTGCAGACGGGCAGGCTGTCATCAAAAAGATAGCGGCCATGGATGACCAGTTGCGGGAGAAGGTTCTGCTTTCTAGGAACAATCTGAAAAAGAGCTTCACCGTATCGAGCGCTTACGACGGTTTTGCCGGCGAAAGCGTGGCTGTGGGCAACAGATTTGATAGTAAAAGCTATAACTGAGTTTCAAATATAATATTTTTGAAAAACCGGCCTGCCGGCAGGATGGCAAGCATCCTGCCGGTATTATGTATTGTGGTTGCTCCGGGGAGGGTTATTGGTGACGGTCATACCGCAGATGACGCCCTATGGGATTTACAACATAACATACAGAAATTCTGCGAAACGCGCTGAGGTAGTGGAAAGCAAGGCTCCTGTGACAGGTTATGGCAGGGCCTACGATTCACTGTCTTTTTTGCGTGCTTTTCAAGGTCTGGCAGGGGAAAGCATCGCTCTGCAAAAGAACGAATACAGAAAACAGATAGTCGATGTCATGACTTCCGCTCACACGCTTTCGGAAGTGGCGGAAGAATTTTTGTCCGATGACTGGCCCGGTTTGAAACTTGAGGGTCAGGACGGTATTAAAGGCGAAGTATTGAAAGAAGCACAGCAAAAAGAGTATCAGGTCGAAGTCAGGCAACTGGCCGAAAGCCATACTTACCAAAGCCGTTCTTTAGCGGCGGGTGAGCGCGATATACTGCCGCCTGGAACTTATGACCTTGAAATAATGACCAAAAAAGGGCGGGAGAAGACTGTATTCGATGTCCGCGCCAAGGATACGGCGCGTTATACTATGGCGCGCATTGCGGATTCTATCAATACTTTTTCCGCCAATGTCGCGGCAAAAGTAATAAAAGAAGACGGTTTTGCCTACTTGGAGATAAAAGCCAAGTCCAGTGGCGGTGAAGGAACTTTCCAACTGGCCTCCAGTACAGGAAGCTGGCTGGAAGAACTCGGGCTATCCTTGCGGCAAAGCGGGATGGACGGCGAAGTTATGGTAGATGGCTCTGTCTATAAAACCAACAACAATAAATTGGAACTCGATGATGGCAAGCTGAAGCTGGCTTTTTCCAAGACGGGCAAGGGCAAGGTCGGCATAGCGCCTGATAAAGAAGGTGCGATTATGTCCATGGGCCTTCTGGCGCAGGCCTACAATAATTTTAGCAGCATGATAAAAAACGCCAGCAATAGTACTGACAAGGGAACGCGGCTGCTCAATGCCGCCAGCGGTATGTTCAAGGGTACAAACAGCGAAGCTTTCGTGGCTGCCGGTCTGAGCATGGATGAAAATGGAGAATTGGCATTTTCCCCAGAAAAGGCCGGTAAGGCCACTAACGACAACCTTTTGCAGGTACGGGAACTTTTAGCAAAAGGAGCGGCGTTTGCTTTTTATAACATAGCAAATTCAGTGCAAAACAGTCCGATCAGCTACTACTTTTCTCTGTCCGGGCCTTCCGGTACACTGGAAAAATTGGAAAACCTGCCGGAAAAATGGCAAGGGATATTTGTTGATATAGCGGCGTAAAAGCAGGAAAACGCCTGGAGCTTCCAGGCGTTTTTGTGTACAGCAGGTATTTTTCCTTCTGCTGCCGAAATATTATGAACATAGAGGGAGGAAAAGTTTCATGAAACAAACTGTTTTGATGCCTGTTTATATGAAGGAATTTAGTTGCAGCGGCTCTCTGTGCGAATATACCTGCTGCAATGGCTGGCGGGTAAATATAGATGAAGCCACCCTGAAAAAGTATAGGCACTGTAAAGATGCCCAGTGGCGGGAAAAATTCAACAAAAATATCACAGCGGCTACCCAGGAAGGGCAACCAGCAAAATGCCGGATGGAAGAAAATGGCGACTGCAGTTTTATGGATGAGGGACTGTGCAGCATACAAAAGACTTTTGGCGCAGGCTACCTGAGCTATACCTGCCGGATGTTCCCGCGCGGCTACAACAATGTGCGCGGGAATTTCGAAAAGTGGGCCTCACTCGGTTGTCCTGAGATAATCAAAGCCTTGCTGTTGTCTGATAAAAGGATTTCCCTGGTGGAAGAAACCGCGGAAAAGGTAGTGGAGCAGGGGGCCAAGATAACGCTGCTGCTGGATGATAAGCATTACTATGCAAAAAAATTCTACCAGTTGCGCCACTTTTCTTTTTCCGTACTGCAAAACTCCCTATTTACTGTAGCAGAACGCTTGTTGATTCTGGCTTATTTTTTTGATAACTTTAAAGATGACAAAAAAAATGTCGATGTAGATAGATTGATAGCAATGTTTGAGCAGATCATCGGCAGCGGCGAAATAAAAGAAGTTATCAAAGAAGTACGTCCAGAGCGGAAAATTCATTTTTCTTTGCTCAAAAAGATACTGGTTACAGCAAATGGCGCTATCAAAAATGATGTGTATACACTGTATTATAATAAGATGGCCAAAGAGCTCTGCCTTGGCGCCAGCGACGACAGGTTTTATTTTGAGCTTTATGACCGCTATTACAAGGTATTTTTGCAAAAATACCCGCTTATCATGGAAAACTATCTTGTCAATGCCGCTTTTATCGAACTGTTCCCCTTGCAGCGGCCGAATGTATGGGATTCTTTTATGTTACTGCTTATCCGCTATATGCTTATGAATTTTTTCCTGATGGGCCTGGCGGTGGAAGGAAAAACACAAATAGACCAAAAGAAACTGCTGGAGTGTTTCTGTTCGATATCGAGGATACTGGACTCTGTGACCCCGCCGTTTAGCGGCCAGGTATTAGAGGGCATGAAAGCCGGCAATGAAAGCGATATTTTACACGCTTTTTATATGATAAAAGTATAAGGATTTGGTAATAATGCAGGAAAACAACAAAATATGCCGGGATATAAAAGATTATTTCGCCCACAGGACACCGCGTCTGATCGATGAATTCGATTATATGAGGGCGGCAGTCATGTTGCCGTTGCTCAAGACGGACGCCGGTTTGAGCGTGCTGTTTGAAGTGCGTTCATCCGAACTTTCCTGGCAGCCGGGGGAGATATGTTTTCCTGGCGGTCGTATAGAAGAAGACGACCCGGACCCGCAGGCGACCGCTGTCCGGGAAAGCTGTGAAGAGCTGTCCTTAAAACCGGAAGATATCGAAATTTGCGGCGCGCTGGATTTTATTACGACGCAAATGGGCGTGATAGCTTACCCATACGTGGGTATCATAAAAGATGTCAGCGGCATGCAGCCTAACCGCGGCGAAGTCGCGGAAATATTTACAGTGCCGCTCGACTGGCTGCTCAAGACACAACCCATGGAGGCGGACATCCATGTGACTACCGAGGCGTCGGAAGGCTTTCCGTATGAATTGCTGCCTGGCTATTCGCGTTCGCCGCGCCGCCGGAAAGGGTATAAGGTATATTTCTACCAATATGAAGGTTATGTCATTTGGGGCATGACAGCGCGGATACTGTACGGCTTTTTGCAAAATTGCCGCGAGATTTTTTGACATCGGCAGCCTGTATTGTGGTATACTAAAACATGGCTTTTGGCGGTCTGATTAAGGCCGCAATTTATCAGATCACAGGTGGAGTTATGTTAAAAAAAATAGTAGTGGGCGCGCTTGCCGTAATAATGCTCTTTTTGGTCGGTGCGTATGGTGCATATAAGTTTTTCTACCCTGGCAGCAAGATAGATAGCAAAAGACCGGTTGAAATAGCGGGCGAAGATAAGTTTGTCGCCGCTGGGCGAACAAATATTGCCGTGATGGGCGTTGATGAGAGAAGCGATGACGACGGGCGTACAGACACGCTTTTTGTCATAATGTACGACCCGAAAAATGAAAAAATATCTATGCTGTCCATACCGCGCGATACCAGGGTCCGCATACCAAAGCACGGTTTTGACAAAATCAACCATGCCTATAATTATGGCGGCGCCGCGTCGACCGTGCGCACGCTGGAAAATTTTTTGGGTATACGCATCGATTATTATGTGAAAGTCGATTTCAAAGGTTTTGAACGCATGGTAGACGCTATAGACGGCGTCGAGATCGACGTAGAAAAACGCATGTATTATGAAGACCCCTGGGACGGCGATGACGGGTTTATTATTGACCTGAAGCCCGGCCGGCAGACTTTAAACGGCAAACAGGCCATCCAGTATGTCCGCTACCGCGACGAAGAAGGCGATATCGGGCGTATTACGCGCCAACAAAAGTTTATCAATGCAGTTTACGATAAAATGTCCTCACCGTCCATGCTGATTAAAATACCCTCACTGGTAAAAGTGGCCATGGAGTCGGTAACGACGGATATGGGCGCTACAGATATGTTGCAGATAGGTAAGACTTTTCAAAAAAACAGCAAAGCCGGCCTGAAAAAACTATCTGTCCCCGGCGAAGCTATTTTTATTGACGAAATAAACTACTGGTTGCCAGATATTGTAGCATTGCGTTCAGAGATCGCCGAAATACTAGGGTTGGATGCCAACAGTCAGTTTATGGACTCTGCCCGTACTTTGGCGCAAGCCTACCGGGAGTCGCTGCCAAGCGATGCCGGGCGTGACGGTATCATCGGCACAGACGAAGATAAAGACGGCAATAAAAAAGACACCGGTGAAGCGGACAAAGACAAAACGGGTAAAAAAGACGCCGAGACTGGGAATAAAACAACCGATCCGAAAAAAGCTACTGACGGCAAGGATAAGCCTGCCGGCAAACCGGTAACAGACAAACCACCGGCCAAACCAGGCCAGGGTTCGGATACTTCCAGTGACAGCAAGGTTCCGCGGGTAGTAAGGGCGTCGGTGATAAATTGTAGCGGTGACCCGGAAGGCGGCAAAAAGATGGAAAGGCTGCTGGAACGCAGCGGCATAAGCGTAGTGTCTATTTTCAGCGGCAATCCCCAGCAGGCCAGTTCGATAATCTCCAATACCCATGACGGTTGGGTGGTAAGTAAGCTTTCTGCATTGCCGTTCCGTTATTCTCTTCGCATAGATAAAAGTAGTGAAGGGCGGGTAGAGGCCGTTGTTTACGTTGGTCAAGACTTTGTCAAAAACAATTAAAAATAGGCGAAAAATGCGAATTTTACTAGTTGCATTATGTATACACTAGTGTTATACTGTCAGTAGATTAACACACCCCTCATTTTTGCCCTTGAAAAAGGGCATTTTTTTTTGAACAAATATAGTATGAAAATAAACTGTATTGGAGGCGTGATATGCAGATAAGCCAAATAGATTACCGAACTTTGCAAATAGATGAAGGCGGCGTCATTCCGGTGGGCGAAGCGGTCAGCTTGTTGCACCGCAGTTTTCCGTACTTTTCCGGGTTGTATTTTTACCAGTCGCAGCAGGAGGCGTTGAAGGCGGCGACTGATTTGGCCCAAACGGCAAACGGTCGCGGAAAAACAATCCAACTGGGCGGCAAGGACGGAGAACTAGCCTATAATGATAGCGACGCTCTGGCCAGCGCCATGAAAAAAGAAAAGATAGCGACGGTAATTATACCGCCGCTTTTCACAAAGGGATACCTCATCTTGCCACAGCGTTATTATTTAAAGAAGGCGCGGCAGCTGTGCGATGAACAAGGCGCAGCGCTTATCTTTGACGAAAGCAACAGCGCGTTTTTAGCTGCCGCAGGGTTTATGCAGGAGGTTTTGGGCGTACAGCCTGATTTGACCTGTTTTTTCTTGGGCGTAGGAGTCTTAGCCCAAAATAGGAAGTGTGAGAGTGATATATCCTGTGGTGAGACGGTCTGCGCCGACTTGCGCATCAGCCAAGGCTGGCTGGATGAGCTGACTGCTGATGGTTTGTTTAAAATATTGGAGAGCCGTACCGCTATACTGGCCGGCGGTTTGAAGGCAAAAGCGAAGGAGATCGGACTACAGTTGGAAGTGGTGCGTATAGGCCGCCTGTTTAGTTTTTATTTCCCCGGCAATAATGGACAAAGTGCGGCATTTGCAAAACTTTTGGCAGGATATGGCATAAATATGGCGGCAGACGGGGTGAATTATATTTCATCCTGTCACAGTCCGGAAGTCATAGAAAAAACTATAGAAGCGGCAGGAGACGCTCTGAAGCTCCTGTGAATAGTAAAACCCGGCCAAAGGCCGGGTCAGAGCGTAGACATAAGGAAAAATTTATGTATTTATATGCTTTTTATGTTTAATGCCATCTCCTGCGTTTGTGTAAATCCGACTACCTACCACTTACTAACAATGCGACATTTCTCTTTTTTGTATAGTGCCACCGAACG
>JAVBME010000029.1:0-11665 GCA_031552765.1 Acidaminococcales bacterium | reverse complement strand
GCGCAGAGCATGGTCGCCCAGGCGAACGCCAGGTCGAACCAGGTCCTGAGCCTGCTGCAATAACAGACGCAGACTTTACTCTAGGGACACACAGTATGATAAGGAGCGGGCCGGAAAAATCCGGCCCGCTTTTCTTGTGTCCAGCCGCCGCTCTTGTCAAAGAGTAGCGGCTGTTTGTAATTTTATTTTGCCAAGACAGGAGTTAACTATATATGTGGGGAATATTACAAATATATATTTTCTATTTGCCGAATGACAAAACTAAAAATGACAGGGTGGGACTAGATGGCGAAAAGAACGGCGCAAGCCTGCCAAACGTGCGGAGCGGAAATTTATTTTGAGGGAATTTGTTATAAATGCCGGGCTGAGAAAAAACGGCAAGAGTATCTTGCTTTGAATGAAATGGAGATAAAATCCCGTATACAGGTTATTTGCGAACGGGCGGAAGAACTTGATAAGTTTGAAGATATTTATGATGACTTCATCAGCCTGTTCTGTTTCCGCGGCATAGAGGCAGCGCCTGTGGCGCGCGCCGCCGCGGCCAAAAACATATATTACCCCGACATGATATACTATAACGCCGCTCCGGACACACGGGACCTGCTTATAGAGCGGCTTGTTTCCACAGCTGACAGCGGCGAGGCGAATCATATTTTGTGTTGTCTTGCCATGATCGGCGACGATGTGGTAAGGCAAAAATTTATTGAACTTGACACAAACCCCTTGCCCTGGCGAGAAAAGTTGTATCTAGACCCGACCGCTTATGCCATGGGCGGCGGTTGGACGGTAGACAAGGCGGGGAATAAGGAGCCGCTTGTTTACGATACTTGTTACCAACTTGTGGCAGGTAACAAAAATGACGACAAAGCGGTAGAGCTCTGCAAGCCGCGTGCCGGAGAGACATGTGAAAAATGCGGCTGCCAGGTGATGGATATGCTGTCGCTGGATGGGCGGGACGAGCGCCTGGCTTTCCTTGAAACAGATGGTGTGGTAAAAGCGGTAGCCTGTCCAAATTGCGCCACTATGAGCGAAGGTATATTTTGCCGTTATACTTTGGACGGCGACAGCCAGATCATAAAAAATGATTCTTTCGCCGAGGAAAATTATTTTGATGCAGATGCGATAAAGGATTTGGCAGCTAATAGCTATGTTCTCGATAGGCAGCCGAGCCCGATTTTTTACGGCTGCGGCGACGACGTTGTAAATACGGTCGGCGGGCGGGCTAACTGGGTGCAGGATTTTGCGCATCTAAACTGCCCGGAGTGCGGAAAACATATGAAGTATTTTGCCCAGTTGCAATGGGATACTGTATTTGACTCTGCGGAGGGCACATTGTACTTTGAGCTGTGCCGTGATTGCCGCATTATTGGCATGCTGCACCAGCAAACATAAAAGAAAGAGGCGGTGGCAATGCTTTTAGGCATAGATGTGGGCGGGACGTTTACCGATGCGGTACTGGTCGAAAAAGGAAAAGTGATCAGCCAGGCCAAGCGGCCGACCACGCATGAAAATATCATGGACGGCCTGCTGGCGGCGCTGGATGCTGTATTGCCGGCGATAGCGGACAGGCCGCTGCTCAAAAGAGTCGCACTTTCAACTACTTTGATAACAAATGCTGTGACGGCAGGCCGTTTGCCGGAAGTTTTCCTGGGCGTGATGCCGGGGCCGGGCGCTAACTGTGAAAAATCCTTCCCCGTATCTCCGCATGTTGTTGCCGGTTATATCGACCATCAGGGAAAAATAGCCGCGCCGCCGGATATAAATAGTTTACCGGATGTTACCGGATATGACGCTGTAGCCATATCTGGCAAGTTTTCCGTCAGAAACGGCGCCAATGAGCAAGCCCTGGCGCAAGCCATAGGTAAAGGCCATATTGTATTAGGACAAGATATGTCCGGGGAACTGGGCTTTATCCGCAGGACCAACTCCGCCTACTATACGGCGGCCACAGGAAGGCTGCTCGACGTATTCAGTTCGGCTGTACGTGAAGCGCTTGAAAAAAGGGATATAAATGCGCCTTTATATATTTTGAAGGCCAACGGGGCTACTATGCCGCTGGCCTGGGCGAAAAAACATGCCGTAGAAGCTTTTTTCACCGGCCCGGCCGCCAGCGCACTGGGCATACAGGCGCTTTCACCACCGAAAAAACGGGCTATTTCTCTTGACATTGGCGGCACCACGACCGATATAGCTTTTTGGGACGAAGGCATGCCATTGACGGGACGGCGCGGAGCGGCGATAGGGGGTTATCCTACTGCGGTGCGGGCTCTGCATTTGCAGTCAGTGGCTATAGGCGGCGACAGCGTGGTAAAAAGAGAATGCGGCCGCTTCACAGTAGGTCCGCAGCGCTTAGGCCCGGCTATGGCTTTGGGCGGCGGCCATCCCACTTTGACCGACGCTTTTTTAACTGCGGGCAACGCATCATTTGGAGACCTGGCGCGGGCGGAGTACGCGATGGGGCAACTGGCGGAAAACGGTGAAAGTGCAAAAGATGTGGCGGAAAAGGTAATGCAGACGGCAATAGGAAAACTGTCGGCAGTAATAGAAAATATGCTTGAAGAATGGGCGTTGCAGCCGGTATACCGGGTAGGCGACATAGTAATGGGAAGCGAGTTCAAACCGGAACTGATAATAGGCGTGGGCGGCGCAGCCGCCGGTATGACGCTTCCGCTGGGCGAATTTCTCGGCCTGCCGGTGACAATACCAAAAGGCGCTTTTGTGGCTAACGCCGTCGGCGCGGCTGTATCCCCCCCGGGGCTGGTGGCTAACCTGCGAGCCAATACCGCTTTGGGCCAGCTTCATATGCCACAGGCCGGGGTCTTGAAAAAAATAGATAAATATTTTGGCATGGATGAAGCGAAAGAGGAACTTACCTGCTGGCTGCAAGAGCAAGCTAGGCGCCAGGGGATAGATTTTACCGGCGCGCAAATAGTTTGGCAGGAACAGTTCCCGGTGGTGCGGGGGGCTTACAGGAGCGGCGTCATAATAGACCTATGTATGCAACTGGCCGCCGGAGTGCTGACGGCAGTGGAAGGAGGCGGCGACCAATGGTGAACACTCCTTTGGGCTTAGTGTTTTTTCCGGCTTTGGACTGGATGATCTCGGAAAACCACCCGGAACGCCAGGAACGGCTTATATATACGCGCGACCAATTGTTGGAAGAAGGCTTGTTCGACCTTTCTGCTATACGTGAATACAGGCCGCGTCTGGCCACTTGGCATGATATAGAACGAACGCATATCTGCCTGCCGGACGCAGGCAAAATAGTTACGGACGCCCACCGGGTATCGGCTGGAGGTACCTTGGTCGCGGCCGACGCCGTGATGAAAGGGGAAGTGGAACGGGCCTTCGCCCTGGTGCGTCCGCCGGGTCACCATTCTATGCGTGTGTCCCACGGGATAAGGGGTTTTTGTACGATAAACATCGAAGCTGTGATGGTAGATTATCTGCGCAAGCACTATGGCGTGAAAAAAATCGCTATAGTGGATACGGACGTACATCATGGCGACGGTACGCAGGAGATTTTTTATCACGACCCCGACACGCTTTTTATTTCCTTCCACCAGGACGGGCGCACCCTTTATCCGGGCAGCGGCTTCCCGGAAGAATTGGGCAGCCCGGCGGCTTTGGGTACGACGCTCAACCTGCCGCTTTTGCCCGGTACAGGCGATAAAGGCGTACACATGCTGTTCGATGAACTGATAAGGCCGGTATTGGACGATTTCCAGCCCGAGCTGGTGATAAATTCCGCCGGCCAGGACAACCACTACAGCGACCCTTTAGCCTCCATGCAGGTAACGGCTCAGGGCTACGCGCTTTTGGCCGACAAACTGAAGGCGAATATCGCAGTACTGGAAGGAGGATACTCAATAGAGGCGGCCCTTCCCTATGTGAATACCGGCATAGTGCTGGCCATGGCCGGGCTTGATTATTCGCACGTAGTCGAACCGGACCGGAGAGGCCTGACGCCGGAAGACGGCCGGACGCTGGCCCGGGTAAAAGACTTGGTAAAAGAAACAGGAGAAATCTGGCGCCGACGGGAGTCCTTGCGCAAAGAGGCGGTAGCCAGGGCGGGGAGGGCCTGGCAGAGGAAGAAACCTATTTACTACGATACTGACGGCATAAGCGAGACACAGACGGAAACCGCCTATTACTGCCCGCACTGCCGGGGATATCTAACTATAGCAACTTCGGCCCATGGCTATTCTTTAAACCGGCAATCGGCTTTTATTGCCGTTATTTGGCCGGAAAGCTGTGCCGGTTGCCAAACAGACGCCTATGAAAAAGTATATAACGAAAAAAAACATGGAGGGTACGACTATTACATAATTCAAGATAAAGCAAAAGATTTACTGGAACACCTCTGATAGCAACAAGAACATCCTGAACCGCATATTTTTTGGCAAAACGATGCATCATACCGTATACCCCTCGAAGGCACATACGCAACCTGGAAGTATGTCAGCTTTTCAAGGAAAAGGAGGGTTAACGGTGAATACGATAAAACGCGAAAAGAGTTCTTTTGCTGGCAGGATATATTTATTGGCTGCAGCATCCAGCATAATTTTTTTGCTTGTCGGTGTAATCTTCATCAGAAATGCCATGTACATCAGTAAACAGGAAACGGTCGATTTTATCAAGACGGCTACATGGCAGACCAAGTTTGCCATATATGAACATATCAATGAAGAGTTTAAAGTTCTTAGGGCAGCCGCAAAGCCTCTGGAAGAAAAGCCTGTATTGGACGATGAAAACTTGTTAAAAAGTTTGGCGGGTGCTTTGGGTGAAGTAATTGCCTATACCCAGATCGGGCTGATAGACACAGAAGGCCGGGCAATGTGGCTGGACAGTGATAACGTCGTGCATAGAAAAGTTGTAAAAAGGGCGTTTGTACGAAAAGTGTTGGCCGGCAAGGCTGTTATATCCAAAATAGTACATGAGCCGGATAGCAATATGGACGTCAATTATATGGGCGTGCCGCTGTACCGCTACGGCAAAGTAAGGGGCATCCTTTTCGTGGCTATTCCTGAAAGCATTCTGCGCAACGTTATTAATAACTCCCTGTACGCCGGGCAGGGACTGGCGCATATCATCGACAGATCGGGCAATTTTGTGTTGCGTTCAAACAGCCCGTTGCGGCTCATTCATACAAGTAATATCTTTGATGCCCAGTCACTTTTATCGGAAGATATACGGAAAAAATTATCAGGCGATATGGCGGCAGGGAAAACCGGCTACATTGAGCAGATTGTGCATAAGGAAAACCGTATAGCCGCCTACACGCCGCTTGATGTAAACGATTGGTATGTTTTTTACATTGTACCGGAAGATCTGGTAAGCGCCGGTATCAAACGGGTGTCGAACGGAGCGGTCGGCGTCATAGCGATAGGCGTAGCCGCGTCTATTATGTTCATCTGGTTTATCCGCCAGATAAACCAAAGAAACAGTAAGAAATTGGAGCAATTGGCGTTTGAAGACCAGCTGACCGGTAAGCGTAATTATCAGAAGTTTCTTATGGATGCATCGTATTTGCTCGACAAAGCGGGCGACTTACGCTATTGCTTGTTGTATAGTGATTTCAAGGGCTTTCGTTATATAAACGATATGTTCGGCCGCGGCGTCGGCGACCAGTTGCTTAAACAATGGGCTGATTTTATCGAACAGGAACTCGGGCCAAACGAAGCATTTGCCAGGGTAAACGCAGATGTTTTCGTAGCTTTGTGCGTATATGAAAGCAAAAAAGAACTGCGGCAAAGGTTTGTCACAGCCCTTGAAAAACTAAGGTCTTTCCCGCCGGTCGCCGGCAGTTATAACATTGATCTGTATACGGGCGTATACCTCGTGGACAAGATAGACGGCCATATATCTGTTGAGGATATGCTGGACAGGGCCATTACCGCGCAAAAAAGGATAAAAGGCAGCAGGGATGGAAAGTTTATAGGATTTTACAACAGTGAAATGCGCGAACAAAAGTTGAAAGACGCGGAAATAGAAGCCAAAATGGAGGCCGCGCTTTTAAATGATGAGTTTATGGTATATTTCCAACCCAAAATAGATATAAAAAACCGCAATCGTGTCATGGGCATGGAGGCTCTTGTACGTTGGCTGCCCAAAGGACAGGGGGTAATACCGCCTTCTGTTTTCATCGAGCTGTTTGAAAAAAACGGTTTTATCGTCAAGCTAGACAGGTATGTCTTTGAAAAAGCCTGCCAGTTTTTTGCCGCAAATATGGATGAATTCATATATGATAAAATAGTCATGTCGGTAAATGTATCGCGCCTGGGTCTTTTGCGCCGTGACTTTGTAGAAACATATGCCGGGATAAAAGACAAATACAAAATACCTGCTGGCTGCATAGAGCTGGAATTTACCGAAAGCCTGGCCTTTGACAATTACCAGTTGTTCAGCAAAATGGTCGGAGAATGCAGAAAGGCAGGTTTTCTGTGTTCTATGGACGATTTTGGCGCAGGGCACTCCTGCCTTAATATGCTCAACTCCCTGCAAATCGATGTCCTCAAACTGGACCGCCTGTTTTTCCGGTATGAGGAAAAAGACCGGCGCGGGCGCGAACTTGTATCCAGTATTATCTCTATGGCCAGAACGCTTGGCATAAAGACGGTAGCTGAAGGAGTGGACAAGGAATATCATGTCGAGCAATTGCGAGAAATGGGCTGCGACGCCATTCAGGGCTATGTTTTTGCCAAACCGATGCCGCCTGTTGAATTCAAGGCGTTTTTCCGCTACTGGCAAAAGTTATAGAGTGAAAGAATATCAATATGAAGATTTGGAGAGATAGCAAATGCGATTGGATGACCGTAAAAGCAGCCAACTGCGCCCCGTAAAGATCGAGCGCAACTACATCAAATATCCGGAAGGGTCTGTTCTTATCACCGCCGGCAGCACAGTGGTCTTGTGCAACGCTACAGTGGAAGAAAGCGTACCTCCTTTTTTGCGCGGTAGCGGCAAAGGCTGGGTGACGGCGGAATATTCCCTGCTGCCCCGTTCTACAAATACCAGAAACGCGCGCGAGGCGGCTAAAGGTAAGCAAAGCGGCAGGACGCAGGAAATACAGCGGCTTATCGGCCGGTCTTTGCGCAGCGTGGTCGACCTGTCGCTTTTAGGCGAGCGGCAAATCGTGCTGGATTGTGATGTGCTGCAGGCGGACGGAGGTACCCGTACGGCCTCCATCACAGGCGCTTTTGTCGCCCTGGTGGATGCGCTGGCCAAAGTTTGCAGCAAACAGGGCGAGCCTTTTCCCGTGCGCGATTTTCTTTCCGCCGTCAGTGTAGGGCTGGTGGAGGAAAAAGCCCTCTTGGATCTTTGCTATGCTGAAGACAGCGCGGCTGATGTCGACATGAATATCGTAATGACCGGCTGCGGCAATTTTGTCGAAGTACAGGGGACAGGCGAAGAATACCACTTTTCCCGCAAACAGTTGGATGAACTTCTGGCCCTGGGAGAAAAAGGCTGCAAAGAATTGGTAAAACAGCAGAAAAAAGCTTTAGGCCAACTAGCGGTAAAAATAGGAGGCAGTATATGAAGCAAGTAGTCGTAGCCACAAGAAACCAGGGGAAATTGAAGGAATTTGCCGGTATGCTGGACACTCTTGGCATAGAGGCATTATCTTTGGCCGACTGGCCGGAACTGCCGGAGCCGGAAGAAACAGGGGCGACTTTTATGGATAACGCTCAACTCAAAGCGGCTTATTATGCTAAAGCTACAGGGAAAAACTGCCTGGCCGACGACTCGGGCCTCGAAGTGGAAGCGCTTGCGGGCGCTCCCGGCGTTTTGTCCGCCCGCTATGCCGGCGGGCATGGCGATGATAAGGAAAATAATGCGTTGCTATTACGCAATATGGCTGATATCACCGACAGGCGTTGCCGCTTTTTCTGCGCATTGGCCTTGGTCGCGCCGGACGGCAGGGTACTTCTTGCCGCAGAAGGAGCCTGCGAAGGAGAACTGCTTTATGCTGAACGCGGCGAGGGTGGTTTTGGCTACGACCCGCTCTTTTATTCGCCGCAGATCGGTAAAACGCTGGCTGAGGCTACGCCGGACGAGAAAAATGCCGTCAGTCACCGCGGCCGGGCTCTGGCTGCTTTAGCCGCAAACTGGAGCGGGATATTGTGAAGTTAGGCGTCGTAGGCGACAGCCATGGCGACCAGGCCGCTTTGCGCAAAGCATTAGCAGCCGCTCCGCCTGTCGACAGGTGGCTGCACACAGGCGACTGGAGCCAGGACGCCTGGGTACTGGATGAGCTGAGCGGCCTGCCGGTACTGGCTGTGGCCGGCAATACCGATGCCGCTTCCGGCCGGGCGAATGATGAAGAACTTATTGATGTGGCCGGGCATAAGCTGTGGCTGACACATGGGCACAGGTACCTTGCCTACGGCAAAAACGGCTTGTTGGAGCGCGCAAAAATGCTGGGCGCCGATATAATTGTCTACGGGCATACCCATGTCCCGGAGGCCGGATATTATGGCGGGAAATTTTTACTCAACCCCGGCAGCGTCTCGCGCCCACGCGGCGGCAGCAAGGCGGGCTTTGCCGTATTGACTCTGGGGCAAAAAATTGAGGCTGTATTTATTAATATATAGAAAATTATTTTTCTTGCTATAAAACTTTTTGCTAATTACAATATAGTATAAGAAATCATAATAATTTTACAAATAAAGATAATAATTAAGGAGGTTCTTGACATGGGCTTGAAAGAAGACGCTTTACGCTACCATGGGGAAAAACAGGGGATTTTGGGCATGTGCCCCAAAGTAGAACTGGAAACAAGAGACGACCTTAGCCTGGCCTATACACCAGGTGTTGCCGAACCATGTAAAGTGATAAAAGAAGACAAAGACCGCTCCTTTGATTTGACTTGCCGCGGCAATATGATAGCGGTAGTAAGCGACGGTACCAGGGTGCTCGGCCTTGGCGACATTGGCCCGGAAGCCGCTATGCCGGTCATGGAAGGAAAAAGCGTCCTCTTTAAGTGTTTTGCGGACGTAGACTCCATACCCATCTGCCTTGGCACTAAAGACCCGGCAAAAATAATTGAAACAGTAAAACTTTTGGAACCTACCTTTGCCGGCATCAACCTCGAAGACCTCTCTTCGCCCAAGTGCTATGACATTGAAGACGAACTTAAAAAAATAATGGGTATACCGGTTTTCCATGACGACCAGCACGGTACGGCCATCGCCATACTGGCAGGCGTAGTGGCTGGCCTCCGGTTTGTCAAAAAAGACCTGAAGAGCGCCCGCGTGGTGGTAAACGGCTGCGGCGCCGCCGGCAGCGCTGTAGCCCGCCTGTTGGTAGAAATGGGCGCCGACAACGTACTGTCTGTGGAACCGGTGGGCATACTTTATGACGGCATAGAGGCCAATCTCAACCGCGTCCAGCTGCAAGTAGCCAAAACAACTAACAAAGGCAAAATCAAAGGCGACCTGGCCGTGGCCGCCAAAGGGGCGGACGTACTCATCGGCCTGTCCGGCCCGCGCCTTTTCACCAAAGAGCTGATGTCTACCATGAACAAAGACGCCATAGTATTCGGCTGTGCCAATCCGGTACCGGAGATGACTTATGACGAAGCCAAAGCGGCCGGCGTCAAAGTGGCCGGGACAGGGCTTTCCATGTACCCCAACCAGATAAACAATGTCACTGTATTCCCCGGCGTATTCCGCGGCGCTCTCGACGTTATGGCCCGCCATGTGACCGAGGAGATGAAAATAGCCGCCGTCTATGCCTTGGCCAACTTGGTGGCAGATAAAGACCTCAGGGAAGACTATGTAGTGGCCGACGCTTTTGACCCGCGTGTAGCGCCGACTGTGGCCGAAGCTGTTGCTCAAAAAGCAATAGAGCAGGGTGTGGCCAGGAAAAAGCTGGCGCCAGGCGTAGTCTATGAAGAGACTAAGAAACGTTGCGCTAAAAAATAAGCTGGACCAAGCCGGTGTGAGCCGCCGGGGAAGCGGCAGCGCCTGAAATAAGAAGAAGTGGGGGGATATTTTTGCGTACTATCCATGCCGCACAGATCACCGAAGCGGTGAGAAAGCTGTGCATCGACATCAATTATTATTTGACAGAAGATGTCCACTGCGCGCTAAAAGCAGCGGTGGACAAGGAAGAGTCGCCGCTCGGCAAGGAAATAATCGCGACCATTGCGGAAAACGCCGACTTTGCCAAGGCATCGGACGTCCCTATCTGTCAGGATACCGGTCTGGCGGTGGTGTTTTTGGAAATAGGCCAGGATGTACATATCGACGGCGGCGACATCAACGAAGCAGTCGATAAAGGTGTAGCCGCCGGCTATATAGACGGGTTCTTGCGGAAGTCTTCTGTCGCCGACCCGGTGTTTGACCGCAAAAATACCCAGGACAATACGCCGGCCATCATACATACCGAAATAGTGCCCGGCGACAAACTGAAAATAACCGTGGCCGCCAAAGGCGCCGGCAGTGAAAACATGGGCGCCCTGAAAATGCTCAAACCCTCCGACGGAGTGGAAGGCATAGTGAATTTTGCCGTGGAAACAGTGCGGACAGCCGGCTCCAATCCCTGCCCGCCGATAATCTTGGGCATAGGCATCGGCGGTACTATGGAAAAATGCGTGTACTTGGCGAAAAAATCCCTGCAAAGACCGCTCGATGACCAGAATCCCGACCCGCGTTACGCGGCGCTGGAAAAAGAAATACTCGACAAAGTCAACAAAACCGGCGTCGGTCCGCAAGGTCTCGGCGGCACAGTAACCGCCTTGGCTGTAAAAATCGAACATTTCCCCACCCACATCGCATCCATGCCCGTGGCAATCAATATTAACTGCCACGCCAGCAGGCATGCTGATGTAGAACTTTAGGAGGTGGGACAAAATGGCACAAACAGTAAAACACATTACGACCCCTTTGACGGACGAGGCGGTAAGAAGCCTGAAAGCAGGCGACAGCGTCCGTATCAGCGGCATCATATATACGGCGCGCGACGCCGCCCACAAACGCATGTCCGAAGCGCTGGCGCGCGGTGAGCAGCTGCCTATCGACCTTAAAGGGCAAGTGATATATTATGTGGGACCGACACCGCCCAAACCCGGCCAACCTATCGGCTCCGCCGGCCCGACCACCAGCGGGCGCATGGACAAATATTCGCCCCAATTCATGGACCTTGGCATGAAAGGTATGGTCGGTAAAGGCCTTCGCAGTAAAGAAGTAGTAGACTCCATCAAGAAAAACGGCGCCGTTTATTTTGCCGCTATCGGCGGCGCGGCCGCGCTCATCGCGCAAAAAGTCAAAGCCTACCAAGTGATAGACTATGCCGACCTCGGCTCGGAAGCGCTGGCCGCTATGACGGTGGAAGATTTTCCTGCCATAGTCGTCATAGACAGTGAAGGCAACGACTACTACAAAATAGGCACGGCAAAGTACAGAAAAGAATAAAATCATTTAAATCGCCGGGGCTTAGTCCCCGGCGACGGCGGTTTTTCTTGACAAAACAGTATAATTTTTGTACACTGGATAAGTAATTCGGGGTGTAGCTCAGTTTGGTAGAGCACCTGCCTTGGGAGCAGGGGGTCGCAGGTTCAAATCCTGTCGCTCCGACCATATAAATTTGCGGGTGTAGCTCAATGGTAGAGCTCCAGCCTTCCAAGCTGGCCACGTGGGTTCGATTCCCATCACCCGCTCCA
>JAVBME010000041.1:0-23567 GCA_031552765.1 Acidaminococcales bacterium | reverse complement strand
ATAAAAAAAGAACTGTCGCGTAGCTAGGGATGGCTCGCAGTAGGACTTACTATAACGATAGATAACAATCAAGCCAAAGACTTTTTGCACTGAATACCAAATGTATAATTAATATATAAAGGTGCTTTTGTCTACAGTCTGGGACGGCCGTTGGCCGTCTTTTTTTTGCCGTCTAGAGCAGTATATTTTTATACCATTACTGATAATAATACTTACAATAATCGTCAATTATTTTGTTTTTCTGTCAATGATGTTATATTAAAATAGGAATGTATTTTTAAAGGGGGAGCATACATGGCAAAAAGAGGCAACGAAAAAGACAAGACCGAGGCCTATTATATCGGCTTGATGAGTTCAGTAGGCTACCGTAAGAAAGATCTCGCTAAACCGGTGATCGGCGTGGTCAATTCCTGGAATGACGTCAACCCAGGGCATAAGCCCTTTGCCCAATTGGCCGGCAATGTAAAAGAAGGCATCTGGGCGGCCGGCGGCAGCCCGGCCGAGTTTTGCGTCCCCGCTCCCTGCGACGGCATAGCCCAGGGTCACGGCATGCACTATATACTGCCGCAGCGTGACCTTATCGCCGCTTCCATCGAAGCGATGGCAGAGGCGCACGGCTTTGACGGCATGGTTTTCCTCTGTTCTTGCGATAAAATAATACCAGCCATGCTGCTGGCGGCGGCCAAGCTCGACCTGCCTTCGCTATTTCTCACGGCAGGCGCGATGCTGCCCTACGAAGAAGGCGGCAAAACCTATGTGACGTCAGACCTCAAAGAGGCTATCGGCAAGCGCAAGAACGAAGAGATAGATAAAGAGACTTTTGACCGCTGGCGCACTAATATGTGCTCATCCGGCGGCACCTGCTCCATGTACGGCACGGCCAATACGATGGGGTCTTTCCTTGAGGCGCTAGGCATCGCTCCTTTTGGCTCTTCTACCATGCTGTTTTGCGAAGCCGCCAAAGTGCGCCAGGCGCGCGACGTAGGCGAACGCATTGTAGAGCTGACGCGCGAAGGCGACAGTTTTTCCCGCTACCTCAATGAAAAGTCGCTGGCTAACGGCATCAAACACATTTCCGCTACCGGCGGCTCGACCAACGCCGTACTGCACACTATAGCACTGGCCCGCGCTATGGGCTCCGGCCTGACGCTGGAGCAATTCGACGAGCTACAGGCCTCCGTGCCGCTTTTAGCTAAATTCAAGCCTTCCGCGTCATTTAACATCAGCGACTTTCACCAGGCGGGCGGCGTACCGGCCGTACTGTCCACCATCAAAGGTTACCTCGATACTTCCGCGCCTTTGGCTATGGACGGAGTGACGCTGGGCGATTACCTGGAAGGCTGGAACAGGCCGGTCAACCGCGAAGTTATCCGCCCGCTTGACAACCCTTTGGAGAAAAACGGCTGTTTCTCCATCCTGTCCGGCAACCTCGCCCCCGCCGGCGCGGTTGTAAAGAGAAGCGGCGTCGACCCCAAAATGTATAAACATACAGGGCCGGCTGTGGTTTTTGATTCAGAAGAAGAAGTGCGCGACTACCTGCTGAACAAGACCGTCCAGCCGGGCAGCGTGCTGGTCATCCGCTACGAAGGGCCGCGCGGCGGCCCCGGCATGAGGGAGCTGTCCATACCGGCGGCTATGCTTGTAGGTATGGGGCTGCATACTTCTGTCGCTATGATCACCGACGGGCGTTTCTCCGGCGCCACGCGCGGCCCCTGCGTCGGCCATATAGCCCCGGAAGCCTGGGCGGGCGGCCCGCTGGCCCTAGTCCGCGACGGCGACATCATAGAAATAGACCTGGCGGCGAAAAAGCTGGAACTGCATGTCACGCCGGAAGTTTTGGCCGAGCGCAAAAAGAGCGTAAAAAAACCGCAGCGCCCGTATCAAGGTATGCTGGCCGCCTACCGGGCCGGCGTAGCCGGCGCGGAAGAAGGCGCGGTCTGGCTGTATCGGGATGATTTTAATAATAATTAAAAACAATGAACCCCCGCGGACTTTAAGCCTGCGGGGGTTTTCTCATTACTCCGCCAGTCCGGCCGCTTCCTGCCAGGGCGTATATTCGCGCTCCTGCGCTTCGGCGACCGCTTTATATGTCACATGCCCTTCGACCAGGTTCAGCCCCTTGCCAAGCGCTTCATTTTCCATAGCCGCCTGCTTCCAGCCTTTATCGGCTATTTCCAGCGCGTATTTCAAGGTGGCGTTGGTCAGGGCAAAGGTGGAAGTACGGGCCACCGCGCCCGGCATGTTGGCCACCGAATAGTGTATGACGCCGTGTTTTACAAATATCGGATCGCTGTGGGTGGTGATCCTGTCCATGGTCGCCACTGAGCCGCCCTGGTCTATGGCCACGTCTACGATGACCGAGCCGGGCGACATGGTCTTGACCATATCTTCCGTCACCAGGCGCGGCGTGCGCGCGCCCGGGATGAGTACCGCGCCGATCAGCAGGTCGGCCCGCTGTACCCATTTGGCAATGTTGTAGCTGTTGGACATGATAGTGGTCACCTGGTTGCCGAAAATATCGGCCAGATAGGCCAGCCGCTCGGCCGAAGTGTCGAGCACGGTGACTTTAGCGCCCAGTCCGGCCGCCATTTTGGCCGCGTTGGTGCCGACCATGCCGCCGCCGACAATGACCACCTGGGCCGAATCGACACCCGGCACGCCGCCCAAGAGCACGCCTTTGCCGCCGGCCGGTTTGGTGAGAAACTGCGCTCCGAGCTGCACGGACATGCGCCCGGCCACTTCGCTCATCGGCGTCAAAAGCGGCAGGCTACGCCCGACGGCAATAGTTTCATAAGCTATAGCGACGACCTTTTTATCTAAAAGCGCCCCTGTCAGACCGCGCTCGGGCGCCAGGTGCAAATAGGCGTACACTATCTGTCCCGGCCGCAAGAGGCCTATTTCTTTTGCCACCGGTTCTTTTACTTTTATGATCATTTCGGAGCGGGCAAAAACTTCCTCCACACCGGCCAACTTAGCGCCGGCAGCGGCATATTCATCATTGCTTATGCCGCTGCCTTCCCCGGCGCCGACCTCTATCATAACTTCGTGCCCTGCCCGCACCAGGGCGTCTACCCCTGCCTGCGTTAGCCCAACGCGGTTTTCGTTATTTTTGCTTTCTTTTGGACAGCCTATTATCATGGTAACAGCTCCTTATCAGCATAAATGTTACTACAATATAAACAATAGCACATTAGTTAAAAGTATACCAGCGGCAGTGTGCAAAATATAGAAAACCCGCGCCCAGGCAGGGAATGCTGGGCGCGGGTTAATATAGTCCGCTCGGTTACGCAAAAAGGCCTTGTTCTTTTAGCCATTTTTGCGCAATGGCGGCTATTTCCAAATTGTTTTTGTCCATGATGAGCATATGGCTGTTGCCATGTATGCCAAGATCGGGCAGGTCTATCCAGTCCACTTTGCCGCCGGCTTTTACTACTCTTTCCTGGTAGTCGCGTAGTTTTTTCCGGTAGTCTGTCCACTGCTGAGATTTTTCTACATAGTCGCCAAAAATCATTACCTGCGGGATGTCTTTCAAAACGCTGACGTCCACCTTGTCAAAATCCGGCAGCCAGAGGGCGGACGGCTCGGCGAACACCATGGCGCGCACGTTTTCCGGCGCGGCCAGCGCCGCGTGTATCGCCATGTAGCAGCCCTGGCTGTGCCCGACGATGATGGATTTTTCCATCTTTTTCAGGTATTCCACATAGGCGGCCAGTATCATGTTGGCGGTGCCAGTCCAGCGCGGCACGTTTTGCAGCAAAAACTGCCGCAAAGATTCCAGCGGGAATTGCAGGCCGGGCCAGGTTTCGCACTTGGCCGGGTCTATATCGAATTTCGGGCCGAAACGGAAAGACTTCCAGACATGCTCCAGGTGGACAAACACCGGCTGCTTGGGGTACATTTCGTCGCACGAAGCCCAGGAAGCGCGGCCGCGCTCCACTGCGTCCGAAACGTAGACATCGTAGCCCTGGCGCAAAAAATACATCTGCCAGCCTTCCCGCCCGTCCGGCGTAGTTTCCCAGCAAGCGCCGGTCAGACCGCCGCCGTGCCAGAACATTAGCGGGTAGCGGCACTTTGGCTGCATTTGCCGTATATATTGGACATACATCTGGCCTTCGGCAAAATAGCCGCCCGTATCTCCCCTGAGCCCTTGCGGCAACACGCCGCCGGCGGCGGAAGGATTTACGTCCTCGCGCCTGACCACTTTCCCGCCGATATGAAAACTGCCTGTATCACGTATCAATATTCCGTCCATTTTCTCACTTCCCCTATATACTTTCTTGCCCCTCATTTAAGCCCTTTTTCCGTCAGCCAGCTGTCTACGGCAGACGCGATTTCATTACTGTTGCTATCTTGGTAAATCGCGTGCGTGTTGCCGTATATGCCGGTTTCAGGCAAAACAAACCATGTTACATCTACGCCTTCTACTTCCAGGGCGCGCCGGTATTTGTCCACGCCCAAGTAGTAACTGGTAGCCGCCGCTTCCGGGCGGGTCGACCAGTAAGGCGACTGGTCGAGATAATCTCCCCATAAATAAAGATGCGGTATATGCGCTATTTTTCGCAAATCTTCTTTCTTTGCCGCAGGAGCGCCGGTCGGCTCGATAAAAACCAGCGCCTTTACCTTGTCCGGATTGTTGATCGCCGCCTGGGCGGCGAACGCTCCACCCTGGCTGTGTACTATTATAATGCAAGGGCCGGCTTTTTCCACATATTCGTCATAGGCTCTTTGTGTAGCAGCATTATTTGAAGACCAACGCGGCACCGCCTGCATCATCAGTTTGTCGAAAAGGTTCGTGGGAAAGCGCACTCCGGCAAATACTTCCCGTTTATCCGGGTCACTGTGATATTTTTTGCCCAGGCGAAATAACTCCCAAGCTTGTTCATAGGGCCGAAAAACCGGCTCAGTGGCAAATATTTCCGGGTAACGGGCCCAGGAAGCTCGACCGCGCTCCACAGCGTCCGAGACGTAAACATCGTAACCCTGACGCAGAAAATACATCTGCCAGCCTTCCCGCCCGTCCGGCGTGGTTTCCCAGCAAGCGCCGGTCAGGCCGCCGCCGTGCCAAAAAAGGATAGGGTATTTGCTTTTTGGCTCGGCCAGTTTTATGTATTGCGCGTACATCTGCTCTACCCAAAATTCGCCGTTGGGGTCTACTTCCCGCGGCGGCGCGTTTTGCGCGATCTGGGCTTGGTATTTGGGCAACCCGGCTAAAGTCGCCTTGCGGCCGCCAATATGGAAACTGCCAACTTCTTTTATGCGTATATCATCCATATCGTCCACCTGTTACCACAGGCCAAGCAGTTTCAGGTAAAAACTGCCAACAGTCATGTTGAGGATGAAGTTAAAAACAGCAAAGACCGTGCCGTATTTCCACCAGGTGGCCTGGTCGACATAGCCGCCGCCGAAGATGACCGGCGCGGCCGCCATACCGTAATGGGTGAGCGCGCTGGCCCAGGAGAGTGAAAAGGCTATGCCAAGCGCCAGCGGCATGGGCGGCACATTGGCCACCAGGCCGACAGTGAAGAACACCGGTATCATGGAGACGGTATAAGCTGCGCCGGAGGCGAAAAAGTAGCGTACCACCGCGCTCATGAACACAAGTATGACTAGTATGGCGACAGGGTCTATGCCGCTAAAGTCGATGTTTTTACTGAGCAGTTTGGCCAGCCAGTCAAAAAACTTTTCCTTGCTGAGGGCGTTGGCAAAACCGATGATACCGCCGTACCAGATGAGAGTATGCCAGGCGCCGCCGCTTTTTACTATGTCCTCCCAAGTGATGATGCGGAAAAAGAGAAAACCCGCCACAACGCCAAGCGCTACGGCCGTTGCGTCTATTTTGGTCACTCCGCCGGTCACCCAGCCCGCTATAGCCAAAACAAAAAATACTATCAAGGATTTTTCCCGGAAACTCATGGGGCCAAGTTCTTTTAACCCCTCAGCGGCTATGGTTTTGTTGTCTAGTTCTTTTATTTCCGGCGGATATAGTTTATACAGCGCGTAAGGCGTTATAGTGATAGCTATGATGCCCGGCAGAAAAGCCGCCTTGAACCAGAGCATCCAGTCGATGTTCACTTTCATGATATTGCTGGCAAACTGCGCTACGAGGATATTGGGCGCGCAGCCGGTCATAAAGATATAAGAGCCAACACAGGTCACAAGGTAGAGCATGAGCGAGAGGTAAGCGCCCGCCTTGCGGCTGGTCGCCCCGGGCTCGGAGCCAAGCGTTACCGATATGCTTTTTATTATCGGGTAAATTATACCGCCGGCGCGGGCGGCGTTGGACGGGATGCCGGGCGCCAGTATAAACTCCAGTACTGTAGCCGCATAACCCAGGCCGAGGATGTTTTTACCCATCTTGCCGATGAAGATATAGGCCAGACGCTTGCCAAGGCCGGTCTCCACAAAAGCTACGCTCATCATGATAGCGCTGAATACCAGCCAGGCCGTACCGGTGGCAAAGCCGGAAAGTAGCTGGGCTGTGTTTTTCAAAAAAACCGCCGAGACGCCGATCATGACTAAAAGAACGGCCGGCTCCGGGAAGGGCCTGAGTACCAGGCCGACGATCGCCCCGATGTACAGTGCGAACAGTTGCCAGGCGCTTTTGCTTAGCCCGGCCGGAGCTGGTATAAGTGCGATAATAAGCGGCACCAGGATGAGGATAGCCAATTTGGTCTTGAAATCATTGAGTTTTGGCATGTTAATTTCTCCCCTTTAACTTAAGAATTACATTTTTAACAGGCATTGCCCGTCACTTTCCATACAATGAGGCCGGTACGTAGACCAGTCCTTCCATGATGGGCCTGGCTGTGCTGGCCAGGCCGGCCCGCTCTAAAGACCAGCCGCCGCCCGGCAGTTTTTTCAGGTCGACAAATACCTCCAGCACGCCCGAGGGGTGGCCGATACGCACCTGGCCGCTTTTTGGGGCCTGCCCGCCCACCACTTCACTGACGACCGTGCCTTCAATGAGCGCGGCTGCCGCCACACAGATGCCGCCGGTGATGGCGTACGTTTTGTGCATGACCGCCAGCGCTTTGGTGCGGGCCAACAGGTCTACCTGCTCCGCCGCAACCTTTTCGCCGCCGCTCGTCAGATAGCCGTCCGGCGCGGCGACAAAAGCCACTTTAGGCACGGCCGGGCTGGCTGTTTGCTTGCTTCTCGCCAACCCCATCATGACCGCCGCCGTCGTCCGCAGGTCTTCCATCACGGCAAGGATGCGCGGGTCTTTTTCCGCGTCCGCCGGCAGTTCCTTGCCGGTCAGCCCGATATCTGCCGCCTTGACGAAGATGGCGGGGTTGGCGGCGTCCACCAGGCTGGCGCGTACGGTGCGCCCGTCGGCCAGGGTTATTTTGTCCACTACATTGCCGGTCGGCAGCAGCTTGCCGGTTTTAGAGCCGGCGGAATCTGGGAAATTGAGCACTATCCTGGCGCCGCTCCCCGGCACGCTGGCTACCTTATAGTCGCCCCCGGTCACCACTTCGCCGTCTTTGACCGGTACCTGCGCTTCGATGACCTTATCCGTGTTGGTGTTGTAGATGCGCACGGTGGTTACCGGTTCTTTAGCCGCCACCAGTCCTTTCATTATGGCGAACGGGCCGACGCCGGCCGACATGTTGCCGCAGTTGCCTTCGTAATCGACCGCCGCCTCGCTTATACCCACATAACCGAAGGTATAGTCGACATCAATGCCCGGCCGTCGGGAGGGCGCGATGAGCGCCACCTTGCTGGTCAAGGGATCGGCGCCGCCGATGCCGTTTATCTGGCGCGGATCGGGGCTGCCGTAGATAGCAAGTATGGCCTTGTCGCGCAAAACGGGGTCTGCCGGCAAGTCATCCAGCATCAGATAGGCTCCTTTGCTGGTGCCGCCGCGCATCAAAACAGCCGGTATTTTTACATATTCTCCCATGCTAGCGCCTCTTTCTATTCTTTATCTTGCGTAGCGTAGTTCAAAAGACCGCCGGCCAGCACTATCGACCGCTGCCGCGGCGTGAGAACGCAATTTGCGGCAAAAGAATATTCTTTTGTTGCATTACGGATGCTGACTGTTTCTCTTTCTATAGCCGCCGCCACATTTTCTATCAGCAGTTCGTCGCCGTCTTCCAGCCTGCCATAGTCCGCCTCATCGGCGAAAGTAAGCTGTAGTATGCCGAAATTGACTAAGTTGGCCGCGTGTATGCGCTCGACGCTTTTGGCTAACAGCAGCCGTACGCCAAGATACATGGGGCACAGGGCGGCGTGTTCGCGGCTGGAGCCCTGCCCATAGCTCAGGCCGGCCACGATGGCCGAAGACAGGCCCTCTTCTTTATTGGCCCGGCATCTGGCGGCAAACTGCGGGTCAGTGTGGTAAAAAACATAATTGGCGTATTTGGGGATGTTGGAGCGGTATTTAAGGTAAGGTCCGGCCGGCATGATATGGTCGGTAGTGATCTTGTCGCCTACCTTTATCGCCGCCCTGGCTCGCAAGTCGGCCGGCATGGCGGTATTTTTCGGCGGTGCGCCGATATTTGGCCCCCGGAACACCTCCACGGCCGGGTCGCAACTGGGCCGGATCACCATGCGGTCATCTATCTCATACTTTTCCGGCAGCGTTATCTCCGGATAAGCCAGACCCAACCCGCGCGGGTCGCTTATCCGTCCGGTAAGCGCGGCAGCGGCCGCCGTCTCCGGGCTGGCCAGGTAGACCTGGGCGTCCTGGGTTCCGCTACGCCCTTCGAAGTTGCGGTTGTTAGTACGCAGAGATACGCCCTGTGATTGCGGCGCCTGGCCGCAGCCTACGCAAAAACCGCAGGCGCTCTCGAGGATCCGCGCTCCGGCGGCTACTAATGTCGCCAGGGCGCCGTTTTTGGCGATCATGGCCAGCACCTGCTTGCTGCCCGGCGCGATGCCAAAACTGACGCGCGGATGGACGGTTTTGCCTTGCAGCATAGCCGCTACAAGCATGATGTCGCGGTAAGAAGAGTTGGTACAGCTGCCGACAAGTACCTGGTCTACCGCCAGGCCTTCTATTTCCCGCACTTTCTTCACATTGTCCGGAGAATGCGGGCAGGCGATATTGGGTTCAAGCGCAGACAGATCGACGGTTATCACCCGGTCATAAACGGCGTCGGCGTCAGCCGAAAGTTCGCGCCAGTCGCCTTCCCTGTCCTGTGCGCGGAAAAATTCCCTGGTCTTGCCGTCACTGGGAAAAATCGAGGTAGTAACGCCCAGTTCAGCGCCCATATTGGCGACGGTCGCCCGCTCCGGCACACTGAGGGATGACAGGCCTTCTCCGCCGTATTCCAGCACTGTGCCTACATTGCCTTTAGTAGTAAGGAGGCGCAGCAGCTCCAAAATAATGTCTTTGGACGAACACCACTCGCGCAGTTTTCCTTTCAGCTCTACCTTTACCACCTTAGGGTAAGTAAAATAATAAGCGCCACCGGCCATGGCTGCCGCCACGTCCATGCCGCCCACCCCCATAGCGGCCGCGCCCACCGCGCCCGAAGTCGGCGTATGGCTGTCCGAGCCGATGAGGGTCGTACCAGGACGCGCAAAGCGCTCCAGATGTACCTGGTGGCAGATGCCGTTGCCCGCCTTGGAATAAAGTATGCCGTGTTTGTCGGCCACGGTTTGCAAGTACCTGTGGTCGTCGGCGTTTTCAAACCCGTCCTGCAAGGTATTGTGGTCGACGTAAGAAACAGACTGCGTCTTAACCACCGGCACGCCTATCGCCTCAAACTCAAGGTAGGCCATCGTCCCCAGCGCATCCTGCGTCAAAGTCTGGTCAATACGCACGCCCACTTCGCTGCCGGCTTTGGCTTCGCCGGACAGTAAGTGGGCGGTTATCACTTTACTGAAAATATTTTCTCCCATTCCCCATACCTCCACTTGCATAAAAATGGGCTGTTATGCGAAATTATCAAAATTATTTGAATTTTAATTTCAGTATAGTATAATAATATCGATATATAAAATATATAATTTTTGTCTTTAGCAATAAAAAAAACTTATTTCTTGGAGAGTAAAATATGGATGACAAAGACTGGGTAGCGCTAAAAACCATCGCCGAGGAAAAAAACATAACCAAGGCCGCCGAACGCCTCTTTATCTCCCAGTCGGCGCTCACTTACCGCCTGCAAAATATGGAAAAAGAATTCAAGGCCAAGCTGTTTTCCCGTCACGCCAAGGGAGTGCAGCTCACGCCCCAGGGCGAAAAACTGCTGGCCTACGCCCAGGATATGCTGTCGGGATTTAGAAAGGCCAAAGAAAGCATAGCCAGTATGCAAAACAAGGTACAAGGCACGCTGCGCCTAGGATCCTCATCGGTCTTTGCCCATTATGAACTGCCGCGCATTTTAAAGGATTTTTTACAGCTCTACCCGGAGGTAGAGATATCGCTTAAGACCGGTTTGAGCGCTCCCATCAGCCGCCTCTTGCAAAAAGAAGAAATATCTGTCGCCATATCGCGCGGCGACCATAACTGGGCAGGGGAAAAATTCCTCATGCGCGCCGAGCCGCTCTGCCTGGTAAACAGCGGCCCGCTGGAAATAGCCGAACTGCCGCTATTGCCTCAGATCCGCTATCGCACAGACTCCTCTTTGGAACAGGATATAAAAGAATGGTGGAACGGTACTTTTTCCCGGCCGCCGCGTATTACTATGGAAGTGGACAGCATGGACGCCTGCCGCCAAATGGTACTCAACGGCCTTGGCTGGGCGATATTGCCGGCCATTGGGCTAGGCAAGCAGGACGGCCTTTTTACCAGGCCGCTCTTTTGGCCGGACGGACGCCCGCTGGAGAGGAAAACCTGGCTGCTGTATTTTTCTTCCAGTTTAGAACTGCCGGCCGTGCATGCCTTTGTATCCTACATAAAAAAGCGCTTTAAAAGAAAAGCCTCGGTTTAGCGCGCCTTGATGACGTAAAAGCTCGTCAGCAGTCGTTAAACCGAGGTTTTCATATCCTTTTTCTTTTGTCTTATGCCGGCACTGCAAAAGTCCTGATTTTTCTGTATCCGCCGGCGATTCTGTTCATTAATACCAGCAATTGTTATAAGCCTGATCCTTTATTATGTCCTTCTGCCGGCTGTTGCGCCTGGAACATATTTTTTGCCATATAGATGAACTCCGAAGCCGCCCTTGACAGGTAGCGGCCTTTTTTACAGGCGATAAGTATATTTCTCGCAGGTCGGAATTCTGCTATAGAAGCATAAGTCCGGCCTTCTTTGTTGTCTATGGCCTTACGGACTACCGTATCCGGCACAAAAGTCACCCCAATGCCGGCGCCCACCATGCCAAGGGCAGCTTCAAAGCTCCTGCTTTCCAATATCACCCTGGAGGCGAAGGCGTGGAATTTACTTTTATGCCATTCCTGGCCGGTTGGCCGATGACGCCGAAATGTAGGGCCAGGCCACAACATAATGATCCCCCGCCGCATCGGTGGTGCGTCAGCATACCAGGCGCAGCGGGGGGATCATTATGTAAAAAGCATATTTTAGCTATCTCATACCGCGCGCTTTTTCAAACTCCGCCTGTATCTCCGGGCCGGGCTCTTTGGTCAGGAGCGAGACCGCGACTATCGCCAGGCAGGAAGCTAAAAAGGCCGGCAACAGCTCATAGATGCCAAACACACCGCCCAAAGGGCGCAATACCAGCTTCCAGAAAAACACCATGCCGCCGCCGGCCAGCATACCGGCGATAGCGCCGGCGCGGTTGCAGCGTTTCCAAAACAGGCTAAACAGCATGAGCGGGCCGAAAGTCGCGCCAAAGCCAGCCCAGGCAAAGCTGACCACACGGAAAATAACGCTGTTTTCATCAGCGGCTATTATTATGCCGATGACAGATACGGTCAACAGTGTGATGCGGCTGACCTGCATGACCTCTTTGTCTGTAGCCTCTTTTTTGATGAATCTTTGATAGATGTTTTTGGAAAAGGCGGATGCCGCAATCAAAAGATATGAGTCGGAAGAACTGATAGTGGCCGCCAATATGCCGGCCATGACCACCCCGCCGACCAGCGGATGAAAAAGAGTCGTGGCAATAAGGATGAAAATATTTTCCGCGCTGGACGCGCTAAGCAGCTCCGCCGGATAAAGAGCCCGGCCTATAAGGCCGATAAATACCGCCGCCGCTAAAGATACTGCGCACCAGGCGATAGCGATGCGCCGTGAGCGGTTTAGTTCCTCGGCATCCCTTATGGCCATAAAGCGCAGCAAAACATGCGGCATGCCAAAGTAGCCAAGCCCCCAGGACATGGTGGATATGACCGACAAAAAACCATAAGGCGCCGCGGCGTCAAATAAAGGCACGCCTGCCGAAAGCTGCTGTGTGCCATCTGCCACAGCCGGGCTGGCGATAGCAAAAAACTCAATGAAGCCGGGGATTTTCCCCAGATTGTCCATTACGGCAGCCAGGCCGCCGGCAGAATGAACGCCCACAACCAGAACCAGCACCAAAGATACTACCATAACACAGGCTTGCATGAAATCCGAAGCGCTCTCGGCCAAAAAGCCGCCCAGCACTGTATAGACGATGACAAACACCGCCCCCAGCACCATCATGGCAAAATAATTCAAACCGAAAAGCTGGTTGAACAGCTTGCCGCAAGTAACAAAACAGCTCGCGGCGTACACTGCAAAAAAGATAAGTATCATCAGGGAAGAAAGTAGCATAATAGTTTTGTCTTCTTCCTTGAAACGGTTGCTGAAAAAATCCGGCACGGTTATGGCGTTGCCCGCTACTTCCGAGTAACGGCGCAGGCGCTTGGAAACCGCCAGCCAGTTGATATAAGTGCCAAGAGCAAGACCGATGGCCGTCCAGGCCGCGTCCGCCAGCCCGCACCAATAGGCTACCCCCGGCAGCCCCATCAGCAGCCAGCCGCTCATATCGCTGGCCGAAGCGCTCATGGCCGCCACCCAGGGCCCCAGGCTGCGCCCGCCAAGAAAATAATTTTCGCTGCTTTCGTTGGCCCGGCGCGCAAAAAACAGTCCTATGGCGACCACTATGAGCATATACACTACCATAGTCGCCAATATTTGTAACGTCCCGCTGTCCATCAGATGCCACCTTTCAGTAATGGTTTTCCAGAGATATTATACCAGAAAATATTAGCTCAGGTGACAAAACAGGCCGGTTGTCGTACAATGGATAAAAACGCACAAGAGGCGTAATAACAAAGGAGAAGCCATGCTTACCCGAAGGGTGAAAAAAATACTCTTGGCGCTATTGGCCGCGTTGCTGGCCTTCATCGCGGCAGTTGATATCTATATAGGAAGATCCGCGCAGGAAGACCTTATACCGGTCAGCTGCCTGCCTGAGGCCGACGCCATAATCGTTCTGGGCGCCAAAGTATATTCCGACGGCAGCGTCTCGCTTGTCCTGGCTAAACGCCTCGACACCGCGCTGGCCGCCTACAAAGCGGGCAAAGCGCCCAAAATACTGGTATCAGGCGACCATGGCAGCCAGGGCTACGATGAAGTGGACGCTATGAAAAACTATCTGCTTGAGCACGGCGTACCGAAAAAAGATATCTTCCTCGACCATGCCGGTTTTACCACCTATGACAGCCTCTACCGCGCCAAAGCGATCTTTTGCCTGGATAGCGCTATTTTGGTCTCGCAGAAACTCCACCTCGAGCGCGCCCTGTTCATCGCGCGCCAGTTGGGACTATCGGCCAAAGGCGCGCCTGCGCCTTCCTACGAAAGCGATGTGCGCATACAGACGGTACGCGAGACCGGCGCGCGGGTAAAAGCCTTCTTCCAGGCCGCCATATTCAAACCGCAACCAAGGTTTTTAGGCGATAAGATACCGGTGAAAAATAGTGACGGCGAAGTGACGTGGTAAAACAGCGCCAACATGTTATAATGTGCGTGTAATAGTAAACAGATTGGGGGCGGTCATAGTCTCCCGTTAGGTTCCGACATGCTATAATCTACCCATGCAGCCATATTATATCACCTGCGTCATAGTCTCCCGTTAGGTTCCGACATGCTATAATGTTTTGCCGCTTCCTTAGCAGCAGAGCGGTGTCATAGTCTCCCGTTAGGTTCCGACATGCTATAATAGAGATGGTAGTATTTTTCTCATTGGACAGGTCATAGTCTCCCGTTAGGTTCCGACATGCTATAATGGTTTATCTGTAATAAACTCAGAGTTTAGTGTCATAGTCTCCCGTTAGGTTCCGACATGCTATAATATATGCTACTGACTGGACTACTCGTATCTGGTCATAGTCTCCCGTTAGGTTCCGACATGCTATAATGGTTTATCCGTAATAAACTCTGAGTTTAGCGTCATAGTCTCCCGTTAGGTTCCGACATGCTATAATAGGTGAGACAAAGCCCCTTGCGCCACGCGGCCAAGGGGCTCTTTTCTTTAGAAAAAAATGCTTAAAAAAGTAATAGCTGATCTTTATTCACCTTCTTTTCTTGCTTGCTTGGCTTACCCACTAGAAATTTCATTTGCCCGTATTGTTTGTCGGTTATTTGCAGAAAACGTACCGAGCCTTTAGCCGGCAAGTTTTGCTGCAAACGGTTGAAATGTTTGTCCACCGCATCTTCGCCGTTGACGATACGGCAGTAAACAGAAAATTGCAGCATGTTATAACCATCATCCAAAAGAAATTTGCGAAACTTCTGGTAGGTTTTCCTGTCTTCCGGCTCTACTACCGGCAGGTCGAAAAATACCAATAAGCGCATATACTTTCGCTCTCTTTTATTCATATTTGTGCCGCACTAAAGGAATTATAAATGGCAGAGCAAGCCTGTCCGGGTCTTTTTCCAAATAGGCGGCGGCCAACTGCGAGCAGGCTATATCTATCGCACGCTGCACTGTTTGCCGTTTGTTTTGCAGACCTACATCGTGATGCAAAAGGCTTAGCAGCCCTTGCCGCATTTCTTTGCCGAAAGTCTCTTCTTCACTGCAATTTTCCACTACCCACAAATCAACCACCGGCCTGAATGGTTCTAAAAGGTCGTCAGCCAGGTTGAACGGGTTAAGCTCACCGGAGTGATGAAGGCCAAGCGCTGGCTGTAGGCCGTAAGCCGCCAAGCCACGGGCAATAACCCCGCGTAATATAGCGTAGCCGTAATTTAAGGCGGCGTTTTCCACAATATCAGACTTGCGCGAAGAGCCAAACAGCAATTTGGAAAAGTATATCTTCGCGGCGTGGGCTTCCTTGCCGCCCGTATCACCAGACAATACTTCCCGCGCCAAAGCGCAGACAGTATCGCTCCCATCAAGTCCGGCTATTTTCAGGCATTCGGCCTGGTTTTTTATTTTTTGTTTTACTATGCTTTGCCAGCAATTTTTAGCAAAAGGCTTGGTCGCGCCAAGCTGCGCCTCTAAAATCTTTTTTTGCCGGGAATGCTGGTGAAATGGCTGCACTATCGTACATGGCAAATGTTTTTCATCACAGAAAAACACCGGGATTTTATTTTCGCCAAAAGCGGCCAGCAAACCGGCGCTAATGTTTACCTGGCGTTCTTCCACCATCACCACGCCTATATCTTCCAGTGGCACGGATGTTTTTTCCCCGGCCTGTTCTATGCACAATTGGTTGCGTTCTTTGGACAGGCGGGCCGGGTTGCCGATAAAGACGCTACGCCAGCTCATAAGGGGCCTTCTCGCTTTTTACTTCAAAATAATCACCCAAAACATCCACGTGGAATTTCTTGAAAGATTTGGCTGTTTTCACACCAATACCTTCCAAAATTCCGTTTTTACCAAAATGTATATTTCTATCATGGCAACTTATGCTGACAGCCCCTGTTCCCCGATGGCAGCTTATATAATAACCAAAAATAGTTTCTTTGCCATTGACTATTTCAACAAGATCATTGTTAAACAGGCTGAATACAAACATAAAAGTGGAGTCTATCTTCACCCATTCCGCTTCCGGTTTGTTTGCTATTATCGCCCTGTCTTTTACTATCTTTTTTTCTATATCCGCAACATAGACCGGTACAAGGTAATAACGTTTGTCTTTAAAATACACATCTACTCTGACCATGCGGGCATTACTGGCCAAACCGCCGCGCACGTCCACTCCGGCCGTACCAGCGTCAAACAGTTTTATGCTGCGTACTATCGGCCCGAGCTCGCCGTTTTTGGTCGGTTTATGGAAAGGCGCGGCAAAGGCTTTGTCCCCTTTGCCGCCAAATTCTTGCAGGCGTTTTTTCAAAGATTCGTAAAGCATCGAGTCACGCTCTTTGCCGATCATCCTTTCCAGGTTGGACAGATTAAGCTTGGCAAGAGCGGTTTTTACGCTGGTGCCGCCTTCGCCCAGCCGCCCTTTGCTTCGGATGGTTTCTTCGTGCGCCGCTCCGCCTGCTTTCCTATTGGGCATACGGGAGACAAACACCGGCTTTATCTCTTCACCTTCCCTATATGTAGAAAGTCTGAGTTTTGCCAGTTCCGCCGCTGGATCTGTCGACAACCTCGCCAGCAGTTCTGCTCTAAAATGCGTCCATGGCAATGGAAATTCCGTTTTGTACCCTTCGCGCGGCGTGTAGGGCGTTGTTAGTATTTCACCTGTTTCCGGGTCTACATAGCGGTTAGCGTCATATTTTATATTAAAAAGTTCTTTGCGTTTTGAATAGTCGGCCAGACGACGGACGAAAGACGGGGACGCCGCGGCAATAACGGCGGCATCCAGAGCATGGTGCAAATCGCCCTCTTCCCTTACCTTTACAATACCCCAGCGGCTGCGCAAAAAAGCGGTAAGGGCGCCGTTTAAAGTACGCACAGGGTTTTTAGGGCTTTCCTGGTGGAAAATGAGGTTGTCTCTAAGATAGTTTGACACAAAACGCGTGATATAACGAGTGTCGTTCAAATTACGCTCTTTCATGCCTTCAGCGTCAAGCTCTTTGCGCAATAAGTTTTGCTGTTTCCTGCCACGCATATTTTTCCTGACCCATGCTTCAAACCTTGGCCATTGTTCTTCGGTAAAATACTCATGGGGCGTGCGGTTGCCTTTTTCCTGATTATATTTTGTTTTTACCAATACTTTATTGGCCATGCTGTCGTCAAATGAACGGCTATAGGGAATAATGTGGTCAACTTCCGTATAGGTTTGGTCATATGCCAATTTTTCCGGGTCTATATATTCCTGGCTGTATGCGCAAAAACCGTCCTGTTCATTCCATAGGCGAAACTTTAACAAGTCCGCTCCCCGGGGCTCTTTACCGGCAAGTTCTTTAAACCGGGCTATAGCTTTTTCTTTTTGACTACGGTATTCTTCCTGGCCTTTTTGTATTTTTTGCCGTTCGTCCCAGGGTTTGTTTAGCTCGCGCGCCAATTCTATATGAATGGCATAAGGCGGGCCGTATTTTCTTATGATAGCATTTACTACTTTCCTGGTCTGGTTTATGGCGCGTTTTACTACAGGATTTTTTATTTCATCGTAAAGCACTGGTAAAAAAGCCTTTTTATCGTTGTTTTCTGTGGGTTTGTAATGAATATAGCCCGCTTTTTCACAAGCTTCATCGTAACGCACCCCGGTTTCCAAAAATGGCAAAAGTTTTTGTAAAGCAGTCAGCGACAGATGTATTACTTTGGAAAAAGACAGCTCCAGCACGGCCTCTATTACTTCCGGCAGAATTTCTTTCTCCTGAAGGTAGTCTCTTATATCCTGGTCAGTTTTATAATAGGTAAGAGCTTCGGCTATACTATCTAGTTGCGCGGCGTCTTGCGACAAATTAAGCCAGATTATCTTCCCGGCATTTTTCTCCACAGCTTTTCTTATGGCATGGTAGCCTTTCATTTCGAAAAACGTGCTATCTTCCGGGTCTTTATTACCTTTAACACTATATGAAACGCCATTAAAACGCACTTGTTCATCCAATGCTAGTTCTTTGCGTATTTGTTTATACGTTACCTTTTCTTTCTTATGAGCCAGCGCTTTTATTTTATCCATATCCCCCAGGGCTAAGGGAGAGTATGAACCCGGCCGCACTATACGCAGGTTGGCCAATTTAGCCAACAGGGAAAATAGCTCCGCGCTATAGCTTAGTTTGGGCGCCCGCAGTTTATTTTCTTTGTTATTTTTTTCATTTTCAAAAGTACAATAGCCAACCATGCCGCTTATTTGTTCTTTGTCGGCATATGGCTTTTGATCGCCAAATATTTTTACAAACTCTTCTTCAAATACACCGCTGGCATAATCATTACCCAAAGCGCGCTGGCTGTCAAACAAGATTCTTATCTCTTCCGCCAAGAGCTCGCGCGCCACCGTATGCGCGTAACTGCCGGCTTTATTGCGTTTGTTTTGGGCAAACTTTTCATCTTGGGCAAACATTTGCCCAAGGGTAGTATATTTTTGCGCTACTAATGCGCTTGTTTCTTTGACTCCTGCCAGCAGCTTACCGCCCTCGGCTTCTTTGGCCTCGCTTTTTCTGTTGGATTTGAAACCGCGCCGGGCGGAGATATGGTACAGGGCTTTTATCCACTCTTGCGGATTTAGCCGGCGCTCCAGCCCTTCCGAGCGTAAAGTATATGGATTAAGGTTTTGTGCCAGAAATAGTTCTATTTCCTCGACACCGCCTATGCCCTGCCGGGAAAACAAACGCCGCAAGCGCTCCAGCCGGTGGGCCCGTCGCCGCACCCTGCGCCGCATGCTGCGAGCCGTACGCCTGGGCAAAGCTAAAGACTCGCCTGTTTTCGGGTCTTCAGCCTTTGCAAATATACGGACACCGGATCTTTCCAAGCGTTCCGCGTCGTTATTTAAAATACTCCAGCCAACAGACGATATGCCAATATCCAGCCCCAGTATATACCGCATATTTCTCCTCCATGTGGTAAGTATTATATATTTAACTTTCGGCATAAACTTGCTAAATCCTCTATATTTCGCACAACTTTTTTGCTATTGCTCACATAAAAAGCAGATGCCCCCGCCTTCACAGGCGGGGGCGAACTGCGCGAGACACGCCATTTCGAACGGCGCGCTCTTATCATAGCAACGATTAGGTTCCGACACGCTATAAAGTTGCTATATTTAGTATAGTACATATTTTATAAAAAATCTATTTGTTAATAGAAAAAATTTATCATTATTGCTCTATATCGTCAATTATAATATTGCCGCAATTTTTTCTTCCGCCATTCGCCCCAGCAGCGTCCACTCCTGCCAGGAAGCGGGGGCGGTGACAGTATCGCGCCAATACCCTTTGTCAGGCAGGCGGGCTTTCCCTGTTTGCCCGCTGTGCAATATCATGTCGCCGCTTTGGACATATAAGCCGCTTTGAAATTTTTCCATTTTATAAAGGTCGAGTATCAGCCCGGCGCCGTCTTTTTCTACTATGCACAGGTCTATGGCCGCGTTTTCGTCATGAATAAAGCGGTCGATATTAAGAGCGGTAACGGCATAGTCGCTGGAAGTAAAGTTGACCAGTATATAAAAAACCAGCCCTATAGCCAGATAAAAGCGCGCCAGGTCAAATCTTTTATGCAGTATGTAAACAATGCTGCCGGCAATAAGTATGCTTTCCATGGCCAGGAAAGTCACTACCTGCACCCGGAGCGGGGTATAGCCGTAAGTACCGATATAGAGCGCCATACGGTAGGCGGACGATACTATAAGCACGCCGGTAAAGGCGCACAAGAGAGCCAGCAGTCCTTTTACCGCTCGTTCAGCGCCAGCCCGGATGGAACTGGAGAAAAAAAGTATGATGGCAAAATTCACTACCGTGACAAACAACAGCTCAAAAAAGCCTTCCCGCGCGTAAGTAGCGTAGTTTACCCCGCCGGGCAAAGCCAGCCAGCCGCCGTTGAACAAAAAAGCAAACTGGATGACGCTGAAGGACAAAAAGAGCAGATTTATCACACTGAGAAAACTTACGCTTCTAACGCTGTCCATAGCGCCGACGACAGAATGATCGGCCGCCGGACTGTGCTGCATCTGCAACAGGTTGTACAGGCAGGTGACAGTGTAAACAAAGACCAGGCCAGCTATGAAAACGCGCTTGGCAACGTCCATTTTTGCCAGCATATCGGCAAAATCACTGGTAAACAGCCTGAAGACCTGGTCGCCCTCGCTCAAAAGGCCGCCGATGAGCAGTAAGAACGGAGCCGCGCAAGCTACTCCCTGCAAAACTTTGATAAAGTCGCCGCTTTGAGCGGCAGAATTTATATCTTTCCTTTGTCTGGCAAAGGCTTTTACCGCGCCGGCAAAAGAAAATATACTTTTACCGATAGCCACCCGTTTGGCCGCACGGATAAAGCCCAGGCTCCAAAAATCCACCCGGTAAGGCGATGTGGCGGCCAGAAGAAAGGCTACGAATAAAATATGCATTACCAGTATATTCGTATAAGTAAACGGGTTCTCGCTAAATATGCCGTTACACAGGGCCAGAAAGGTGACCGGAAGGAAAAAGAAGGCGGCTTTTTTTTCGTACAGCAGGCCCTCTTTGGCTAAAAACCAGTATACAGCGCCCAAAGCCGCCGGACAAAATAAAGTAAAGGACAGCTGCGGCACATAGCCGGTAAAACATATTGCGTAAAAAGCGGCGATAAAGATAGCCAGCGGCGCCGTGCGGTGCGGAAATTTCACACTGGTTTCCTGCGCCCTGTCCAAAAGGCCTGCGGCCAGTTTTCCAGTCAAGTCCATATTTTGCATGTTTATTCCTCCTCATGCCCGCTCAATACGCCGTCAAATTCCAGGATGTCGCCCGGCTGGCACTCGAGCGCCTGACAAATCTGTTCCAGAGTGGAAAAGCGTATGGCTCTGGCTTTATTGGTTTTCAAAATAGAAAGGTTGGTATTTGATATACCGGTCTTGGCCGCAAGCTCGTTTAGGCTCATCTTGCGTTTGGCCATCATGACGTCAAGGTTTGTAATGATCATAACTATACCGCCCCCCTATATCGTCAAGTCGTTTTCGTTCTTATGCCCGACCGCCTGCTGGAAAACCTTGCTAAAGACCAGCCCGGCAAGCCCGGCTATGAGGAAAACGTAGGATACGACGGCGGTAAGTACTGTCGGGTAAAAAAAGACCTTCAGGAAGAAGAAAAAGGACGTCCCCAGGCTGCACAGCCCTATATTGCGAAAAGAGCGGGTGTTTTGCGCTACAAAGGGATTTTTGTTTTCGATGGTCTTCATGATGGAAGAAAGCTCCCATAGTATGATGAGGTCGAGCACGGCGCAGGGCCTGAGTATATAAGTAATGATATCGAGGTAGCGCTGGTCGCCGGCAAAGTAGACCGGTAAAAAGAGCGCCAGCACATCTTTTAAAAACACGGTGAGCAGTAAGCCGGCCACAAAAGTTGCTTGCAGGCAATATTTTAAAACTACGGCTGCTTTTTCCAAAGAGATAAGACTCATTTAAACACCCTCCTTTTTTCTTGATAATAATAAATAAAACCTTGTTTGTCAATATATTTTTTATGATTATCATAAAAAATATATTGACAAACAAGAAGGCTCCTCCCGTCAATCCGGGGCTATTGCCTTGCCGTTCGCGTATTTCCCTATCAAAAAAGCTGTATGTAAAAACCTGTACCGGCCAATATTTCTTCGCATTTATTAAAACCCTTATTGGACGCTAGGCAAAGCACCTAGCTGCCGCTACTTACATCAAGGATGTACAGGGTATGGCACCCTCTACCACTACACCCCGGCAAGGGTGAGTATGCGCTCTGTCGCAAGGCCTGCGGCGTCTTCGCCGTCATCGAGGAAACTAATATCCATTTTTACATCTAGTTTTTGCTTTTAGGTAAATAAAAAAAGGCGGCCGAAGCCGCCCTACTTGTTTGCCGCCCACAAAGCCGCGCAACCCGCCGCCAGCCAGGCAATATTTCGCTGTTGCCTAGCTATGCGGACTTTTCTTTTCATTTCTTTTTCGTATGCTGCCAAGGATAGATTGGCCCTCTCCAATGAGCTTTTGGCTGTCGCCAAGTCTAACCGCACTTTCGCTATTTCGCTCCTCAAGAGCTCTAATTCCGTCCGCAACACTGCCAAGTCCGCTTGATATTGCAGCACTTTTTGCCGCTGCGTCTCCAAGTCCTTGTTCGACGCCGCCAAGTCTTTCATCAGCTCGCTGTTGCAGCTCTCCAGCTTTTGAAATATCGTCTCTAACCGCGTCAGCTCCGCTTCTGTCACTTCGTAAGACTGGGCCGAGCAAGGCCCAACCCAGCAAAGCCAAAACAAGGCCAGCAATAACAATATACTTCGTTTCAATTTCACGCCCTCCTATCTGCATTTTCCCACCTCACAACATAGCCAGCAAGTCGGCTTTTTCATTGATAAAGCGGTTTTTTAGTCCCACCTTTACTACATCCTCACTGCCGCATGTCCATTCGTCCGGGTCGCGCCAGATGCCGTTACCCCTGTAGGTAGCAATGTCGCAGCAGCGTTCAAGGAACTCGTGTACGCCCTCTATCAGCATCGTGTCAAAGCGCTCGTGGTCGATGTAAGACAGGTTTAGATAGTCCGGCTGTTTGAACTTCATGCCTTCTGTAAAAAGCTCCGGCATCCAGTCCGGCCCATATTGCACGGCGCGGGAAAAGACCATTTCCTTTACTGCGTCAGAGTGTTTTTCTACATCATAATTGTGTCTGCGTAGTAGTACGACTGCCGGGTCATAGTACATTTTTTGTGTGTATTCATGCTGCAAGGTAAGAAAACCGTCGTGATCCATGCGCGCAATCTGCTGCCACATATCAGAAAAAGCTTCCGTCCCCGCCCGGTAACGGCCGAGCATTTCGGCATATACTTTATGCCGCCCCCATAGCCACTCGACAAAAGCATCGGCTACAGAAGCAATAAACTGATGCGCCCCGTACGATACGCCGCCCAAGTCACCGGCGCCGCTAGATACCGCGCCGGCCCGGTTGCCGCTCTCGTATTTGCCGGAAATATCACCTAACATCGCGCTTGCCTCCCCGCTTCATTTTCACCAGGTCTAAAAGGTCGCCCGCCTGCTCCACGCCCGCCTCCTGCATGTTTTCAAGTATGGACATAGCCTCGCTGGCGCCCATATAGGCGACGAACAGCTTGACAAAATATTGTGGCTCGCCCATGGTGGCGAGATTTGTATCCAGAGTGGCTGCCACCAGGCACATTAAGGAATACCAGATAAACTTGCCGGAAAAGCGGTGCTTCATCGGCCCGCTTTGGATATAGCCGGCGGCGCGCGCCTTGCGCATGTTGAGGACGCAGGCGTGCAAGCCTTTCTCCTCGGCCTTCTGGTCGTCAAGGTGCTTGCGGCTTAAAGCTATCCAGCGGGTAAAAAGGTCAAACACCACCAGCAGGACGAAAATCAAGAGCAGCTTGGTCGGCCTTGAGGCCAGCGCCGCTACAAAAAAAGACGCCGCCAGTTTCACCGGCCAGGCGTCTGCAAGCGTGTGCATTATTTTTATTAAAGATATGTATAGTTCCTGGACATTCAATTTCTATCAACTCCTTGCCCGTCAATTATGGCTAGTCCTCGGATGGGCGAGCCTAGCTCGCCGGAGAGGGCCACACCAGCGGCGGCAGCTCGGCCAGCAACCCAGCCACCGTCGGCACTGGGCGCTTCTCTGCCAGCACATCGGCTAGTATGGCATTGCACTTTTCCCAAACCCGGTCACGCCAGGCATTGCAGGCCTGCGCCTCTGCTCT
>JAVBME010000047.1:0-16913 GCA_031552765.1 Acidaminococcales bacterium | reverse complement strand
GCCGAAAATTGTCTATGCGAACATTCCCACGCTGTACTGGCAGATATTTTTCGATTTTTTTAAACTGCTCATATGTTAGTTTCATGTAGATATTGTAGCATGCTAACAATTGAAATTCAATTAGTGTGAACACATTCTAGTTCCCCTATAGGCCAGTATAGCGCTTGCTCCGGTTGCCTTGCGTAGCGCGTCTAGAGATAGTCGCCGCCTGTATTAGGAAAAGGAATCTGTTTGAGCGCAGTCTGGCGGAGACATAGGCGACAGACAGACAAGCGAGTTTGACTTTTTCAATACAGACGGCGTAATAGCTCTTAGCGCGAAGCGTAGTAACCGAGCAGAGCTATACATAAAAAAAGAAATATTGCGTAGCCGGAGACGCCTCGCAGTTGAACTTACTATAACTAAAGACTAGCGGAAGAGCCTAAAAGAATATAAGACCCCTAAACAATTTATCATTCCCCGCTAAACTCCGCTTTCCTCTTTTCCAAAAACGCCCTCATCCCCTCTTTTTGGTCGTTTTGGGTAAAGCACATAGCGAAGCATTCGGCTTCCCAGGCGCTGGCTGAGGCAAAATCCATTTCCAGACCCTGGTTTATCGCCTGTTTGGCCTGTTTCATGGCAAAAGGCGCTTTAGCGGCTATTTTCATCGCCAGTATTTTAGCCGCAGGCAGCAGTTGCTCCGGCGGCAGTACTTTGTCCGCTAGGCCGATAGCCAGCGCTTCCCCAGCGTCAATGATGTCACCGCTGAACACCAGGAGCTTGGCGCGCCCTTTGCCCACCAAACGCGGCAGGCGCTGGCTGCCGGCAAAGCCCGGGATGATGCCAAGGTTGACTTCCGGCTGGCCGAATTTCGCGCTACTGGCCGCCAGCCGTATATCGCAGGCCATAGCCAGCTCACAGCCACCGCCCAGGGCGTAGCCGTTCACCGCGGCAATGACAGGCCGGGGGAAGCTTTCTATACGCAGCAGTACATCCTGCCCGTACCGCGCCCACTCCTTGGCGGTCGCCGGCGTCAGGGCTTCCTGCGTCGCGATGTCGCCGCCCGCGCAAAAAGCGCGGCCCTGTCCGGTTATGATGACCGCCTTGACTGCTGGCTGCGTTTCCAGCTGTGCAAAAACGCTGGCCAACTCCGCCAAAACATCTTTATTAAGATTGTTCAAAACTTCCGGGCGGTTGAGAGTGACTGTCGCAACACCGCCATCTATTTCTACCAATAGGTATTTGCAATTGCTTACCGCCTCGTTCATTATCATGCTTCACCTTTCTTTTCAAAGTAAAACTCCCGGCCGGGAACAGCCGCCCGCCGGGAGTTTTGTCATTTTTCGTAGCTGTAAAAGCCGCGTCCGCTTTTGCGGCCCAGCCAGCCCGCGGCCACGTATTTTTTCAATAGCGGACAGGGGCGGTACTTCGAGTCGCCATAGCCTTCATACAGCACTTCCATCACATTTAGCAAAACGTCGAGCCCTATCAGGTCGGCGAGCTGCAACGGCCCCAGCGGGTGGTTATAGCCAAGCTTGCAGACGGTGTCGATGTCCTCGCTGCTGGCTACCCCTTCCATCAGGGCGTATACCGCCTCATTGATCATAGGCACGACTATCCTGTTGGCAGCAAAGCCTGGGTAGTCTTCCACTGCTACCGGCGTTTTTTGCAGCTCCCGCGCCAATTTTTCCGTGGCGGCAAAAGTTTCTGCACTGGTCGCCAGGCCTTTTATCAGCTCTACCAGCTGCATATAGGGCACTGGGCTGAAAAAATGCATGCCGATGACTTTGCCCGGCCGGCCGGTAACGGCAGCCAGCTTGCTGATGGACAAGGAGGAGGTATTACTGGCAATGATAGTCCGCGGCGGGCAATATTTATCCAGTGACTGGAAAACGCCCTCTTTGATGGCAAATACTTCCGGCACCGCTTCGATGGCAAAGTCCACTTCTTTGGCCGCCGCCGCAAGGTCTGTGGCTTTACTTATATTGGCCAGGGCGGCTGTTTTAGCCTCTTCGGTCATTTTACCTTTGGCCACAAAGGCGGCGAGGCTTTTGATTATCGCCGCCAGCCCGCGTTCGATAAACTCTTCTTTTACATCATAAAGCAGCACTTTGCAACCGTTGCAGGCCGCCACCTGGGCGATGCCGCCGCCCATCAGGCCGGCGCCCACTACTAAAAGTTTTTTTATATCCATGCTCAACCTCCGAAGAAGGCCACAGCCAAAGCAGCTGTAAGTAAAGCGACAAAAGTTTTCAAGAGGGTCACGCAAAAGATAGGTTTGTAGGCCTGTTTGTGCGTCAGCCCGCAATAAGCCAGGAGGGTGACGACCGCGCCGTTATGCGGCAGGGTATCCATGCCGCCGGAAGCCATGGCGGCGATACGGTGCATGAGCTCAGGGCTGGTGCCGGATACTTTCATCCAGTTGACAAAGTGGTCGCCCAAAACTTCCAGGGTGACGCTGAGGCCGCCGGAGGAAGAACCGGTGACGCCGGAGATGGTGGTCGTCGAAATAGCCAGGGCAAAGAGCGGGGAGCCGCCTTCGTTGATATTCATAAACATTTTAGCAATAGTCGTAAAGCCCGGCAGGGAGGCGACAACACCGCCGTAGCCGACTTCGGAAGCCGTATTGAGTATAGCCAGAAGGGATACCAGTGTGCCAGCGCTAAGCACAGTACCCAAACCGAGCGGTTTCAAGACTTTCCAGCCGGTGCTGATGGACACGGCCAAAGCGATCAGCAGGGCCACGATGAGCGACCACATGCCGACGACGGATTTTAAGTTCATGCCCGGGTATTTTTTGGCAAACATCGCCGGGTCCCAGCCGGACATCCATTGCGTAAGGACAAGGTTGAGGACAAGTACGATCAAGAGCGGCAGCAGGGAAAGCATGACCGGCGGCAATTTGGTGACGTCTACCGGCGCCGGCTCGTTCAGCTTGTGCTCGCCGTAGCCTTCGTTATTGTCATGCGCTTGTTTGACCAGGTAGGTCAGCATGAAATAACCCAGAACGAACATGATTATAGCGGCTATTATGCTAAGTACGGGCGCCGCGTAGGTGGTAGTGCCAAACACCCTCGTAGGGATGATGTTTTGTATCTGCGGCGTACCGGGCAGTATCTCCATGCAATACGTCCAAGAGCCGAAAACTATGCTGCCGGGCAGCAGGCGTTTAGGGATGTTGGCCTCTTTATAGACCTGGCAGCCGAAGGCGTAGATGGAAAAGACCACGACAAAAACGCTCACGCCGCCGTAGGTAAGAACGCTCGAAGCTAAAACCACGGCCAGCATGGCGTATTTTACGCCAAAGACTTTTATGATGGCATTGGCTATACTCTGGGCTTGTCCCGTGGCCTCCATGACTTTGCCGAAAACCGCGCCCAGCAGGAACACCGGGAAAAAGTTTCTTATAAAAGCCGCCATGCGGGGCTGGAAGAGTTCTGTGTACACAGGTAAAAATTCGTTGGTCGGATAAGCGGTGGCTGCCGCTATAACTGCAAAGAAAGGGGCGAACAGGATAACGGGATATCCTTTATAGGCAATAAAGATCAGTCCAACTAAGCTCAGTACTATAACTATCTCGGCCACTTTTTTCTCACTCCTCGCAAGTTTTCAAATTTTTACGAGCAAAAACGGACATACATTCGTACTAAAACATCCCCCTCTCCCTCAACACGCTCAAACCACAGATGTAAAGTTCACTCTATATTTAAAGCAAAATCAGTGCCAAAACGCCCGTTATGTATAAAAAAATAAATAATCCAAAAATACAACAGCCGTACCAGCTATTACGGCGTTTATTTTTATCAAGCCTTGGCGCTTTTGAGGGATTGCAGAAGCAGAGGCGAAAAATAAAACTGTAAAGTGTAATTTTTCTATTACACTTTACAGTTTCCGTTACATAACGCGAACCGTCCTTTTACACTAAAAAGCTCAATTTTGTTTTGTCCTGTTGAGGTTTATGCCGAATGTATCCAGTTTTCGGTAGAGGGTGGGACGGGATATGCCCAGTTCCAGACAGGTTTTTGTGATATTCCATTTGTTTTTTACCAATATTTTTTCCAGCGTCTGCGCGTCCAGCGAGAAGCGGTCTTTGCCGCTGTAGCTTGCCTGATAGCCTGCTTCTTTCGGGCTGCGCCAGTAATTGGCCGAGCCATTGTCTATATCGCCCACGTTACTTATCAGCTCCGCCGTTATCCTGCCGTCGGTAGACATCATCGAGACCCGCTCCAGAACATTTTGCAGTTCCCTGATATTGCCCGGCCAGGAATATGCCATGAGCGGCTTTACGGCCTCTTCGTCAAGTTCTATCGGGTCGAGCCCTTTTTTCTGGCAAAGCCGGTGCACGAAGGCCTTGGCCAGGGCCGGTATATCTCCCAGCCGTTCCCGCAGCGACGGGATGCGAATAGTAAAAACATTCAGCCGGTAGTAAAGGTCTTGACGAAACCGCTTATTTTTCACTTCATCCAGCAAGTCTTTATTGGTAGCGGCGATTATCCTTATGTCCACAGGCTTGGTATCGGCGTCGCCGATCTTTTGTATGGAGCGGTTCTCGAGGAGGCGCAAGAGGACTGTCTGCTGTTCAAGCGGCATTTCGCCTATTTCATCAAGAAAGAGCGTGCCGTGGTTGGCAAGCTCGACTTTACCAATATTACCGCCTTTTTTCGCGCCGGTGAACGCCCCTTCCGAATAGCCGAACAGCTCGCTGTTTATGAGGTCTTTGGGGATGGCCGCGCAGTTGATGGCTACATAAGGCCCGTTCCTGCGCTTGCTGGCGTTGTGTATGGCCTGCGCGAAGACGTCTTTGCCGGTGCCGCTCTCGCCCAGAAGAAGCACATTGCTGTCGGTGTTAGCTGAATTTCTGGCAATGTACAGGGCTTTTCCCAGCGTAGGATGTTTGCCGATTATATTGTCAAAAGTAAAAAAGACATCGGTATTTTTCAGTTTGCTGGCCAGCCGCTCTACCCGGGCAAATTCATTGATGACCAGCACCAGGCCCCGGAAGGCGTCCTGCTCCCAGATGGGCTGGCTGGAACAGATAAATTTGATATAAGAACTGCCGTTAAAAAAGACCATCTCTTTATCTATACTACCGGTGGCTTTGTTGCGCAGTTTTTGCACGACGGTTTCCGGCAGCAGAGTGTTGAGGTTGGCGGAGAGCAACTGCTCTTCCTTCATTTTAAGCATGCAGCAGGCATTATTGTTGCACAAGGTCACATTGTAGTTTTCATCGACACTTATCAGACCTTCGGTCATCGTATTGATTATCACGCTTTTGTAAGTATTGGCCATATCGCAAAAATACAGGTTTTGCTTGGTATCCATCTGTAGTTCTATCGCTTTGGCCGCCGCCACGATCATACCAAGCGTATGCGGATGTATTTTTTCAAAATCACCGGCTATGGCGATCGCGCCGATAATGGCGCCGGACGGGCCGTGGATGGGGGCGCCCGCGCCGGCATGCCAGTGGCAGCATTTGCAGTAATGTTCGTAACCCATGACCATTACCGGTTTATTCAGATAAAGCGCGGTGCCGACGATGTTGTTGCCGGCGCTCTTCTCGCTCCAATCCGCGCCGGCCTCCCAGCTGCCGCGCCGGACGTCGTTCTTGAGTTTTTCATTGCCCCATACGTCCAGTATGCAGCCGCTTTTTTCGCTCAGCGCAATTATAAAATCGTCGCCGGTGACAAATTCATTGACAATAGAAAGTATCGGCTTGCTCACCTCGAGCAACAGTTCGTTGGCCGCCCGGAGCGCAACCAGTTCCTCTTGCGCGAACATGTGGCTGACCCGCTTTTGCAAAGGATCGACGCCCAGTTCTTTGGCGCGCCGCCAGCCGTCCAGCACCCCCAGGGAGTACGGGCGCGCCGCTTCTCCGGCCAAAAAATCCTGCCAGGACTTTTTGTTTATCGCCTGTATCTCCCTGTTGGCGCTTATTTCGTAGTGTATTTTATTTAGATATTCCATCGGTGGCACCCCGCCCATCGTAATACATCTTTGCGCTACAGCGCAAATGAACTACAGGTAACTGCAAATTCATCATACCACCTAAATAAAGGGTGGCACAATATCATTTTAACGGTCAAGCCTGCTTTTCAAAGTTATACGAAGCAAAGGGCTGGACAGGCTATAACTGTACCGCTCAAGAATTTCTAACGCAGGTTGCCGCTTTCCCAGGCGTCTTTTTCCAGCTGTTCCCGAAAATTGGGATGGGCTATACTGATGAGCGCTTTGGCCCTTTGCCTGAGGTCAAGGCCAAACAGGTCGACAGCGCCGTATTCGGTAACGATAAAACGCGAATCGTACCTGGAGGTCGTGACCGCGGAACCAGGCGACAGGCGGCTGACGATTTTGGAGACAGTGCCTTTTTTCGCGGTAGAAGGCAGGGCGATGATGGCGCGGCCGCCTTTGGAGGCGTTGGCGCCGCGGATAAAGTCCACCTGGCCGCCCACGCCGCTATACTGGTTGGGGCCGATAGAGTTGGAGTTTAGCTGCCCAAACAGGTCTACTTCCATCGTCGCGTTGATCGCCACCATGTTGTCATTCTGGCTGATGACATACGGGTTGTTTACATAGTCGCAGGGCCGGGCCAAAACGTCCTGGTTGTGGTCGACGAAGTCGTACAGCTTGCGGGTGCCCATCAGGAAGGTAACGACAAATTTTCCTGGATGCAGACTTTTTTTGGAGTTATTTACTATGCCTTTTTCTACCAGCGTCAAAACACCGTCAGAAATCATCTCCGAGTGGATGCCCAGATTCTTCCTGCCGCCGAAAAACCGCAGCACAGCATCCGGTACAGCGCCTATGCCCAGTTGCAGGGTGTCGCCGTCGTTGACCAGTTCGGCAATGTTTTTGCCCATTTTTTCTTCGACTTCGCCGATTTGCGGCGCCGGCAGTTCTATCAGCTCCTGGTCGGCTTCGACGATCAGGTCGGCCCGATCGAGGTTGATAGTCGTACCGTAGGTATAGGGCATGCGGCTGTTTATCTGCAATATGACTTTCGTGCTCGGCGTTCTGGTAGCAGCTTCGGTATAGTCTATGGAAACGCCGTAACTGCAATTTCCTTTTTCATCAGGCGGCGACACCATGATTAGCGCCACATCCATGATATTTTTAGTAGTCAAAAGTTTGGGCACTTCATGCAAAAAACAGGGGAAATAATCGCCGCGACCGGCCTTGACCGCGTCCCTGGTACCTTTGCCGAGGAAGGGCCCGCGGTAATTGAAATGTTCCTTCATATCTTCGGTGCAATACCTGGCTTTACCCATACATACCAGATGCATGAGTTCTACATTTTGTAATTCCGCTGCCCGGTCGACCATGGCGTCGACAAGGACGGACGGCTCGCCTGTGGCATGCCCGACCAGCACCTTATCGCCGGATTTTATGATTTTCACGGCTTCCTGGGCGCTCACTATCTTGCTGCGGTATTTTTCTCTCCAGGACACTTATTAAGCACCTCGTTTCGTTTAAAATAACCTCTTTATTACAGCATTTCAATAACAGTAGCTATAACCGGCCCGCCACCTACGCAAAGCGTGGCCGCGCCATAGCGGCCGCCACGGCGCTTGAGCTCATAGAGCAGGCTGACTACTATGCGGGCGCCGGTCGCGCCCACCGGGTGCCCGAGGCCGATGCCCGAGCCGTTGGCGTTCACCCGTTCCATATCCAGCTTCAGTTCCCTCTGGCAAGCCAAAAATTGCGCGGCAAAAGCTTCGTTGATCTCAAAATAGTCTATGTCCTGCAAGGTAAGGTCGGCCAGTTGCAAAGCCCGCGGCAGCGCGTATACCGGCCCGATGCCCATTACTTCCGGCGGCACGCCGAAAGAAGCGGTCGAGAGGATTTTCGCCAGCGGCTTAGCGCCGGTTTTGGCGATGGCGGCCTCACTCATTAGCAAGAGAGCCGCCGCCCCGTCGTTGATGCTCGACGCATTGCCGGCGGTGACCGTGCCGTCTTTTTTAAAAGCTGGCTTTAGCTGCCCGAGGCTTTCCATGGTCACAGCGCGCGGGTGCTCGTCTTTATTTACCGTTACCGTATTGCCCCGTTTATCTTTTATCGGCACAGGAACAGTCTCTTCGGCAAATACATCTCTCTCCTGCGCTTTCAAGGCGCGCTCGTGGCTGAGGCAGGCAAGCTCATCCTGCTCCTGGCGCGATATCCCGTATTTACCGGCAAGGTTTTCCGCGGTCACGCCCATATGGTAGTTCATTATCGCGCAGTTAAGGCCGTCAAGGGTCAGGCAGTCCTGTATAGGCGCGTCCCCCATCCTGAGGCCTGTTCTGGCTTTGTGCAATATATAAGGGGCGTTCGACATGCTCTCCATACCCACAGCTATGCCGATATCCGTCTTGCCCAGCAGTATCTGCTGGCTGAGCACCTCCAAGGCGCGCATGCCGGAGCCGCATTGCTGGTCTATAGTGCAGGCGATACCGCTGGGCTCGAAACCTGCGGCCAGTTGTATCTGGCGCGCGGGGTTGCCTTTGGCGCCGGCCTTGTAGATCATCCCGCCAACGATCTCCGTTACATCACCATAAGCCAAGCCCGCTTCGTCCACCACGCTTTTTACCGCGACCGTCCCCAGTTCCACCGCACTCAGCGCCGACAGCGACCCCTGAAAGTCCCCAATAGGCGTGCGTTTTGCCGCGACTATAAATACATCATTCACCGCGCCCATCTCCAATCTGTATCTGTTTTTCTATCTCTTCTTCTATCTTAAGTAAGGACAGGTCGCCGGACAATACCCTGGCGGCTAACAAACCGGCAAATTTTTTCAGCGGCGGTCCCAGTATTTTATGTACATCGGACAGTATCTCGTGCTCTACCCTGCTGCCCCGTTTGAGCGGGCGTTTAGCCACCTGCCCCTTTGCCGAACACTCTATCGCGCCCACTAGCTGGTCTACCCCAGTGCCGTCGCTGGCGATGGTTTTTACCACCAGCGGCTGGGCGTCGGGCGGCATGTTGTCAAAAGTAGACAATAGCTGCAGATAAAGCACATCCGCTTCCGGTTTGTCCGCTTTATTGATGACAAATACATCGGCTATCTCCTGCACGCCCGCTTTAGCCATCTGTATGGCGTCGCCGAAACCGGGAACCAGCACGACTACCGTCACATCGACGAAATGGGCGATTTCGGTCTCTGCCTGGCCGACGCCCAGGCTCTCGAGGATTATCACGTCAAAGCCATACGCTTTGTACAGGTAGAGGACATCTTTGGCCGCGTCGGAAATACCGCCCCACGCGCCCCTGCTCCCCAGGCTCCTTATGTATACGCCGTCGTCGCAATTGTGCGCGCTCATGCGTATCCGGTCGCCCAGCACAGCGCCTCCCGTATAAGGAGAGCTGGGGTCGACGGCGATAACGCCTACAGTCTTGCCCATTTTGCGGTATTCGCCTATCAGCTTGTCGGTCAGCGTGGACTTGCCTGCGCCGCCGGCCCCTGTGATACCGAGTATGAAAGTCTCCTCGTCGGCGGTCTTGTAGATGTGCTCGAGCAGTATATCTTTGCCCTCTTCATTGTCTTCGACAATAGATATCGCTTTGGCGAACATGCGCCTGTCTTTTTCACCCAACCGCTTTATCAACTCGTGTATATCTACGTTTCTCATAATAGACTCCTTTATCATCCGCAAAATTCAAGAGCAGGCGTCCCGCCGTCTTAGCATGATACACAGGCGGCATTTTATTTCGCCATTTCTTTCAGGTAAGCCAGTATTTTTTCGGTAGCGGTACCGGTCGGGAAGCAGGCTTTGACGCCCATGGCGTTCAGTTCGTCCATGTCTTCTTTGGTCAAAAGGCCGCCGCACAGGACCGGTATGTCCGCCGCGTTGAGCTTTTTCAGGTGGGCAAGTATCTCCCGGCAAATGATGACCAGGCTGCCGCTCAGGTCGGTCACGGCGATAAGGTCGGCGTTTTCATCCACCGCCGAACGGGCGATGCTCTCTTCCGACTGGTAGCGTCCGTTGTAGATAGCTTCATAACCAGCGTCGCGCAAAATATTCAGGAGGGTCAAAGCGCCGCGTTCATGTATGTCGCAGCCGACTTTTGCCACAATGATTCTCAATTTCTTAGCCAATTTGCCCACACTCCTTCAGTGCTGATTTTACATAGTCCGGTGTATCTATCATTTCCAGCGGATCGTATTTGAGGCCGTAAGCCAGGCGGACGATGCCGCAGACTTCGCCGATGGTCATGCCTTCTTTACCGCCTTCGATGATCGCGCGCGATACATTGGCGCCGGTATGTGTATCCGTATAGAGCTTCCTCATGCAGGCGGCCAGTTTGTCGACGTTGCGGGAAGCGCGGAATTCTTTCAATTCTTTCACCCTGTCCGCGCGCATTTCCTCTGTCGGCACTTTGTACGAGCAGTTGGATATCTGGCAATTGATCGGGCCTTCTTCCCCTTCGAAGGAATTGACGCCGACGATGAGGCGTTTGCCGGTAGCTTTTTCACGCTGGACTTTGAGGCGGTCTTCTTCCATGATGCTGTTTAGCCAGCCGCTGTCAAGGCACTCGTAAATGCCGCCGCGTTTTTCCACTTCCGCCAGGTAGGCGTTAGCTTCGTCTTCCAGCTTCTTGGTCATCCACTCCACGTAGTAGGAGCCGCCCAGCGGGTCGGCCACCAGCGGAATGTTGGCCTCATGCGTGATGATGTGCTGGGTATCGAGGTTGAACATGCGCGCTTCGTAGGAAGGAAGGCCAATCGCCTCATCGATACTGGAAGCGTCCAGGGAATTGACGCCGCCGAGTACACAGCTGAGTATTTGCAGCGTGACGCGGGAAGCGTTATTAAGCGGTTTTTGCATCTGGAGCGACAGGCCGGAAGTGCGTATGCCTATTTTCAGCTGCATAGCCTGCTTGGTCTTGGCGCCAAACCGCTCCTTGGCAACCTTGGCCCACATGCGGCGGGCGGCGCGGAATTTACAAATGGTCTCAAAAAAGTCGGATTCGGCATCGAGGGCGAAAACCATACTGCCGTAGTCGTCTATGGTAAGGCCTTTTTTCTCCAGATCGGCGATGATCGCTGTTCCGACGGCGATAACTTCGGCCAGCTCATGAACGGCGTTCATGCCGCCCTGGCAGGGGTCAACGCCGTTCGGGACGACCGCTTTCCATTTCGGCGTCTCTTTCAGGCAATATTCTATATGGTCTACCATGACGCGGCGGTTTATCTCCGTCGTCCAGTCGGGGGAAGCGTATACCAGTTTAGCCCTGATCGGGTCACAGATGCCGTTGCCGCGCAGCTTTGATATATCAAGGCCGCGTTTTTCCATCATACCGGCCATCAGCCCATGGAAATAAATCGAACAAAGGACATTAGAATGGGCCAGCTCGTAGGTCACGCCCTCAAGCGGCAAACCTTCCAGCATCTTTTCATATACCGGCATAGCGTAGGTGGACACGCCGCCGCACATCATACTGTTCCAGGACGCCGGGTGGTCGGGGTCGAGCCCGGTCTGGATAGGCAGGTCGGCCAGCAGGCGCAGGTCGTTCATGCCGTTTGCGATGTAGGATTTGAACGCCGCGTTCGTCTCTTCCGGCGTAGCGTAACTTACTATAAAGGATTTGAGCCACAGCCTGTTGCGGTACATCTCGGGATAGACGCCGCGTGTATAGGGATATGCGCCGGGGTCGGAGATCTCTACAGCATAGTCGATATCCTCGATATCTTTTGGCGCATAAAAAGGCTTTACCTTTATGCTGCTCTGGGTCTCGTCCCGTACCAGCCCTCCTTCGTCGCGGTCAAGTGTCGTTATTTGGTCCTTGCTCATGTGCCTACCACTCGCTTTCCTAAAAAATTTGTAACACACTTGACAACGTAAGTGCAAAATCCATGCCAACACTCCTAAAAAGTTTGGCATATATCTTGCAATATCCGCTTTATGCAGATAAATTGCGGTAAATTTTCCGAAAAGGATGTGGTGACAATGAAAATTGAAGAAAGAAGCTTTGCCGATATCGCTATCGGCGAGAAGGCCGAAATGTCAAAGACCGTATCTGAATACGACATCTACGGCTTTGCCGGCATCACCGGCGATTTTAACCCCGCCCATATAAATGAAGAAGCGGCCAAAAGCACCCGCTTTGGCAAGCGCATAGCCCACGGCGTGCTGTCGCTCGGCCTGGTCTCCGCCGTACTGGGCGTGAAACTGCCGGGGCCGGGCAGTATCTTTGTCTCCTTGAACAGCAACTTCAAAGGGCCGGTCTTCATCGGCGACACCGTTACCGCAACCGTCGAAGTCGCTGAAAAAAATCCTGAAAAAAGACGCTTAACCCTCACTTTTGCCGTAGTCAACCAAAAAGATGAAGTAGTCGTCGACGGAACGGCTATACTGCTAAAAAAATAATTTTTTATTGTAAAAAAACCGTTACACTTTACAATTTGCGTTACAAAAATAATTTTTACACTTTTCAAAATACTCTCTTACGAAATAAGGCGGTGATGCTATTGAGCGGGCAAACCTGTATACGGTTAGAAAAGAAAGGCCATACCGCACTGATTTATATGGACGACCCCAAGACCCTGAACGCTTTTCTTTTAGAAGACATATACGCGTTCAACGAAATACTCGAAGACTGTGAAAAAGATAACGACCTGCGCTGCGCAGTCATTACCGGCGGCGGCAAAGCTTTCATGTCCGGCGGCAACCTCAAGGCCGAGCTGGATCTTTCCATCAACGCCCATGACAAGATCGAAGACTTTAATCTCCAAGGCGTCAGGCTGGTAAAAAGCATCAGAAACAGCAGGCTGCCCTTTATCGCCGCCGTCAACGGCTATGCTTTCGGCGCGGCGATGGCGCTCATCGTGGCCTGCGACTTCGCCCTGGCGGCAAAGGGAGCTGTCTTCGGCTGCCCGACAACCGCCCTCGGCGGCATACCAGGCTGGAGCTGCACCCAAGCGGTCGGCCGGACGATCGGCGCGCAAAACCTCAAACGCATGCTGCTCCTCGACGAGCGGTTTGACGCGGGCGAAGCGCTCAGGATAGGCCTCGTCCACAAAGTACTGCCAGAAGAAGAGCTGCTGCCGGCAGCTCTCTCGATGGCGGCCAAAATGTCCGCCTATGCCCCGGAGGTACTGGCCAGCGCCAAAGCCCTGGCTAACCGCAGTATATATTCCGGCTACGACGAAAGCTTTGCCGACGAAAACGAGCAGCTACGCACCTACAATACCAGGGCAAACTTCCAGGAGGGGATAGCCGCGTTTTTAGCGAAACGCCCGGCTGAATTTAAATAAAAGGGGGATTTTGTTATGGCGGGTAAATATGTTTCCACTATGCCAAGAGAAAGGCTGCTGGAGCTGATAGACGACTATTCCAAGCTGTGGCTGGCTATGGACGGCGTCTGGTTCCAGTCGGTGGAAAAACGGCACGGCATGGCCGAGGCAGTCAAACACGACGAAATAATTTGGGGGCAATACACGGTCATCGAAGCCAAACGGATAAAAGAATTTTTAAAGCTGGAGAAAAACCCCGGCGTCGAAGGGCTGAAACTCGCTCTGCAACTGCGCCTATACGCCAATATCAATGAAGACGAGATCATCATCGACGGCAATACGCTCACCTACCGCACGCTCGACTGCCGTGTACAAAGCGCCAGGAAACGCAAGGGCCTCGAGTTCCACCCCTGCAAATCTGTCGGCGTCATCGAGTATAGCGGCTTTGCCAAAGAAATAGACTCGCGCTTTGAATGCGAAGCGATAAGCTGTTACCCGGACATAACGGACGACACCTGCAACTGCTCCTGGAAATTTACCCTGAAAGAATAGCCAAAACAAACTGCCTGTGTAACATACGCTGCACAGGCAGTTTGCGAATTTTGCTATGAACGGAATCGAGGTGGCGAGCATGAGAGAACTATCCAAAGCGCAACTGTCCATCTGGACAAATATGCTGCGCTATAAAGGCTCGATCTTTTCTACCAACGGGATACTGACTGAACCCTTACCGCTGAAAAAAACTACTATCAGCCGGATAACATGCGGCCTGAATAAACTCATCGAAGAAAACGACATCCTGCGCGCCCGCCTGCGCGAAAACGGCGGCCAGGCCGGGGAAGTTCGGCAGGAAGTGGCGGAATTCCAGCCCATAACCCCACAAATATACGACTTTGCCGACGAACAAAGCATGTGGCGCTGGTTTGAAAGAGAACGGGACAGGCCGCGGCCGACGTTCTTTGACGCGCGGCTGTACGGCGTATATTATATGCGCCTGTCCGGGCAGGTGCGGGTATATATAAAGACAAACTATATATTTTTTGACGGCTTCACCCTCAACGTCCTGCGCGATACCATACTGAGGGTGGCAGCCTGCGCGGACATGGAAAACTTCACCGTGCTTAAAAGCTCTTATGACGACTACCTGGCCCAGGAAGCAGAAAGCCTGCATAGCGCTTCGGCGGCAGATGATAAGTCATTCTGGCTGAATGAGTTAAAAAACATCCCACCCAGCCTGGACTTTTCCCCACTCTGCCAGCCGGGCGACGACAAAACGGCGACTATATTTGAATACTACCTGTCGCCGGCCACCTTGGACGCTATGAGAGCATGCTGCTCACTCTTTGGCGGCTCGGCCTTCCGCCTCTCCTTGCTGGTCTGGTATGCAGTCTTATGCCAAAACCTGAGAAGAGACGACCTGGCCATTGCCTACATCGTAAACAACCGCAAAGAAAAAACCAAAGATACCCTCGGCGTGTGCATAAACACCATACCGCTAGTCTTGCGCGGCCTGGCTGCGCTACCGGCGACTGAAGCCTTCAAACGCCTGACCGCCAGCCTCAAGCAAGGCGCGGCCCACGGCTCCTACCCGTCCTTCAGCATACTGGAAGACCTGGCCGCGAGCGTTCGTGACGGCTCCAGCCTGTACGAGATAGTCATCTCCGACATCAGCAAATTTGAAGCCGCCACCCCCATGCTTGCCTGTATGACCAAAGATATACAAATGCCCTGGGATATCCACGCCGACTTCAAGCTGGAAGCGGAAAAACCCTACGGCTACATGCACCTGAGAGTTTTCCCCGAATACCTGAATGTATCTATACTGCAAAGGCTGTGCCGCCAATTCGAGCAAGTGTTCCAGCAACTAAGCACAGCGCCCCAGCAAACTCTCGCCCGCATAAAACTCGACGGCATTTGAAGCTGGTGGCAACAGACAAAAAACCGTCGCGCAAAGCCTCAAGCTTTGCGCGACGGTTTATCTTTATATCATTATCAAGCCGCGCCCTAGTATATGAGCAATTCGAGTAGCGACGCGAGGATATTGCCTTTGGTTATCAGCTCAAAGCCGCCCGGCCTGCCCCGCTCTACCCGTAGCGCCTGCAAAGCGGCCAGCTGCCGCCGCCCTCCCGGCTGCACCCGCAGGGCGTACTCCACGCCGTTTACCTTCATATCCACCGTATAGCTGGCCGCCAGCGGCTCCGCCCTGGCCTCCCGCTGTAAAAACCCGGTAAATCTTTCGTATTCCCCTTCTTTCAACTGCCGTATTACCATCATATCCGTCCTTTCCTCTGTAGTGACCCGGCAGCCTTTGAAAGAAAAGTACAGTGCATGCTATAATATTTACACTGCATCTGCCTTCGGGCATTTGCCGGGTGGGGAAGTGGCGAGTGCTTTTGCGAGACAGCGCCGCTTCCTTTACTTTTTTTTGAGCTTGTCCTTTAAACCAATAATCCCCTGCCTGGTCGCTTCCGCGCGGCCAACATTTTCCTGTGCGCAATACTTGCCAAGTATTTCTACACACTGCTCGTCCAGCCGCACATGGATAGATGTGCCTTTGGGGTTATCAGTAGGACGGCCCATTTTCTTTTTGGCGGGCAAATAACTCACCTCACTTTTGCAGCCCAAAATAATGCTAGCATTATGCAGCCCGAAGGTCAAGAAAAAAATGCCCTTAAAAGGCACTTTTAGATAAACTTTCATGTCACGACATTGTATTAACCTATTTATTAGTTTTGAGACTTTTGATAACTTTGCCTAGCCTGCAAAAGCGAAATAAAATTCTTGCCATCTAGATGATGTCGACAATAGTTATGCAAGCACATTGAGCCAAATGGCTAGACATCGTATTTGAACTGCGGCAAGAAAAGACTTTGAGTTCTTGGCGTATCTCGTAGCAATGCCTCGCCAGAGTTTCAACGATAAAATAGCGTTTTCTACCAGGTGGCGATATTTGTACAAATATTTATCATACTCTCGTTGCTCTTTGCGATTCTTCTTTGGTGGAATAACGATTTGCATGTCCGACGACAGAGCTTGAGCAACGATAGCATCAGTATCATAAGCGCGGTCTGCAAACAGGGCTCTTGCTTCAATGCCTTCGATCAGTTGGAAAGCATATTTGCAATCCGCTGCGGTACCTTCTGTAATAATAGCTCTGACTGGCATACCATGCGCATCCACGGCCAAGTGTATTTTGCTGTTGAGCCCCCTTTTGTGCGCGCCATGTCCTGGTTGCCGCCTTTAGCTCCTGCGGCGTGAGGATGAACTTTGATATGGCTGGCATCTATCATAAGCCATTCAAAATCCGGTTCATCAATTATTAACTCCAGCAGTTTCTCCCATACCCCTTTATCGCGCCAGCGGCAAAAACGTCGCTGCACAGTATTCCAACTGCCGTAATCCGACGGTAAGTCGCGCCATGGAGCGCCCGTGCGGAGTATCCAGAAGACGGCATTGATAAATAGCCTGTTGTCACGTGCGTTACCGCCCCAAGTACCTTTTCTTCCCAGTAAGTGCGGTTCAAGTAGTAGCCAAACACTATCTGATATATCGTGGCGATGATAGGCTGCTTGCATAGAAAAAACCTCGGTAGTGTAAAATAAATTGTGCTTTTGCCTTTCCGAAAAAAAGTTAGTAAACTTTAAACAAGGAAAGGTGATAGAAATGAGCAGATTAAGCAAAGAGCAAAAACGGTTCATATTGCAGGAATACAACGTTAAAACGGCTG
>JAVBME010000026.1:0-51172 GCA_031552765.1 Acidaminococcales bacterium | reverse complement strand
AGGCCTTCTTCACTCACGCGGCGTTGCTCCGTCAGGCTTTCGCCCATTGCGGAAAATTCCCCACTGCTGCCTCCCGTAGGAGTCTGGGCCGTGTCTCAGTCCCAGTGTGGCCGTTCATCCTCTCAGACCGGCTACTGATCGAAGCCTTGGTGTGCCGTTACCACTCCAACTAGCGAATCAGACGCAAGCCCATCCTCTCGCGGTAGCTTATATATAGAGGCCACCTTTCTTCTTAGTTTCATGCAAAACTAAGATCTTATCCGGTATTAGCAGCACTTTCGCACTGTTGTCCCCGTCTAGAGGGCAGGTTACTCACGTGTTACTCACCCGTTCGCCACTAGGAGTTATTGCTAACTCCCCGTTCGACTTGCATGTGTTAAGCACGCCGCCAGCGTTCGTCCTGAGCCAGGATCAAACTCTCCATATTATTTTACAGTCCGGCAATTTCTTGCCAGACTGTTGTTAATGATGTAAGTTCAATTGGCTCTAAACCACTGACTTTGCCAATCTTTTGGGCATTGGCTTCCCGTTCTACATTTTGCTTTCACATAATGTAGCTCATCCGACTCTTTTTTCCTGCCATTATCCAGTTTTCAAGGTGCTTTTTTGCCGTACCATCTCTGTGCGGCTTATTTAATATATCACAGCCTCAAATGGGCTGTCAACAGTATTTTTGCTTTTCTTTGTATTTTTTTTGTTTTTATTTTGAAATCCTTTTCAGCTAGCTATACAACGCTAGATTGCTGTTATATGTTCTGTTTTATTGACGGTTTTTTTCTCTTATGATTTTGTGTTATAATGTTTTAGTGCCCAGTTCTTTGTTGACGCATTTATTCTAGGAGGGTTCCTTTTATATGGATAATGATAGTAACAAGCAGTCTAAAACAGCAAAAGGAAGGTTTAAGTATTTGAGACTATTTATTATTGTTTTTGTAGTAGCTGCGGTTGTCGCCGCAGGTACTTTGATAGGTTTTGTAACGGCAAGCGTTAAGAGTTTACCTGAAAACCTGGGAGATTTGCGCCCGGACGCAGCGTCACAGTTTTTTGACCGCAACGGCGCACTGATAGCTACTACTAAGTCTGAAGAAAACCGTATACCTGTAAGATTGAGTGAAGTACCGAAAAATCTACAGGATTCTTTTATCGCAATAGAAGATATACGCTTTTACCAGCATATCGGCGTTGACCCGCGGGCCATCTTGCGTGCTGTTTGGAGTAATCTTACCAATAAGGAAATTTCTGAAGGCGGCAGCACTATTACCCAACAGCTGGCGAAAAATGCCGTTCTGACACAAGAGCAGACTTTAAAGAGAAAAATCCAGGAGGCTTTCGTCGCCTTCCAAATAGAAAAGAAGTACAGTAAGTCTGAAATACTCGAGATGTACCTCAATCAGATCTACTTCGGGCAAGGCGCTTACGGCGTACAGTCGGCCGCCAGGATATATTTCGGCAAAGACGTTAGCAAGTTATCCTTGGCGCAATGCGCAATGCTGGCCGGTATACCGAAAAGCCCCAATTATTATTCCCCTTTAAATAACTTTAAAGCGGCCAAAGCGCGCCAGGAAGTCGTCCTCGACCAACTAGTGCGTTACCAGTTCATTACCCCTGAAGAGGCTGCCACCGCCAAGGCTGAGAAAATTGACCTTACTTCACATAATAAAGCAAATAACAAAATGCTTGATTATTATATCGATTATGTGACGCAACTAGTCATTGATAAGTTTGGCGCGGATGCCGTATATAAAGAAGGCTTAAAAATCTACACCAGTATCGACATAAAAATGCAGGCCGCCGCTGAAAAGGCTATGGGCGAACTGCCGGTATATTCTACTGATGAAAAGAAGCTTCAGCAACCACAGGGCGCCCTTGTGTCTATAGATCCGCGTAACGGCCAGATAATGGCCATGGTGGGCGGACGCGGCACCGACCAGTTTAACCGCGCCGTTTTAGCCATACGCCAGCCCGGTTCTGCTTTCAAGCCTTTTGTTTATTTGGCGGCTATAGAAAGCGGCCTGACTCCGGCTACTATATTGAATGACAAGGACATGAAACTGCCCGGCTGGAACCCCCGCAACTACGACTGGAAGTTCCACGGTAAAGTAAGTATGCGGACAGCGCTCACCTATTCTTACAATATACCGGCTGTCATTTTAGCGCAGCAGGCTACGCCGGAAAAAGTTCTGGCTTACGCACAGCGTATGGGCATTTCCACTCTAGTAACTTCCGGCCCGGTGAGCGATGTAAATCTGGCCATGTCTCTGGGCGGCCTGACGCGCGGCGTAACGCCGCTTGAAATGGCCAGCGCCTTTGGTGTTTTTGCCGCTAACGGCGTATATAACCAGCCAGTAGCTATTCTAAAAGTAGTCGACCGCAACAACAAGACTATTTTTACCGCCGAACAGCAGGGTAAACAAGTAGTACCCGCAACCAGCGCCTATATCGTTACAGATATGATGCAGGATGTAATGCGGCGCGGCACCGGTACCGGCGCGGCTATCGGACGTCCCTGCGCCGGCAAGACAGGTACTACCAGCGAATACAAAGACGCCTGGTTCGTCGGTTTCACACCTGATTTGTCGACAGCTGTATGGATAGGCAACGATGAAGGCGGCGATCTCCGGGGCATGACCGGCGGCGACATGCCGGCCAGCATCTGGCACAATTTCATGTCCGTAGCTTTGAAAGACTCACCTGCAATAGGCTTCTCCCGCCCATCCGGTACAATAATCCCACCAGAACCTACGATAAAACAGGATGTAGACCCCACCGAGAAAGATTCCAAGCAGCCCGGCGCGCCGCCGCCCATCCAGCGGCCACCTGCAAAGCCCGGCGACAAACCATTGAAGCCTGTTCCTAAACCGCCTAAAAAAGATGACAAAGATAAACAAGAACAATAAAAAACAAAGGCCCTCAAAGAGGGTCTTTGTTTTTTATTGTTTGCCGCAGACAGGGCACGCCTGCATTTTTAGCGGCAGTTCCAGTCTGGCTCCTGCCAGCAGCGCTTTATCAGCAAGTATGCTTTTGGTCTTTCCCATGGCAATAAGCCTGCCCGCGCTCAATATTATAACCTTATCACACACGTCCAGCACCATATCGAGGTCATGTGTGGCAATTATTTTCGTTTCAGCACGATTGATCATTATATCTATAAGCTGGCGCCGGGAAAAAGGATCAAGGCCAGAAGTGGGCTCGTCGAAAGCCAATACCGGCGGCTGCATGGCCAGTACCGCGGCCACTGCCGCCAGGCGTTTTTCACCGCCGGACAGCTGGTACGGAGCGCGGCTGGAAAGGTTTTCAGCCCCCACCATAGCCAGGGCCTCTCTTGCTTCGGCTACAATTTGTACTTTATCCATCCCCTTATTAAAGAGGCCAAAGGCCACATCGTCCAATACTGTAGGCATAAAAAGCTGGTTATCTGGATTTTGAAAGACCAATCCGACTGTTTGGCGTATCGCCTGTAAATTGCTTTTGTTTAGCGCCAGACCGCCGATTTCCACAACCCCGCCGGCAGGCATATAGAGACCGGCTAAAATACCTAAAAAAGTAGATTTGCCTGCGCCATTAGCGCCTACCAGACCAACCGACTCGCCTTCTTCAATTTCACAGCTTACTCCCGAAAGGGCTTGCCGACCACAAGGATATATGTAGCCGAGGCTATCCATTTTTATTATTACTGCCAAAATATGCCCTCCTTTCTAAGCCACTGTAAAACGTACCAGTAAAATTATACCGGATGTTATAGACATATAAGCAATATCCCAATAGTCGATATTTTGACCGCCGGTCATATTAAGTTTCCCGTTAAAACCGCGCAGCAGCATCGCGCCGTGTATGTTTTCCACCCTGTTTAATGTCCGCAAAAGTATTTGTCCCGCCATCGAACCCCACGTTTTTATGCCAACTTTCCTGCCGGCGGCTCGCAGGCTGTATGCTTCCATAGTATGCAGCAACTCTACAAGCAAAACATATATATATCTGTATAAAAAGAGCAGCTGGTTGATAAATACGTTAGGTATAGGTAATATATAAAGAGAAGAGGCCAGCCTCGCTAACCCGGTGCTGGCTAAAAGCAGCAGCGCCGCCAGTACGGTGAGGGAAAATTTTAATATTATGCCCAAAAACAGCAACAGGCTGAATATCATGTCATGCCTGGCGATTTGTTCAAATATAAGGCCGGAGATAGCTAGCCCGGCCACGAAAGGTGAAACCATAAGGAGACGCAGCAGTAGAAAATCCCACGGTATATTGGCGGCAGTAGCGATAAATACCGGATAGGAAAACAAAAGCAAAAGATTGATAATCGCCCGCTCAGGAAAAGATACTACGACAAGCAAGAAGACCAAAGTAGTAACAATTTTGGCCAAAGGGTGCAGAGCGTGGATGGGTGTCGCCATGCGGGCAAATTCATCTACTCTTCTTAATTCTCTTTGATATTTTTCCAGTTTGTTCATTGCTGATACACTCCACGAAAAAGCGTTTCATAAATAAAACCGCTATTTCTCATTTGCTAAAGAACTTAAGGCCCATTATGCCGCGAAAAATAATAAACCAGGAGCCATCGAATAAAACGGCGCCCGGTCGCGGCCAAAATGTCTTTACAAAACATGGCCGAGAAAATACGGCATTTGTTTGCGCCACCAATCCCAGTCATGGTTAACATCTTTACCCCAAAAGTCTATCCAGGCCGGGATGTCTTTTGCTGCCAACACTTCTTTTATTTTCAGCGTTTCAGTTACCATTAAATCTTCATAATCGCCCTGACCGCAGCAGATGACGATCTTGCTATGCCTGTATTTTTCAAGCGCAGCAGGATCGTCGGTGTTGGACAAGTAATCGGCCACAGAATTAAAATACACCTTGCTGTCCATATAGTCGCCCAACACAGGCCTAGTACTGTACATGCCGCTTAAGGCGATTAAAGCATCGCCCAGAACCGGAAAACGAAAAAAGAAGTTGGCGGCATGAGCCGCCCCCATGCTTACCCCGGCGAAGAGAAGTTCTTTGCCGGGTTCATTTTTATTTCCCTGTACATCGCGCAATAAAGGAAGAAAATCATCCAGTATATATTTTACGTACTGTTCATGGCAGGCGATCCGCTCCCGCGGCGTTTTATCTTCGGCCGACCATGATTCAGCATCCATGCTGTCCACGCAAAACATCTGCATCCTGCCATCTTCAACAAAATTTTTGCAGGCGTCAATCATGCCAAAATCTTCATACTGGTAAAACCTTCCATCCTGCGAAGGAAAAAACAAAGCAGGTTTGCCGGCATGCCCATATACTTTAAATTCCATATCCCGCTTGAGGCTATCGCTATATTCTTTAAAATACTGCACCTGCACGCCTTGCACCTCCACTAGTTATACTGCGGCGGTCTTCTTTCTGGAACAGGAAAATGCGTTTCGTTCGATAGGGCGCAATGCCCGCGGTTTACTAAAAACTTCGGCCATTATCATGCCGTAAGCCATCTGGTTTTTTCCTATCCTGCCCTGCCAGGGATTGTGTTTGGCGGCAATCTCAGGCATAGCGGTATGGGCCGGCTCCATTTTGTGCGCCGTATTGTAAACAACCTGTTGCTCTATAAAAGCAGGCCGCGGCGCAATAACCGGCGGTGGCGCATAAGTCTCTTCTTCCTCTTCTTCGTAGTCTTCGTTCGCCTGTTCGTTTTCCCAACCTGTTTCCTCTTGTTTGCCAAAGACGTTTTCCAGCCATTCTTTCAGCTTACGCTCTTCTGCAGAAATGTCTGTGGAGGAATTTTCCTCAGGGAATTCCGGGTATTCGCGTTTAGTGCGCTTTTTTTCCTGTTGCTTTTTCAACATCGGCAGAACCAGCACCACGAACACCCATATTGCCATGACGACCAGTTCGATGAAATCCATAGTTATTTACCGCCGCCCAAAGGTCCTGTGTGGCTGTCGTCCGGGCCGGCCGTAGCTATAGTCTTTCTCATATCGGTATCGGCAACGATATTGTTCATATTATAGTAGTCCATTACGCCTAGGCGCCCTTCGCGCAAAGCGGAAGCGAGAGCCTGCGGCACGGTGGATTCGGCTTCGACGACTTTGGCCTGCATTTCCTGGGTGTAAGCCTTCATTTCCTGTTCTTTAGCAACAGCCATGGCGCGGCGTTCTTCGGCCTTGGCCTGGGCGATGCGTTTATCGGCTTCCGCCTGTTCGGTCTGCAATTGCGCGCCAATATTGCGCCCAACATCCACGTCAGCGATGTCTATGGAGAGTATTTCAAAAGCAGTGCCTGAGTCAAGACCTTTTTCCAGCACGGTACGCGAAATGTGGTCAGGGTTTTCCAGAACTTCCATATGCGCGTTTTTAGAACCGACACTGGTAACTATACCTTCACCAACACGGGCTATAATGGTAGCTTCGCCGGCGCCGCCGACCAAACGGTCTATATTGGCGCGCACGGTAACGCGCGCTTTTACCTTCAGCTCGATGCCGTTTTTGGCGACAGCCGAAATAGCAGGCGTTTCTATTACTTTCGGGTTAACACTCATTTGCACGGCTTCCAGTACATTACGACCGGCCAGGTCTATAGCGCAGGCGCGCTGCAAAGTGAGCGGTATCTGGGCTCTTTGCGCTGCAATAAGGGCATCTATTACCTTGTCGACATTACCGCCGGCCAGGTAATGGGCTTCGAGCTGGTCGGTATTTACATCGCCGAGACCGGCTTTATTGGCTTTTATCAGAGGCAGTACTATTTGATTGGGGTTTACCCGCCGCAAACGCATACCGACAAGGTTAAATATGCCTACATCAGCGCCGGCTGCTATAGCTGATATCCAAAGCCCCAGGGGAACAAAATGTAAAAAGAGAAATATACTCACCAATACTACTATTATAAAAAAACCGCTGCCTAAAATCATTTCCACTGTAAATTCACACTCCTCTTAACTTTTTCTTATAAAGGCCTGACAAATAACTTGCTGCCTTCGACTTTTACCACTATGACCTTCGCGCCGGGCTGGACAAATTCGCCATAGGTCAAAACATCGAATTTTTGTCCGTCTATTGCAGCCGTACCGCCAGGCCTCAGTTGGGTAATTACTACGCCTTCCTTATCGAGGTATTTATCATAATCCGGGTTACTGCTAAAACCTTCTTCTTTAGTGGAAGAATTTTTCAGTACAAACTTGCTCCATAAAGCGCTGGTCGGCAGCCTTTTCATTATCAGCAAAAAACAGACCAGAGCAATAAGTATACTGAGAGCCAGCCACATGACGGCATTGGCGTTGCCACCCAAAACGAGGAAGAAACTGGCCATGATGGCGCAAATACCTGCTATGCCAAAAATGCCGAAGCCCGGTATAAATATCTCCGCAATCAAAAAAGCTATGCCGGCAAAGAATAAAAGCGGCTCCAGCCAACCGCTGAGGCCAAATAGGAAGCTGCTGCCAAAAAACATAGCGGCGGCGATAATGGCTATACCGGCGCCTATACCTGTGCCGGCTGTTTTTATCTCAAAAATTATAGCGAAAATTATAACTGCTAAAAGAACCGACTTTATAGCCGGTTTTGCCAAAAATCCTACCAGTTTCTCCTGCCAGCTTTCGCCCAGCACTACTACTTTGGCGTCACTGTAGCCCAGTTTAGCCAGCAGCTCAGGCCGGTCTTTGGCGATAAAGTCGGCATAGCCTTCTTTTTCCGCCTGATAGTCGGTCAAAGCCAGTATTTGTCCGGGTTTGGCATATTCTTTGTAGCCGAGAGTCTTATCAACCATAGCTTCGGCTACCTTGGGATTTCGCCCGCTGCGCGTCGCCGTCGCGGCAAATTCGGCCTTGACCGCGGCTATAGTTTTCTCAGTGGTCGGTATGGGTTCAGCCGCGCCGATACTGCCTCCCGGCGCCATAGCTATCTTCCCGTGCGCCATGGCTATAAGCGCCCCGGCCGACCAGGCCCGGTTTTTTATATAGCAGATAGTAGGAATATTGCTGTCGATAATTTTATCGCGCATGGTCGTGGCAGAAGCCACCAGGCCGCCAAAAGTATCCATTTGTAAAATAAATGCCTTGGCATTTAGCTTTTCTGCCTCAGACAAGCCGCGCAAAACTAAAGCCGCTTGCCCTTCGTCTATCTCGCCGCTGAGCTCCACCAGCACCACAGTATCTCCCGGGGCAGCCGACGCAACGGATAATACGCCGGACAATAATACGGAAAAGCAAATAATTGCTATGATCCTTTTCATCGTCCATGTCCTCCAATAAAAAATATAAACAAAAAGGGAGAGTGCAATAAACACTTCCCCCCTTAAGAACTTCAACCAAGAGAAGCAAGCAGTTCTTTAACGATCACGCTTACTTCCTTGCCATCGGCGCGCCCTTTGGTTTTTGGCGTCAGCGCCGACATTACTTTGCCCATATCTTTTGGCCCGGTCGCCCCGGTTTCCTGTATAACGGCCAAAACCTGCGCCCTTACCTCTTCACTGGTAAGCTGGGCCGGCATGTAGGCTGCGAGTATCTCTGTTTCCCGTTGTGCCGCTTCAGCCAGATCGGCGCGACCCGCTTTGGTAAATTCTTCATAAGAATCACGGCGCATTTTCATTTCCTTGGCCAGAACGCCCAATACTTCGTCGTCGTTTAATTCGCGTCGTTCATTTATCTCGGCATTTTTTATGCTGGCCCGGACCATCCGGATGACCGACAGGCGAAACTTGCCGCTTTCGCGTTCACGCATGGCATTTTTCATATCTTCTTCCAGGCGCGCTTTTATGGACATGGCATTCACCCCGGTTACTTCGTTTTGCGTTTTCTTGCCGCCTCGGATTTCTTTTTGCGTTTCACGCTAGGTTTCTCATAGTGCTCGCGTTTGCGAACCTCGGAAAGAACCCCCGCCTTTTGGGTTGCGCGTTTAAACCGCCGAAGGGCGCTATCAAGTGTTTCGTTCTTGCCAACTTTTATTTCAGCCATCTCTGTCCCTCCCTCCATAATCAACCTGTTAAGGGGAGTGTAGTCGTTAGATACACTTTACAATTATACTGCTAAACATGCTGTATTGTCAATATCAACCAGGCGGCCAACCCAAACTCCTGCCGCCCAAAAGGTGGAAATGCAGATGACCCACTGTCTGCCCGCCGTCGCTTCCAGTATTGGCTACAAAGCGGAAACCTGTTTCATCTATACCGAGCTTACGAGTTATTTCCGGCAGTTTGCCCACCATATAGCCTACAATATCGCCGCCCGCCTCGAGGATATTGGAGCTGTGCTCCTTAGGCAGAAGCAGGACATGGCAGGGCGCGGCCGGATTTAGGTCTTTTATAGCCAGCATACGGTCGTCTTCATACATCTTTTCCGCCGGTATCTCGCCGGCAGCGATCTGGCAAAAAATACAATTTTCCGCCATCTCTCATCCTCCTTTAGCAACTAACTGTTACTTTAATTCTATAAATACAGTTGAAATTCCTGCTAAGTCAGCTCCCCTAATAAGCCGTCCCGGTAAAATTCTTTTATTTTCACTTTTTTTATGGCAGCCGACAGGTCTTGTTCCGCCTTAACAAAAACTTTTACATAATTGCCGGAAAAGCCCTGCAAGAAATTCCCTTCTTTTTGTTCAAACAACACGTCGGCTTCCCGCCCCAGCATGCCTGACAAAAAACGCCGCCGTCCCACCTCGGCGGCTTGCGCCAAAACAGCAACCCGTTCATTTTTGATACTCTCGTCTACTTGCCCGGGGAATTTTTCCGCCGGCGTGCCGCGGCGCGGAGAAAAAGGGAATATGTGTACTTTGGCAAAATCCAAAACGCGGACAAATTCCACTGTTTCCATAAACATATCTTCAGTTTCGCCCGGAAAGCCTACTATCACATCGGTCGTCAAGGCAAGGCCTGGAGCAACCTTGCGCAAGTTCTCAGCCAAAGCGGCAAATCCTTTAGTCGAATACGGCCTGTTCATACTTTTTAAAACAGCGTCGCAGCCTGACTGCAAAGGCAAATGAAGGTGGCGGCACAGACGCCCGTCAGACTGCATGAGCTGCACAAGTCGCGGACTGACTTCTATCGACTCCAATGAACCCAGGCGCACCCTGGCGACGCCCGGCAAGGAGAGCACTGCCTCCACCGCCTCGGCCAAGCGTGGGCCGCCTGGCGTTTCCACACCGTAAGCGCCAAGGTGGATGCCGATAAGTACTATTTCATTGAAGCCTTGTTCCGTCAGCATTTTCGCTTCCGCCAGGATGTTGGCAAGCGGCCGTGAGCGTAAAGGTCCTCGGGCGTAAGGTATTATACAATAAGTGCAAAATTGATTGCAGCCTTCCTGTATTTTCAAAAAAGCTCGGGTACGGTTCTCCACCTGGCCTGAAACCAGTTCTTCAAACTGCGTACCGGCGGACAGATTTTCGACCGCAGTCACCTGTCCTGTCAGTCGAGCCTTCTCCACCAAAGATACGATATCGCCGCACTGGTTGTTGCCGACTACCAGGCGCACACCGGGTATTTTCCCGACTTCTCCCGCCGCGGTCTGCGGGTAGCAGCCGGCCACCGCCACCAGAGCGCTTGGATTCTGTCGCACTGCCCGCCGTATTATCTGGCGTGATTTTTTTTCGCCGACATTTGTCACTACACAGGTATTTATCACATAAACATCGGCTGTTTCGGAAAAATCCACTATTGTATAGCCGCTTTTTTTAAACAGCTCGGCCATTGCGGCGCTGTCGGCCTGGTTGACCTTGCAGCCGAGGGTATATATGGCAACGCTAGGCATTTTCTCCCCCTAAACCGGAAAATTCATACATGATAATAGACAAAGCGGCCAGAGCGGCGGTCTCTGTCCGCAAAATAAGCGGCCCTAAACTAACGCTGGCAAAGCCGAACTTTTTCGCTTCTTCCAACTCCTCGGCGGCAAAGCCGCCTTCCGGCCCAATAAGCAAAAAAACCGAAGAAACTTTCCCGGCAACATTTTTTAACAATGAACGTAAAGAGTGGACTTTTTCTTCTTCGTAACAAATAATTTGCATATCCGCAGAAAAATTTTGCAAGGCCTCATCCAGCGCCTGTACATCATGCACTGTCGGCAAATCATTGCGCCGGCACTGCTTGGACGCCTCTACAGCAATCTTTTGCCAGCGCCCTTTTTTAGCGTTCCTTTTATCGTTGTCATAATTTACCACACTGCGGGCAAGCGTCAGCGGCACTATGTCCGTAACGCCCAACTCCACCGCTTTTTGCACTATAAGGTCCATTTTGTCGCCCTTGCCCAGGCCCTGCCCCAAGATAACACGAAAGGAAGTTTTGGCCTCTGGCGGCAAAAACTCCACTGCCCTGACAAATACGCATTTATCGTCCAGGCCTGTTATCTCCGCCACCGCGGCCAGGCCTTCCTTATCTACAACTACCAGTCTATCGCCTTTGCCAAGGCGCAGCACTTTTTTTACATGCCGGACATCGGCGGCGTTTAACATAATGTCGCCGTCCAGACTGCTGTCTACAAAAAACCTGTGCATGCTATTTCTCCTTGCGCATAGAAACCAGCGCCCAGCCTTCGCGTTTTTTTACAGATTCAACAGTAAAGCCGTTTTCCCGGGCCGCCGCCAGTACTTCTTCCAGACGGTCTTCAATGATGCCGCTGGCGATAAACAAGCCGCCTGGGTTAAGCTTTTCCGGTACATCCGGTAAAAGCAAACAAATAATACTGGCAATGATGTTGGCCGCTATCACGTCGGCTTTACCTGCCACCGCTGTCAAAAGGTCGCCTTCACGCACCGCTATGACCGAAGCCAGGCCGCTTTTCTCCACATTTTCTTTAGCCACTTTCACCGCTACGCCGTCGAGGTCTATAGCCACAACGCTTTTGGCCCCCAGTTTGGCGGCGGCAATAGCCAGTATGCCTGATCCCGTGCCTACGTCAAAAACCGTATGCCCTGGCTGCACGGCGTTTTCCAATGCCTCCATGCACAAACATGTAGTATGGTGGGTACCGGTGCCAAAAGCCATGCCCGGGTCCAGTTCTATCACTATATCCCCCGGCTGGGCTTCATAATCTTCCCAACTGGGCTTGACTACCAAGCGCTCGCCCACGCGCTGCGGATGGAAATACTGCTTCCAGGCGTTAGACCAGTCTTCCTCGTCCACTTCCCGAAACAGCATCTCGCCTTTTATGCTGCCCGGCTGGCAGCCTTCCAGCAATGTCAACTGGCCCCTGATATCGCCCAGCAGGGCGGGAAAGCCGTCGTCGCCCGGCAAATAAGCTTTCAGCACACAAACGCCTTCGTCCACTAAAGGCTTAAGATCAGTATAATCCCATTGACCGGAATTTATATAGGCGTTGAGGACGCGCGGATCTTCAATGACCACGCCGCCGCTGCCCGCCTCTTGAAAAATATCAGCCACCGCTTCGGTGGCTGTATGGCTTACTTTCAACAATATTTCTATCCAAAGCATATCATTCTCCAAATACTCTTTAACTACCAAAAAGATTCTTCAATATTTTGGAAAACCCTTTTTCTTCCGGATTGATATTTTCCCCCGTAGCGTCGGCAAATACTTTCAGCAGTTCTTTTTGTTTATCGGTCAGGTTTTTCGGCACTACTACTTTGACTTTTACCAGTTGGTCGCCGCGCTGACCGCCGGCTGAACCCTGCAAACGCGGTATGCCCTTGCCTTTGAGGCGAAAGGTCGTCCCTGGCTGGGTACCTTCGGGTATCTTGAAAGTAGTCTTGCCATCTAAGGTAGGAACTTCGATATCCGCGCCCAAAGTGGCCTGGATGATGCTGATAGGTATCTCACAGAACACTGTCTGCCCTTCACGGGTAAACAGCTTGTGCGGCTTGATTGACAGGTATACATACAGGTCGCCGCTCGGCGCGCCGCGCGTACCGGCGTCACCCGCGCCGCTTACCCTCAGGCGCGTGCCTTCATCAACGCCCGCCGGCACGCGTACAGTGATGCTGGCCGTTTTGCGGTCTTTGCCGCTGCCATGGCAGGTCTTGCAAGGAACGGTTATTATCTTGCCTTCGCCTTTACAGCGCGGGCATGGCCTTACATTGACCATACGGCCAAACATGGTGTTTTGCGTCACCTTCACCTGGCCGGAGCCGCCGCATTCCGAACAGGTCTCGGTATGAGACCCTTCGGCCGCGCCGCTGCCGTGGCAGGTGTCGCAGGTTTCATTGCGCTTTATTTTGACTTCTTTTTCTACGCCAAAAGCGGCTTCTTCAAAGCTTATTTCCATGTCGAGGCGCAGATCAGAACCACGCTCCGGGCCGGAACGCGCACGCGCTCCGCCAAAACCGCCGCCCCGTCCGCCGCCAAAGAACATGTCGAAAATGTCGCCCATGTCGCCGCCACCGCCGCCAAAACCGCTGAAATCAAACCCGCCGGCGCCGTTTGCCCCTTCAAAGGCGGCATGACCGAACTGATCGTATTTCTGCTTTTTCTCCGCGTCGGACAATACGGCGTAGGCTTCCGCCGCTTCCTTAAACTTAGCTTCCGCGTCGGGGTTGTCTTTATTTACATCAGGATGATACTTCCGCGCCAGTTTCCTGTACGCTTTTTTTATTTCGTCCTCGGTCGCGGTGCGGGGCACGCCAAGCACTTCATAGTAGTCTTTCTTGCTCACCTATTGCACCGTCCTGTACTTATTTCTTGTCGTCGTCCACTACTTCGGCGTCCACTATGTTGTCCTCGCTTTTTGCCCCGGCCTCCGGCGCGCCTTGTTGCGCGGCCTCTTGCGCTTCGGTCTGTTTGTAGAGGGCGGCTGACAGTTCATAGAGCGGTTTAGTCAAAGCTTCTGTATCGGCCTTGATTTTTTCTATATCGTCGCCTTTAAGGGTCTCTTTTAGGGTTTCCGTAGCGGCTGTTACTTTGGCGACCAGTTCTTCTTCGCCTTTGCCTTCCATATCTTTCACGGCTTTTTCCGCCTGATAGACGAAGGAATCGGCCTGGTTGCGCGCCTCGACCATTTCCTTGCGTTTTTTATCTTCGGCGGCATGCGCCTCGGCGTCTTTGACCATACGGTCGACTTCATCTTTATCTAATCCGCCGGAAGAAGTTATGGTGATCTTCTGTTCTTTGCCGGTGCCAAGGTCTTTGGCTTTTACATTCACTATGCCGTTAGCGTCAATATCAAACTCGACCTCGATTTTAGGCACGCCGCGCGGCGCCGGTGGTATACCGGACAGCTCAAAACGGCCCAGCGTTTTATTGTCGGCGGCGAATTCGCGCTCACCCTGCAATACGTGTATATCGACCGACGGTTGGCTGTCGGACGCGGTGGAGTACACCTGCTTATGCGAAGTCGGGATGGTGGTGTTCCTGTCTATCATCTTGCTGAACACGCCGCCCAGCACTTCAATGCCAAGAGACAACGGCGTTACATCCAAGAGAAGAACGTCTTTTACTTCGCCCGCCAGCACGCCGGCCTGGATGGCGGCGCCGATGGCCACGCACTCGTCCGGGTTTACGCCGCGGTGCGGTTCTTTGCCAAGGAATTTTTTGATAGCTTCCTGTACCGCCGGTATGCGTGTGGAACCGCCCACCAGTATGACGCGGTTGATATCGGCCGGTTTGAAACCGGCATCCGACATGGCCTGCCTGGTCGGCCCCATGGTTTTTTCCACCAGGTCGGCGGTCATTTCATCAAATTTGGCGCGGGACAGGTTCATATCAAGGTGTTTAGGCCCGCTGGCGTCCGCCGTAACGAACGGCAGGTTGATGTTGGTCGTAAGCACGCCGGACAGTTCTATTTTGGCCTTTTCCGCCGCTTCGCGCAGGCGCTGCAGGGCCATTTTATCCTGGCTCAGGTCGATGCCGCTCTCTTTTTTGAATTCAGTGACCAGCCAGTTTATGATGCGTTCGTCAAAGTCGTCGCCGCCCAAACGGTTGTTGCCGCTGGTCGCCTTTACTTCAAATACGCCGTCGCCCAGTTCCAGTATGGACACGTCAAAAGTGCCGCCCCCGAGGTCAAAGACCAGTATGGTGTGGTCGTCGGTCTTGTCTATGCCATACGCGAGAGCCGCGGCTGTCGGTTCGTTTATTATACGCAATACGTCAAGGCCGGCGATACGCCCGGCGTCTTTAGTGGCCTGCCGTTGACTGTCACTGAAATAAGCCGGTACAGTGATAACGGCCTGCGTCACTTTTTCACCCAGGTATTTTTCCGCGTCCTCTTTGAGCTTGCCCAGGATCATAGCGGAAATTTCCTGAGGCGTGTATTCTTTATCGTCGATTTTCACCTTATAATCAGTACCCATGTGCCGTTTGATAGAACTTATGGTACGGTCGGGATTGGATACGGCCTGGCGTTTAGCCAGCTGGCCGACCAAGCGCTCGCCGTTTTTGGAAAAACCTACTACAGACGGCGTCAGGCGGCTGCCTTCAGGATTTGGTATGACAGTGGGTTCACCGCCTTCAATAACAGATACTACAGAGTTTGTCGTACCTAAGTCTATGCCTATTACTTTTGCCATTTTAAATTTCTCCTCCTAAAAACTAAACTATTATTTATATATTTTTCCACATAATCCTTTGTAGGGTACGGCCATTGGCCGTACCGCAATGCTTTTAAGGCGGACGGCCAATGGCCGTACCTACACCAATAATGTCATCAATTATTTACAACTCTTACTTTACTATGCCTTATAACCTTATCCTTTAACTTGTACCCTTCTTCCAGCACCATATCTATCTGGCCGTCCGGCAGTTCGCTGTTTTCGCAGCGCATGACCGCCTCATGGAGATTGGGGTCGAACTGGGCGCCCAAAGACGCTATTTCTTCCACACCGGCGTCCTGCATAGCCTTTTCAAACTGGCGATAGATGAGCTCTATGCCTTTTCGCAAGTTTTCCGCATCCTTGGTAGAGTTGCTGTCCGCGGCGCGCTTAAAGTTATCCAGCACCGGCAAAAATTTGCCCAAAAGTTCAGCCGACACAAATATCGACAGTTGCTGCATATCTTCCCGCGAGCGGCGGCGGAAATTATCATAGTCGGCCTGCAGGCGCAAGAGCCTGTTTTTCAGCTCGTCAGCTTCCGCCGTTTTGGCCGCTAATTCGTCAGTCGCTGGCGGCTGTTCACAAACTTCGGCCGTCTCTTCCTGCAAAACCACTTCTTCAAGATTATCTTCTTTTTTTTCTGGCATTACCTCACCCTTCTTCTATTCAATCGTTCTATTTTTGGCTGCCGCCGGTACTGGCCAGTACAGCTTTCAGGTATTCATGCAAATAATCCATGACGGAAATCACTTTTCCATATTTCATGCGGGTAGGGCCTAAAACGGCAAAAGTGCCTACCATTTGCCCATTCAAGCGGTATGTGGCCTGTATCATGCTGCAATTTTGGATGCCGCTGAATTTGTTCTCTGAGCCGATAGTTATTTGCAGCCCAGATTCCTCTCCCACTTTTATGATATCTTTTACCAAACCCTCTTCTTCCAGCATGCCCAAAAGCTCCTTGACGCGTTCTACATCCTTGAACTCCGGCTGGTTAAACAGGTTAGTCGTACCGCCAAGGAAAACCTTATCCGTCTTGCCCTGTATCTGGACATCGCTGATGATATCCAAAAGATAACCGAGCATAAAATCATTTGTGAACATATCGCGACATATCTTGTCTAAAACATCATTTTTGACCGCGCTCAAAGGTTGCCCTGACAGGCAGTTGTTCACCTGTTCGCCCAGGCGCTCAAGGTCTTCTACATACACGCCTTCCGGCAGGTCTATTATGCTGTTTTCCGCAAGGCCCGCCTCGGTGACCAGCACCATTATCGCCCGCGCTTCATCCATCGGCAAAAACTTTATATATCTGAACTGGCAGGGAAGTTGCTGCTGGGCGCGCACTATGGAGATGTTTTTGCTCATACGCGAAAGTATCTTTGCCGTGGTATTGAACACCTCGTCAAGCTTCCTGGCCTTGGCCTGGAACCAGCCCTGGATGAGGGCCATCTCGTTTTCGGTGATTTTCTCCGGTGACAGCAAAGAATCCACATACAACCGGTAGCCCAGGGCGGACGGCACCCGCCCGGCGGAAGTATGCGGCTGTTCAAGGTAGCCCATCACCTCAAGATCGGACATTTCATTCCTTATGGTAGCAGGGCTGAGGCCCAACTCATGCTTTCTTGATATCGCCCGTGAACCCACAGGTTCGGCGCTGGAAATATAATCCTCAATGATAAGCTGGAGTATTTTTTTCTTTCTCTCGTTAAGCATAACAGTCACCTTTGTTTTGCTGTTAGCACTCTTCACCATAGAGTGCTAACCCTAACTAAAAAAATACCACCAAACACCTCGTTTGTCAATAGGTCAAACGAAATTAAGGTAAAAAAGTCAAAAAAATTTTATTACCTATTTTCATACCTGCCGGCGTCAGTTTTATTTTGCCCGTCAGCTTGATATGTCCTGCCTGTTCATGTTCTTTGAGCTGTTTGCCGAAAGCCTGGTATATATCTTTATTGAAGAAAAGGTAAAAATCCTCCGGCGCTATACCTTCTGTCATACGCAACCCCATGAACATAAATTCCGCCATGGCCGTCGCCTCGTCCAGCTTCTCATCCCCACCGTCGCCCGTCCGCCCAATATAGGCGGCTATATCTTCACAGTTGGTATGGCGGACAAAACCATCAAACGAACAGGCTGCCGCGCCAAACCCTTTATACGGCAGGTATTGCCAATACTGCAGGTTGTGTAGAGACTTAAAACCAGGCAAAGCGTGGTTTGATACCTCATAACGGCAATAACCGTCCGCCGGCAGATAACTTTGCAGCCAGTCGTACATGGCCTCCTCTTCTTGGCTTCCCGGCAGCTCCAACAGCCCTTTGTCCAGCATATCTGCCAGCGGCGTGCCTTCTTCCACGATCAGGCTGTAGGCGGAAATGTGTTGGACGCCTATAGCCGCCGCCTTACGCACACTGTCTTTAAAGTCAGCCAGTGTCTGTCCAGGCAAACCGTACATCAAATCAACATTTATATTGCCAAACCCGGCCAACTGCGCCAGGCGCACCGCTTCGGCCCCGTCCGCCGCCGTATGTATGCGGCCGATATTTTTCAGCAGCTTATCGGAAAAACTTTGCACACCAAAACTCATGCGGTTAAAACCCAACGCCGCCAGACCCGCCAGATTTTCAGCGTCGACCGTGCCGGGGTTGGCTTCTATCGTCCGTTCCTGCTCGCCCCGCCACCAGCCCCGCTCTTTTAAACTGGCTACTATCCCGCCTATTTGCCCAACAGATAACAGGCTTGGCGTACCGCCGCCAAAATATATGCTGGCCGGCAAAAAAGCGCAGGATGCGCCGGCGCTTATCTCGGCGCACAACGCATCCACATATTTTTCTGTCCACTCCGCCGGCAGCCCGGCCTGCGAAAAAAAATCGCAATAAAAACATTTCTGCCGGCAAAAAGGTATATGTACATAAATACCGCGATAGTTTACTGGCATATTACATCAGTCCATTTTCAATATCGCCATGAAAGCTTCCTGCGGCAACTCCACGCTGCCTACCTGCTTCATGCGTTTCTTGCCTTCTTTTTGTTTTTCTAAGAGCTTTCTTTTCCGGGAAATATCGCCGCCGTAACACTTGGCCAATACGTCTTTTCTCATGGCGCTCACCGTCTCACGCGCTATGACTTTATTGCCGATAGCCGCCTGTATTGGTATTTCAAACATGTGCCGCGGTATCAGCTTCCTGAGTTTTTCCGCCAGTTGACGGCCCCTTGACTGCGCCTTGTCCCTGTGCACTATGGCCGAGAGGGCATCTACCGCTTCGCCGTTCAAAAGGATGTCCAGTTTGACCAGGCTGGATGTCCGGTAACCGGACAGCTCATAGTCCAAAGAAGCGTAGCCTTTGGTGGAGGATTTAAGTTTGTCGAAATAGTCATAGATTATCTCGCTCAAAGGTATATTATAGGTAAGCATGACCCGTGTCGCGTCAAGGTAGGTCATCGTGTCGTAATCGCCGCGCTTGTCCTGCGACAGTTCCATGACCGCGCCCACATAATCTTTGGGCACGATGATGGTCGCCTTGACATAAGGCTCTTCTATACGGTCAATGGTCGTCGCCTCCGGCAGCCTTGATGGGTTGTCCACTTCCTCCATCTCGCCGTTGGTCTTGTAAACATGATAGATGACGTTGGGCGCGGTAGTTAGGAGGGTAAGTCCATACTCGCGCTCCAGGCGCTCCTTGATGACATCCATATGTAAAAGTCCCAAAAAACCGCAACGAAAACCAAAACCCAGGGCTACTGAAGTCTCCGGTTCAAATAAGAGTGAAGCGTCGTTGAGCTGTAGTTTTTCCAGCGACTCGCGCAGGTTTTCGTATTCCGAAGTATCGACAGGATACAGGCCACAAAATACCATAGGCGTAGCTTTCCTATAGCCTGGCAACATCTCTGCCGCAGGATTGGCTTCGCTTGTAACCGTGTCTCCTACCTGCACGTCGCGCACATTTTTGATGCTGGCGGCGAAAAAGCCTACTTCGCCGGCCGACAATTTATCTACATTTAGAAGATAAGGCCGGAAGACGCCGACTTCCGTGACCTCGAACGCCTTGTCTGTCGCCATGAATTTTATGCGCATACCGCGTTTTATCTCGCCTTGCATGACACGGATATAAAGTATGACGCCTTTATAAGAGTCAAAATGCGAGTCGTAAACAAGAGCCTTGAGCGTACCGTCAGCCTCGCCCTTGGGCGGCGGCACTTTTTTCACTATTTCTTCCAGCACTTGGTCTATGCCGAGGCCGGTCTTAGCGCTGACCAGGATAGCTTCCGAGGCGTCTATGCCTATGACGTTTTCTATCTCTTCTTTCACACGCTCGGGGTCGGCGCTCGGGAGGTCTATTTTATTAATGACCGGGATTATTTCAAGGTCATGTTCCAAAGCCAGGTACACGTTAGCCAGTGTTTGCGCCTCAATGCCCTGGGTAGCGTCGATGACTAAAAGAGCGCCCTCGCAGGCCGCCAAAGAACGTGAAACCTCATAGGTAAAATCCACGTGGCCCGGCGTGTCGATAAGGTTGAGGACATAATCCTGCCCATCCGCGGCCTTATAATCGATACGTACCGACTGCGCTTTTATCGTAATGCCGCGCTCACGCTCGAGGTCCATGTTATCGAGCACCTGCTGTTCCATGTCCCGGCTGGAGAGCGTGCCGGTGGTCTCGATCAGACGGTCGGCCAAAGTGGACTTACCGTGGTCGATATGGGCGATGATGGAAAAATTTCTTATATGTGAATTGCTCACTTGTTTACTCCTTAATTTTGAATGTACAGTAAATTATAACATCAGCGGCTACGCGCTTCAAGAAAAATTCTTTTTTATTGTTGCATATTCGCTTAAATCATGCTAATATATTTCAGAAAGACCTTAATTGCTAGAGGAGGTGAAGAATTTGCCGAATATCAAATCTTCCATTCGTAGTGTAAAAACTGATGCTGAACGGCGCGCGAAAAACGCCCCTGTTAAATCTTCCATAAGGACTGCCGCCCGTAAAGTTGCCGAAGGCACTAAAGCGGGAGACCAGGGAACGGCCGCCGCCCTCTTGAGCAAGGCATCCAGTTTGATCGATAAAGCCGCCGGTAAAGGTGTTATCCACAAAAACACCGCAGCCCGCAAAAAATCACGCTTGGCTAAACGCGTGAACAAAATGGCTGAATAATAAGCATAAGCAAAAACCCGTTCTAAAGGACGGGTTTTTATTTTTGGCAGGAAGTTTTCGCGAAACAAACGTTCTCCAACTAAATGTCATTCCGCGCGTAAGCGCGGAACTTTTTTTCAATCCCAAAATTCTTTTATATTGCTCAAAGCGCTTTCTTTTTCCAATTCTTTGAGCTTTTCATAGATGAAACTCGGCGCTTTGCTCAAATGCTGGCGCACAGTATCTTCCACCCGGTCTGCGTCCCTGCTTTTGAGCGCTTCCAGTATTTCCCGGTGGCCCTTGTAGGATTCCTCGACTTTTGTCGTTTCGCTTAATGATAACACCCTATAACGCAGGCAATAATCGTATAACCTCTTTATTTCGCTGATCAGGCGGCGTTTTTTACAGGCCAGCGCTACCGACAGGTGAAATTCCGCATTTAGCCTGATAAGCTGCTTGCGGTCATTAGCCGCTATCACTTTTTCATACTCGTCAATAATACCGTCCAGTTTCGCCAAGTCCGCCGCCGTTATGTTTTCAACGGCTATCCGGGCGGCCAGCCCCTCCAGCACGCTACGCATAAGGTATATTTCCTGCAGGTCGTCACTATAGATATCGCTGACAAAAGCGCCGGAACGCGGCACTACTTCCACCAGGCCTTCCAGCGACAACATATCAAGGGCGATTTTGACCGGCGTACGCGACACGCCAAGCGCAGTAGCCACCTTTGAAGTATTAAGCCGCTCGCGCGGTTTTAGCTTGCCGGTAATTATTGCCTCGCGCAAAGCATGGTATACTTTTTCGTTGATAAGCCTGTCGTCGTCAAATTTTTCCATCTAGCCCCCCGCCAGACCCATAATCGGCCAACCTGAAACACTTTACCCTTATATTCCTTTTCAGGACGGCCGACTATAGCTTAGCACAACCTCAAGTCAGCTGTAAAGTTTTGTTCTTTTTAAAATAAGGTATCAGGCCGCCGGCCAAAAGTATTTTCTCCATTATCGGCGGCAGGCTGGCAAAAGTGAATTTTTTCCCATCACAGGGGTTTTCCATATAACCATCGGAAAAAAACACTTTCAAGTCCTGCCCCTCCCGCAAGCCTTCCCAATCCACTTCTGCCAGCGGTATGCCCAAATTTATAGCGTTGCGGAAAAAATTACGGCCAAAAGATTTCGCTATTATGCAGGAAACCCCGGCTTCTTTAAACAGCAGCGGCGCGTGTTCGCGCGAAGAACCCGCGCCAAAATTCTCCCCGGCGACAATTATGTCGCCGGTTTTGAATTTATCCATAAAATCCGGCTGTATTTCTTCAAACAAATAAGGCAGCATTTCCCGCAGGCTATTGACTTTATCGATATATTTGGCGGAAATTATATGGTCTGCACTGATACTGTCGCCGAACAAATGCACTTTCCCCTCAAAAAACATCATTTACACACCTCCGCGCCCGGCCACGTTATATGGCCGGCTATGGCCGAAGCCGCGGCCACAGCCGGCGAAGCGATATATATATCGCCTTTGCTGCTGCCCATGCGGCCTTTCATGTTGCGGTTGGTCGTAGAAAGCACCGCTTCACCGTCGCCGATCAAGCCTCCGTGTAGGCCGGCGCACGGCCCGCAGCCGGGCGGATTCACCACCGCGCCGCTTTGTATAAGGTCTTCCAGCAACCCCTCTTTGAGTAAACGGCTGTAAATGGAACGTGACGCGGGCGCAACTATCAGCCTGACGCCAGGGCCTACTTTTCTGCCGCGCAAAATTTGTGCAGCCAACGCAAAATCTTCCCAACGCCCATTCGTACAGGAGCCGATAAATACCTGGTCTATCTTTTTCCCTTTTATTTCGTTTACATCAGCCACATTGTCGATGTCGGGCGGCATGGCCACCTGCGACTGTAAAATGGACAGGTCGATATTTACTGTAGAGCAATAGGCGGCGTCTTCATCCGCCGCGACAAAACCCTCCGCCGGTTGCCCGTTTTTTTCCAGCCAGCCTGCCAGCGCCTCGTCGCCCGGCATAACCGCTGATTTTGCCCCCATTTCCACTACCATATTGCACACAGTTATGCGCGCCTCCACAGACAACGCTCCCACCGCGCCGGCAAACTCGAAGTTTTTATATATAGCGCCTTTTTCTGTGACCAGTTTTATCAACTTGAGCGCCACATCCTTACCGCCGGCATAAGGCGGCAATTTCCCACCCAATACTACTTTTACCGTCTCCGGCGCTTTGAACCAGCAGACACCTGAAGCCAGCACCACCGCCATTTCCGACGCCCCTATGCCGAAACCGGCGGCGTTTAGCGCGCCATAACTGCAAGTGTGGGAATCTGTCGCCACATTTAGCGAGCCTGGCTTTATAAAACCGTCTTCAATCACCAGTTGGTGGCAAATGCCTTCACCAACATCATAAAGCCTGATACCTTCCTTGCCGGCAAAGGCTCTTATTTTTTTATGGCTGTTGGCGGCAGCCGGCGTTGGGCTGGGCGCAAAATGGTCGAGCACGATAACCGCCCTGTCTTTTGGCATAACCATAGGAACATCCAGTTCATGAAAATTATCTATCGCCGCAGGCGCGTTAACATCGTGCAGCATGGCAAAATCTACCGGCGCCACGACGATATCTCCGGCCTTTACATCATGCCCGGCATGCCGACTGAAAATTTTTTCAATCATTGTCCTGCCCACATTATCCCCTCCTAACCACGCACATACTTTTCTTCCAGTTGCTGGTAAAAACCCACATCCAGCACCTGGTTGAACTCATCAAGCGCCATAAGGCCGTCAAGCAACGGACGCGTGCTTCCTCCCGCCAGGCAAGCAAGCGCGTCCTTTATCGCCCGGGCCGCCGCCGAACGCAGGGTCGCCGGATAAAAAGCCAGTTTTACGCCGAGGTCGGCAAAACCTTTTAACCCTAGCCCGTTTAGCGGATTGTTGTCATTGATATTGACGATCAGCGGCACATCCCGGCATGTACGCTTGAAATCATCTATTTCTTTTTCGCCAGTAAAACCAACAACAAAAACAGCGTCCGCGCCGGCTTCCATATATGCCCTGGCGCGCTTTGCCGCTTCTTTCATCCCGTAAGGCAAGAGCGCGTCCGTCCTGGCGATCAGGCAAAAATCTTTATCCTGCCTTGTTTCCACAACTGCGCGCAGTTTATGTACCTGATGTCCGATCGAGACAAGCTCCCTCTTTCCGGCGTAATAAGCGCATTTTTTCGGGCTGGCCTGGTCTTCTAAATGTATACCGGCCAGGCCGGCCAGTTCGAACTCACGTACCGTCCTTACCGTGTTGAGCGCAGACCCGTAACCGGTGTCAGCGTCGCCTATTGCCGGCAGGGAAATACAGCTTGCTATATTGCGGCTGCAATCGACCACTTCGCGCATGGTCATCAGACCAACGTCCGGCAGGCCCAACACCGCTGCGACCATGCCGTTCCCTGTCACCGAAACCAGCTTAAAACCTGCTTTTTCCGCCAGGCGCGCGCTTATACAGTCATATACGCCTGGTACTATATATGTTTGTCTATCTGTAAGTATTTTTTTTAGTTTCCCGGTTTTCTTCATCCGTCACACTCCACCTATCAGCAAACTACGATTTGCTTTTTGCCCAGTATTTTTCATATAAAGGCCGGCCAAAAATCGTTAAAAATATAATTATCCATAAAACAATAGTTATCGGGCGGTTAAATAATATATCTATCTTACCGCCCGACATCTGCAGGCTGCGGTACAGGCTGGTCTCTGCCAATGGCCCCAATATAAGGCCCAATACCAGCGGTATGGCCGGATAGTCGTGCCGCTTCATAAAATAACCCAACACGCCAAAAATGATGATGAGATAACCGTCAAACATGGCGTTACGGTAGGCAAAAGCGCCTATTATGCACAGGGAAAGCACTACCGGTATCAATACTGTCGTGGGTATGAGCACCACCTTGGCAAAATATTTGCCCAGAAGGCCGCCGAGAACAAGCATGGCCATAGCGGCAAAAAACAGCGACAACATAACTATATAAGCCAAAGAGGTATGCTGGGTCATAAGTTCCGGCCCCGGCCTCACTCCATGCAGCAAGAGCGCCGCCATCATTATAGCCATCGTGCTCGAACCCGGCACGCCAAGCGTCAGCATAGGTATGAAGGCGCCGCCGGTCACGCCGTTGTTGGCCGCCTCAGAGGCAATGATGCCTTCCGGCGCGCCTTGGCCGAATTCTTCCGGGTGTTTGGACGAGCGCTTTACCTCGGCGTAACTGACAAAAGTGGCCACCGCTGAGCCTGTGCCCGGGATCGCCCCGATGAGGGTGCCGATGAGCGAAGCTTTTAAAGTTGCCAGGGGCCGGGCGACAACCTCCTTCATGCCGGATATTATTTCGCTGACATTGCCAATGTTTTCCGTATTGCCTGAAGCTATCTTGTCTTTTTTCATCATAAAAAACATTTCCGACATGGCAAAAAGCCCTATGACCGCCGGCACGAAGGGAACCGTGTCATAAAGTTCAAGAAAACCGAAGGTCAGGCGCGGGATGGAACGCGCCGGGTCTGCCACCATGGCCGCGATCAGAAGACCTAAAAAACCTGATAACAGGCCTTTTTTTACCTCCTTGCCTACTACGGAAGAAATTATGGACAGCCCAAACATGGACACGGCGAACATTTCCGGCGGGCCGAATTTGAAGGCCACCTCCGCTATCGGGTTGATGACAAATAAAAGTATGACCGTGGAAATAAGCGTACCGGCAAAAGACGCCATCAAGGATATGCCGAGCGCCCTGTCCGGGTAGCCTTTTATCGCCATGGGGTAGCCGTCCAGCACGGTGGCGGAGGCTCCCGGCGTGCCAGGCGTATTGACCAGAATAGCCGGTATGGAGCCGCCGTACATCGCGCCGATATAAATAGACGAGAAAAATATCAGCGCTCCTTCAGCGGTCATGGAAAGCGTCACCGGCAGCATTATGGCGCAAGCGTTTGACGCGCTGAAACCAGGCAGCGCACCGGCAACAATACCGATAAAAGCGCCTAAAAAAACAAGTACTAGATTTACCGGTTCAAAAATATGCCCCAGGGAATTACCTATAGCCGACCATTCCATAACTCCGCCCCCTCACACTATAAATCCGGCCGGTATGGGCAAATTTAGCACCAGCCGAAAAAAAACATATTGCAGTCCTGTAAAAAATACCGCTATAATGGCTATCTGCTTGTAATTGCGATTACCCAACTGGTGCATGAGAAAAGCGACAAAAATGAGAGTAGTTGTAAAGTAACCGACTACATCCGTGAGCAGCAGATAAACCAGGGACGACACCGTCAGCAAAATAAATTGCCGGGGTGATACCGACTCTTTTTCCTTTTCTTCTTGGCCGCGGTTTTTCATCTCACTGATCAATATGCTGCCCAAAAGCACGGCTATCACGGCTATTATCACATAAGGATAGCGTATGACTATCCATTCCATCTTATTGGTTTTAGCTACATACACCACACATAGCAACAAAGTAAAAATAGGTATGAGGAACTTATCCAAAACCTTAAGCACGGTAACACCCCCATAGGCCTTTGTCCTTATTTCTTCCACAACCCTTTATATTTGGCAAGGGTCTCTACATTCTGCTTGAACATGGCATAAGATTCCTCCGGACTCAGATAGCTGATATTGGCCTCCTCGCCGATCTTCTTTTTCATTTCGTGATAATCTTTGCCGTTTACCGCTGTTTTGAAATCTTCTACCAGTTTCTTGTAGCGCTCGGGGTATTTTTCTTTGAACTGGCGGGTAGTGAACAAAAACGTCCTTGTAGACAAGTTGGGCAGGTTTGATTTGAGGGCTTCATTCACCGTCGGCGCATTATCGGTTATATCCTTATAGGCATTTTTCGCATCCTGTACGGCCAATACGCGGGACTTGGTCGCTATATGCAGGCTGCTGAAGACATTGGTATGGACGGCGTCTATCTGCTTGCCGACCAGCGCCACGCGCGAAGGCCCGCCGCCGCCGAAATCCACTATTTTGAATTTTACGCCGGCCGCTTCTTCAATGGTTTTTATCCCCAGATAGTTGTCGCTGAAAATACTGGACACGCCAAAAGTATAGGTTTCCGGCGGCTTGCTTTTGGCATCGGCAATAAATTCGTTAAGCGTTTTCCAGGGGCTGTCGCTATTTACCCTTATACAGGCCGGGTCGGACGTCAGGCCGCCGATAAAGGCAAAATCTTCCATCTTGAATTCAGGATTCTCCAGCACCAGCATAAACTCCGTATGCGGGCTGGCTATGCTGCCAATTACATAACCTTCCTGTTTTTCCTTATGCACTAAAGTAACGCCAAGCTGCCCGCCGGCGCCGGCACGGTTATCGATCATCAAAGGCTTGCCTAAAACCGTGCTAAAATACGGCTGTATCTGGCGTACCGCAGTATCCACCGTACCGCCCGGAGCATAGGGGACGACCAGGCGTACTTCCCTCTCAGGATAATTGTCCTTGGCCGCCTGTTTTTGGCAACCGCTTACCGCAAATAATAAACTGCCCGCTAAAACTAACCCCAACGTCTTTTTGCTAAAACCTGACACAAACCATCCCTCCCTGTAATCGATTGAATAAAACAAGAAAAACCGCAGTATTTCCTCCTTTCTATATTCGCGCCGCAATTTAAATCCAAAATTGCATGCAAATTTAAATTCATAATTTAATTATTCTCTTTACTTTTCAAAATACCTTTTTAAAACTTAAATAAATCCTTCGACAAGTACATCTTACACACTAATTTGTTTTGCAAAAAACCGTAAAATCATGTTATCCAGCAAAGGCTATAGGTTGAATAGCAAAAACGCGCCAGACACTGGCGCGTTTTAAATACAGCAGCTTGTAAAATGTTGTTAGTAATTATTTTGTCTTCACTCCGGGCGCAACCCTTGATTTATAGCGCCTATAATTAAGACTTATTTACAGGAGACACGGAAAACAAGCGGCCGCTCATATTCCACATGTTTTTATCACTGTGCTTTACCACTACCTTATAGGCAACACAAGCATCGTCTTCCGGATTCCATTTTATCCCTTGTCTGTAGGCCGAAACTAAAGCACGCCCACCTAAAACTGCTGTTTTTTGCTCACGAAGCAATCTTACGAGTTCTGTCGGCTCGACGCCAGTGAGAGAAAATAGCCTTTCCAGCATAATATTTTCACAAGCAATATCTTGATAATGAAAAGCAGAAATAATACCGTCCAATAATGGTTTTATCACAGATGACAGAGCATTCCACTCTAAGTCAGGAACATTTAGCTGAATGGATAGCCCAAAGAATCTTGTTGGAGTTTTTATTGGGACACAATCAATTTTTCCCGTTTTTAACGCATACCAAAATGAATGGGGTTTACTGGCTGTAGAAAGTTTAGGAAGTAATACCTTCTCCCATGAAGCGAGGGTATCGCTTTCTTCCCATAAAGAAAACTGACTGTCTTGGGAATACAGATAATAGTGGCATAAGTCCGATGTTACATTAGACAATTCAGGAACAACGCCAAATCCTCGTTCAAAGCATATACCGTTTTTACTTAAATGCTTAAATGCAGCAGGTCCAATATTATAGAAAAGCACATTTTCTACGTCGCAAAATTTTTGACTTTCAGAAATATATGCAGCATATAAACCGCTGTCATCTACAACAATCTCCCCAATAGCCTGTTTCAAGTCTTCCCGCATGGCTTTATGCCAACCCTTGGGCTCAAAAGGAATATATTGCTTAGACCAAGCTTGGACTATATTACTATTTTGTGCTGGTTTTTGTATTACATATTCTTTATGCATATATCCTCCAACTAGTTGAATAAACACCAATCTACAAACACATTTTATTACAGCATACAATTATCGGCAAAACTCTATTATCACTTCTTCCAGCCGTTCCACCCCGCGTCCGCCCAGGCGCACTTCGCGGCTGATTTCCGCCAGGCCCTTGAAAGCGTCCTTTAGCCTTTTTTCCGGCAGTTTCTGGCAACGGCGGGTAAAATCGCCGGCAAAAAAGGCCGGCATTTTAAGCTGGGCTGCCACCTCTTCCTTGCCGCCGCCTTTTTCTATTATGCTTTTCGCCCGCCACATGCGCTGCATCTGACGTTCGATCAACCCTAAAAATTGCAGGATATAAACACCCCGCGCTGTCTGTTCGCGCAATATCGAAAGGGCTTTGGCGGCGTCCCCGGCAGTCATGGCCTCGGCCAGGGCAAACCCGGAAACTTCGGCGAAACTGGAAAAAATGTTTTTTACGTCCTCCGCTGTCCACACCTTACGCTCACCGGCATAGAGGGATATTTTCTCCACTTCCTGCGCCAGAAAGTACAGGGAAATGCTCTCGGCCAAAGCGGCATAACCGGCCACCATCTCCAGAGCGGCGGCCTCCCAGCGGCAGCCTTTTTCTTTGGCGGCCTGGGCCAGCCAGTCCTTGACCTTCCAGGCTTTTATCTTTTCACATTCTACCGTCTCACCCAGGGCGGCCAGCGTCTTAAAAAGTTTTATCCGTTTGTCCGCCTTGCCAGAGTGCCATATAACGCGGCAGTGTTCCGGTATCTGGGCCAATATTTTGCCATAAACTTCTTTATCTTTACCCGCGTCCCCGCCTTTGCCGGCGGTCAGTAATTTGCTGTGCCGGACAAGGAGCAGCGTGCGTTCGCTAAAAAAAGGAGCACTGTCCACGAGGTCGCGCAGTTGCGCCGGCGAAGGGTCTTCTTCCAGCACGGTTACGCAGTCTTCGCCTGCGCCGGCGCACCAGACATTTTTGACCGCCGCCACTACTTTATCTACATAATAATCTTCATCACCCAAGACGAGAAGCAAAGGCGGGATGTTTTTATTTTTTTCCACTTGCTGTAAAAATTTTTCCGCTTCCATAGATACTTCTCCTTTTAAAATGCCGCCGGGTTTTCTTTATAGCCGTACCAGACCAGTTTATCTTCTTTTATCTTTATCATTACCGCGCCCTGTTCATCAGTACGCAGCACCTTGCTGCCCTGCCTAGCGATAGTGTCCAGCGTCACCCTGGCCGGATGGCCGTAGCTGTTGCCGACGCCCACCGATATCACGGCGATATCCGGGTCGGCCTTGCCGATAAACAACGGGTCGCTCGAGGTCGCCCCGCCGTGGTGCGATACTTTGAGCACATTTATTTTGTCCAGCTTTGGCACTATAGCCAGTTCTCCCGCTTTGTCCGCGTCGCCGGTAAACAGGAAACTTTTCCCGCCATAAGCAACTTTTATGACCGCGGAAGTTTCCTGGCGTTTTTTCGTATGAGCAGTGATTTGCGGCGCGCTGACCACTTCCAGCCTAAGGCCGTCAAGGTCGGCAGCCAGCCCTTCCGTTAGCGGCAGCTTATTGGTATTATCTTTTAGTTGCAAAAGCATGCGCGCGATATCGTCACCGGTGTCACCGGCCGGCAGCCACACGGCCTTTACCGGTACCTGGCGGGCGACCGCTGCCGAGCCGCCTGCATGGTCGCTGTGCCCGTGCGATATTATGAGCAGGTCTACCTGTTTTAAGCCATAATAGCGCAAATAAGGCGCTATCACCCGCTCGCCCGTGTCATAGTCGCCGGTAAAACTGCGCGGCCCAGCGTCTATCAGCACCGCCCGCCGCCCCGGCGTGACGATAAGGCAGGCGTCGCCCTGCCCGACATCAATAAAATGCGCGGCGAATTCTTTTTCCGCTCCTATCAGAAAGCCGGCAAAAATACTTATGGCTAAAACCCCGGCCACAACGGCTCCCCGTGCTCGCAGGGACAGTTTGAAGGGCAGGAAATCAAATAAGACCAGTACGGTTATATAATAACATACCCACCACCAAAAAGGCAGCGCCGGAATGCTCAGCACTGCGAAGTCAAACCCGGCCAGCCAGCTGTTTAGCCGTAAGACCGTCCCCAGCAACAGGCTAGCGGCGACAAGCAACAGGCCGCCGGCAACTGGCACGGCCAAATTGACCACAACGCCCAGCAGCGCCACCAGAAGGCAAAATTCGGCCAAAGGCAATATTATTATGTTGGAGAGAAAAGCAAGCAAAGAAACCTGATAAAAATAACCGGCAAGAAAAGGTAATACCGCTATCTGCACAGCCAGTGTCAGCGCCAGAGGCGCTCCCAAAAAATCCGGCAGGCGGACCAGCCGTTCTTTCAACGGCTGATAGAGAAAGACTATACCGGCCGTCGCGCCAAAAGACAGCTGAAAACCGATGTCGAGCAGCCAACGCGGCTGGAAAAGCAGCATAAGCAGCGCCACAGCGCCCAGTATGCTGGCGGTATGGGCGCGTCTTTCCATCGCCAGGCCGGCCAGTATGGCAATGCCCATGACAGCCGAACGCACGACCGGGATGGCAAAACCGCTCAAAGCGCTGTACACCGCGATACCGGTTATGGCCAGCACGGCGGCTTTGCGTCCGCCGAGACGCAGCCTTTTGGCCAGCCAAAATATCGCCCCCGCCACCATGGCCACATGCGTACCAGACACGGAAAGTATATGCACGATGCCGGTGGTGGAAAAATCACGCACCACCTCCGGCGCCAGGTCGTCATAGCCGCCGAACAGCATGCCAAATATCACTGCCTGATCCTCCGGCGGCATGCGTTTTTGCATAGCCGCCTTGACACCGGCTAAGAACGCTTCTATCCGAGCGCCCCAGCCTGCTTCTATTTGCCCGGAAAGGGCTACCGTCTGGTATTTTGCCGCCAGGCGGCCGTATATGTCCTGCCGGTATTCACGGGCGACTATATCATAGCCGCCGGGGTTGGCAAACCCGCGCAAAGCCTTTATCTCACCAGCCAGGCTGACTATCGCGCCGCTGGGCAACCGCTCGCCTTGCGGCACGCTGCTGACCGTCACCTGCAGGCGGCCGCTGGCCGGCGTCGTCTTGCCGCCTAAAGTAACATACCTTGCTTCTAATAAAAAAGAGCTGTAGCCGGCATCCCTGTCCCGCCAGCTCCCCGGCTCCACTTTTCCCGTCACCACTGCGTTTTTTCCTACATGGCGATACATACTGTCTGCCGCCATCCGGCCGCCCTGGCTGCCGGCAAACAGTCCGGCAGCAAACAAAAAGAGCAGCAGCCCGCCATGCCAGAAAAAACGCTCGTGCTTTTTTACCGCCAAAGTCAATACCGGCATACAAAGGCCCGCCAAAAGAACGGGCAGCACCCTGTTTCCCGATAAATATCCTTTGAGCGCCAGAAAAACGCCGCCTATAAACAGCAGCACAGCGTAAAAAAATGTCTGCCTTAAAGTCATACGCTCAGCCGCTCCTTGATATCCGCATACTTGGCTTCGCCTATCCCTTCTACCTGTTTAATATCCTCCGGCGTTTTGAATAAACCGTTCTTTTCACGGTAGTCTACTATCCTTTTTGCCAAAGCAGGACCTATGCCGGGCAATTGTTCCAGCTCCGCCGCATTTGCCTGGTTGATATTTATTATGCTCTTATCATCGGCTTTGCTTTCCCGGGCTGGGGCCGCAGACCGCTGCCTGGGCGCACGGGGAACCGGCACTTTCTTTTCTTTTACCTGTATGTGCAGACCGTCATAGCAGCGGCGGGCGATATTCACCTTGTCGCTGTCCGCTTCCGGCAAAAAACCGCCGGCCAGAGCCACTACATCCTCCACCCGCTTGTCGGGCGCGACTTTGTAGATACCCGGTTTTGCCACCGCCCCGCTGATACTGACCGCGACTTTCTGTTTCTCCAATGCCTCTTCCGCCGAAGCGGGCGTCGAAGCCACCGCCTCACCGGCCGGGCGGCGGCTCTCGCTCCAAAAGATACTGGCCACAACAAACAAAGCGACCAGCAGCATTATCGCTATTATCTTTCTTTTCTCCGCCGCTTCCATAGACTAGCTCCCCGCAACAACCTTCTTAACCATTATATTAACACAAAAGGCAACCCCTTCAACAGGCTGCCTTTTGTTTCATATCTTTATTTTACAACAATATTCACCAGTTTATTCGGTACCGAAATCACCTTGACCACCTCAGCCCCGCCAAGCAATTCTTTGATACGCGGGGAAGCCATGGCCGCCGCCTCGAGCTCTTTGGCCGACAGCCCGGCCGCCACTACCAGCTTGTCTTTTATCTTGCCGTTTATCTGAAAGACCAGCTCCACTTCCTCCGCTTTGGTCGCTTCCACATCATAGCCCGGCCAGGCTTGCTGGTGCACGCTGCCGGCGCCGACAAACTGCCACAATTCCTCCGTGATGTGCGGGACAAAAGGCGCTAGCAGCCTGAGTAGGGCTTGTAGACATTCCTGCACCAGGCCAGCGTTCGGTGTAGTCGCTTTTTCCCGGTACAGGTAGAGCGCGTTGACTAGTTCCATAATCGCGCTAATCGCGGTGTTGAAGTTGAAGCGCTGAGTGATGTCGTCAGTGACGCGTTTTATCGTCACATTGAGTATACGGCGCAATTCTTTGTCTTCTTTATTTAATGCCGCGACGTCGTACCCTTCGGCGTCTTTATTTAGCGGCGAGAAATGCTGCACAATGCGCCACAGGCGGCTGAGGAAGCGGAAAGAGCCTTCTACGCCCTGGTCGCTCCAGTCGAGGTCGCGCTCAGGCGGCGCGGCAAACAGGATAAACAGGCGGGCGGTGTCCGCACCGTATTTTGCGACGATATCCTCGGGCGAGACCACGTTGCCTTTAGATTTGGACATTTTTGCCCCATCCTTGATGACCATGCCCTGGGTCAGAAGGTTTTTAAACGGCTCGTTCACATTAACAAGGCCGGCGTCTTTATAGACCTTGGTGACAAAACGCGAGTACAAAAGATGGAGTATGGCATGCTCAATACCGCCGATATACAGGTCGACCGGCATCCAGTAATTGACTTTGTCTTCGTCAAACGGCGCTTTTTCATTCTTAGGGTCGGTATAACGCATATAATACCAGGACGAGCAGATAAAGGTGTCCATGGTATCCGTTTCCCGACGGGCCGTGCCGCCGCAGGCCGGGCAGGAGCAGCGCAAAAACTCTTCCGAGGTAGCCAGGGGCGACATTTTATGGTCGGCAAAATCTACCGTATCCGGCAAAAGTACCGGCAGCTGTTCTTTTGGCACAGGCGCCGCGCCGCATTTTTCGCAGTAGATCATAGGTATGGGCGCGCCCCAGTAGCGCTGGCGGCTGATCAGCCAGTCGCGCAGGCGGTAGTTCACTTTACGCTTGCCGATAGCTTTTTCTTCCATATAGTCGGCTATGCGCTTTTTTGCCTCTTCGTTGGGCAGCCCGTCAAACTGGCCGGAATTGACCAATACGCCCTCTTCGTCATAGGCGCAGTCCATGGCGGGCAAATCCAGCTCTTTGCCTTCCGGCTGGATGACGATTATTTTATCGAGATTATATTTGCCGGCAAATTCCCAGTCGCGCTGGTCGTGGCTGGGTACGCCCATGACCGCGCCGGTGCCGTATTCATAGAGGACATAGTTGGCTACCCAGATAGGAACTTCTTTGCCGTTTAGCGGGTTGACCGCGTAAGCGCCGGTAAAAATGCCCTCTTTTTCAAACTCGGTAGAGGTGCGCTCCATGTCGCTTTGGGCGCGCACGCGCGCGGCAAAATCGCGCACTTGCTGCGCTTTGTCATAGCCTTTTATCAGTTTTTCCAAGAGCGGATGTTCGGCGGCCAGCACCATGTAAGTTACGCCGAAAATCGTATCCTGCCTTGTTGTATATACGGCTATCGTCTCGTCAACAGACGGCACGGCAAAAGAGAATTCCATGCCTTCACTGCGGCCTATCCAGTTTTGCTGCATTATTTTTACCCGGTCCGGCCAGCCCTTGAGTTCATCGATATCGGCCAATAGGCGGTCGGCATAGTCCGTGATACGCAAAAACCATTGCTCAAGGTTCTTTTTGCCTACTTCCGAATCGCAGCGCCAGCATTTTCCGTCCACCACCTGCTCGTTGGCAAGGACGGTATTGCATTCATCGCACCAGTTGACGGCCGCTTTTTTCTTGTACGCCAGGCCGCGTTCATAAAACAGCAAAAACAGCCACTGCGACCAGCGGTAATAATCCGGGTTGCAGGTAGTCACTTCCCTGTCCCAGTCGTAGGAAAAGCCCAGCTGTTTCTGTTGGTCGCGCATATTGGCGATATTGGATTTAGTCCACTCAGCCGGCGGTATATTGTTGGCGATAGCGGCGTTTTCCGCCGGCATGCCAAAAGCGTCCCAGCCCATGGGGTGAAGGACGTTGTAACCGCCCATCTTCTTAAAGCGCGCGATAACGTCGCCGATAGAATAGTTCCGCACATGCCCCATGTGGAGTTTCCCAGAAGGATAGGGAAACATCTCCAGCACATAATATTCCGGCTTGGTCCTGTCTATACCTGTAGCAAAAGCATGGCCTTCGGCCCATGTTTTTTGCCACTTTTCTTCGATATCATGCGGGGAATACCTATCTGTCAACGGATCCATTTATTAAACCTCCTAAAATTTTGCTTATAAAAAAACGCCCTCGGCAAAAATGCCAGGGACGAGGATAAACTCGCGGTACCACCCTGTTTGACGGAAAAAACCGCCCTACTTTACACCCTTAACGCGGGTAACGTCGACCGGTTGCGCGGCCGCTCCTCCACAGCGAGTTCGGACTTTTTCAAGATTGGCTTGCATCTGCCGCCAATTTTCTGTACCATGAATAAAGACCTACTATTCTGCTTCAACAGATGTACGTGTTAAATTATAACCGAGCAGTTGGGAAAAGTCAATCTGGCGAAAGGAACGGAGCCATGAACATCCACGCTATAGGCGACCTGCACCTGTCCGGTCAGCCGCCGCGAAAACCCATGTCAGTATTTGGCGCGGACTGGGACAATCACTGGGAAAAAGTACAAAACTCCTGGCGGCGGTCTGTCACAAATGAAGACATAGTGCTTGTCTGCGGCGATACTTCCTGGGCCATGAAGTTTAACGACGCGCTCTTTGACCTTACGGAAATAGCCAGCCTGCCCGGCAAGAAAATATTCATCCGCGGCAACCATGACTACTGGTGGAGCACTTTAAACAAAATGAACGCCGCCGGTTTGCCAGACTGCTTTTTCCTGCAAAACAACTTTTATGCTTGCGGCGGCGCTGCCGTCTGCGGCAGCCGAGGCTGGCTGACGCCAGGCAGTGAAGGTTTTTCGCCGGAAGATGAAAAAATCTACCTCAACGAGCTGGCCCGCGTGGAAACCTCCTTGGCCCAGGCCCAGGTCGCCGGTCACAGCGACATCATCCTGGCCCTGCATTACCCGCCTTTATACGCGGATGGCGCGGCTACCGGTTTTAGCAGGCTGTGCGACAAATATAAAGTAAAACACTGCGTCTACGGCCACTTGCACGGCGACAGCGCAGCCTGCGGCTGGCAAGGAAAAGCGGCGGACACCGTTTATCATTTGGTATCCGCCGACAGTTTGCAGTTTAAATTAAAATTGATTACATAATCAGTGCCAGCAATTTTGCCAGCCAGTTAAAATAAAGCATGACGCCGACAACGACCAGCACCGCGCCCGACATTTTTTGCAAAATTTCCAGCCAGGGCGCCAAACGGTCGCGGAACTTTACGGCCAGCCGTTCGGTCGCTAAAGCCACCAGTATGAGCGGCAGGCCAAAACCTATAGAATAAGCCGTCAGCAGCCAGGCGCCTTGATATAAACTGGCCTCTACGCCGGCATACATCAAGATAGCCGACAATACCGGGCCGGTGCAGGGTATCCAGCCAAAAACAAAGGCCATGCCAAGCATAAAGGACCCGCCCCGGCCTGCTTTATCGAGAAAGGGCCGCCAGTCGCGCGCCAAAGAGCCGAGCGGCAAAAGCCCCAACTGTAAAAATCCCATGGCGGCCATGAATATGCCGCCCGCTTTTCTTAAAGCTTCCTGGTGCTGGAACAGCAAACCGCCCAGCGCGGAAGCGGTAAGCCCCAGCAGGATGAACACAACGGTAAAGCCGCCAACAAAGGCCAGCGCCGCTTTGAGCGCCTCGCCCCGCCCTTTGGCCTCCGGCGCGATGACCGACATGTAAAGCGGCAGGAGCGGAAATACACAGGGCGAGAAAAAAGAAGCCAGGCCGGCTAAAAAAGCCGTAAAAAACGCTATTTCACTATTCATATTACTTGGCGCTGTTTACAGCCTTCTCCAGTTCATCCGCGGTAACAGGGCCGATTTTTCTAAAAACTACCACTCCCTTACCATCAAGCACAACAGTCGTCGGTATGCCGCGCGTTACCAGCATGCCGGTCGAGACTCCGCTCGGGTCAAGGTAAACCGGGAAAGTATATTTGTTTTTGCTCATAAAATCTTTTATCGTTTTGGCGTCTTCCTGAATATTGACAGCGAAAAATTTTACTTTATCCTTATTTTTCTGGTAAAAAGCCTCCAGTTCCGGCATCTCTTCACGGCAGGGCGGGCACCAGGTCGCCCAAAGGTTTATGATGCTCACGCCGCCGTCGGTCAGCGGCAGAGTCACCATATTACCGTCAAGAGAGGTAAAGGTATTGGCAGCAGGGCGTTGCCCGACATTGGCCCCTTTGGCTACTTCCTGCGCTTTGCCGCTCAGGCAGCCCTGAAAAAGCACGGCTCCTCCCGCTATCAGCACAGCCAGTACTGTAAAAAATATTTTCTTCATGTCGTTTTTCTCCTTTGTTAAAATAGTATATACTTAAAGCAATAATACTCTAAAAATCCCGGAGGCGCAAAGCTATGCACCAATACCTCTTCCACATCGGCGATTTCCCCATACGCGCCTACGGACTTGTCCTGTGCCTGAGCATCATCCTGGCCACAGGCGTAGCCTATTTCCTCGCCAAACAGGACGGCCGCTGGCACCGGCATGTCCCGGATATGGGCATCTACTGCGGCCTGGCCGGACTTGTCGGCGCGCGGCTGTGGGACGTATTTTTCTTTGACTGGGACTATTACAGCCAGCACCTTCTCGAAATACCCTTTGTCTGGCAAGGCGGCATGGCCATCCAGGGCGGCGTCGTAGCCGGCGTCTTGGCCGGCTATATCTATACCAAAGTACATAAAATCGATACCTGGGTTTTCGCCGACATCGTAGCGCCGGCCATCATCATCGGCCAGGCGATCGGCCGCATCGCCAACTTACTCAACGGCGACGCTTTCGGCAGCCCGACCGGCGGCGACTTTGGCATAATTTACCCGGCGGAAACCCTGGCCCGCCAGACTTACGGCACACAGCCCCTGTGGCCGGCCGAAGTGTGGGAAGGCCAAATAGATATAATAATCTTTGCCCTTCTGCTCATCTTTCGCACTACCAACCACGCCAAAGGGCAGGTATTCATCCTGTATGCCGTGCTCTATTCCCTGGCCCGTTTTTTCCTCGAATACCTCCGGGGCGATTATGTCGAGCCACTGGCCTTCGGCCTCAAATCCGCCCAGGCCACCAGCCTGGCTGTCATCCTCATCGGCGCCGCCCTGTTCATCTGGTGCGGCTGGCGGGAAAAAAGAAAGCTAAGGCCTGGCAAATAGCCAGGCCTTAATTTTTTACACCGGATAAGCGGCGATCAGTTCTATTTCTATCCCGGCCGCACGCGGCAGTTTCGCCACCTGGATACAAGAGCGCGCCGGCATGTCTTCGGCGAAATATTCGCCATACACTTCGTTCACCGCCTGGAAGTCTTTTATATCGTCCAAAAACACTGTACATTTTACCACATCTTTAAAAGAGAGCATCTCGGCGCTTAAGATAGCCTTGAGGTTAGCAAATACCTGATGGGTCTGTACTACTATACCGCCATAAACCAGCTCGCCTGTTACAGGATCTAAAGGTATCTGCCCGGATACAAACAGGAAACCATTAGCCTTTATCGCCTGGGAATAAGGGCCTACCGCTTTAGGGGCGCCTGAACTTGCTATGACTTTTTTCATTTGATCTCCTCCATATCAATACTTTTTATTCTTCCGAAGGCAAAGAACGATGGGCCACCCCGATACCTATCTCATTGAGGTTTAGCACGCCTACACCCAGGTAAACCGCCACGCAAACATGTTCGCCAAAACGCGCAATGCCTATCTTGCCGCCTACGTTAAAACCGACAGCCTTGGGTATTATCTGCTCAAGAGCCGCATGTGTAGCGCCGGCCACAGCTCCTGCTCCTATATGGCTGGCGCAGACGAGACCCTGTCGTTGCGACGCCACAACTGCCCTTTCTACTATTTTTACTATAGAGTTGACGAATTCGCCACCAAAGTCGATAGCCACAGTCCTTATTCCTTTGGACAAATATGCTTCGCGCAGGTCATATTCTTCTTTACGCTCGGCCGATATAGCCAACCTTATGGCCGCACGGCCGATATCTACGCTGCTGTACTGCTGTTGGTTCATGATAACGACCTTTCCTAACTATATTACACATATTTTATTACCTGTAATGGTAACAAAAAAACTCGCCATGCGCAACAAGCACTAATTTTATCCGCAGAAAATAATTTCCACTTGCTCCGGACAAGGATTTTCCCGTTTCGATGTCGAATATCAAATTGTTCGATGATATTTTGACACAGAGGTATATTTGTGCGCAACTATATTTTAAAAAATGTCTGCCCCAGCAGTGTAGACCTTGAAATAGCAGACGGCATCGTAAAACACATAAAGTTCCATGGCGGCTGTCCCGGCAACCTCACTGCCATTGCCAGACTGCTGGAAGGACGGCCAGCAGAAGAAATAGTCGAAAAACTTGCCGGCATAACGTGCGGCAACAAACCCACTTCATGCGCCGATCAACTGGCAAATGTCTTAAATAGGATAAATAAAACATAAAAAGCATATCAACGCCGAAAAAACGGCTGCGGTAAGATAAAAACTTGCCTCATCATCTGAAATATAAGTTGCATTACTGCACGCGAAAGGAGGTAGGCCAATGCTGAAAGTATATAAAACAGAAAATGCCGCGCTGATCGAAACCGAGTTCGAAGAACTGGAAAAGGGTTGCTGGATAGACCTGTCCAGTCCTTCCCATGAAGAACTGGAAATGGTCGCCTCCCGTACCGGCGTCCTTATGGATCTGCTCACTGCGGCGACTGACGAAGAAGAAAGCGCGCGCCTCGAAGTAGAAACAGACCAAATACTTGTCCTTATCGACATACCGCTTTTGCGCAGCAATAAAGATTATGAAACATTGCCTCTTGGCATCATAATTACAGAAGACTATCTTATTACTGTATGCCTTGAAGTGAACGCCGTCATCACCGACCTCGTCACTTCGCCGCCCGGCCTGTTCGATACAGCCAAACGCACGCGCTTTTTGTTTCAGATACTTTTTAAATCCGCTACCCTTTATCTCAAATACATCCGCAACATCAACAGGCGCACCGACGAACTCGAGCGCCACCTCAGGCAATCTATGGAAAATGACGAACTGTTCAAAATGCTTGACCTAGAGAAAAGCTTGACCTATTTTTCCGGCTCTTTGCGCAGCAACTATATACTGACGGAAAAAATCATGCGCCTCAGGGCGACCAACCAGATACAGCACGTCATCCGCATGTTCGAAGAAGACGAAGACTTTCTTGAAGATGTCATCATAGAATACAAACAGGCTATCGATATGGTAGAAATGTACACCCGGATACTCAGCAGCATGCTGGAGATATTCTCCAACATCATCTCCAACAACCTTAACCGCGTCATGAAATTTCTGGCCGGCGTCACCATCGTCATGTCCGTACCGACCATGATATCCGGCCTGTGGGGCATGAACGTACCCGTACCGCTTGCCAGTGAAGAATACGGCTTCTTCTTCGTCGCCACTTTGGCTTTCATCATAGCGTTTTCCATGGCTTATATGTTGTGGAAAAAACGCATGTTTTAAAAAATGGAGGAGAAATGAACAGCATAAACAAAGAAAAGCTTTCCGCCGGTACGATTTTCGGCGACCCGGACAACGACGAATATCTATATATGCCGGGGGCCGAAATAGGCAGCCCCTTCCCGGTATGTATTTTTCAGCAGCACGGACTGTCGGAAGATATTTCCCTCGAGGAAGCGGCGGAACTCATCGACCGTCTGCACCTTAAAGCGCTGGATTTGCCCCCTTTTAGCAAAATATAAGCGAAAATGCTCCCGCCAGCGGACAGGGAGCATTTTTTCATTTTATATTCCGTTTGTTATTTTTTTTCTTCGCTTTTTTCAGTCTTGACAATCAGCACGGGGACTTTAGCGTACTGGGCAATATTGGAACTTACGCTCCCGAGAACAAACTCCGCTATGCCGGAAAGGCCGCGGCAGCCTATCACTATGGCGTCACAGTTGTTTTCCGTTGCCACTGCCAATATGCGTTCTGAAGGATGGCCGTTTTCTATCTTTATTTCTATCTTGCCGGGATACTGGCCTATTTTTTCACTGGCAGCCCGCAAAATCTTTTCCGCGTTTTTGTTCATGTCGGAAATCTGTGACGCTAGAAAATTGCTGTCAATGGGAATAGCCAAAAAACCGGCGTTGTAAAAAGGCTGTATTACATGGGTCACTATCAAATCGCTATTAAATTTCCTGCCTATTTCCGCAGCGTATTCCAAGGCTTTCCATGAGGGTTCCGAACCGTCCACAGGTACAAGAATCTTTGTAAACATAAATTACCCCTCCCCGGATAAAGTTGTTATGTGATATTATTCTGCTTTTTAAGAAAAAACCCTTCAAGGTTTTTTCTTTGTGACGCGTTTTTTGCGGTCAAATTTTTTCGACTGAACAGACAGCCCCTTCTCTTCGCCGGCAGATTTACTAAAAAAGTAGTATTTTATGACAATAAACGCTAATATGACGATAGGGACAAGGCCCACAGCATAGCCATACGGCTCAGCCAAATAAAAAATAAAAAAAATAAAAAGCGCGATAAAAAGTGGTACTAACGTTAGCTGTATATATTTTGTGATACGCCGTTCACCTAAAAATCGCGCTACCAAGCCATTACACAAAAAGGCCATGGATAACGCCACCAGTACTGTAAAAACAAACTTTAACATTTCTACCTGTGACAAAATGTTTTACCCCCAACACTATGATGTTATAATTATAGCAGATAAAGGAGGTCTTCGGCATGAAAATCGCTACGTTCAATATAAATTCCGTCCGTATCCGCCAAAATGACCTACTGGAATGGATGAACAACGATGGTATAGACATCGTGGCCTTACAGGAAACTAAAGCCCAGGACAAGGACTTTCCCTTGGCCGGTTTTATTGACGCCGGTTACCAGGCGGTTTTCAAAGGTGAGAAAGGAAAAAACGGTGTAGCCATCGTAAGCCGCCAGCAAGCTACCGACGTGCGCTTTGGCCTTACCGGTACCGGCGAAGCTGAAGAAGCGCGCCTCATCGAGGCGCGCTTTGGCGATATCGTCCTGATAAATACCTATGTCCCGCAAGGACGCGATGTAGACAGTCCCTATTTTCAGTATAAACTGGGCTGGCTGCGCGGCGTGAAAAGTTACCTGACAGCGCATTTTTCGCCTGAGCAACAGGTTATCTGGCTTGGCGACCTGAATGTCGCGCCCGAGCCGATAGACGTGTATGACCCGAAAAAACTCTATGGACAGATCGGCTACCATCCTGACGAACACGAGGCTTTCGCCTACACCAAAGCCTGGGGGCTCGAAGACGTATTTCGTAAACACGTCCCCAACGGCGGTTACTATACCTTTTGGGATTACCGCGTAGCCAACGCTTTAAAACGAGGCATCGGCTGGCGCATCGACCATATCCTGGCGACCGCCCCGCTGGCGGCAAAATCGGTAAATGCCTACATAGCCTCACATCTGCGCGAAAAAGAACGCCCCTCCGACCACGCGCCGCTGGTGGCGGAATTTACTCTATAAGCGATTTACCCTGTCCGCGATCACCCTTCCCACATGCACGCCGTTGGCACTGGCCTGCGACAGGCCGCGGGTAATGCCGGCCCCGTCGCCAATGGCAAACATTTTTTCAATCGGCGTTTGAAAGTCATTATCCAATTCCAGGCGCGAGCTGTAGAATTTGACCTCTACGCCGTAAAGAAGGGTATCGTCGTTTTTCATGCCAGGCGCTATGTTATCGAGAGCATAGATCATTTCGATGATATTATCCATATGGCGCTTGGGCAGCACCAGGCTCAAGTCGCCCGGCGTCGCTTTGAGCGTAGGCTCTATGAAGCTTTTAGCCATGCGCCGCTCGCTGGTACGTCGCCCTTTGACCAGATCGCCAAACCGCTGCATGAGTATGCCGCCACCGAGCATGTTGGAAAAAGAGGCGATGCGTTTGCCGTACTGGTGCGGCTCTTTAAAGGGTTCGGTAAATTTATTGCTGACCAACAGGGCGAAATTGGTATTTTTGCTGCGCCGCTTGGGGTCATGGTAGCTGTGGCCGTTGACGGTTATGATGCCGTCAGTGTTTTCCGTTACCACATAACCGTAGGGATTCATGCAGAAAGTACGGACAAAGTCGCCGTATTGCTTGGTCAGGTATACCAGTTTTGCTTCATATACCTCGTCCGTGATATGGCTGAACACCTCCGCCGGCACCTCCACCCTGACGCCAACGTCCACCTGATTGTTTTTCAGCGGTATGCCAAGCTGCCCGCACTGCTGGCTGAACCACTCCGCGCCTACCCGGCCGGGGGCCGTGACCAGCCATTCGCACTCTATATCTTCGCCGCCGTTTTCCATCTCCAGCAAAAAGCAGCCTGATTCATGTTTTATATTTCCAACTTTGGTACTGCACCTTATATCCACTTTTTCCTGCAAATGGTCGTGAAGTTTTTTCAATATGTCCACATTGTTTTCCGTGCCCAGGTGCCGCACCCGCGCGCTCAAAAGGTGCAGGTCATATTCCAGCGCCTTCTTGCCGATAGCGGAGTTTTCCGTGCTGAACACTTCGCTGGGCGCGCCAAAGCGGCAGTTTATATCATCCACATAGTGTATCAGCCGCATGACTTCACCGGCTGGCAAATAATCTGTCAGCCAGCCGCCGAAATTGGTGGTAAGGTTGTATTTGCCGTCGGAAAAAGCGCCGGCGCCGCCAAAACCGCGCAATACGTCGCGCGTTTTTTTGTTTTCGCCCGGCAAATCCGGGCGGCTGCGGGAATAAATGTCTTCCCCCGCATCGATCATAACCGTTTTTATGCCAGGATTGCGCTCCATAAGCTCAAAGGCTGTAAAAATAGCTGCCGGACCCGCGCCTATTATCCCTACATCATATCTTGCTGCCATAAAACGCACCTGCCTTTCTATATAGATAATAATTAGTTATATTCTTTAATAATCCTCTTTTTCAGATTTATTATAGATAGGCAAATAAAAAACTAACTCCCCGCGGGGAGTTAGAGTTAGCTTTTTATTTATCCAGCTCTTTCATCACTTCTACCGTAATATCAAGCGCTTTTACATTGACCGCATAAGCGCCGAACACTGTTTCCAGCTTCTTCTCCTTGGCAATCTTCTCGACCGCTTTGTTTACTTTGTCATTAAAAGCTTTCAGTGCCGCTTCCAGTGCGTTTTGCTTTTCATTCAATTTTTTCTGGTCTTCGCCAAACAGCTCTTCCATATATTTTTGGCTTTTTCCCCGCTCCGCCACAAAAAGCTCTTCACGCAAAGACGCTCCATAACTATCTAACTCTTGTCTGGCCTGCTGCTGGTCGCCGGCAACTTTAGCGTCTATTTCTTTTTGGATAGCTTCTTTTTTGGCCGTCACTTTATTTCTGGCCTCTTGTTCTAATGAGGAAATCTCTTTATTGATCGCCAGACGGCGCTCAGCGGTGGTGGTAGTAGCAACCGCTTCCTTGTTGAGCGTCGCTTCTTTTTCCATTAACTCTTTTTCCACGCTGTCCACATAGTTTTTCATTTCAACATTTTTACTCCCAAAAAAATCCTTGTTCTTGTTCTGAATATCTTGATTGAGAGCATTTTGCTTGTCCTGCATCTTCGCGGACCATTCGTCTTGCATGCGTTTATTTGCCGCGACTTCCTTATCTTTTAACTGCAAAGCAAACTCCTGGCGCTTTTCCGCCAATGCGGCGTCCAGCAGGCTTATTTCCTCTCTAAGCGTACTTATTTTTTTATACTCCTTGCTTTCCTTGGCTACCTTCTCTTTGTCCAGCACTCCCAAGACCGGTTTTGCTGACAGGCAGCCGCCCAGCGACAGGGAAAAGAGGAAAACAGTCAGTATTACCGCAAATCTATTTTTCAGCAATTAGGATACCCCTCTTTCTTTATTTCACATTTTAAAATCCAGCGTTTCCGCCAGTTCTTCCGCGAAGTTTTCCAACCTTACGCAAAATAGTTCCACCTTTTCCACTATACCGTCCAGTTCCCCGGTCAAAAGGCTCTTACGTACCTTTCCCGCCTTATTGGCCAGATCGGGAACTACCAGCTTGGCAAATATCCTTTGGCAATCTTCGATAACATATAAAAGCAGTGTAAAATCTTCTTTGCTAGCCAGATATTCCAGATAATAACTCAATTCCGGCGCATAGACAAGAAAATTTTTCAATAACAGGATATAGCCCGGCACAAAACCGCCGCTATTAGCCAGGCCTTTGCGGCTGTCCAGACAGACAAGATCCTGTAAAGAGAAAAATTCCCGCCAAGCAAGGCAAAGTTCTTTGTTTTGGGTAGCCTGGCGTTTGTTTTCCGGCAGCCATTTTTCCAATACATCAGCAATTTGGTAGCGGCTTACCGGCTTAAAGAGACAGTCGTCCATGCCGGCGGCCAGAAATTTTTCCCGGTCTTCTTCGCTGTCATCAGCAGTTATGGCAATAATAGGGATGTTTTTCACACTGTCTTCACCTGACATGCGGATCAGCCTAGTTGTCTCCACTCCGTCCAGTTCCGGCATCATATAATCCATAAAAATAATATCATACCTGTCGCCGCTTGCCAATTTATTTAAGCAGCCCCGGCCGCTGTCCACAATATCGGCATATATCCCTAGTTGTTTGACGCTTTCCTGAAGGAGAAAGAGGTTTATTTCCTTATCGTCAACAATCAGTATCTTTATATCATCCGACAAAAAAAACCTGTCCAGTTCTCCCGCTTCGCAATCAGCGACATGGACGATCGGCAAGTGTAAAAATATCTTCTCCTGGCGTGCCCTGATACTCCCGCCTGCCGATACAGCTATCGTCGAGGCTATATCCAGTCCAAAACTATGGCTGTCATTATTGCCAAGAGAAGAAAAAAGTTTGTCTTGTTCTATTCTTTCCAGGTCTATATGCTCAGCGCTAAAAGTAAAAACCAAAATATCTTCTTTTTCCCTGGCTATCCGTTCTACCTCAAGCGACACATCGCCTTTATCAGTATAGGTTATGACATGCAGGAAAACATTGAGCAGTATCTGCCGCAACCGCTCCTCTTCACACGCCGGACAGCACAGAATCCGTTTCGGCATCTGCGCATTAAAATGCAACCGCTTTTCCGCTGCCAGCATATTTACCAACGAACAAATATCCAACAATACTTTGGAAAAATCATAGCCTTTCGCCACTATACTTGCTGCCTCCATTTTACAGAATCGGATTGAAATTATTATAACACCATAGAACAATATTCAAAACAAAGGTTGTAGAAAATTTTATTTCCAATAAATTTTCGTATGCAAACAAATGCTCATCAGTCATGGGCAGTCCTTATATGTATTATGTCTAAAAAAACCATAGTTAGTAGATAACAACAAAAAATCCGACTGTTTCGCAGCCGGGTTTTTGTCTTATATGCATATTTGTCTAGTTTTGCCTTATGCTTTTTGGGCTTTGAAAAACCGTACTGCGCCAACTATCAATATGCCCAGGCCAAAACCTTGCATAGCTGTAACAATAAGGTTGTAAAGGCCAATGATCTCAGCATAATTGAAAATGTTCACGCCGTTAGGCGCAATAGAACCGAGCGCAAAACAAACCGCGCCCACCACTATGAGAAACTCCGGTTTTTTATCCCGCATGCCAACCCCTCCTTTATCGGTATTTTAACTGATGCGGCAGCAAAATAAAAATGCCGGATACCGGCGACGTCTAACAATGGTCAGCAAACAAAAAATGAATAAATCCGGGCCTTAAATTCACACTTATAACGAATTTTTACGCACGAAACGTGCTTTGTTATAATAACACAAAGGAAAAACAACGTCAATTCAGCAGCGTGTTTTGCTCTTCATACGCCGTTTTCTTCTTCATTGGCGTCAAATTGCACTTCATAAGGCCATTCTTCCGACAAGACATAATATTCTTCATAAACGACCGGCTGGTAATCTCTATTAAAAGTAGTACGGAAAATTTTCAACAAGGGAGCCCCCTCATTTATTTTAAAGTGATGGCTCAAATATACATCTGCGACAACAGCGCGTATTTTCTCAGTTACATGTGCCATTTCCACCCCTTGCCGCTGCAAAAAGCCGCGCATATTTTCTATGGTCTTTTCGGTGCGGAATGTCTCAAGCGGCAAAGTTGGCACATAATGATTAAGAAAAAACACCGGTTTTTTATTTACAAAACGTATGCGGGAAATCAGGACAACCTGCCTGCTATCCTTTAGGCGCAGGTTCTTCACCACAGATTCTTTTGGCATTACTTCTTTAAGCTCGACCAATTCACAGTGTATCTGTTTTTCATATTTGGCAAAAGAAGTGCCAAAGCCGCCCAGATAGTTGAACTGGTCTTTTCGTATCACCGGTGACACAAAAGTCCCTTTACCGGCTTTTCGTAGGACAAGACCATCATGTTCCAGTTTGCCTAAAGCCTGCCTCACGGGCGCTTTACTCACACGGTATGACTCTGCCAGTTCTGTTTCTGTAGGTATCTGTTGGTTAGTTTTATAGTAACGGCTTTTTATTTTTTCATATAAATCTTTGTAAATCGACAAAGTCAAAGATTCTTTCATAAGATCTGCCATTCCCCATTTCAGGATATTTTGCATATATTATACCAGAGTAACTGCTTTTTTTCTCGAAAATATATTTCTGAAAATTCTTGACAATTTAGTCAAAATATAATTATTATAACATTATAACATTATAATAATTAAGGAGGGTTTATCTCATGAAAAAAGCGCTGCATTTGATGACCTGGAAAGAAATTGAGACAGTTTTTAAAAATGACCCGGTAATAATCATTCCCATGGGGTCTATGGAACAACACGGCCCGCAGTCTATCAACGGCGATTATTTGGCGGCAGAGTACATTGCCAATAAGGTTGCGGAAAATACTGAGGGATATGTTATCCCAGTCATCCCATTCGGCTGTTCGGAATACTTCCGCCCCTTCCCCGGCACTATTTCGCTGCAACCGCAAACAGTCAACGCCTTGATCACCGATGTCGCCGAAAGCCTTATCGAACATGGTATAACCAAGTTGTTCTTTCTGAACGGCCACGCTGGCAATGTTCCTACCATTGAAGACGTGGCAAGAAAAATAAAACGCGACAAAAAAATAACTCCTGTATCTATAGACCTTTGGCAAGCATTGACGCCGGAATTTAAAAAAGATGTATACCAAGAGACGCCCGACCCGTCAGGCCATGGCGCCGAACCTTTGACTTCGGTCATGAGCTACCTGCACCCCGAAATGATGCGCATGGATCTTTTGGGCGAACTGGGCAGCCTAAAACAGTGGGGAGAATTTCCTGTAGCCGGGCTAAAAAAGAGCGAAATAAACGGGGCCCCGATGAATCTTTACCTTGACATGAATGAGATAAGCGCACAGGGCGTCATGGGTAGTCCGCTCAAAGCATCGAAAGAACGCGGCGAAAAAATAGTAACCCATTTGATAGAAGTATGCTCGGAAGTCGTCAGGAAACTGGCTAAGACTAAAACTGTGAAATAATTCTTTGGGGGTGTGGATATGCTGGCACTATTAGGGTTTGGCACTATAGCGGTATTCCTTTATGTAACCATGACGCGTAAATTATCCATACAGGCGGCGCTCATACTCATCCCGTCCATAGCGGCCGTTATCGGCGGTTTTGGCTTTGGTATCGGTAAAATGATGATCGCAGGTATTTTGAAGGTGACCCCTTCGGCAATGATACCCATCTTTGCCGTCTTATATTTCGGCATTATGATAGACGCCGGCATGTTTGACCCTTTAGTTAACAGGATACTACGTTTCGTCAAAGGCGACCCGGTAAAAGTCACTATCGGCGCGGCGCTTTTGGCTATGCTGGTCTCACTGGACGGCGACGGCACGACCACTTTTATCATATCTGTGTCAGCCATGTACCCGATAACGCAAAGGCTGGGCATGAACCCTCTGGTTCTCCCGTTTGCCGTCGGCATGGCGGCCGGCGTGATGAACCCGCTGCCCTGGAGCGGCCCTACCACCAGGGTAATGGCTATACTGCACAAGGATTCCGCCACAGTATTCAACCCGATAATACCGGCTATGCTGGTCGGCATAGCGTGGGTACTGTTCGCCTGCTACTATATAGGTAAAAAAGAGCGTGCCCGCCTGGGCAAAGTAGACCTTGACCATCTCGAGCACAAATTTGAAGGTTTTGGCGGCGAAGAGCATATAAAAAGAGAAAACCTATTTTGGTTCAACCTTATTTTGACTATCGTGCTCATAGCGACTCTCTTATGTGAAGTAATGCCTATGGCTATTATTTTCGTCCTCGGTTTCGGCATCGCCGTGACTGTTAATTATCCCAACCTTGAGGATCAGAAAAAACGCCTGCAAAGCTACGCGCCCGAAGTAGTAATGATCGTAACGCTTATTTTTTCGGCCGGCTGCTTTACCGGCATATTGTCGGACACTAAAATGATTGCGGAAATGGCCAAATCCATGGTTTCGCTCATACCGCAGCATATGGGCAGTTTTTTGCCCCTGGCCGTAGCGGTGACCGGCATGCCGCTCAGTCTTGTTTTCCCAACAGACGCTTATTACTTTGGCGTCCTGCCTGTAGTCTATGAAATGGCCAGTGGACTCGGGATAGACCCTGTACTTATCGGCCGCGCCGCCATTCTCGGGCAAATGACTACCGGCTTTCCGCTCAGCCCGCTGGCTGCCGCTACGCTCGTACTCATAAGCGTATCCAAGGTCAACCTGGTCGAACATCAAAAATTCATGTTTTTCTGGGCGTTTGGCACTACCCTCATTATGACGGCAGTCTGTTACCTGACCGGGGCGCTTACTTTTTGACCGGACATTTGTGAAAGGAGCATAAATCATGCTTATGGCAAACTTGCCGGAAGTAGAAAAAGAGTTGCTGGCTGTGCGGCGCGAACTGCATGCCAATCCAGAACTTTCCGGCCAGGAAAAAAATACCCGCGAAATTATTTTGCGCTTTTTAAAAGACTTGCCACTGGAAGTAAAAATAGCGAAAAACAGCATGGGGCTGGTGGCCGTATTAAAAAGCGGCGGCCAAGGCGCTATAGCCCTGCGCGCAGATATGGACGCCCTGCCTATGGAGGAAGATTCGGGTCTTTCTTTTAGCTCCCAAAACGCCGGCGCCTGCCATAGCTGCGGCCATGATATACACACTACAGTCCTGCTAGGCTGCGCCAAAGTTTTAGCGGAAAATAAAGATAAACTTTCTTCTGATGTAGTATTTATCTTCCAGCCGGCAGAAGAAACGCTCGGCGGCGCCCAAAGCCTTTTGTCTGAAGGGCTGCTTGGCGGCCTGGATATCGAAAAGATTTTTGCCCTGCATACCTGGCCGGACATTCCTGCCGGCTGTATCGGCGTGAAAAAAGACGCTTTTATGGCCAGCTCCGACAGCGTGGATATTGAAATAACCGGCCAAGCCGGACACGGCGCCCATCCCCACCGCTCAATAGACGCTATAGTCATAGCCGCACACGTAATATCAGCATTGCAAACAGTAGTGGCAAGAGAAATAGCGCCGGTAGATTCCGCTGTACTGAGTTTCGGAAAAATATCCGGCGGCCAGGCGCGCAATATTATCGCCGGCAAAGTGCTTTTAGAAGGCACGGCCCGTTCACTAACGGCAGAAACAAGAAAAATACTCGCCGAAAGCATCGAACGCATAACAGTAAATACCGCAAAGGCCTTGAAGGGAAACGCCAAAATAAACTACCAAGCCGGTACGCCGCCCCTGCAAAACAACGGAAACCTTGTAGAAGAGGTAATAGCGGCAGCCAACCAGACCTTGGGCGGTGATAAGATACATTACCTAACAATGCCCTCCATGGGGTCTGAAGATTTTTCCTTTTACCTGGAAAAATACCCCGGCTGCCTGTTTCGCCTGGGTACGGGAAACGATCAGCCCGCATCAAAACTGGCCCTTCACAACCCACAAATAATCTTCGATGAAGCATCTATCATTACCGGCGTCAAAGTCCTCACCCAACTTGTATTGAATAATAAAAAGTAATATAGGTATAAGAAAACCACTCGTTTTTCACGAGTGGTTTTGTCTTTACTTACATGGTGCGGTTGGTGGGATTTGAACCCACACGAGTCTCCCCGCCACCCCCTCAAGATGGTGCGTCTGCCAGTTCCGCCACAACCGCGAATATAAAATTGGTGCGGTCGAGTGGATTTGAACCACCACGAGGTTGCCCCGGTAGTGTAAAATAAATTGTGCTTTTGCCTTTCCGAAAAAAAGTTAGTAAACTTTAAACAAGGAAAGGTGATAGAAATGAGCAGATTAAGCAAAGAGCAAAAACGGTTCATATTGCAGGAATACAACGTTAAAACGGCTG
>JAVBME010000043.1:0-14254 GCA_031552765.1 Acidaminococcales bacterium | reverse complement strand
AGGTTGATAGGCCGGGTGTGTAATGGGTGTGAGCCCTTTAGCTGACCGGTACTAATATGTCGAGGGCTTGATTTGCTAAAACTTTTCTCTGTTAAGTTTTGAGGGAGTGATCTCTCTTAGGTAGAGTTGATACCTTTACCTTTGCTGCGTGCTGGAAACAGTAGAGTAGCGAAAAGCGAAACTGTGATAACCAAAAGCTGTGTAAAAAGTGGCCGAGCAAACTGGCAAGAAAATGCCGGATGTTAGGCGCAAGCGAGGCTCCCGCAGTGCCGTGTACTGATAGGTACACAAACAAGGGAACGAAGCGGCAACAACACAGACGGCGTTTTATGGACAGTTCGCGACAAAATCTGGTGACGATGGCTAAGGGGTCCCACCTGTTCCCATGCCGAACACAGAAGTTAAGCCCTTATACGCCGAAAGTACTTGGCTGGAAACGGCCTGGGAGGATAGGGAGTCGCCGGTTTGAAAAGCAGCGCCTTATTATGTGAGGCGCTGCTTTTCTTTTAGCTTTTAAAATGACATAGGGAAAGTTTTACAGCATATCTTTATACTGTTCTTGTTCAAATGAAAGCTTTCATCGGGCACGCTATCAGAAAATAGTGTATCCAGGCTGCTTTTTGTAAAAATATTCTTACTAAGTGATTGACAATTTTTCCGCTTGGTTATATAGTAATATCTGTAACTGCGAATGCTACTGATTATCATTATTTTTCGAGTCTTTTATTTGGGTTATTTTTTTTGCCCACATAGTTACCCGAATATAACTGTGTAAGGCATCACTTAAGGAAAGGAGGAAGGTACTTGCGGAGAAAACTTTGTGTATTGTTTACGGTTTTTTTACTGTTAGGCTTGCTGTCTTCTTCTGCTTTGGCCGCTGGCAAACATGAAACATGGAACCATGTTGTCGATGATATGGAAAAAGTATTGAAGCAGTCTTACACGACATATACATCGGGTAATGTACAAAAAGCCAAAGAAGAGGTAGATATAGCCTATTTTGGTTTTTACGAAAAACTGGGCTTTGAAAAGACGGTTATGGCACATATTTCTGGTAATCGGGCAGCCGCAGTGGAGTACCAGTTCAGTTTTGTAAAAAAGGCCATGACTAAGGGCGCGCCACAAAGCGAAGTAAAAGCCGACTTGGATAAACTGGTAAGTATGCTCAGGGCGGACGCCAAAGAGCTGGATGGCGAAGAAGAAAGCAGCTGGGGCGTATTTTTGGCCTCGCTTTTGATAATAACCCGTGAGGGGTTTGAAGCGATCATCATTGTCGGCGCGATCATTGCCTATTTACGCAAATCCGGCAACGCCGACAAGACCAAAGCGGTTTATACAGGATCACTGTGGGCGCTGGCAGCCAGTGTGGTCATGGCTGTTATTCTAAACCAGCTTGTCGATGGCGGTGAAGGGCAGGAGATCACCGAAGGCGTGACCATGCTCATTGCGGTAGCAGTGCTCTTTTATGTCAGCAACTGGATGGTGGCGAAAGCGGAGGCTGACGCCTGGTCGCGCTACATAAAAGATAAGGTGGACAGTTCTCTCTCCAACCAAAGCGTTTACGCGCTGGCTTTTGCCGCTTTTTTGGCAGTATTCCGCGAAGGCGCGGAAACCATTCTCTTTTATCAGGCGCTGTTGGCCAATACCCGCGAGTATATCAATATGGTGTGGATCGGTTTGGCAGTAGGCTGCGTGCTCTTGGTAGTGATTTACTACCTGATAAATGTGCTCAGCGTCAAGCTGCCGCTAAAGCCATTTTTTGTCGGCACCAGCGTGCTTTTGTGTTTGATGTCCATATCTTTCCTGGGCGCCGGCATAAAGGAATTGCAGGAAGGTAACGCGATTGGCGTTACTGCTTTAGAGGGCATACCCACAATAGATTTGCTGGGCGTTTATCCGACAATGGAAACATTTATTCCTCAGGTAGTTCTTTTTGTAGTGTCTGTGGCTTCTTTTATCTGGCAGATGCGTAAGTGGCAAGGTAGTACACCGGGTACCAATCCGGGTTAAATAAAATTTTTAGGAGGTATAATTAATGAAAAAAAGTAAATGGTCTCTTTTATTAGTTGTTTTCGCTCTTGTGGTATCGCAATTTTTGGTAGGCTGCGGCGGCGGCGAGAAAAAAGCCGAAGAGAAAAAGGCTCCTGCCGCGACCGAACAAAAGAAAGATGACGGCAAAAAAGCCGAAGAGAAAAAAGCTGAGCCTGGCAAAGCTGCTGCACCTGGCCAGACTGCCGGTTTTGAAGAGTTCCCCATCGGCGACGATAAAGAGGTTGGCCCGCTCAACGTAGCTGGCGTATACTTCCAGCCGGTGGATATGGTCCCGGCCGGCATGGGCTTGAAAGCCGCCGATTCCGACATGCACATGGAAGCCGATATTTCCGCTCTGGCCAACAATAACCTCGGTTATGGCGCGGGCGACTTTGTGCCTTATCTGACAGTAAGGTATGAAATCACTAAAGAAGGCGGCAAGAAAATAGAAGGCACTTTCATGCCGATGAGCGCAAGCGACGGTCCGCACTATGGCGCCAATATCAAGCTTGACGGCGCTGGCAAATATAAAGTCAAATTCATTATCGAAAATCCGGAAAAACAGGGTTATCTCCTGCATACAGACAAAGTGACCGGCGTTACCGGCAAGTTCTGGAAAGAACCTTTGACTGTAGAATGGGACTTCAACTTTGTACCGAGAAAATGGTAATTTGATGTTTTAAAAAATATCTGCCATGGAAAAAGGAATAATGAGCCGTTTTCCATGGCGATATTTTTATTTTATAAAAGGAATGTAAGGTTATGTTCAAATACATCATACAGGTAGTCGGGCATTTTCTAGTGACAGCGATACTTTTAGCCATGATGTTGTCGCTGTTTCGGGGAGCCGAAAAAAAGTACCTGCTCAAAGGCGCGATAGGAGGTATTGCGGCTTCTTTCCTATTGGCTTTTTTAAAGTACGAAGCGATATTTGTCAACAGGGAATACGGCAATATCGTTATTTTGTGTATCAGTATTTTCAGTGGCCTCGTATTTTGCGCATTGACACTTTTTTCTGAGGAAAGAAAGAACAACTGTTATTTTCACGCCCTATACGGTATTGCGGGCGGGCTGCTGGCCTTCTCGCTTATCCTTTATACTCTGCCGGATGTTTTGCTGTACCCGACAGAATTTTTAGCCATAGATGAAAGCGCTTTTAACACCGGTTTTTTGTTTAAAAACATCGGTTATTTGATTGGACTGCTTCTGGTCGGCCTGACTGGTTGGGCACTTTACAAAACGGTTTTGCCTGTAGGCGGACAAATATTGAAAAAACTTTTTTTGCTTTTGATTTTGCTAAATATGGTGACCCAAGTCACTTTTATCATACAGGTGCTGCTGGCCCGTCGCTTTATACCGACCCGCCAGTGGTTGTTTGACGTTATATCTCCGTTGATCAACGCCGGCGACATTTTTACCTATATCTTTATGCTGCTTACACTTTTGGCGCCCTTTCTGGCCTGGAAAAACAGCGCCGTGTGTTGGTCTGATTATAAAAACCCGGCTGAAGAGAGAAAAGCGCTGGCTGCCCGCAGGAGGCAAAAATATTGGCGGATTACGGTGTTGACCGGGTATATTTTGTGTACCCTCACCCTGACCGCGCTGGTCGCTTATAATGAGCAGGCGGTGGCGCTCTCGCCGGCGGAACCGATGGAAATCGTCGGCAAGGAAATACTCATACCGCTGGCTAATATCAATGACGGCCGTCTGCACCGCTACAACTATACGGCCAGTGAGGGCGCCGAGATGCGCTTTATCATCATCAAGAAAAATGAAGTTGCCTACGGCGTTGGACTCGACGCCTGTGATATCTGTGGGCCTACTGGTTATTATGAACGGGACGGCGAGGTTATTTGCAAACTGTGCGATGTCGTGATGAATAAATCCACTATCGGCTTCAAAGGCGGCTGCAACCCGGTGCCGCTTGAATATTCCCTGCGTGGCGGCAATATGGTGATCCAGACGGAAAATCTTGATAAAGAACAACGCCGCTTTAAGTAATGAGGTGACATAAATGTTTTGGCGATTGATAAAAGGAGCCGTATTCCGGCAAAAAAGAAAAATGCTCCTTATAGCTTTGACAGTAGCTTTGGGCGCGTCGCTGGCTACAGCCATGCTCAATGTACTTTTGGATGTGGGGGACAAGGTCAACCATGAGCTGAAAACATATGGCGCAAATATAACAGTTATACCAAAAGAAGCGGCCCTGCTCGGCGATTTGTACGGGCTGCCTAAAGAACAAGCCACGGCTAACAAGTATTTGAAAGAAAATGAACTGGGTAAAATAAAAACTATCTTTTGGGCTTTCAATATCGTGGATTTTGCCCCTTATCTCGAGACTGGAGTAGAAATGAACGGTAGCGGCCACAAAACAAAACTCGTCGGCACATGGATAAACCGGCATCTGGAGCTGCCGACCGGCGAGGCTCTCGATACCGGCATGAAACGAATGAAAAGCTGGTGGGATGTTTCCGGCAACTGGCTGGAGGACGGCGACCGGGGCGCAGCTATGGTCGGCGCGGTGCTGGCGCAAAAAAGCGGCCTTAAAGTCGGCGATTCTTTTACAGTGAAAGGCGCCGGCGGCGAGGAGCGGCTGTTGGTAAAAGGCATCTTTAGCGCCGGTAGCGCCGAAGACGAAGATATTTATGTGCCGCTGGCAGTGAGCCAGCAACTGTCACAACGGCCCGGCCTGGTAAGCCGGGTAGAGGTAAGCGCGCTTACCACCCCGGACAATGAATTGTCTAGGCGGGCCGCGCAAGACCCCAAGAGTTTGTCGATAAAAGACTGGGAAACATGGTATTGCACCGCTTATGTCAGCGCTATTTGCTACCAGATCGAAGAGGTGGTTTCCGATAGCGTTGCCAAACCGATAAGGCAGGTGGCCGAGTCGGAAGGCGCCATTTTGCAAAAGACCCAGCTGCTCATGCTGCTGGTCACCGCACTCAGCCTACTGGCGGCGGCGCTCGGCATATCCAATCTGGTCACCGCCAGCGTAATAGAACGCAGCCCGGAGATCGGTCTCTTGAAAGCCATTGGCGCAGGCAACGCGGCAGTAGCTATCCTAATAATCGCAGAAACCATGTTGGTCAGCGCCATAGGCGGCGTGGCCGGCTATTTTGCGGGCTTGGGTTTTGCCCAGGTCATAGGTTATTCAGTTTTTGGCTCGGCAATAAATATCAAGCCTTTGGTCATCCCTCTGGTGGCCTTGTTAGTGTTTCTTGTAACGATAGCAGGCAGTATACCAGCGGCCCGGCTGCTCCTCAACCTTAGGCCCTCGGAAGTCTTGCACGGTAGGTGATGAAATGACGCGCAATACAATGTATTTTAAAATGATAACGGCTTCTTTGCTTCGCCGCCGCTCGCGCCTCTTTGTCGCCCTGTTGGCCATAGCGATAGGCGCGATGATCCTGTCCGGTCTAAGCAGCATATATTATGATATCCCGCGGCAAATGGGGCAGGAATTCCGCTCATACGGGGCCAACCTGGTGCTGGTGCCGGCCAAAGACGGTGAGAGCCTGACTGACGGTGATATAGCGAAAGTGGAAAAGGTTTTTCCGGCAGATGAAATCATCGGCATAACGCCTTACCGTTATGAAATAGCCAAAATCAATGAACAGCCCTTTATGCTGGCAGGGACTGATCTCGTGAAAGTGCAAAAAACCCGCCCGTACTGGCATATAACGGGTGAGTGGCCGCAAGATGACGGCGGTGTGCTCATCGGCCAGCAGGTAGCCGGCGTGATAAAGCTGGCGCCGGGCGATAAGTTTACGCTGGCGGGCACAGATAGTACCGGAAATTTGTATAGCCATGATTTTACGGTCAGCGGCATTGTGCAGACCGGTGGCGCGGAAGAGGGCTTCATCTTCCTCAAACGTAGCGCTTTGGACGGCATAATGAAAAACCAAGGCAAAATACATGTCATAGAATGCAGTATCGCCGCTCCGGCGGAAAAACTGGCCGGGTATGCCGGGGCAATAGCCCAAGACCCCTCTGTATCGCCGCAACTAGTCAAACAGGTGACCCGTTCGGAAGAAACCGTACTCGGCAAATTGCAGGCGCTTATGTATCTGGTGACGATAATCGTGCTGCTCTTAACCATGATCTGCGTATCGACCACCATGATGGCGGTGGTGGCCGAGCGGCGCAAAGAGATCGGGCTGAAAAAAGCCATAGGTGCGTCCAGCAGGAGCATAGTCATGGAGTTTTTAGGCGAAGGGGCCTTCCTGGGGGCGGTCGGCGGCCTGATGGGCGTGCTTTTGGGCTATGCATTTGCCCAGGGCATCAGCATGAATGTTTTTGCCCGTAAAGTGGATTTTGGTCTGTGGCTGGTACCATTTACTATCATAGTATCAGTACTGCTTACAGAACTGGCCTGCCTGCTGCCGGTAAAAAACGCGGCAGAAGTAGAGCCGGCGCTGGTTTTGCGCGGGGAATAGGGGTGATATGATGAATTTACTGGAAATGAAAAATGTTTCGATGATCTACGGCAATGTAAAGGCATTGCAAAACATCGACCTGACAGTCAAACAAGGCGAGTGGCTGGCCATCATGGGGCCGTCCGGTTCCGGCAAGACGACCATGATGAATATAGTCGGTTGTATGAATAAACCTACTTGTGGTGAAGTGCTGCTGGAAGGGGTGGATATCTCTAAAGAAAGTGAAAGCAATTTGACTGTGATCCGGCGCGACAAGATAGGGCTGGTCTTCCAGCAGTTCCACCTGGTCAGCTATCTTACCGCCCTTGAGAACGTGATGATCGCGCAGTATTATCACAGTATGCCGGATGAGCAGGAGGCGCTGGCGGCGCTCGACAAGGTAGGGCTGAAAGAACGCGCCCACCACCTGCCCAACCAGCTGTCCGGCGGCGAGCAGCAGCGGGTGTGCATAGCCAGGGCTCTTATTAACTACCCCATGCTGATATTGGCCGACGAACCGACCGGCAACCTTGACGAAACTAATGAAGGCATCGTTTTAGATATTTTGCGGCAACTGCACGCGGAAGGCAGTACCATCATCGTGGTCACTCACGACCCGGAAGTGGCCGACGAGGCCGAGCGCACCATCATCCTCGAGCATGGGCGCATAGCGCGCGAAGTTACCGGGTCACAATGCAAATGTGAGGAGGCAAAAAGATGAGGAAAAAAATCTGTATTATTGCCGTAGTGGCTTTTGCGCTTTTGCTGGCGGCCTGCGGCGGGCCGTCTGCGGCTTATAAAGACGGAGAGTATAGCGGTAGGAGCAGCGCCGACGACAAAGGCGCGGTCGGTGAGGTCAAACTTACTGTAAAAGACGGCAAAATCGCCAAGTGCGACTTTAAGACCTACCAAAAAGACGGTAAGCTTAAAGCGGCAGACTATGGCAAGGTAAACGGACAGATAACCAATAAGGACTTTTACGATAAAGCGCAGCTAGCCGTGCGCGCCATGCAAAAATACGCCGAGCAGTACCAGTCGGCGCAGAGTTTGGATAAAGTCGACAATGTAACCGGCGCGACAGTTTCCTACAATCAGTTTAAAGAAGCGGTGAGGGAAGCTTTGGAAAAGGCGAAAAAATAGAAAAAAAGACTTGCCGGAAGGCAAGTCTTTTTTTCTACAGGCTTTATACCAGCCGCCCATAGGATATTTCACGAATACGGCCGGCATAGTCCGCGGCGTCATTTTCATGTGTGACCATCAGTATACTGGCGCCGTTTTTGGCTATATCACTGAACAAGCGCATGATGTCGCCGGTAGTGGCGGCATCAAGGTCACTGGTCGGTTCATCGGCTAAAAGCAGTGTCGGCGAGTTGATAAGAGCGCGGGCGATGGCTACCCGCCTGTATTCTCCGCCTGAAAGCTGTGCCGGGTAAGCGCCGTGCAGTTCTTTGAGGCCTACTTGTTCCAGCAGGGATAGGGCTTTTTCCCATGGCGCCGCGCCTTCTCTTTGGTAAAGGTAAAAGGGCAACGCAACATTTTCTAACACGCTAAAATTAGGCAGCAGGCTACGCCCCTGCGCTATATAGCCTATTTTAGTGTTACGCAAAAAAGCCAGGTAATCTTCATCGTCAAAAAAGTACTCCCGCCCGTCGAGCAAGATGCTGCCGGCGCTCGGACGAAGCAGGCCGGCGGCTAGGTTTAGCAGCGTACTTTTCCCACTGCCTGAGCGGCCTACGATTGCGGTAAATTCGCCGCTGCCGACAGACAGTGAAACATTATCGATGGCCAGGAATGGCCGGCTATTTAAAGAATATTCTTTGCTCAGACCTTTTATCTCGAGGCTCATATTTCATTCTCCCTCAGCACAGTATAGGTTTCGGCCTGTCCCAGCTTGCGAGCAGAGAACAGAGTGGCCAGCGGCCCCACTGCAAAAGCGCCGGTAAAGCTTGCGGCTAAAAGGACTGCTATTTTAGGCCATGCCGGTAAAAGATAAGGGATTTGCAAGGTCTGGCTGATATAGTTGTTAAAAGGAAAGACCAGCAGTGCGGCCAAAAGGATGCCAGTAGACGCACCGCACAGACTGAGCAGGGCCGCTTCGCTGAATATAAGGGCATACAGCTTACGTCTGCTGGCGCCGAGCGTTCTGTATATAGCAAATTCACGCAGGCGTTCATTGAAGGTGAGGGAAAACACTAGCAGCAGAACAAGAAGCGCCAGCAGCCACAGCGCCAGCGCACTGTAATATATGAGCGTCAGAAATTTATCGGCGCTGCTTTTAATACTGCCCAGCATATTTTGCGTAACGATGACAGACAGCTTGTCCGGACCGCTTATTTTGCGCAGTTTATCGCCTATTATAGCAACGTCATAATCTTTTTGTACATTGACGTTAATGGAAGACAGTAAGTTGTCCGCCGACAGATTTGTTATTTCTTTGTAGGCTAGTTGGCGGGCAAGCAGTTTTTGCGCGTCCTGTATGGTCATGAAAACAGTTGTATCATAGCCCATGCCGGTCTTAGCCAGACGGCCCAGTACTTTATATGGTTGGTTGAAAAATTCTAAAGTTTCGCCCGGCGCCGCTTCTATCATATTACCAACGATGATTTCTCCGGGGCCGGGCAAAGCGGCCATTTCGCCGGCCAACCAGGGTTTTATGGAAAAATCCGTCCGCGGGTCAAAACCGATAAGCTGCACCGGCAAACTGCAACAGCTTTCTTTAAGTGTCGCAACAAACAGTTGTGGTGAAATATCTTTTACCCCGCGAATCTGGCCTATTTTAGCCAGCACACTTTTATCGAGATAAAAAGTGCTGGGGTCGCCGCGCAGATATACGCCCTGCACTTTACGTTCATAGCCTTCCGGTACGACGATGAGCGCGTCGCCGCCCAGCCGGTCGGCTATACTATCGAGGCCGCGCAGCAGGCTGAAATATACTATACCGCCGCCAAACAGGGTAAAGGCTAAAAGCGTTACCAGCGTTGCTAGGCAGGCGGTTCGAAAAGGACGCCGGGCAAGGTTTTTCCTGGCAATGAAATAAGTACTCAGATGGTTGTATCCCATGGCAGCCTACCTTTTTAAAAGTCTGAACAAATATAAGCTGTTGACAAGGCCAACTGCGGCAACCAGGCTTCCCAGCAGCAAAAGAGCCGGATAAGTGAGCAAACGGCACTGCATCATTGGGTTGCCGCAGACGCCGATAAGTGTTTCCGGCAGTAAAACAGCTAAGCAACCGGCCAGCGTAAGCGCGATACTCAGCCCCAGCCGGCCGGCAACCGGCGGCATGGCGGCCAGCGTCGCGCCAAGGAGCGCGATCAACGTTCCTACACCTATCTCCGCGCGCGCCGTCCATACGCATTTCATGGTTTTTTGCGCTGTTGGCTCACAGACGCCAAATATATGAAGAGGGCCGGCTGCAATGAGGATACCGGCTGCTACAAAAAAAAGAGCAGTAAAAATACGGTTTTTCATAAGCTACATTCCTTTACTAGATAAAATGGTGCGTTTTGGCAGACTGGATGAACAATCCGCCAACACTACACGACTTCATTATAAAAGCAAATGATATTCATTGTCAATGTGTGGCAGAGCTGTTTTTGGCTTAAGTTTTTATGCAAAAAAGACGATAACCGATATAGAAAGTTATATCGGTTCTAAGAGCTATATTTGAAAAACAAGGATGTGATTCAAATGCCCGCCAGTGTCAATAATCTGGTATCATCTTTGTATAAATCCTATGGATGGGATGCAAAACAAAACGCGCCGGAAAAAACAGAAGAAGAAAGTATTTCAGAAACCAAGGAAGAAGGTTTTTCCGCGGCTTATAAAACGGATTTATCTACCAAAGACAAGGCTTACCAGCAGACAGCGGCAACAGATGCAGATAAACAAAAAGAAATAGGCCCGGGTGCAAATCCTCTGTCTGGCTTACCGGATCCCAGCAAGACGGATAGTACTGAAGCCGACTTGATAAAAATGAAAAAAAGTTATATAGAAATGCTGATGAAATCTGTCCGCATGATGTCGCCGCGCGATTATACCGGGAAAAGCTGGAGCGCGCTGCTCGACTGTATTAAGCAGGCCGTGGCCATCCTCGGCAAAGCGGGCGTAACGTCTGGTGAACTGACTAAGGCCGAGCAGCTTCTGCACAAAGGGCTTGGCGGCTTGCGGCGTGTGGACCCGCCCAAAAAAGAAAATGCGAATTTGAGAAAAGATATACCAATTAAAAACTTCCTAAACGGGGAAGATGAGGCCGCCGCAGAGGCCAAAAGCGGAAAGACGGCGGATGCAGCGAGTATTGCCGGCGCTGTAGCGACACCTTCAAGCGACCCGGTCGCCGCCTTTTTGAATGCACAGGGCTCCCTTGTAACCAGTATCAATATGAAGATATAATCGATATACAGAAAAAAGCCCACGGATTTGCATCCGTGGGCTTTTGAACGCTTAGTTGAATTCTTTGAATACAGAGGCCTTGGCACTGCAAATAGGACAGTTGTCAGGCGCATTGCCTTCATGGATATAGCCGCAAACAGGGCAAAGATATAAGGCGGGGCCGTTTTCTTTGCTCAGGCTGTTAAGCGTTTTTTGATAAAGATCGGCATGTACTTTTTCCGCAGCGGCGGCGTATTCAAAAAGACGCTGCGCTACAGGCTGTTTTTCTTCTTTGGCATATTCGATAAACTCGGGATACATATTTTTAAACTCATGTGTTTCACCAGCCACTGCGTCTTGAAGATTTTCTGCAGTGCTTTTTACTTTGCCCATGGCTTTAAATTCCGCCAAGGCATGCAGTGTTTCTGCCTCAGCAGCTACACGGAAAAGTTTAGCGGCCTGCTTGTAGCCTTCCGCTTCCGCTTGGGCCGCATAAGCGGTATATTTCCTGTTAGCTTGTGATTCGCCGGCAAACGCGTCGGCCAGGCCTTGCATTGTCTTTGTCATAATTGTACCACTCCTTTTGCATTAACTAATAATTATTATTAATTAAAAACATCTTTTTGTCAAGTGTTTAGTAAGAATTTTACAAACTAAGCAAAAATTTTTGCTCAAAATAGGCTATAATAATTAAGATATATAAAAAATCACTGGAGGAAAAAAATGGCGTTAAATGAAAAAAAAGCGCGCGATATTATGAAAAAAGCCGGTGGCGTCGATATATTGGAAGCATCTTTTACCGAAGTGCCGCATGGATTTATTGCCATTTTGGCTGGCAAAGAAGAACTGGTCTGCGTGACGGACGGCGCCTGCGGTTTTGCCGACCGCTTGGAATGCCTAAAAGATGAATATAGATATGGCGTACGCCTTAGAACAGCCGCCCTGAGCGACAAAAACTCCCATGCTTTGCGCCTGTTTATCAAGTGGACGGCGCCGCATGCTGTGGGCAGGAATATGCCGAGTGTCGGAGTAGAAGCCTTTTTCCCCGGCATGTTGCCTATTTGGGCTGAGGTTTTTGCCGGAACAGGAGTAAAAGTCGTTATTCAGTCTAAGGGGCGGATAGACGCAAATCTGGCGGCTTCTTTGGGCCGTCAGGCCTGGCAGGTGCTGGCGGCGGGACTGAAGAGCGGTTATGGCGCGGAGTATTCCTATGCACGGGATGAAGGCGAAGTGATGAATGCGCTTTTGGCCGGTTATACCGGTATTGTTCTCGATATTAGCAATAAGGTTGATCGCAGCGCCGTTGATTTACCAGAAAACGAAGTGCAAAAAAAGTTCGTCAACCTGCCGGAGGCTTTCCGGGCAGCGCTGGTATCATCTTATGCCGGCAAAGAAATAATGACGGACGGGCTTACCCTAAACTATACAGAAGAAAAACTGGCGCGCCTAGCGCTTATTTACGGCGAATCTATAGCTTGGCTGCAATATGTCTATAATGCTTATTTTAAAAGCGCTCCCTGGCCGGTAGACTTTATTGTATATGCAGAAAATAGCCTAGATGTTGAGGCGCATTATTTGCTGGCCAATGAACTTGCGCGCAGTAAAATTGTTTTGGCTGCAGTGGAGCTGCCGCTGGACGAAGAGCCAAGGCGGCATGCAGGAGTGGCTAAAGAGTTGGGGCATAAGGCGCTTATCCGGGTACCAGCGGGGCAAGAGAAAAAAACAGCCGGCTGGCTGGAGCATTGCGGCGCCCTTTTAGACATACGCCCGGCCGGGCAAAGCGCCGCTGCCGCCCTGTCTGTTTTACGGCAGGCTGGCGACAGTGTATTGAACGATATATTTTCTCCAGGTGAAAGCGATGTTCTGGCGCAGGGCGTTTTAGGCAAAAGCTCAATAGAAGCTGCTATAGATAATAAAGACGTTATCGCCGGCGCTTTGGAAAAATATAAGGACGGATACCACTCAGTACTAAAAAAATATGCTGATGAGCAAAAAAACTGGTGGTTACTGAAAAAATAGAAAATGTTTCACGTGAAGACAACAGCTTTATTTAAGAATATCCGTATGCTATAATGTCTTTGGGAGTTATTATGTAAATTGATACGGAGGTTGATAGTTTTGGCGATAGCACCGTTAGTAGGTCTTTTGGGCGGGTTGGCCGTTGCGGCTTCTACCATGGCGGCGGCAGTTAAGATGGCAGTAAAGTCCCATCGGATAAACAAAAAAGAAATTTTGACAGTAGAAGACATTGCCACAGATATAATGATGCCGGAAGAAGTCGTGCTCGAGTGGATACAGGCCGGATATTTGAAAGCGTCTGTAGTCAGAGAGGGAAGTTGTGAGCATTATGAGATAACTCATGATCATTGGATAGATTTTATCAAAATGTTCCAGCGGGGCGAGTTGGGCAAAGATGTTGCCAATTTGGAGGACCAGGATGCGCAATTGCTGTTTGACGACAGCGAATATCGCTATAACGGCTACGAAGAAATGGCGCTTTTTGCTAAATTGGATGAAAAATCCCGGCGGCGTCTGGCGCTTTTGGATGGCCTCAGCCAAAACGAAGCCAAAATCAAACTTTCGCTTGACCGGACAAAATTGCTGCGGGAAAATCTTTCATTGCTGCCTGAAGAAAGCCGCGACGAAATCACAAGAAAGAGCGATATGCTTGTCCAGCGCGTCAAAAAGCTTGAAGAGCGCAACGAAAAAATACGCAAACGTTTACAGGAATTATGAAATACAAAAAAGATGCCGTAAAAACGGCATCTTCAGACTGTAGACAAAAGCACCTTTATATATTAATTATACATTTGGTATTCAGTGCAAAAAGTCTTTGGCTTGATTGTTATCTATCGTTATAGTAAGTCCTACTGCGAGCCATTCCTAGCTACGCGACAGTTCTTTTTTTATGTATAGCTCTGCTCGGTTACTGTACTACGCGCTAGGAATTGCTAAATTTGCCGCTATTTCATCGTAATCAATACTTACTCGCTGTACGCTCAGACAGCTATGGAAAAGGCGCGGCAAATAAAGCACTTCCAGACGCACTGCGCAACATAACCGAGGTAAGAGCTATACCGCCACATGGGAACAAAAGATATTTTTATCTCCCGTCGTGCCTATAAGACGCGGTATAGTGCCAGACGAAACGCATTACGGAGCGTGGGTTGAATTGGTTGCCGGACTGCGCCGGCAAAGGCAACTGTTTGAGCGAAGTCGGACAGAGACGCAGGCGATAGTTAGACGAGCGAGTTTAACTTTGCCAGCAGGATGGCTTAACAATTTCCCGCGTGGAGTAAGCGTTCGGGGGCACTATACAAAAAAGAGAAATGTCGCGTTGTTGGCAGTAACAGGTAGTTGGACTTACACAAACGCAGGAGATGACATTAAGCATAAAAAGCATATAAATATATTAAATTTCCCTTTTGTCTACACTTTGA
>JAVBME010000036.1:0-58615 GCA_031552765.1 Acidaminococcales bacterium | reverse complement strand
TTTTATCATGAGTTTGGCGTTAAGCGCTAACCCCAAATTAGGAAACTGTGTCAATTTTCCTATGGCATCCTGTATCTCTGATGCAAATTTCTCTGCTGCCTGCTGGCTGTCTAAAGCTATATACTCTTTTATATCTACAATGTCTTCAATGGCCTTTGGCGTTATGCGCAGTTTTAGCATACATCAGCTCCCAAGCGCTGCTTTTAAGTCTTGCGCCGTTTTCCAGCCGTCTTTTTTTACAGACTCTTCTGCTTCGGCAAGTTTTCCAAGCAGTTTTAGCATAGTCTGCTGGCGCTCATATTCTTCTATATCCAAAAGAACATACCGCCCATGGCCGTTTTTGGTAAGAAATACCGGCGTACCGTCAGCGCAGACTTTCAAGACTTCGTTATATGTTCTCAGATCAGAGACCGGCTTTATTATTGGCATGATAAACACCTCACTTTTGTTTATCATAGCATATTGCGCCGCTATATTCAACGTAATATTTTACGTAAAATATTACCGGTATTATGCAGCAAAAATGTCGCGCTACTTTTTCATCCTCGGCTGACTTTTAGGCAATGGTCAAGAACCTGTTTGGTTGCAAGTTATCCGTTGCAGTCAACTTAAATGTATTTTCTTTAATTGGCCTGGCCTGCGATAATAGCTCTCCGCCCAGCCGCTCCAGTTCCGTAGCGCGACTGTAGTCGTCCACATTCTGTGAGGCACGGGTAACGGCGTTGATAAGGCCAAAACGGGTATTGTTGCCGGACGTGAGAAAATGCCGTAAGATATTGCCCCGCTCGCTCTGATTGAGCGCATACCTGTCGGCCAAAACTTCTACCGTTTTGACCGGATCATCGCCCAGCTTTTCCTCTTTGGTAGAACGGAACTTGTCTACGGCCATGTGAAAGCGCATCTCGTCAACAGATGTGCGCACCGTATCCTGCACTTTCATGAAAAAGGCTTTGTCGTCAGCCTCCAAAGTAGCATCGGAATATATCTCGTAGGCGGGATCTGTGCCTTCGATCTGTTTGCCCACATGATAGCGTTTCTGGGCGTAGTCTTTGACGATAAGGCCGTTTTTACAGACCAGGCGATAGATAAGCGGCTCTACTTTCAAACTGCCCAAGCCCACTTCGCTATTGGATATGACTAACCCGGCTTTTACAACGTCGTTTACATCAATCTCTGCTCTGAGACTGTGATTGACTACTTTGATAAACATATAACTTTCGGTGATCTCACAGGAAAGTATCTCTGCTCCATGCATTTGAGAGATAATAGGAAAGACCGCTTCCGCAAGTTCCAGATTATCCAGCCTGCGATAGCGGTCACTTAAAAATGCTCGTACATTGCCGTCCAGTGTGCGGAGCATCCTGCGCTCCGGTTCCTTCCTGAACCATTGGTTGATGTTCTCATCCAAGAGATATGGATACTCCAGGCGCATTTTGTCGTAGTAGCGGTAAGGTATCTGTAGCCGTGATGCTATCTGCTGATGAACGTTTTCATTGATTGCAAAAACTTCTTTGTCATCGTAAAAATCTACTTGCAGCCTGCTTTGTCCTTGTTTATCCGTATGAACCGTGAGCGCCGAAGTATCGGCAATAAGATCTTTTCTTACCTGGCGTTGGCGCTCAAGCTCCTGAGCCAGTTGTTCGATAGTTTTGCCTTGTTTCATGATTACACCTGCTTTCATACTATATTACTACTTACAGGTATAGTATGTGTTTGAAATAATTTATAATTTCGGATTATTTAAAGGATGAATATTTAATTCGCAACACTTAGTAATTAATAAATTGTCACTAATTTAAAATGACATAAAAATTTTCTTTAAAGACGTTGACAAGGAGGTGAATTTTTGTTATAATGTGTTCAGGACAAGAAAAAACTTTCAAAAACAGCTGCAACTGTTTCCGAAAGTCCTTTCGTTCCAAACTGATTTCTCAATCTGCTCTATCAAGAAAATTATCACACAGAGAAGCCGGTTTGTCAACGCGAGTCTTGTTACTTCGCAAAAAGGAGGACAAACCATGCGCTTCTATGTAAATAGAAACGCCCAAACCAATGGCGATCATGAAGTGCATTGTGCAACCTGTAGCTGGCTGCCCGATGCTGACAATCGCATTTATTTGGGCGACTTCGCCACATCGCAGCAGGCAGTTGTAGAGTCTAAGCGGAAATATTACCGCCAGTCCAACGGCTGTTATCACTGCTGCCCGGAATCCCATACCTCTTAATGTATTAGACGTAGTAAAAGCCCCGTCTGTTTTCTATGGGACGGGGCTTTTCCCTAAAGGAGTGAACTATGAAACGCAAAAAACTTTTGGATATTGCAAATATCCATAGCGGATTAGTTCTTAGCCGCAAAGAAGCAACTGATTACTCCGAAAAAACTTTCAAATATCAAAGATTAAATTTGCGTGCCATCAGCGATGATGGCGCCATAGACCTAGCCGCACTTGATGAATTTTTGTCTGAAGAAAATCTATATGAGCAACAATTTATAACCGCAAAGGACGATATAGTCATGCGGCTTTTTTCTCCCTTTATACCTGTTCTTATCACAAAAAATTCTGTGGGTTTGATTGTTCCGTCACAATTTGCCATCATACGCATAAAAGCAAAAGAGACAATACTGCCTGCGTTTTTGTGTCAATATCTCTTGCAACCAGAAGCAGCAAGCTTCATCGCGGCGCAAGAAGTTGGCCAAACCATACGCAGCATTAAAATATCCACCCTGTCAAACATTGAAGTGCCTATTCCTTCTCTCGCTAAACAACAACTTATAGTAGAACTGATGAAGACCAACTCAAAAAGGAAAAACCTATATCTGGACTTGTTAAAACAGTACGATATACAGGCAAATCATAGCATAAGCAAAATTATTGGAGGAAATTAAAATGACCACAACCAGAAAAGACATAGAAAACGCACTTATGCGTGGCGCGGACTCTTTACGCGACACAATAGACGCATCAAACTATAAGGACTATGTTTTGCCGCTTATGTTTGTTAAATACTTAAGCGACACCTATGCAGAAGCAGTGGAGGAACTGGAAAAAGAATATAAGGGAGTAAAATTGGAGCGGCAAAAGCAATACCTTCCGTTTACAGTGGCAGCAGACTGTAATTTTCGTACTTTGTACGACCAGAGGTATTCAGATAATATTGGACAAATAATCAATATGGCTATGCGCCAAATCGAAGCTGACAACAACCAACAACTCGCCGGTGTTCTCAACACCGTCGATTACAATAGTGAAAATGCATTAGGAACACGCGAACACAAAAATGCTATTCTCAGGGAACTTTTGGAAGATTTTATATCTTTGGATCTTAGACCATCAAAAATAGAAGTAAAAGAAGGCCAAGTTCCAGCAGACGTTATTGGTGATGCTTATGAATATATGATTGGGCAGTTTGCCAGTATGGCAGGTAAAAAAGCAGGAAGCTTCTATACTCCGGCTGCCGTTTCTGAGATAATGTCCCGTATTGTGGATGTAAAACCGGGTGACCGTGTATATGACCCGACCTGTGGTTCCGGTTCGCTGCTTATTAAAGCTGCCAAGAAACAAACCGGCGCTGTGTCAATATACGGCCAAGAAGTAAACGGCTCGTCTGTTGCCATGGCAAAAATGAATATGTATATTCATGAAATCCGTGATGCCAAAATTGCCTGGGGCGATACCTTGGCCAACCCGGCATTTAAAGATGATGATGGAAATTTGCTGCTTTTTGACGCTATAGTTGCGAATATGCCTTTTTCCAAAGACAAATGGGCAGTCGGCTTTAATCCTGGAGGGGAATCAAACGGAAAAGGCAAAAAAGAATTCAAAATGGAAGCCAAGCTGGATAAATACCACCGTTTTGACTGGGGAGTACCGCCCGCCAGCAAAGGCGACTGGGCGTTCTTGTTGCACATGATACATAGTCTGTCTATAGATGGCAGGATGGCCGCGGTAACTCCACACGGTGTGTTATTTAGAGGTGCTTCAGAGGGTATTATTCGTAAAAAAGTCATTGAAGAAAATCTCCTGGATGCGGTTATAGGTTTGCCAGAAAACCTATTTTACGGCACAAGCATACCTGCTTGCATACTGGTTTTTAAAAAGAATAGAAAGACTTCGGATGTCCTTTTTATTGATGCCAGTAAAAAAGATGAAAATGGTAATTGTCGCTACGTGAAGGCAACCAATCAAAATGAACTGACAGAAAAAAATATAGAAGATATTGTCATTGCCTGCCAGAACCGGAAAGATATAGAAAAATTTGCTCATGTGGCTACTTTGACTGAAATCAAAGAAAATGACTATAATCTTAATATTCCGCGTTATGTTGATACTTTTGAAGAAGAAAAATTTGTTGATATAGAAGAAGTGGAAGCAAATATTTATAGACTAAAAAAGGAAATAATGGAAGCGGAAAAACAGATGGAGAAATATATGAAAGAGCTAGGACTGTAATTGTTTGATGTAAAAATATATAGGTTAATGGTGAGCATAAATGCGTGAAGATATAAAAAAAAGAATTGAGCAAATTGAAAATAGTAAAACAACAAAAGGTTATGTGTTTGATCGACGTTACAAATACCCTTCTGATTGGTCATTGCAAAAACTTGGAAAACTGACAAAAAAACTTTCTATTAAGAATAAAAAGCTTAGTGCTTGTCCAGCATACTCCATTAACAATGAAGTGGGATTTATACCACAAAATGAACAATTTGAACAAGGGAGCTATATCAATCTTGATAAAGCTTCATATAAAGTTGTTTGTCGAGGGCAATTCGCTTATAATCCCGCAAGAATTAATGTTGGTTCAATAGGGTTACTAAAAGATATTGATCAGGTAGTGGTAAGTTCTCTATATGTTTGTTTTTCCTTAAAAGCGGGCTTTGATATAGATTATTTTGAAAACTGGTTTCAGACATATGATTTTTATAAAGAAATTATTAGAAATATTGAGGGCAGCGTTAGAGAATACTTATTTTATGAAAACTTTTCAAATATTAATATTGCTATGCCAAAAACATTGAAGGAACAGCAAAAAATTGCTGAAATCCTCAACCAATGTAGTAAGGTTATTGACCTAAAGAAACAACTTATTGAGGAAGAATGCAAACGCAAAAAGTGGTTGATGCAAAATTTACTTGATCCAGATAGTGGAATTCGGTTGCCAGGGTTTCATGAAAAATGGAAAAATAAAAATTTGGGAAAAATATTTATTTTTAGAAAATCTTTCTCTGCTTCTCGTTCAGAGTTAGGAGATACCGGAATTTGCTACTTACATTATGGAGACATTCATAGCAATAACTCTTATATTATTGACGTACAAAAAGATTTTTTTGATTTACCCAAGTTACAAATAAGCAATTATGAAAAATACTTGTTGCAAGATGGAGATGTAGTATTTGTTGATGCTTCAGAAGATTATGACGGTGCAAGTAAATATGTAGTTGTGCTAAATGAGCAAAATATTAATTTTATTTCGGGACTACATACAATTCCCGCAAGAAGCAGAAGCGATGTTTTGAGTACAAATTATAAAAGATACTGTTTTCAAACCTATTCTTTTAAAAAACAAATAGCATTTTATGCTTCAGGTATGAAGGTTTTTGGTCTTAATAGATCTAACTTAGCTAAAATAACTATCAGCTATCCAGGACACAAAGAACAACTTGCTATTACAAATATCCTCTCAAACATTGATTGTGTAATAGATTTATTGGAGCAAGAGCTTACAGCCTGGCAGCAAAAGAAAAAAGCCTTAATGCAATTGTTACTTACAGGAATAGTAAGGGTTACGGCCTGATATAAGGAGGTGCCTTGATGCCAAGCCATACCATATTTAATGAGCGCCCAGAATCGCAGGACAGGGCTTTAAAGATATTGGAAAAAATGGGCTATGAGATGGTCTCTAGAAACGAAGCTGAAAAAAAACGCGGTTTACGTAAAGCTGTGCTTTTTGAGGATGAATTGGAAGGTTTTCTGAGTCAAAGGACTTTTCCATACAATAATGAACAACGTTTTTTCTCCGGTGGCTCTATTGCTAACGCTATAAAAGCAATGAATGTGCAGAGTGCGGCAGGGCTTTTTGCCGCCAATAAACACGTATATGACATGCTTTGCATGGGAAAAAGCATGGAAGAGTCTTTGCCCAATGGCAATCTGGAGTCTTTTGATATAAATTTTATCGACTTTGAAAACCCCGAAAACAATATCTTTCAAGTTACTGATGAGTTTGAAGTCGAATGCTCAAATGGCAAATTTGCACGTCCAGATGTAGTGGTTTTGGTAAATGGGATACCGCTGGCGGTTATCGAATGTAAAAAATCCGGTATTGATGTTATGGAGGGTGTTAAACAGAATATCCGCAACTGGGGAAATGATTATATCCCGCAGTTTTTTCAGTACACACAGCTTGTACTTGCTGTTAATCCCGACAAGGTATTGTATGGAACCTGTGGAACTCCGGCAAAATACTTTGTATCTTGGCATGAAGATGATAAAGATTGGCTTAATGATTGGACCAGGAAGTGCTCCCCGGATGGGCATATAAAAGAGCAGGATCGAGCGCTGGTTTCTTTGCTTTACCCGGAAAGATTGCTTGATCTTATACGCAATTTTATTATCTATGACAATAATGTAAAGAAAATAGCTAGATATAAGCAGTATTTTGCGGTAAGAAAATGCTTGGACAGGATACTACTAAAAGATGGCAAAAACACTAAAAATGGTGTTGTCTGGCATACGCAAGGATCAGGAAAGACTCTGACCATGATCATGCTAACGAAAATGATTTTGCGTGAAAGCGCCAAAATAAATACTATGATCCGCAATCCGCGTTTTATCATGGTAACAGACAGGGTCAACCTTGATAAGCAGATACGCGATAACTTTATACATGCAAAAATGAATCCTCACCGGGCTAAGACAGGGAAAGGATTGATAGAGCTATTGGCCGACGAAGGAAATACTGTTATCACAGCACTGGTTAATAAATTTGAAGCGGCAGTGAAGCAAAACTATCGCAATGATAGCGAAAATATTTTTTTGTTTATAGACGAAGGACACCGCACACAGTATGGCATGCTAAATGAGAATATGAACCGGGCATTGCCCAAGGCTGTAAAAATTGCTTTTACGGGTACACCTTTGCTACAAAAAGAAAGAAAAAACATCGAAAGCGCCAGAAACACATATAAGAAGTTTGGACCGTTGATAGACAGGTATACTTTGCAGGATGCTATAGATGATAATGTCACTGTGCCAATAATCTATGAAGGCAGAGTCGTACCGCAAAAAGTAACAAGCAAGCAAATCAACGAGCATTTGAAACACATTACTGTAGGACTTTCAGAGGACGCCAAGCTTGATTTGGAAAAAAGGTACAGCAGGTTTGTCGCCATTGCACAGACCAAACAAAGGCTAAGTATGGTAGCCTTTGATTTGCATGAACATTTTGTCAACTACGTAAAGCCCAAAAGATTTAAGGCCATGCTTACCTGCTCTTCCCGTGCTGCGGCAGTGGAGATTTTTTACTTGCTCAAAAACTTAGAAGGAATAAATCCCGCTGTAGTAATAACGCCAAATACACAGCGCGAAGGCGATGACGAAGAAAACACAACGGAAAGCAATAAAATAATAGCTGATTTTTTCCGTAAAGAGGTTGATCCTTTATACAAAAACAATTATGAAACATATGAGGATGCCGTAACGGGTGCGTTTGTAGATAAAGACGGCGATGTAGATTTGTTAATAGTGAAAGACAAGCTTCTGACAGGATTTGACGCTCCTATAGCGGCGGTTTTATATGTAGACAAGCCTCTCAAAGACCATGCGCTGTTGCAGGCTATAGCGCGGGTAAACCGTGTTTATGACAACAAGGATTTTGGCCTTATAGTAGATTACATCGGCATTTTCAAGAAACTCAATTCGGCTTTAGATCTTTATAATGACGAAAAATCCGGTATGGATGGATTTGACAGCGCGGATATTGGAAATGCGATTTCTGCTGTGTCTGAGGAAAAAACAAAGTTAGACGCCGCGCATAAGGCACTGTGGGGAATATTTGACGGCATAGATAAGAATGAGTCAAGCGTCAATGTTTGGCAGGAAAGGTTGCGTGAATACGATGTTCGCAGTGGCTTTTATACCAAACTTTCTTCATTTGCCAAGCAGGTAGACTTTGTATACACTAGCTATGACTTGTTTGAGTCAATTGGCCAGGCAAAATGCGAAGAATACAAAAGAGATTATTTGTTTTTCAAAAAGTTGAAAGACAGTGTTTCTCTGCGCTTTAATGATCGAGTGGATTTTTCAAAATATGAAGATGGCATAAAGCAACTGCTAAATACATATGTAAATGCTGAAGATGCCAGAATAGTTATTGAACCACTAGATATCATGAACAAAGACAAGATGGAAGAACAACTGGCGAGATTGGGTTCCAATGATGCAAAAGCTGAAGCGATAGCTACCCGTCAGGTAGAAGTGCTTGAAAGCCGCCTGTATGACGATCCTATTCTTTATATGACATTTAAAGACCGTATTGAGAAAACCATAGAAGACTATATGAAAGAACGTGATAGCGAGAAGTATCTGGTAGCCATGGAAAAGATGGCTGAGGATTATCGCGAAGGCAGAAGTTCTATAAAATATCCCGAAAACATCATGGATGATGGCAATGCAAAAACTTTTTACGGTGCTGTAACTAGCGGCATAAAGAAAGCACTTGAGAATATTCCTGGGTCAGATATGAACGAGTCTCTGGGGCAGTTAGCATTGGATATAAAGGCTATTGTCGCAGAGCAGGCGAAGCGCGACTGGCGCGATAATGTGGTTGTGCATCGCAATATCAAAAAAAAGCTTGATGACTTATTGTTTGACTTCATCGAAGATAATAAGCTCGGGTGGTCACTTGAGACGATTGACATCATCCTCGATGAAATAATGATGGCTGCCAAAAAGGTGTATTGATAATGGAGATATATGAGATTGCTGTTGAAGCACAGAAGAAAGTGTCTGTTTTGATTGAACGGAAAAAAATGAAGACTTGCCGTTTAAAGGTTTTTCCTGATAGCACAGTCAAATTTTCTGTGCCATATAATGCTTCTAAAGACTGGATTGCCAAGTATCTGACTAGCAAAGTTAATTGGATAACCGTAAAGCTTAAAAATTTCGAAACGACAAAAGGATATGCTGCCACGACAGAAGTAAGAACGGGCGTATCTATTCGTTTTTTGGGAGAAGACCTTATTTTTTCCGTTCATGAAAGTTGCCAGACCATAATTTATAAGGAGGGCAAACACTTATACGTGTATAGCAGCGATATAAGTGATCAGGCTAAACTTTTACAGCAATTTGAAAAATGGTGGCGGCAAGAATCTCTAAAGGTTCTAGAACTTGAAGTAGATAAGCTTTATCCGATTATTAAAAAGTACAAGATGGAACGACCTAAAATCATGTTGAGAAAAATGAAGACGCTCTGGGGGAGTTGTAGCGCCAGCCGCGGTATAGTTACTTTCAACCAGTATCTTACGAAAGCAAAACCTGCATGCATAGAATATGTAGTGTTGCATGAACTGGTTCATTTTTTATACCCAAATCATAGTAAACAATTTTACAATTTTCTTAGCAATTATATGCCTGATTGGAAGGACCGAAAAAAAGTCTTAGACCAAGATGTTGTGCATGGTTTATAGTTTAAATAATAAGCTTAGGCTTGCAGTGCAAGGGTTCAGTGGTGCATGTGTATTAGTATTCATAGCCTATCTGTTACTTGGTTTGGTGTATGATTTTCTGTTTTTACTGGCCAATAGCGGGGGTATGTCTGTGAAAACTAAAAAAATGTCGGTGTTCTGCCTGAAATCTGTCATTTATTCCGCAAGGGCTATGAATACTAATATTTTGGCTAGTGCACTGCTGGCCTAAGCTTATTATTGTCAATTATAAAAATAGATTGTCTTGTCTGCACAATTTGCTTGGTATTGATATAAAGGGGTCTAAATAAGTAACCTTAGCACGCACAAGATGTCTTTACGGACACCACTATGTAACAAAATTGTTTAAAAGTAAAAGAGGTTTCATAAAAACGGATATCAAGGAGGCCAAGACATGGAAGCAGCGAAGAAGACTATAAGTGATGTTTTTAACGGCAACAGAGTTTTAGAGATACCTTTTTTTCAAAGATCCTATGTGTGGGAAGATATTCAATGGGAGCGGCTGTTGGAAGACATGGAAAATATTACTCAAAATAGGCAGCCTTACTTTTTAGGTTCACTTATTTTGAAACAACAGCCTACCAGTACATCCAGCAGTTATGGGGATAGAAGGATTGTTATTGATGGTCAACAAAGGCTTACTACGCTGAACATTTTTTTCAAGGTATTGTGTCTGAAAGCAGATAAAGATTTTTTCAATAGCAGGTTTCGTCTCGAACGTGATAAACATATTGCTTTAAAGCATAATCACAATGACATTGAGGCATTCGACAAGGTGATGAACCTAACAGAACTAAAAGATATAAACCGAACAGATGGCATATCTATGGCCTATACTTATTTCAAAGAAAAAATAGATCCAGACAAGCTAGATTATTACACAATAATTGATAAGGTTTTATTTGTAGTTATAGATTTAACGGCAGATGAAGATGAACAACAGATATTCGACACGATCAACTCTCTAGGCGTTAAACTTACTACCGCGGAACTCCTAAAGAACTTTTTGTTTGATAAAGATAATATTGAAACATACAATACGTACTGGAAAAATGTTTTTGAGAAAGACGAAGAAACAAAAAAATATTGGGATTGTACCGTCACCACAGGGCGTTTACAAAGAACTTTTATTGATTTATTTTTCTATTCATTTTTGCAAATTAAAGCACAAGAACTCAATATATCAGTAAAAGGTGCAGACTATACCAGGGTGGATAAACTATTTGATTCATACAAGCGGTTTGTGAACAACCATTACCCCAATAACGAAAAAAAACGTGAATTATTAGAAGAAATTCGTAAATACGCTCTTTTGTTTAAAGAAACTTTTGGTTATGATCATTTAGAGCGTGAACTACCAGCAACTCCGGGTTTAGAACGACTTAACGCTATTATTTTCAAGCTAGAAACCACAACTTTGATTCCATACATTCTTTATATTTCACATAATGTGACTGATGAAAACGCAAAGGCGGATTTATATGAATTCATTGAAACATATATAATGCGAAGAATGGTAGTTAAAGCTACCACCAAAAATTATAATCAACTCTTTACAGAACGCCTTATCTCAAATCGGATATTATCCAAAGAAGACTTGATGAGCTTCCTTAACACACAAGAGGATAAAGTTAATTATTTACCATCTGATATAGAGCTAAAAGAGGGTTTTCAAGAATCTAAACTAATAAACAACCAAGCAGCGGGCATTTTGTATTTGATTGAGGCTAAAATTCGTGACCGTTCTAGGCATTCCACGCAACTGCTTGGAATCAACAAGTACAGCCTTGAACACATTATGCCTAAAAAATGGGAAAATAACTGGGGTGCGTTAAGCAACCAACAGCAAAAAGATGTTAGGAATAGGAAATTATTAACACTTGGTAATTTAACTATAATTACCCAAACGTTGAATACCTCTATCCGTGATGCGGATTGGAATACAAAAAAAGTAGGCAGGGGAGTGAATAAACCTGGTTTAAAAAAGTATGCTGAAGGAATAGAGACTTTGTGCGATTATTTAGATTTTCCAGAGTGGAATGAAGGGGCTATTGAAAAAAGAGCTGAATATTTGTATGAAAAAGCAATTGAGGTTTGGCATATATAATTAAAACCAGTAGACACTTTTTAATACTGTCAATCACTCAAAAGAACTGTGTAAGAACAGCAAAACATCAACTTTACCACTTTCGCAAAGAACATAAAAGTAATTCAAAATCTTTGCGAGGTGGTAAAAATGCAAAACAACAAACAAAAATCTTTAGAAGTAACCAAGGTTTTCAAGGAATTCAACGGAGACAAGCCGCAACAGGTATATTATTATGCGGTAAGTGGCAGAAATGGTCTGGGTGTCTTTGATGATGTAAACCGGTTGATGTTGGCGGAGCAGTATATACATCAAGGCTTCTGCTGCAGGAAGTTTGTCAATTATGGCGAGGCGGTCAATGTTTCTGTAAATGATTTTCTATCATGGCCGGAAAACAGCGAATTTGAAAACATGATCCCGACAAAACTTATAAACAACTTCTTTTACTGGAAAAGCCGCTTTCGCGGAAATACTTCCCGTCAGGAGAAAGCAGATGTAAAAATTATATATGAAAGAGTCAAGCCCAATAGTACCGCCACAGATTTCAGCGAGATATTGGGGTGATGGCATGTTTGAAGAGTACAATGACATCCTGACGGTCGAAGAAACCTGCGAAGCGCTGTTAATGGGCAAGGGCAGTGTTTATGAGCTTTTAAAGAAGGGGAAGTTGAAAGGTTTTCGCAGGAAAAGGGTTTGGAAAGTGCCAAAACAGGCAGTTATTGATTATGTGATAGAACAAAGTCGCTTATAGGCAGGGAAATGACAAATATTTGCAATGGTTATAGCAATAAAATACGCGGGCTCCTATATAAGGGAGTCCGCGTATTTTATGCTAGGAACAGGTTTTAGTAGAGTGACTGGCGAAATTTCCAGTATCAAAAAGTATACCTTTTGATACTGGATGAAAAGCTATAATAATAGCGTCTCTAAAAGTATGAATAAGAGTTTTTGGACGTCCATAAATTACAATATACTTTTTGAGACGCTTTTGTTATAATATAACTATAAAATTTCTAAAAGTGAGGCGCTTTTATGTTATATATCTTGATGAACAAAAACACACCGGTGTTAGAGGTCAAAATAACAGCCAGCACCATTGTTGAAGTGGAAAGAACACATAATCCAGAATACTTGCCGGTGGGAATAAAGGCTAATGTATCAGATCTTAATAAATGGTGGAGAAGCAGGGCTATTCCGGCCAGCCGTGATGGAATAAATGACACTCTGACCCTATTAGGCTTGGATTTACCGGAAGACCTGCTCTTGAAAGGCTTTGGGCTCAGTTTATCCGATCAATACTGGGTAAAACCGAAAAATACAGAAATTAGATGGAAAGACATCAACTTTTTCGCGAACGATTTTTCCAGTGATGTTGGAGAAGCTATTTTCGGTGGGATAAAAAGTCATGGAAATCTTCTTGATTTAAAATCACCTGACAATACTTCTGATGGATGGCTAAAGAAAAAATGGGTGATTAGAGACGGCAGAAGATACCTTATGAAAGCGGGAAGCGAGCCTTTTGAGCAAGAGCCATACAATGAGGTTCTTGCGACAGCTATTTTCAATAAGTTGGCTATTCCAGCAGTACAGTATACGCTTGAAAAAATAACAGGGAAGAAAGGGAGTACTCCTTGCAGTGTATGTGAAACCTTTATAACGCCTGACACCGAGCTGGTGACTGCATGGCAACTGATTAAGCTGGAAACGCAGCCAAATCACGTTTCGGACTACCAGCACCTGCTAAATATTGCCAATAAGCTGGACATTGCTGACATGCAGAAAAATATAGACAGCATGCTGGCTGTAGACTATATAATTGCGAACTCTGACAGGCATTATGGTAATTTTGGCGTTATCCGCGATATAAATACTTTAAAGTATCTTTCGGTGGCTCCAGTATACGACTCCGGCACAAGCCTTTGGCACAAAGCGGCCAAAGTCATACCTGGCCAACCGCCTGAAAGCAAGCCCTTTCGTAATGATCATGAGCGGCAGATAGAGTTGGTTAAAGACTTTTCCCATATTGATCTGACGAAGCTGCAGGATATTGCCAAAATTGCCGAAAATATTTTAAAAAACAATGAAAATATAAGTGAGCAGCGTAGAGGCGATCTTTGCTATGCCTTAAACTACAGACTGGAAAAGTTCCAATCGCATATCGATAAATCGAAGAAGAGCAAAGGTAGGTAATGATGATGGAAAACAAGACCTTTGCCTATATTCGCGTTAGTACGAAAGAGCAAAATATTGAGAGACAGCTAGAGGCTTTAAAGCCGTATGTAAAAAAAGAGCGAGATATTTTTATTGATAAAACATCCGGCCAAAACTTCAATAGAGAAGCATATCAAGCTTTAAAATGGCAACTCAGGAGTGGAGATACTGTTTTTGTCAAATCGTTGGATCGGTTTGGCCGGAACAAGGAAGAAATAAAAACCGAGCTGGAGTGGTTCAAACAAAACGGGGTTATCATACGAATACTAGATGTCCCAACAACCATGATGGACTTTGGGCAGTTTGGCTCTTTACAGAAATCAATAATGGAGATGGTCGATAATATTTTGATTGAAGTCCTCGGTACATTTGCCGAACAAGAGCGGAAGATGATAAAAGAGCGCCAGGAAGAAGGAATTAAAAACGCCAAAAGAAAAGGAGTAAAATTTGGGCGGCCCACAAAAGAATTTCCGCAGGACTGGGCCAATTATTACAGCCGGTGGAAAACGGGCGGTGCTACAGCCGTGCAGACGATGGTGGATTTAAATATACCCAAAGCGACTTTTTATCGTATGGTAAAAGAATGGGAAACAAAGGGGCATTTTTGCAACCCCTAAAGTAACAAGCGCGGCACAGACGATAGATCGTCTGCTCAATGTACGCTCGAATGTTGTTCTTTAGTCCAAGTGTAATTGTGGCGGGCATTATTTCTTCGTACAGAAAGCTACAGGACAAAAAAGGCCGCGATATGGCTTACTGACTTAGTGTTTTCGCGCCGTCGTTACGTTTGCTGGATGGTGGACGACGTGAACAGCTGCCTGTTAAAAGCAAAAAAGCTTGATTGAAAAAAAGATCAAGGCATCTAAAAAAAATTCTCAAAATAGCGCCGGATATAGAATTGTTGACGTTTTTGCAAGTGGTCGAAAAAACCTTTGGGAATGGGGTTATGTAATGAAATATTATGCTAAAATTGATGAAACAGGAAAATATCGCTATTTACTTGGACGGGAATGGGACGCAGACAAGGGGAAAATGCTTTTTGTTATGCTCAATCCGAGTACAGCTGATGCAGAGAAGGATGACAATACAATAAGCCGTTGTATAAACTGGTCTAAAGCTTTGAGTTTTGGTGGTATAGAGGTTGTAAATCTGTTTGCGTACAGGACGGCATACCCTAAAGAATTTAAAGCATGCAAAACCCGATAGGTGCAGAAAACGATAGATATATAAGTGAAGCGGCAGGCCGGGCAAAAAGAATAATTGTGGCATGGGGAAATCATGGTACATATCTACAAAGAGACAGAGTGGTTCTTGAGATGTTGAAAAAGCATACTAAGTGCCCGCTTGAATGCATTGCGAAAACCAAAAATGGTCAACCAATACACCCAAGGGGGCTTAGAAAAAACAGCCAGCCAATTAAATTTATATAAATGAATGAGCAAAGTATATGATGCCGTCGGGCGTAGTATTGGCAAAGTGGGAGATATTAGGATAAAGGGTATGGAAAGAGAGCTTGATGCGGAGATAATAGCAGCCTATCATTTTCTGGTCAAAAAACTGGTTTGATTGCAGCTTTGCACTAGCTATAATAACAAAATCCGCAGGTTCCTATATAAGGGAGCCCGCGGATTTTATGTTATGGACGGATATTAGAAATAAGATTTGGGCATGTTGTTATTAAAAATTATAAAAATCGTGGTAAAAGTGTCAGTAGTCCTGGCTGAGCAAAAAATCAGCTACATGCATAGTTTTTACGCCCTGATAGTTTCCGGCGGCAAAAGCATCGGTGCGAAGTACATATTTCGGGTAATTATCACGAATGTCGAGGAGCCGTCCATACTCGCGCTGCTGCGTTTCAGACGAGCTGATCTGCTGTGTCACTTGGATATAGAGCTTGTTTTCCTGTTTGGTTGCGATAAAGTCTATTTCCGTATCATCCAGCTTGCCGACATACACATCATAGCCTCTGCGGCACAGTTCCAGGTACACGATATTTTCCAGCATGGCCGCAACGCTATCGGGGGAGTAGCCTAGGACGCTATAGCGGAATGCGGGATCAGCGAGATAGAATTTTTCCTGTGTCTTCAAAATTTCTTTGCCCTGCACATCGTAGCGGGAACAGCGGTGAATGATATAGGCGCTTTCCAGCTTTTCGAGGTAACTATAGACAGTTTCGTTATCAATGCTGCGATTTTCGCTTTTCAGATACTTTGATATGGACGCAGCGGAAAAAGTTCGTCCTACATTGTCAAATACAAACCGAACGATGCGCTCTAGCTGATCGACTTTACGAATTTGATTTCGCTTCACGATATCAGTAAAAATCGTAGAGTTATATATATCTCGCACGATAGTATATGCTTCTTCGAGAGAGTGGTTTTGCAGATGTATTGCCGGAAAACCGCCAAACCTTAAGTAACTGGCAAGCTCTGAGTGGGGACCCGCTGTTTGGGCGTGTGTTTCCCGAAAACTTAAGTATTCCGCGAAAGACAGGGGATAGACGCGGAAAGATACATAGCGCCCGGTGAGATAAGTCGAGATTTCCGACGACATCATTCTTGAGTTGGAACCCGTGACATATATGTCGACATCATAATCGGACATCAACGAATTGACAACCTTCTCCCAGGATTTTACTTCCTGTATCTCATCCAGAAAGAGATAAGTTTTGCCGTCGTTCGAAAGGCGTTGCTTGATTTCAGCAAACAATACCTTAGCTGTTTTGATATCTTCATGCTCTAATGAATCAAAGTTATAGTGCAAAATGCGTTCTTTGGCTATGCCACGCTGGGAAAGTTCTTCCATCAACATTTTTAGTATCGTGGATTTTCCGGAGCGGCGCACACCGGTCAATATTTTTACAAATGGCGTGTCTATATAAGCTGCAATTTTTTCTGTATAAAGTGGTCGTTGGATCATGCTACCACCTCCCTTGTTTAGATTATATCGCAAAACATAAACAAATAAAATGGTTTTTATGGTTATAACCGCAAAAATTATTTTATCAAACCATAATAAACATATTCCAGCTTAACAACTGAAAATAAAATAACAATGATTTGTATAAGGCATATTTTACACTTAGTAATAAAATACGCAGAACCCTGTATAAGGGGGCCCACATATTTTAGGATAGGAACGGATTTTAGGAATTGGAAGGTCACTCCGTGCCACCGCGCAAAATATCAAGGTATTCCGAATAGGCAAAGGTTCTGTTGCGGCTAGTATTATTGGACTGAACGAGGATACCTGTGGCAAGCAAGCGAGATACGGCAGCGGCGACTGTGTTGAAGGATATTTTAAGGGTAGCCGCCGTTTTTTTGATGTCAATAATGGGATTTGCTTCGAGATAGGCAAAAACCAAAGTAGCAGTTTTGCTTGCTCGCCCCATGTGTTCAATTATAGTGATATTGCGGTCGTGCAACGCGGTCAATCTATCGATGGTTTCGGTAGCATCTTTGGCAGATTCATAAAAGGCCATCAAGAAAAACTTTATCCATTGTTCATAGTTGTCCTTGTTGCGTACTTCGGTCATGCGGTCGTAGTATTCGATGCGGTTCTGCTTCAAGAAGTACGAGATATATAAAGCGGGCGTAGCTAGTATACCCTTTCCCATCAGAAACAGAGTAATCAGCAAACGACCGATCCTGCCATTTCCATCAAGGAACGGATGGATTGTTTCAAACTGATAATGTATTAGCGCCGCCCGGATCAACACATCGATGTTATCATCGGCGTTCATATATTTTTCGAGGTCAGACATTGCTTCTTCCATATCGGGAAGACTAGGCGGTATATAACGCGCGGTTTTTAGTGTGCTTCCCGCACCGCCAATCCAGTTTTGGGACGCTCGAAACTCGCCCGGATTCTTATCCTGCCCCCTGACGCCGTGCATCAGTACCGCATGGGTTTCTTTGATAAGCCGGTTACATAAAGGCAACTCTCTTAGGCGTGCAATCGCAAAATCAGTGGCTTTAATATAGTTGATAACATCGGAAACGTCTCGGTCGGTTTTTTCGTCTAATAATGGATCAAGGATGTCTTCCAACGTAGCCTGGGTGCCTTCGATCTGCGAGGACATCAAGGCCTCTTTGCGCACATACATGTAAATGAACAGGCTGACATTCGGGATTCTTGTTGCAAGTCCGTCCAGCAGCGCAACTTGTTTATTGGCATTTACCAATAACTCGCCCATTTCTCCGTCAAACTCGATCGGTGGATTTGGCGGTAGCGGCGAAGGCGTAAAGGATCTATACGCAGCCTCCCCGGAAAGATTTATTTTGTATGCACCAGAACGGTTGCCCATGTGACTCACCTCTGAAATAGAAATAACACTTTTTATCATATCTCATATATTTCAATTTATCAATTGAAAATGAAATAAAAATAATTTGCAGTGGGTAATGTTTGGGATGTAGGCCATAAAATCCGCAGGTTCCTATATAAGAGAACCTGCGGATTTTATGTTAGGAACGGATGTTAGGATCCGGCTGCAACAGCAGTTTTTTTGGATACTAGCCACAGGGTTTCCTGTTTCGGCAAATCAGGGTTAGCTTGCAACTCTGCCTGCCAATAGTCAATTTGATCTGAAAATATTTTATACGCAATGCCGCGCTCAGTAAAAGTATTATTTAACGCAGTAATAGCATACGTGGCCTCTTTTCCGCGTGGAGAAGGTGAATCCAGGTATGCAGATTTTATAAGCATGGTCATTTCTTCACGAAAGGCATCTTGTTTTATTGTATTTAAGCCATTTTGCAGGAAAGAGTTCCTTTCGGTTTTCACATTCACTATATCACTTTCAACTTCTACCGCATGGCTTTCCAATAAGGCAATAAGTGCATCTTTAGCAGATTGTTCTACTTCGTTACCGACCAAAAGCGCTTCAGGGTTTTGATCGGCTTTACCAAACCAGGACAGGTACTCGGCCAATATGGCATTTTTACCGTAAGTATGATTGGTAAAACCTTCTTTAGTCGAATTGTAATCGGTTAGGAGCGCCGTAATTGCCGTGTCAATCGTTGCGGAGCCATCGCTGAAGGCGACAGCATCTTTTCCTTTGGCAGCAGCAGTTGAATGCAAATTGACGGCTTTTTGGGCTAAGATAAACTCATTAAAGTCAGTCTGCTGAGGCGTATCGGTATCACTGTTTATCCTAGCGAGCAAACCAGATAAAAAGGAGTTTTTTTGCTGCAGAAAAGCTTTGTACATGGGGTTATATACGGCTTTCCCAGTTACTAATGTATAAAAATGTTTGCCTTCACCTTGTCCGTGTAATCTGTTGGCAAAGTTGAAGCGTTCGATTTCATTCATTTTGTCAAAATCATACAATATATCCAACAGTTCAGTGTTGTTTTTTAACTGCCTAGCTAAGTAGGCGGAACTGTGTATAGGCAGATAGAGGTTTATTTTATTGACTGGTTCGTTATCGCCATGTGGTATCCTCACACGTCCGACCATTTGTATGCACTCTGTTTTATCAAAATGCTCAACAAAAATATTTTTTACTGCCGGATCACTGATATTGACGCCGTTGTTAATGACGGAGGTCGCGATAAGCACCTTGTGGTCAAATTTTTCTTTAGTTATCAATTTCTGATAGGCATCAGTGGATTTGTCTTTGGCGTATATAAAAATTGCGTTTTTGCTACCAAGTTTTTGTACCAGTTTTTTCCCCGTTTTTTTATTTCTGATAAAAAGCAACCATTTATCGGAGTTTTCGTCAGCTATTTCTTTTTGTATACATTTAGTTACATAGTTTAAAGGACTGCCTTCCGATATAAAGCGCATGTTCAAATAACTATAGTCTTTCTTAAAATTATATATAACGGCTGTGTAGTTGTTATATGTATGGCCTATCGGCGTATGGATTACGTCGCCATAGTATTTACCATAGGGTGGAGGGCTGACTTTTAATTCTACTGGCCAAAATCTTCTGGATATATCGCTGCCATAATCAGAACGCATTGAAAATCTTTCATCTGGAAGAAGATTAAGCATTTCTTTTTGTGCGTTATACTCTTTTTCCAGTATTGGAACCAGTACATCATCTGGCGTGGCTGAGAGATACATGCGCACGGCATAAGGGAAATACTTTATAACGTACTGCAGTATGTCATTTGTTTGACTGTTAAAAGCGGCATCAGCGGTAAAAAAATGACATTCATCAAATACTACAAATAAAATATTGTCTTTTAAAATGTTATTTTTATTTAGATCTTTGGAGAGCGTGAAAATGCCTTGATAGCTTCTAATAATTACCGGCCCTAAATCCCAAAAATCTTCGAGGCGTGACGGCTTGTATTTGTCCATTTCCCATTTCAGTTTTTCGCCTAATTTTTTATCAAGGGCTTTGATGGCGCGACACATGTTAAGTTTTTCTTGCCCGCTAAGTGCGGAGCGGTTGCTGATATATAAAATACGAAATTTATTCTCCATAGCATATTTCAGTAGATTGTTTCGCAGAAGATAGTTTTTCCCTGCTCCTGTCTGTGCATTGATGAAAATCGGCACATGCGCAGTTCCTTTGTAAATTTCTGACCCAAGGGAGTCGCTTATATAGCGGGTATCGGAAAAGAAAGTTTTGGTATTATTCAGTAAGTATCCAGGGAAAGTTACGATTTTGGCGCGTGGGTTGTCCATGCTATGTACCTCCATTTATTTTGAGTTTTATATTAATCAAATTGATTTCTGGCGGGAACCACAGGCGAAGTACCTATTGTGGTGCTTCGCGCTGTGGCCGGCAAGTATAAAAAATAAACTACTTGTTGATTGACGCAGGTTCTGCTGTTTTGGCAGCAGAGCATTTTTTTATCGCAGCTTCAAGCGCTTTTATGATGCTAGTGAGTTCAGCCTGAGACATGCCTTCGAACGAGATTTTTTCGACGGTAGCTAAAGTCTTTTCCAGCTTGCTTTTCGACGGTTTTTTATTGGCGATAGGAGGAGTCCAATTTTCCTCCTTGATTTTTTTTACGGTTTTATCAGAGACCCCCGTCTGCGTCTCAAACCATTTCATTGGTTTGTCAGGGAATTCAAGAAGTAAATTCTTTACCAATTTGTATCGATCTTCTTTTGACATAGCCAAGGCTTTTTGTTTAGTTGTTATAGCTCTGCCGGCAATGTTTAGTTCTATTGCGAGTGCTTTTTTTTGCTCTTCCGTTAAGCCGGATTTTATTTCAGTTTTTAATTCTATATATTCTCCATGACTAAACAATTCTAAAAAAATTTGGTAACGATGATGCCCATCGATAATATTTTTTTCCTCATCAATAATTATGGGGTTTATTATGCCGTTTTCTCTTATGCTTTCACGGAGAGCATTAAGTTCTACAGCTGTAAGCGTGGACATAAATTGATATTTGCTGCCAACTAAAGAATGTTCTTCGCCCAAGATAAATCTGCCAGGTTTTCTTTCTACCTCAGAGCATTCTTTATCTGAAATACTTTTTTCGGACATTTTTTCTACCTCCTAAATTTTTCAACTCGGAATTCCGAGGGGGGCGGGGCTTCAAAAGAAGCCCCGATCATGATTTGAGTTAGGGGAATAGCCGCTTGGAAACTAGCTCGGCGGCTTCTTTCTTGGCGTCTTCCATTACGTGGGTATACAGGTCCAGGGTGATACCGACGGAAGAGTGCCCAAGGATACTGGATGTGGTCTTCATCGGGACACCAGTTCTCAGCATTAGGCTTGCCGCGCAATGCCGGAGGCCATGAAACGTGATGTTTTTGAGACGGTGTCGTCTAATGAGGGCAGCGAAGTTTTTGCTGAAATACCTTGGGCGTATGGGATTGCCAAGCGCATCGCAGACCAATAGCTTGTTGGCGTTATGACCGATGCCAAGCAGTTGTCGATTAGCCGCGTTCGTGGTTATAGCCTTTTCTATAGCCACAAATACCTGTACAGGAACATGGATAGTGCGGTTGCTTTCGGTGCTTTTTGGTGGGCCAATGAAGACCGCGCCATCCACATCCAACAGCTGTTTATTTACGTTGATACTTAGACCTTCCCAGTTGACATCATCCTCCGTTAAGGCGAGTATCTCACCGCGCCTTAACCCGCATACAGCAGCTAACAGGGCTGGTAGTTCGAAAACGGTGTCCGTGGTCAATGAAAACAGCTGTCTGAGTTCCGCTTCGTTATACACATTCACTGCACGTTTTTGTACTTTAGGCAGGTTAAGCACGCCTTTGGCGGGATTGAAGAAGATGAGCTGCCTTTTTATCGCATATTCCATGGCCTCATGGAGGACACGGTGGGTGTATATAACCGTCCTAGCTGACAGGCCGCCCTTACCATCGGAACGGCCTTCACGCAGCAGGAAGGCATATAAGCGGTCTATGTCGGCGCTCTTAATTTCCTTTAGATCTAGGCCGCCTAGATGAGGGATAAGGTGGCGGTCAATGATGGCTGTATATCCCGCTTTTGTACTCGGACGCAGATTGACAGCCACATAGTCCTCGTACCATCCTTCGAGGAAAGTTTTGAAGGATACTGGTTTAGGCACTACAAACGTGTTCTGGCGCAGCTTATCCTGTTGTTCCAGCAGGAAAGCTGCTGCCGCGCCTTTCGTAAGGAAGCCTCTCCGGAGCATTTGCTTACGTTTACCGGTTATTGGATCGTTGTAGCGGATTGATACGTCATAGACTTTCAGGTTTTCACGGACGCGCCCCTGCGCGTCGCGGCCCTTCTTGCGGATTCTTGGCAAAACACTTCCCTGCATAAAATATCACCTCCTTTCGCAGTGGCGGATTGAGCAGCTCCCGCCATTTAAGTTGTCGCCGCTTTTTGCAGCCAGGCATCAAGAGCTTGGATCGGGATTAAAATTGTTTTGCCTAGGCGGATGCTTGGTATTTTGCCGTCATGCACCAGGGTATAAGTTTTGTTTTTGCCTATACCCAGACGCTGAGCAGTTTCGCCAACTGTCAATGTAAGTTTTTTCTCCACGGTTTTCACCTCCTGTAAATTTAATGAACGTCCGCTTTCCATGATACTAATAATTAAAATTATAGTAAATATGCTGAAAAGAGAATAAAAAACCTAAAAATAAATTATATTTTCACAAAAATATAAATAAATACTTTCAATATAACTTTAATTTTCATATAATATAGTAAAAGTAATTAAAATAGTATAATTTAAATATTGTGAAAATAAAAAATCTAGCAAAAAATGCTAGATTAAGCGGTAAATAATTAAATTTTACGAGGTGAATAAATGAATAATCTTTTTAATTTCATTTCTTTAGATACACCCGGTGAAAAACAAAACATAAAAAATATAGGTGGCAGCAGTCTATTAAGGCAAGTTCCTTTGTTTTGGGAATATGAATTTTTTACAGTACAAGATGAAAAGTTTTTGCATTTAGTTGTTGATGATATGTTGAAAGACAAAAATGTGAGTGTTGAAAAAATAGCGGATTTAGCGATACGCCTATGTTATCCATATTTAAGTCCAGAAGCAGTGCTTGAATGTAGAGGGCCTTTTGATATTGTTGATGATATAACCGGTTTAACACAAAAGGACGTTCCTTTAAATTTTTACAATAATATGCTCGATGTTTGCACAGCATTTTATCCTGATCTCAGGAGATTAGTTATACTTGCCTATTACTATAGGGATTCATTAAAAGAAGCCAGTTTTAACTGGACAGATATTTACACAAAACTTACCCCTAGTTACCATGTTATCCCAAGGAAACGGGATGATAAATGCAAAGACGAGGGCAAAGACGAGGGCAAAGACGAGAGCAAAAGTGAAGGTGAAGACGTACTTTCTATGGAGGAATGCGAGCATAAATACTCGTTTGCGCAAAAAGTTAACAATAATATTTTTAAGTTTCGTAAAGCATTTAGGGTTGAGGCACAGGATAAAGGCGGCAAAGATAATATAAAGAATAAAGGTGGCAAACATAAGGTGGAGTTCGAGCTATTAAGGCACTTTTTTGTAAACGATAAAATGAAAGTATACTCTCTTTATGATGCTGAATTTGTTTTTGGAGTGACACGTTCTGGAACAACGAAACAAGCTGATGGTAGCAAGAAAAACCCCTTTATTGGGTATGTTTTGGCTAAAAGCAATAACGATAGTAACAAATATAGATCTGACTTAAAACGTTTTTTGCAAAACTTCAATAAGATGAATTTTACTGCTGTTTGTTTAAAGCGCAGTCCGGAATATTGCGTCTACAATCAATTTATACTTGAAAGAGTAAGCAATATTAACTTTATTAACTCTCTTTATTTACTCAAAGGAAGCAGTACCAGTAGATACAGCGATAGATATTCTGAAAAATTGCCAGTATTTTATTATGAACTCGCAGCGCTCCCGTTACTAAATTTTCGCACAGAGCTGGCTAAGTATTGTATTAGACGTAGCGATCCGGCGTTTATTGATAGGATGGAAGTATTTATAGAAAACCTCCTTATTTTTGGTCTGCCAGTTTTAAACGCTGTTTTTCAGCATTTAATGCTATTTATAAGTAAAAATTATAAAACTGAGTGGGAAAACATAGTAAAGACCAAAGACGACTTGTTTAATTGTTTTTTCGATGATACGTATAATTTTTTTAAAAATGAAGGTACTGAAGTAATACCTGTTCAAGCAGGATTTCCGAGAAACGTTATTGCAAGAGATTATCTTGATTTGCAATGTAATGTTTTTTATCAAGTGGATAATGTTGCCGAAAGATTTTCAAATCAGGAAGAAAAATTAAAAACGGTTTTGGCCAATACGCATAGGCAGCAAGTTGATATTTTGAAAAATGAGTTGCGCAAAGTGTTTGAATCTCCGGCTAAGTTACCTGAAAATATATTTACCAACGCTTCTGGTCCGCAAAGAGCAGGTATAGAAGATAGACTTTTTAAATTTCCTTTTTCAAGTTTTTCATAACTGTTATCAAATTGTTATCAAAACGCGAATTTCGACTCGTTTTTAGACGCAAAAATGCCTCCGGGAAAACTCCCGGAGGCATGATGTTTACTATGGCGGAGAGGGGGAGATTCGAACTCCCGGTACGTTGCCGTACACCTGATTTCGAGTCAAGCACCATCGACCACTCGGACACCTCTCCAAAACTTCTTCGGCTGTTTTAGCAGCCTGGCGTATATGCAATTTTTAGCGTTTTTCCTGGAAAAACTCCTGCATCAGCTGGCGGCATTCTTCTTCACAGACGCCGGCGACTGTTTGCACCTGATGGTTGAGCGCTTTGTTATCGACTATGTTGAACAGCGACTCCGCGGCTCCGGCCTTGCTGTCCGGACAGCCGTACACCAGGCGGCTGACGCGGCTCATAACGAGAGCGCCCGCGCACATGGGGCAGGGTTCTACCGTGACATAGAGAGTGCAACCGGTCAAACGGGAATTGTTCAGCACTTCAGACGCCTGCTTTATCGCAAGCATTTCTGCGTGGGCAGTAGCATCGCGCCAAGTTTCGCACAGGTTGTGCGCAGAGGCTACGACGAGGCCGTCTTTTGCTATTACCGCGCCAATGGGCACTTCTCCCATGGCGGAGGCTTTTTTCGCTTGTTCCAGCGCCAGCTCCATGTAGCGCTTGTCACCAACACCATAACGCATGAATAAATTCTAGCAGGAATTGCCGTCTTTTTCAAGGCGCGCAGATAATTTTTTGAAAAGAAAAGCATTATCGGCTAAAATATAGGTTGAAAAGGTTTTGGCAAGGAGCTGTTATGAGAAAAATATCTTTATGTACAGTGTTTTTTTGTTTGCTGGCCAGCTATGCCTATGCGGCAGGTATTACAAAATATCCGGCGCTAAACGGCGCGCAATTTTGGCAAAAGAATTTCCCGGCCGGTACGGCTACGGTTTTAAACAAGGAACAATTGCGTACCCTAAATAAAGAGATAGTGGAAAAATCTCCGTCGGTCTACGATTTGGCGCAATATCCCGCCAGTGTCGCCGGCGAAAAGGTAAAAGGCTGGATAAAAGAAAATGACTGGTTGTTTAAAAAAGCAATATATGTAAAGAAGCAGCCTATACAGGCTGGTTACCGGCAGCTGATCGTCAATGAGCTTGCTTTGGATGCCATACCGCCCAGCGTAGAAGTGCGGCGGGCGGTGACTATAAGCCGCACCAATCTGCGCGCCATGCCGACGAATGAGGGCTGGTTCTATAGCGCTTCCGACAGCCATTTCGACCGCCTGCAAAATACCGCGCTCGACCCGGGCGAAGCGGTGGCGGTGCTGCACAAAAGCAAGTCCGGTAACTTTCTTTTTGTGCAGACACGCAATTACCGCGGCTGGTTGCCGGTTTGGACGGTCGCTTTTGCAGAGAAAGCTTTGTGGCTAGAATATGCAGAACCCAAAGAATTTCTGGTAGTGACCGCCAATAAGATGGCTCTTGGCACAGGCGGCGGGCAAAAACTCTACCAGATGGGCGCGCGGATCCTTGTGAAAATTGCTGATAAGCAAGTGTATACAGTGCGTCTGCCGCTGAAAAAAAGTGACGGCATGCTTGGCGAGTCTACCATGCAGCTGCCTGCCGACCTGCGAAAATATAACCTCGGATATTTACCCTATACCAGGAACAACGTCATAGCCCAGGCCTTCAAGTTTTTGGGCGATCCCTACGGCTGGGGCGGGCTTAAGGATTCGGTCGACTGCTCATCTTTTATCAATGATATTTACCGCACTGTCGGCGTGTACCTGCCGCGCAACGCGGACGAGCAGGAGGAGACTGCCGGCGTGCGCTTTGTTCTCAACGGTTTGCCGCAGGAAAGCAGGCAGGCGATGTTCGCCGGCCTCTCGCCGGGCGACGTGCTGTTCATGCCTGGGCATACCATGTTGTACCTGGGCAGTTCCCAGGGCGCGCCCTATGCTATCCATGCCCTCGGGATGCACAGTACAGGTGGGCGCACGGAGAATGTCATGCAGGTGGTCGTCAGCGATCTATCTTTACAAAATTCCGGCGGCAAAACCTTTTTCATGTTGTTGACGAGCGCTTTGTCTTACCGGTAAATAAATAGTTGCTCCCCTTGCGCTAAGCGCAAGGGGAGCATGGCTTTTTATATTATATTTTGGGCCCGGCAGCCAGTATGGCGGGATCAGTATTGCCGGTAAATTTTTCGGCATTTTTCACAAACAACTGGGCCAGTTTCTGTGCCTGCCCCTGGTAGGCTTTTTTGTCCTGCCAGGTATTTTGCGGTTTGAGTATGTTGCTAGGCACTTTGTCGCAGGAAGTCGGGATGAGGAACTGGAATACGGAGTCTTTTTCCCATTCGCAGCTGTCCAGTTTTTTATTGATGATAGCGTTTACTATGGCGCGGGTATATTTGAGGTTCATCCTCTGCCCGACGCCATAACCGCCGCCAGACCAGCCGGTATTGACCAGGTAGACCTGGGTATTGTGTTTCTCTATTTTTTCGCCCAGCAGCTTAGCGTACTCGAAGGGCGGCAAAGGCAGGAACGGGCTGCCAAAGCAGGAGGAGAAGGTTGCTTCCGGCTCGACTATGCCGCGCTCGGTGCCGGCCACTTTACTGGTGTAGCCGGACAGGAAGTGGTACATGGCCTGTTCTTTGCTGAGCTTGGCTACCGGCGGCAGTACGCCGAAAGCGTCTGCGGCCAAGAAGACTATAGTATCGGGGTGGGCGACCACGCCGCCTTTTTTTAGGGAGTTTGGTATATAATCGAGCGGGTAGGCGGCTCTGGTATTTTCCGTAAAGGAGATATTGAAATAATCGGGCAGGCGGTTGCCTTTATCCAGCCAGACGTTCTCCAGCACAGTGCCGTAGCGGATGGCGCCGTATATTTCCGGCTCATATTCTTCGGTCAGCTTGACGCATTTGGCGTAGCAGCCGCCTTCGATATTGAAGATGCCGTCATCGCTCCAACCGTGCTCGTCGTCGCCGATCAAGACGCGGCTGACGTCGGCCGACAGAGTGGTCTTGCCGGTACCGGACAGGCCGAAAAACAGAACGGTCTTGCCGTCTTTGCCCATGTTGGCTGAACAGTGCATGGACATGATGCCTTTTTGCGGCAAGATGTAGTTCATGACGGAAAAGATGGATTTTTTCATTTCGCCGGCATATTCGCCGCCGCCGATAAGTACCATTTTTTTGTCAAAATTTATAATGATAAAAGTTTCGGATTTAGTGCCGTCTACTTCCGGGTCGGCTTTGAAACGCGGCATACAGATGACGGTAAAGTCTTCTTTTTTGTCTGTGTTTTCTGGGTTTATGAAAAGCTGCCTTATAAATAAATGATGCCAGGCCAGTTCGGTAATGAATTTTACCGTCAGGGCGTTTTTCGGGTCGGCGCCGGCTTGCACGCTGGAAACATAAAGCTGCTGGTTTTGGGCATATTTTTTCATTTTTTCGTACAAACCGGAAAAAAACTCTTTGCTTATAGGGGTATTGTTGGCCCAGTCGATCTTGTCGTGTACCGATTGGCTGTATACGATAAATTTGTCCTTGGGCGACCGGCCGGTGTGTTTGCCTGTAGTAGCGCAGATGGCTCCTTTGTCAGAAAGGATACATTCTTTTCTACTGACCGCTTCTTCGATAAGTTCGGTTTTGTTGGGTTGGTACCAGGTTTTTCTGGTGTTGGCTAAAAAATCTTCGCTGGAAATCATCTGTTTTACCTGTTTGGCCAAAATAAATTCCTCCCGCAGTCAAAATATCTCATATAAATATTATATATAATTTTATATAAATAAAGCAATTCTTTTTGTTTTGTAACAAAAAGAATTGCTTTATTTTAAAGTTCAGATTTATTTGCAAGTTAGAAGCCGTCTTCCTGTGGCTGTGCGGCTTGCTTTAATTTTCTCGATACGGTGGACTTGCCGATGCCGAGCTGTTTAGCGGCTTTGCGCATGCTGCCGGTTTCTTTGACAGCCGCTTCTATGATTTTCGTCTCAAATACCTGAAGTTGTTCGGTAAGGTCTTTAGCCTGCCGGGACGGCGTTTTTTCGCCTACAATGGCTGGGGCGATCTGTCGCAACAGTTTATAGGTATCTTTGTGCAGCAGATAGTTGTCCTGGCAAAAAGACAGGCGCTGACAGAAGTTTTGCAGTTCGCGCACATTGCCCGGCCAGGAATAGTCTTGTAAAGCAGGCATCATCTCATCTAGTATGGCGCTGTGCCCGGGCAGGAAGTGCCGGCACAGCAGAGGGATATCCTCTTTTCGTTCTTGGAGCGGCGGCAGTTCGAGATAGAGGACATTCAGCCGGTAATACAGGTCGGCGCGCATCTTGTTTGTCGATACCAGTTCTTGCGGTTCTTTATTGGTGGCGGCGATGACCCTTATGTTGACGGGGATTATCGTTTCGCCGCCCACCCGCAGTACTTCTTTTTCCTGTAAAACCCGCAGCAGACGGCCTTGCAGCTCGAGCGGCAGGGCGTCTATTTCGTCGAGGAATATAGTTCCGCCGTGGGCAAGCTCGAACAGTCCGAGCTTGCCTTTGCGGCGCGCGCCGGTAAAGGCCCCTTCCTCGTAGCCGAACAGTTCGCTCTCGAGAAGCGATGGCGGCAAAGCGGCGCAGTTTACCGCCACAAAGGGAGCGAAGAGGCGCTTGCTGGCGTTGTGTATGCCCTGGGCAAACATTTCCTTGCCGCAGCCGGACGATCCGGAAATGAAAACGGTAAGGCCGGAGTTGGCAAAACTCCTGCTCAGGTCTTTGAGTTCTTCGATGGCGGTGGATTGCCCGATGATGTCCTCAAGGCGGTACTTGGCCTTGAAAGAGCTTTTGGTCATTTCCTGGCGCAGTTTGTGTTCCACCTGGATGACGCGCGATACGTCCTGAAAGGTGGCTACAGCCCCTACGACCTCTTCTTCATCGTAAAAGGGCATGCGGTTTGTGACGATGCGGGAGCTGCCGGCGTCCTGGAATTCGCCAATTCTGGGCTGCCCGTTTTTTAGTACTTCGGACAGTTTGGTGTTGGGAATGACCGCGTCGACCGCCTGGCCGAGCGCGGCGCGAGCCGATATGCCCAGCAGCCGCTCGGCGGCGGAGTTGAATATTTCCACTTTGCCCTGGGCGTCAATGGCGACAATACCGTCGTAAGCGTTTTCAAGGATTGCCTCCAGGCGGGAACTCCTGCGCTTTTCCTCCCGGCGCAGGCGGGCGATTTCATCGGCCCGCAGCAAGGCGTCGAGGATGGTCTCCTTGCTGGCCTTTAAAAACACGCTGGGCAGGCCGGCTTTTTGCGCCAGCAGCATGGATGGGCCGCCGCCAACGATACAGCAGTCGCCTTCAGCCCCTAAAGCGGATATCTGGTTTTCCAGGGCGGCGGTATTATTGAACACTATTTCCGTGACGCTTATGTCCATAGCTTTTTCCAAAAGCTGCACGCCGACAAAGGGCTTGGCAAAAGAGGTAATGGCGATGTTTTTGGAATAGGCACGCGCCTCTTTGCAGCACTCGATGATGTCATATAAACTGGTATTAAGGCCGATTACTGGTACTTTATAAGTGCGGGCTATCAGCTCGGCCGTGCCGCCACGGCTGATAAAAACATCCGGCAGCGCTTTTAGTTTTTCTATAGCCGACAAGGCATTTTCCATGCCGCCTTCCAATATGGCGAGCGGTATACCTGCTTTTTCCGCTACAGTGCGCGCGGATAGCGTAAGTTCGCGAAAAGGCGACAACATGACGATTCTGCCCATTGTATCCTTCCTTTCCCGGAAAATCAGCGTTTTATGTGAGGAAGGCCGAGGCAGTCGTATATTTTGGCCTGGCCCATGTGTCCGGTAAGGGGGGCTTTTATTTTTTGTTCGGTCAGTTTTACGGCCGCGAGGTATTTATCGAGGTCTATCCCGGTGTTGATGCCCATGTCTCCGAGCATGTTGACGACGTCTTCGGTGGCTGTATTGCCTGCTGCGCCCGGCGCGAAGGGGCAACCGCCCAGACCGCCGACGGACGCCTCAAAAGTGGTGATGCCAGCTTCCAGACCGGCGATGATATTGGCGAGACCCATGCCGCGCGTATCGTGCAGGTGCAGGGAAAAATCCAGGCCGGGGAATTTTTGGCGCGCTAAAGCGGACAGTTTATACACCCGGTCGGGGGTCGCTACGCCGATAGTATCGCAAAGGACCACGCCCTGGGCGCCCATGTTCCATACAGTATCGGTGAAATGCAGTACCTTTTCTGCCGCTATCCAGCCTTCGAACGGACAGGCGAAAGATGTGGCAAGGGCGACGCGGATTTTCATGTCCGGCAGGGCTTCCAGCATCTGGCCCAGTTCTTGCAAAGACTGCTCATGCGTGCGGTTGATGTTTGCCTTATTGTGCGCTTCGGAAACAGACATCACGCATACGGCCTCCCGGACGCCGGCGTCAAAGGCGGACTGGGCGCCTTTTAAATTTGGCACCAGTACGTGTATTTTGACGCTGTCGCCATACGTGTCCACCACGGCGCGGCATATCTCGCCGGCATCGGCAAGTTGTGGGATGGCGCGTGGGGAGACGAAAGAAGTCAGCTCCATGTGGGAAACGCCGGCATCAAACAGGCTGTGGATTATTGCCAGTTTGTCCTGGGTGGGTATGAATTCGGCGACATTTTGAAAGCCGTCCCGTGGGCCGACTTCGATGATATTTACTTTAGCGGGAAATTTGTCGTACATATTTTTTCCTCCTTGTTGTGGGTCTTGTGTACAGGAAAAATATTTGCAAAATATATGCCATTTGTTGAATTGCCGGCTAGCTGCTTGGGCGGGGTATTTTATTATTCTAATTATAACAGGGTTTTAAATTTTTGTCCCTTTCAATACGGCATTGTCCTTAAAACGGGACGAAAATATTCATTTTCACTAAAATATTACTGTAGTTTTAGTATTTGTGCCCATAAAATCTAGATTCTAAGAGTTGGCATACGGTTTGCTTTTGTTTTTGCGGACAGTAAAACCTAAGGGGGATGTTTATGCAAAGAACAGGTGCTTTAGAAGGAATGTTGGTGCTGGATCTGACGAGAGTATTAGCAGGGCCGTTTTGTACGATGATGCTTGCCGATATGGGCGCTACCGTCCTCAAGATCGAAGAAGCGGGAAAAGGGGCGGATGAACGCCATATGGGGCCTTTTTTCAATGGCGAGAGCGCTTATTATATGAACTTGAACAGGAACAAAAAAGGCATAACTCTGGATTTAAAATCAGCCAAAGGCAAGGAACTGTTCAAACAATTGGCCCGAAAAGCCGACGCGGTGGTGGAAAACTACCGGCCGGGGACGATGGGAAAACTGGGTCTTGGCTATGATGTTTTAAAAGAAATAAATCCCCGGCTGATTTACGCGGCGGTGTCTGGGTTCGGGCAGTACGGACCTTATACCAAGCGTCCCGGCTATGACATCATCAGCCAGGCCATGAGCGGGCTGATGAGCACTACCGGCTGGCCGGGCGGGCACCCTACCCGTTCGGGGACGGCGATGGGCGACGTGCTGGGTGGGTTGTCGGTGACTATCGGCATACTGGCGGCTATGCAAAACCGCCAGCATACCGGGCGCGGGCAACTGGTGGATGTGGCGCTGGTGGATGCCGCGGTCTCGAGCCTGGAGATAATAAACATGATCTATTTTACTGAAGGCAGGCTGCCGCAGCGTATCGGCAACCGCTACGAATCGGTCTATCCATATGATTCTTTTGAGGCCAAGGACGACCTGGTCATCATTGGCGGCGGCAATGATAAGCTGTGGACTATTTTCTGCGGGATAATCGGCCGCCCGGAGCTGGCCGACCATCCGGACTACCAGAAGACGCGCGACCGGGTGAAAAACCATGTGGCGGTCAAGGAAATAGTGGAAGAGTGGACAAAAGACCGGACGGTCAAGGATATAGTGGATACCTTACTGGAAGCCGGCGTGCCGGCGGCGCCGATATACAATATCGAACAGGTGGCGAATGACCCGCATATAGCCAAAGCGCGGGAGATGTTTGTCGAGGTGGAGCACCCGAAAGCCGGGAAAGTGACGGTCACCGGCCCGCATATCAAGCTTTCGGAAACCAAGGCTACGGTGCGCACCCCATCGCCCGGGCTGGGTGAACATAATGAAGAAGTTTTTACCTCTTTGCTCGGCCTCAATAAAGAGGAAATAAAAAACCTGGCGGCGGAAGGGATACTTTAGCTGCGTAAACGCCTATTAAAATGGCGCTGCTGTTTATTCTTTATCCGGCATTTAATAAAAATAACAGGCTTCCGAAAGCCGGAAACCTGCGTAATTCCTGGTGCGCCCGGAGAGACTCGAACTCCCGGCACGTGGTTTAGGAAACCACTGCTCTATCCACCTGAGCTACGGGCGCGTTATAAAATAGTTTACAATAGACGACGCTTTAAATTCTAACACGCCACAGGCAAACCGTCAATATAAGTGTAGTTATCAACAGGCCATGTTGGTTTTGCTGTTGAAAAAACCCAGTATTGATGAGGCTTTCCGTTTTTGATACACAGGCTGTGAGTAGCGTGTTGATAAACCTGTGGATAACTATATGCACTCGGCCGGGAAGCTCCAGTCGATGTGTACGCCAAGGTGTTGCCAGATACGGGTGAGTACTGTTTCAAAGTCACTGACACTGCGGGCAGCCAAATATTTTTTCGGAGCAAAATCATTCGTACCGCCGTTTTCCACCGGCGTATTTATTTCGTGCTCTTTAGCCAGCCAGTCTTTTATAGCGGCGCACGTTCGTTCGTCAGGATAGTCGACGGTAATAGCCTGGGTTTGTGGGTCGTAGGCGATATAGCCGTAAATATCGGCGATGTTGAAAGTTATTTTGTACAGTTGCGGCATAACGGCTCTCCTTTTTTATGTATATCTAACATTATAGCAAGCGGCGGCAGGGCTGGCAATAGTGCTTCATTCCTGGAAGGCGGCTTCTTTTTTGTAGAGTGGCTTCATTTTTTGCTCTAGCGTGTGGACAGCTCCTTCTGCGGCTTCGACCGCCATACGGTAAAGCGTTTCTTGGGCGTTTATTTTTTCGCCTCGGGCGCTTTGGCGGCGGTAGTTGCCTTTATTGACCATGATGTGCGCTTTGGTGTTGTCTTTTAGGTATAGGTCAAGTATGCCCTTGATGCGTTCGATGTGCTGGGGGCTTTCCACCGGGAAGAAGAGCTCCACCCGGTCGTTGAGGTTGCGCTCCATCCAGTCCGCGCTGGAAAGATATATTTCTTCCGCGCCGTCGTTAGAAAAATAGAAAATGCGCGTGTGCTCGAGGTAGCGTCCGACGATGCTGCGGACGGATATGTTTTCGCTGACGCCAGGCTTGCCGTCCAGCAGGCCGCAAAGGCCGCGTACGATGAGGTCTATGCGTACGCCGGCGTTAGAGGCCTCGTAGAGTTTCAGGATGATGTCCGTGTCGATGAGTGAATTCATTTTGGCGATAATGTGTGTCGGGCGGCCTTTTTTGGCCAGCGCGATCTCCCGGTCGATGAGGCCGTGCAGTTTGTCTCTAAGGCCGATCGGCGCCATCACCAGCTTGTCGAGGAGTGGCGGCTCGGAATAGCCGGACAGGAGGTTGAAGACGGCCGAGGCGTCGGCGCCCACCTGTTCGTTGGAGGTTATAATGCCGATGTCTGTGTATAGCTTGGCAGTGGAATCGTTGTAATTGCCTGTTCCGAGGTGGACATAGCGCTTGATGCCGGTAGTTTCCTTCCTGACGATGAGGATGATCTTGGCATGGGTCTTAAGGCCGACCAGTCCGTAAATGACGTGGCAGCCGGCTTTCTCGAGGCGCTTGGCCCAGATGATATTATTTTCCTCGTCAAAGCGCGCTTTTAGTTCTACCAGCACGGTTACCTGTTTGCCGTTTTCCGCAGCGCGCGCTAAAGCCGCCACGATAGGTGAATTACCGCTCACACGGTAAAGGGTCTGTTTTATGGCCAGGACGTCAGGGTCGTTGGCGGCGTCCTGTACCAGCTTTATTACGGGTTCGAAGGATTCGAAAGGATGATGCAAAAGGATATCGCGCTCGGCCGCCAGTTCGAATATATTTTCACAGTCTATGAGGTCGGCCGGGATCTGCGGCGTACGCGGGGAGTAGCAAAGATGGGAGAAGGGCGGCATGTTTATCAGCTTATTGAAGCAGGTGACGTCTATCGGCCCGCGGATATTGTAAACGTCGTACTTATCGAGCTCCAGGTTTTTCATGAGGAACTTTTCGATATTTTCGTCGCCGGTAATGTTTATTTCAAGGCGCACGGCATCGCCGCGTTTGCGCCGGCGAAGAGATTCTTCCATCTCAAGGAGCAAATTGTCGGCATCTTCTTCGTCGATGTACAGGTCGGCATTTCTTGTGATGCGAAAAGGCGTGGTGTTTTTGATGGTAAAACCGGGAAATAACAGGTGGCAATAGGACATAATGAGTTCTTCCAGAAAAACAAAGCTGCTTTTTCCGCTTTCGCCGGTCTCTACCTGTAAAAGGCGCGGCAGCACCGAGGGTACTTGCACGAAGGCGATGCGCTCTTCGTCGTCGCCATGCGGGCTTTTTAAGGTGACGGCCAGATTGAGGCTGCGGTTGGCCAGGAAAGGGAAAGGTCTGCTGGCGTCTATGGCCATGGGCGTGAGTACGGGGTAGACGGTATTATGGAAATAATTGCACAGCCACTCTTGCCCGGCGGCAGGGATGTCATTGAGGCGTTCGATGTGTATGCCGTAGTTGCGCAATTCTTTGAGCGTGGCAAAAAGGTACCTGTAGGACAGGCGTTTCATGGCATGCGCCGACGCGGCCACCGCAGACAGCTGCTCTTTGACGCTGAGGCCGGACGGGTCACAGTCGTTGCGCCCTTCTTCCAGGACGTCTATGAGGTTGGCCACTCGCACCATGAAAAATTCATCGAGATTGGAGGCGGCGATAGAGATAAAACGCAGCCTCTCCAGGGGCGGGTGTTCTTTGCCGCCGGCTTCTTTGAGTACGCGCAGGTTGAATTTGAGCCAGCTAAGCTCTCGGTTGATGAAGTTTTCTGGTATATTGAGCGGTGAAAAAACTGCTTTTTTTATCATAGTGTGATATATAAACAGGCTGCGCCTGGCCTCCTAACGGTTTTTTTCGATAAGTACCGGCTTGATGCCGAATACTTCTATAAATAAACTGGTCTTGTCTTCAAATGTCCATCTTTCGAGGGACAGGTCTTCTTTGGCCGCTACCGTGATGAGCATTTCGTCGTTTTTAAAAGATACCTTGCAGGAAGAGATTTTTTGCCGGTAACTGCGGTCAAGGGCGTCGGACAGGCGGAGGATCGCGGCCAGCTTGGCGACGATGGAGCGCTGTTCGTGCCGCATGGGCAATACGCCCTCCATGGGCGGCTCGAAAATATCTTTGGAGTGATGATAGCTGATATAGGCGGCCAGTCGCTTTTCCGCGTCCGACAGGCCGAAGATGTCGGTGGAGAGGATGAGGCGGTAAGAGTAGAAATAGTGCTGGCGGAGGTTTATATATTTTCCTATGTCGTGCAGGATGGATGCGACACGCAAAATAAGCCGGTCGCGCGCCGTAAGGCCGTGCACGTTGTGCAGCCGGTCGAATATCAGCTCGGAAAACTTCAGCACCTGGCGGGCGTGGCCGCTGTCGTACTTGTAATATCTAGCTATATTATAGACAAATTCGATCAGTTCTTCATCCAGTTCCTCCAGCCAGGGGCTTTGCTTTTCTTCCGCTACATGTAAAAGGCTTATCGAGTCGATAAAGGCGTCGGGCGGGAAGACCAGCTCGGGGATGGCGGTAAGGCCGGTAAGCTGTTGGTAGAAAACTATGGTAGGCAGGACTATTTCCGCTTCCGCTTCGGATAAGCCGAATTCCTGCATTATCTTGGCCAGCCGCATGTTGAGCACGCGTTTGGCCAGCGCTTCAAAGCGGCTGGTGGGTATTATGTTGATTTCGCTCGGCTTGCTTTTGCCGTCCAGCATGTGTAGGAGCAGGTTGGTATTGGTGCCGGACAGCACCAGGCGTTTTATTGCGTATTGCTGTAGCGACCTGTGCACAGGCGAAACTATACTGCTGATGTATTCGGTCAGAGCGGTATTGAAGCTCGAGGCGGCACGCTGATTCTTGTCAAAACTTTCTTTGACGCGCAGTATGCCTATATGTATGCTTTGCTGGTATTTTATATTAGTATTTTCTACCAGGGTGATGCCGAGGCCGCCCGATGAGATGTCGGCAAACAGGGTAGAAGAGCCGTCGGCGCCGATGCCGTTTTGTTTGAGCGTGCGGGCCAGCGAGATATATTTATAATATATTTCCAGCGGCATGTCTATTACTTCTACCTCAAGGCCTGTAGCCATAAGTATCTGGTCGATCATGAAAGAACGGTTGCGCGCTTCGCGCATGGCGGTAGTGCCGATGAGGCGGTATTTTTTCACACCGTATTCTTTCATCATGCGTTTATAGTTGTTTAAAAGCGAGCAAATCTCTTTGACCATGGCGGCGGAAACTTTGCCTGTCTTGAAGGTCTCCTCCGCGATACGCACGCGGCGTTCCGCCGTATCCAGCACTTTTATGGAGTTGAGCGCCCGGTATTCGATGATTTGCAGGCTTATTTTCTCCGAACCAAGATGTATAGCAGCGAAAACGTTGTCTTTTTTCTTTACCACAAAAAATCACTCTCCATAAGTCTAAAATACTTCGACAGAGAGGGGCTTTGCACCTGCACACATTTTAGTTTTGTGAAAAATTTACTAAAAATAAATAAAAACATAATAAAAAAGATAAAAGCGTCAATTTTTGCGAATAAAAATAACCGGTTTTAAATAGGGAAACATTGATGATATAATTAATGGCAAGAGACTGTGACTTACGATATTGTTCAAAGAGGTGGGCTAATGCAGAGAGTGGCGATAATCGACCTGGGTTCCAACTCGGCGCGCCTCGTGATATTGCGCATATATAAAAACCTTTCGCATAATCTGATATACAGCCATAAAACTTCTTTACGCCTCAGCCAGCGCATGTCCAAAAACGGCGAGATACTGCCGGAGGCGGTGGAAGACGTAGTGCATGCGGTAAAGCACTTTGCCCGCATGTGCGAACTGTTTAAAGCGACCAAGATCATCGGCGTGGCTACGGCCGCCATGCGCGGGGCCAAGAACGGGCCGGAAATAGCCGCCCGGATAAAAGAGGCCACCGGTATTGACATGAATATCATAAGTGGCAAGGAAGAAGCGCGCCTCGGTTATATCGGAGTGGTCAACAGCATAGATGAACGCGACGCTCTGCTGTTTGACCTCGGCGGCGGCAGCCTGGAACTTGTGCTCATCCGCGACCGCAAGGCCGAGCGCCTGGCAAGCATACCGACAGGCACGACCAATATGACGGCGAAATTCAACACCGCCGACCAGATGAGCGAAGAGGCCTTCAAAGAGATAAGCGCCTATATCGGCAAAAAACTCAAGGAATTCCCCTGGCTGAAAAACAGCGGCCTGCCGGTCATCGGCATCGGCGGCACAGCGCGCAACATCGCCAAGATATATATGCGGCGCATCCAGTACCTATATCCTAAGCTGCACAATTTCCGCATGGACACGAAAGCGTTCAACGAGGTACTGGACTCGCTCAAAGGGACGAACTGCGCCCAGCGGCGCAAGATTTCAGGACTGAACGCCGAACGCGCCGACATCATCATGGCAGGAGCGGCTATCATCAACACGGTCATCAATACGGTAGGCAGCAAAGAGCTTGTTATATCAGGCTGCGGCCTGCGCGATGGATTGTTTTACGATCATTATTTAGGGCAACTAGGCAAGCCAAATGTAGTCGAGAACATCCTCGATTTTAGCGTAGGCAACCTTTTGACCTTTGTTTTGGACGGTACGCAACATGTAAAAAAAGTGTCCGACCTATCGGAAAAAATGTTCCTGGGCTGGCTGGGCGTCCACGGCATGAGCATGTCTGAATTGAAAATATTGCGTGTAGCGGCGCAGCTCCATGACATAGGCATCAGCATAAACTACTATGACCACGCCCGCCACAGTGCGTATCTTGTGGAAAATGCCCCGCTCATGGGGCTTACCCATCGCGAACAGATGGTCGCCGCTTTGGTGGTAAGCTGGCACAATGGCTTTACGCTCAAACATACCAGGTATAAGGTGTATAAAGATTTCTTGAGCGACCGGGATTGGGATATAGCAAGAAAGCTCGCTCTTATCCTCTCCATGGCGGAAAATCTCGACTTTACCGAGACCGGCGCTGTCAAAGAGATCTATCCGGCAGTTCTGCCCAAGGGTAAAGCGCTCTTGTCTGTTGTCGCCAACTCGGACAACGATATAGAGATAAGTGAATTGAAAAGCGATATCAACTGGTTTAAAAAAGAATTCAAATGTGAACTGGTATTGCAAAATGTGGCTGAATAAAATACATTAGAACGGCGCCTGTCAGGGCGCCGTCCTTATTTCCTACTCTTTTTCTCTTAAGCCCCGGCCGATGATGTTTTCTCCGAAGCGCTCTTTGATCTGGTCGATGGTTTGGGTACGTTTTTCTTTTTTTTCTTCATTGCCAAAGTTGAGGCCGCCATATCCGGCGTGGGGAGAAAGGCGGCTGACGCTGACGCCCAAAAGGCGTACGCCGTCGTTCCAGCGGATGGGCGCGGCCATGTCAAGGACGGTGTTGTATATGTCCTCGTCGTGGTAGTAGCCATATTCGCTGGAATGGCTGCGGGTGATGGTCTTAAACGAGCCATAGCGTACCTTCAAGGTTACGGTTTGTCCGATGAGGCCATGGCGGCGCAGGCGCCAGCCGGTCTCTTCAGCCAGGCGCAGCAGTTCTTTTTGTGCGGCGGCAAGAGTGGTGATGTCTTTTTCAAAAGTATTTTCTTTGCCGATGGATTTGGCGGCGTGTTCGGGTATGACAGGCCTGTTGTCTATGCCGCGGGCCAGGTCGAGTATGGTATCGGTCTGGTTGCCGAATACTTTTGCGATGACATTGCGGTCGGCGGCTTTGAGGCTGCCGATGGTGGTTATGCCATAACTGCTCAGTACAGCTTGGGTATTTTTACCTATACCGGGCAGGCGCCCGACCGGGAGGGAGGCGAGAAAGCTCTTTGCTTCTTCTTGAGTTATAACGACTAGCCCATCAGGTTTGTCGAGGTCTGAGGCCAGTTTGGCCAGAAATTTATTTGGCGCGAGGCCAGCTGAGGCGATAAGGCCGGTTTCCTGTTTTATGGCTGCTTTTAGTTTTTTTGTCCAGGCCACGAGGTCGGCGGCTACCAGGTGCATGCCGGAGAGGTCTAGAAAGGCCTCGTCAAGGGAAAGCGGCTCGACTGCCGGGGAGAAGCGCTGGAAGATAGCCATTATTTCCCGCGATACCCGGCTGTAGCGTTTGTGGTCGGGTGGGATGAATATGCCGTCAGGGCAAAGGCGCCTGGCGGTAGCCATAGGCATAGCCGAGTGTACGCCAAACCGCCTGGCTTCATAAGAAGCGGTAGACACTACTCCCCGGCCGGACAGCCCGCCGACGATGACCGGCAGGCCGGTGAGCGCCGGGTTGTCGCGCTGTTCTACAGAAGCAAAGAAAGCATCCATATCGACATGCAGTATGTGCCTTGCCATAATGTCCCTCCGTTTTATTCTGCTGTCAGAAGAAAAGGAAAAAAAGGTTTGATGTGAGAGAATGTCACATCAAACCCTTTACTGAGCGATAAGCATTGTTACTTCGATAGTGGTATTGTCTACTTTCATTTCTACAACGATGCCCTTAGCATTGCTATTAGTGATCACCTCGGAAACCCCTGTGATCAGTTTCGGCGGCGAGATGTCTATCTGCACGCCTTTGCCTTCAAGAGCAATAGCGGCGTTGGCTGCCAGCATGTTACCAAGTTCTCCGATAGCGCTTTTGGCCATATCGTCGAGTTCGGCTACCGGCATGCCCATCATCATTTTAGAAGCAATGCCTTTGGCCGAATCTATATCTATGTTATAGAAAATATTTCCCTGCATCATGCCAATAAGGCCGATATCTACAATAACGCCATTGCATTTTACTTTGCCTTGGGCGACCCTGAGGCCGCTACGGCTGACACTTTGAAAACCCAGCTGCGGCATCACATTGGCGATGGCTTCAACGAATGGCGCCAGCAATTTTACATCCATGGTATTCCTCCTAGGCAACGGGGGTAATCGCAAGTAGAGCTTACGGATTTTTGCAATTAGCAATACTACTAAAGTACATAATATTGTATCAAACTGTCAAGTAGAAATAATAAATATTATTATATTACCCTAATAGTAAAACCACCCCAAAATGTGGTTTTAGCTTGTGTTTGTGGGTGTTTTATTGCGTTTTGCAATGAAAAAAATAATTGAAAACGCGTTTGCCAATTTCGATATAGTGTTGCAAGGAGCAAACTCTTAGTATAAAATTATGATTGATAATATTACAAGGAGGGTGGTACAGTTTGAAAAAAATCACTAGTTTGCTGCTGGTATTGCTTTTAGCCGCGGCTGTTTCTGCAGCGGCTGCGCCGCACAGAGCTAATCCTTACGACGACCGCTACAAATATGAGACGCAACAGCTGAAGGAAAGCGGAGCCGCGAAAAGCATTTTCGTCGTGTTCGATGAAAACCGCAATCAGGTAACCCAAAACCTCGTCCTGGTATACCGTGACGCCAGCGGTACTGTCAAAGAATTGCCCTCTGACGCTAACGGCCGCATGACCATAGTGTTCAGGGAAGCCAATTATTACCAGGCGCTCAAGCTAAAAGTATCCGGAGTAGAGTTTGATGTTGTCGGCGATACTTTTGAAGACTTTGACTATGAAGATATCCGCAAAGGCGAAGTTGACTTTTATGCATTGGAACTGGATGTAAAAAATAAAATAGCCCGTATTTATGACGCTGACTGATGTTTTGGATAAAAAGCGCGCATTTGCGCGCTTTTTTTATGTGCTTTTAGCCAGACCGAGTATTGCTATAGCTTTTCCGGCAGTGATGCCGGTGGCAAGACCGGCCGGTATTGAAAGCAAAAGCAATATGGGCAGGTAGTAAAAAAGCGCGGTACTGTTTATCAGCAGGCAGGCCATGAGCAGTTGCCCGCTGTTATGAGCTGCCGAGCCGGCTAAACTTACGCCGAGCGGGGAGAGGCCGGGGATTTTTTTTGCGGCCAGCATTACGGCCAGGCTTATGCCTCCGCCGGCGAGAGCGATGAAAAAAGTAGACGAAGCAAGCGTCCCCGCTAGCAAAGCGACGGCTAAAATACGCAGCAGCAGTACTGTGACGGTGATGTTTAGCGGCAGTATATATAGGCAAATGAGTGTGGCGATGTTGGCTAGGCCTATTTTAGCGCCCGGTATGGGTAGAGGCAAAGGCCACTGCGCTTCTAAAAGGCCAAGGGCAATGCCGGCCGCAGCCAAGAGGGCGCCTAATACAAGCGCCCTGTTTTTTTCAGCGGATGACGGCATCTGGTTCACCTCGCTCGGCTGCGGTTTTGACTGTAGCATATATCCGTCCCGGCACGCAGGCAATAGTCTGGCCGTTTTTATTTATCGGCGGGCTGCCCAGGCATATCTTGTCCGGGCAGAGGGCCTTTTCTACATGTACGCCTTCGCCGGGGGCGAAGGTAAATATTATCGGCCCGGCTGCACTGGTAAATTCTTTGCTGAAACGCCCTGTTTTTTCCAGTTCTTCAAAGCTGATGCTGTAGATTTCGCCATTTTCGCCGGCGATAACTATCCGGCCGGTATTTTCTGCGCCGGTAGCAAAAATAAAGTAGCCGGTAACAGCCAAAAAGCAGATAAAGACGAGTAGGTAAAAGTCATTTCTGGACATATTGGCGACCGCCTTTTTTGTCCGGCGTAAATTTGTCTTTCAAACCGGCTGATATATAAGCTTTGCCGTCTTTGTTGACGATGACCGCCTGTATTTGGGGCGTGTCGCGCAGCAGTGAGAAGGAGTCGGCAAGCGGCAGGATGAAGAGCAGGGTGGAGTAATAGTCTGCTGTCAGGGCATCTTTAGCAACTATGGTGACGCTTATGTTTTCCCGGCTGGGATAGCCGCTGGCCGGGGAAATGATGTGGTGGTAGCGCTGGCCGTTCAGTTCGAAATAACGCTGATAGTCGCCCGAAGTAGAGACAGCCTCGCCGGGAGAGAGCGTAAGTGTGCCCAACAGCCTCTGGGGGTCGCGCGGGTCTTGCACGCCGATACGCCAGGGTTGTCCGTCGCTTTTACTGCCTATGGTTTTTATGTTGCCGCCGCCGTTGACCAGCGCGCCGGTGATGTTTTTATCGGCAGCCAGGACGGCGGCCGCCTGGTCGATGGCATAACCTTTGGCGACCGCGCCAAAATCAATCAAGGCCCCGGCCGGCTGGAGGGCAACGCTGTTTTGCTTTTTGTCTATAGACAGCAGGGAGACGGCGACAAGCATTTTTGCTCTTTGCACTGCCTCAGGCGCTGGCGGCAGTTTGCGCGTGTTTACGGCCCACAGGTCTACCAACGGGCCTACGGCCAGGTTTATCTCCGGCCGTTTTTTCGCCAGGACATAGTCGGTGAGAAAGAGCGTATCGGGCGATACGGCCACCGGGCTGTAACCAGCCGCTTTATTTATCCGGAAACAGTCGGAAGCGGGACTGTTGCTGTAACGGTCTGTGCGGTCGGCTATGCTCTGCATGCGGGCAAAGGCTTTTTGCATGCTTTCTTTGCTGGCAGCCGGGTCTTTGCTGTAGATATCTATTTGCACCATGGTATCCATGAGAAAATGCGTACTGCTTTCCTGTTTGGCTTTTGTCGCGCAGCCGCCGGTCCAGAATATGAAAAAGAGCGCAATGAGAAAAACCATGGCAAGCAGGGAAAAAGCCGGCAGTCTTGTTTCTGTCGGCTTATCTTTCATCTGTATTTTTTTCACTGGTGTTTTAAACATCGTTTAACGGTCTCCACACAGCCCGCACGCCGCGCACCCCGTGTCATCAGTTTTTTCCGGGATCACAGGCGCCGCGCCCTCTATGGGCGCACAGCGGAATATACATTTGCGCGGGCATTTTTCGATACACAGGCCGCATTGCGTGCATTTTTCCCCGTCGAGTACAGGCAGGCTACCGCCATTTTTATAGTCAGTCATGACAATAGCGCCGGCCGGACAGTTTTTCGCGCATAGGCCACAACTGATGCAGGCCTGGGGGCAGACGTCCATGGCGGTTTTTCCCCGGTCGAGGTTGTGGCAGAGGATGTGCACTTGCTGCTTGGCGTTCTCGAGCTCAATGATGAACTGCGGGCATTCGCTTACGCAGATGCCGCAGCCTGTACATAAATCATAATCTATTTTCGGCAAACCGTCACTACCCATTTTTATGGCGTGGAAAGGACAAGCGGCGGCGCAGGAGCCAAGGCCGAAACAGCCCCAGTTGCATAGCCGCTCGCCGATAAACATGGTCACGGCCAGGTGGCAGTCTTTGATGCCCTGATATTCGTACAGTTTTGCCGCGTCATTCAGCGGATAGGAGCATTTTAACCGCGCAACCTTGCGAGCGATGTTTACGTTGATGGATTCGCCCATGATAGCTGCTATGACGGAGCGTGTTTCCGATTTTGCGACCATGCAGGCGTTGGCGTTGGCGCGCTTTTCCACTATGGCTTCGGCCAGGGCGGCGCAGCCGGGGAAGCCGCAGGCGCCGCAGTTGACGCCAGGCAGTACGGCCAGGACGTTGCTGACGCGCGGGTCGGTTTTTACTTCAAATTTCTTGGCGGCTACTCCGAGGACAGAGCCGAATATGCCGCCCATGACGGCGAGGACGCCGACAGCTTCCAGCATGGCTAAACCTCCTTCTTTATCAAATAATACCGGCAAAACCCATAAAAGCTATGGCCATTGAACTGGCGACCAGCAACAAGAGCGGCAGACCTTTCATGGCCTCCGGTGGGTTGGCGTCGCGCAGACGGTCTCTGAGGCCGGCGATGAGCACCATAGCCAGCGTGTAGGCTACGGCATTGGCCAAGCCGTTGATGATCGAATAGATGAAAGAATAATCTTTTTGGATATTTAAGAGGGCAACGCCCAGTATGGCGCAATTGGTAGTGATGAGCGGCAGGTAGACGCCCATGGCTTTGTACATAGCGTTCATGTATTTTTTCATGAACATTTCTACTATCTGCACTAAAGAGGCGATGGTCAGGATGAAAGCGATGGTACGCATATAACCAAGGCCCAGCGGCAAAAGGGCGTAAGTATAAACAAGCCAGGTAATGGTCGACGACAGTACCATGACAAAGGCAACAGCAGTACCCATGCCAAGTGACGATTTTATATCTTTGGATACGCCGAGAAAAGAACATATGCCGAGGAATTGGGCGAGCACGATGTTCGACACAAAAATCGAACCGATGATGACCAATAATGTTTTATCCATCAGGCGCCTCCTTTTTGCCTGCGCTGCAGCATGTTGATGGTGGCGAAAACAAAGGCCATGGTGATGAAAGCGCCCGGAGGCAGCACCATGATAAGGAGGGGCTGGAAGCTTTCTCCGAATAAGGCTATGCCTAAAAAGGTGCCGTTACCTAATATTTCTCGCACGGAAGCGACGGCGACCAGGGCGGCGGTAAAGCCAAGCCCCATGCCTACGGCGTCAAGCAGGGAAAAGAAGGGGTTCATTTTGCTGGCGAATGATTCGGCGCGGCCGAGGATGATGCAGTTGACCACGATGAGCGGTATGAAAATGCCAAGGCTGGCATAGATGTCTGGCGCATAGGCGTGCATGAGCATTTCTATGATGGTGACGAGCGAGGCGATGACGACGATGTATACCGGTATGCGTATGCTGTCGTCCACCAGCTTTCTGATGGAAGATATGATAAGGTTGGAAAATATCAGGACAAGGGAAAACGCCACGCCCATGCCTAGGGCGTTGGCGGCCGAGGTGGTGACGGCCAGCGCCGGGCACAGGCCAAGCACCTGGGCAAAGAGGGGATTTTCTTTTAACAGGCCTTTGCTGAGTTCTTTTAAATATGACGGCATGCTGTCCTCCTTACTTTACCGCGTATGTGGCGGCAAAGTGCTCCCTGGCGGTATTGACGGCGCTGACGACGGCGCGCGAAGTGATGGTCGAAGCGGTGATGGCCTGTATCTCGTTGCCTTCGCCGCCCGGCAGTTTTACGACCGTGAGGCTGTCGGCGGCGTTTTTAGCGGCGAACTGGCCGGTGAATTTGGGGGCGGTACAGTTGGCCCCTAGGCCGGGGGTTTCGCTTTGTTTCATTATCTTGACCCCTGTGATGCGGCCGCTGGCGATGTCAAAACCTGCCAAAAGGTCTATCTCGCCGGCATAGCCGACGCTTGCAGCGTTATAAATGACGCCGACAGTGCGGCCGTTTTTTTCTACCAGTTGGATGTTTTTTATATTTTGCTTTTGCCCGTCGTAAGAGGCCGCGCGGACTTTGTCCATGCCGGGGTAGACTTCTGTATAGCCGGCCAGTATGGCATCGGCTTCCATTTTAGCTATGAGCGGGCTGGTCTTGCCGTGTACGCTGGAGACCAGGAAACCGCACAGCGCGGCGACGGCCAGGAGAAATAAGGAAAGAGAGACGATATTTTGCCGTTTAGCCATCATTTATCCCTCCCAAAGACCCGGCGGCGGGTGGCTCTGTCGATAAGCGGGGCGAGCATGTTCATGATGAGTATGGAATAGCATACGCCTTCGGTATAACCGCTTTTCAGGCGCAAGAGGCAAGTCAAAAGGCCGAGGCCGAGAGCGAAGGCAATGCGCCCTTTGGCGGTCAGCGGGCTGGTTACCCAGTCGGTAGCCATGAAGAAAGCGCCGATAATAAGGCCGCCGCCCAAAAGCTGATATATGGGGTACCACATGCCGTAGCCGCGGAAAGCGGCGTACAGGCCCATGATGACAAATACGCTGGCCAGATAGTAAAACGGTATGCGCCAGTCGACATGGCCGCGCCAGATAAGATAGAGGCCGCCCAGGATGAGGGCGGGCGCGCAGGTTTCGCCCAGGCAGCCGGCAATATTGCCGGTAAACATGTCCCAGAGGGAGGGGAGCTTGGCTGTCGCCTGGGTTATGGCGTCGGCTGACGCAACGTGCTCAAGGGCTCGGCTTAAGGCGAGTGGTGTAGCTTCGCTGACTGCGTCCGGCGCTCCGGGTACGCTCCAGGTAGTCATCTCGACCGGCATGGAGGTCAATAATATGGCGCGCCCGATATGGGCGGGATTGAAAACATTACAGCCGAGGCCGCCGAAGACTTGTTTGCCGATGACTATGGCAAAGCCTGAACCGAGGGCCGCCATCCACAGCGGCAGAGCGGGCGGCAGGCACATGGCGAGAAGTAGCCCGGTCAAAGCGGCGCTGCCGTCGCTGACCGTTACCGGGCGGCCCATTATTTTTTGACAGGCATATTCGGCGGACATGGAGGCTACTACCGAAACCAGCATGACCAAGGCCGCGTTGAGCCGAAAAAAATACACTGCCGCCAGTATTGCCGGGAAAAGGGCGATAATGACTTCGCGCATGGCTTTGTCTATCGTGTAGCGGCTGTGCAAATGCGGTGATGAAGTTATCAGGAACTGCTGCGTATTATCCATGCCGGTCACCTTGCGGCGTCAGGGTTCTTCGCGCCCTGGCCTTTATTCATAGTATATTGCTTGCCTAAACGAAAATATTGTACCAGCGGTATGCCTGCGGGGCAAACATAAGAGCAGGAGCCGCATTCAAGGCAACTGGCGAGGCCGGAAGCCGCCGCTTCCGGCCAGTCTTTTCTCTTGACCGCATGCATCAGGCGGGTAGGTTCGAGCTGCATAGGGCAGGCATCGAGGCAGCGCGCGCAGCGGACGCAGTTTCTCTCCGGCGGTGGCGCCGGCAGGTCGTCCTTCCTGAAGGCAAGAAGGCCGGTGGTGTTCTTGATGACCGGCAGCGTGAGGTTGGGGACGGCAAAACCCATCATCGGCCCGCCGTTGATGATTTTGCCGATAGGTCCGGTAAAACCGCCGGCCGCTTTGAATACATCTTCATATAAAGTGCCTATGCGCACATTATAATTGCCGGGGTTTTTTACGCCGTTGCCGTTTACTGTGATCAGGCGCTGGTAGATGGGCTTGTTGTACTCTACCGCGTCGGCCACGGCGGCTGCGGTGCCTGCATTATTGACTATGACGCCGACGTCGAGCGGCAGGCCGCCGGCCGGTATCTCTTGCCCGGTGATGCTGTAGACCAGTTGCTTTTCCGAGCCTTGCGGGTATTTTTCTTTACACAGCACGACATCTATTGAAGGATAGTTTTTAGCCAGTTTGCTCAATAACGCATAGGCGTCTTTTTTGTTGTCTTCCACCGCTATGTAGCCGCGCGGGCAGCCGCAAGCGCGCATCAGATAGTTCAGACCGGCCAGTATGCGCTCCGGGCTGTCCAGCATCAGGCGGTGGTCTACGCTGACAAACGGCTCGCATTCTATGCCGTTGAGTATTATGCAGACAGGCTTTTTACTGTCTTTGCCGGGGGCGTATTTGACATGGGTTGGAAAGGTGGCCCCGCCCAGGCCGACGATGCCGGCGGCCTGTATTTTGCCTGTTATGCCTTGGGCATCCAGGCTTTCCGGCGCGGGTTCTTTGTACATGCTTTCATCCGGGGTGTCGAGACCGTCATTTTCTATGACCAGGCAGTCTACCCAGCGTCCGTTCGGCAGGGCGCGCTTTTCCATACCCAATATTTTGCCGCTGACGCTGGCATGTATATTGGCGCTGACAAAGCCTTGCGCCTCGCAAACAAGCTGCCCTAGCTTGACCTGGTCGCCTTTTTGCACGACAGGTTTAGCGGGAGCGCCAATATGCTGCACTATTGGCAGATATATTTTGGCAGGGACGCCGGCGTCTGTTGCTGGCCGTGAGTTTACCGGCGTTTTGTGATCGTCGATATGCCAGCCACCCTTAAAAATCCAGCGCGAATAATTCATGTGAACACCTCTTCGTTGAATTGGAAGTAAAAACATAAAAAATGTAAATTTTTCTTTCTAAATACTATACATTATTGGCAAAACATTTTGCAAGTTGTATACATAATAACTTTTCTGACAAAAAAGTGTAAATTAATGCAAAGATATTGCTGTAAAATAAAAGTATGCAGTCCGCCAAGGAAAAATACTACAGATGTAGAATAGGTATACCAATATAAATTCATTTTTCAGGCTGAAGGGATGGGGAAAAGCTTTGGCTTTACTTACCATTAAAAAAAATGTCCAAAAAGAGATAGTCATAGAAAAGTCCCGTTTCATCTGTACCCTGAAAAAAGCGGGCGATGAGGAAACAGCCGCCCAGGCCATACGCGAACTGAAAAAGCAGTACTGGGACGCTACCCATAATTGCTCGGCGTATATTATTGGGGAAAATATGGAATACCAAAGGTCGAGCGACGACGGCGAGCCATCCGGAACAGCCGGGGCGCCGATGCTGGAAGTTTTGAAAAAGCGCGGCCTGCATAATGTCCTGGCTGTGGTGACGCGTTATTTCGGTGGGATAAAGCTGGGTGCGGGCGGCTTGGTCAGGGCTTATACAAATAGCGTCGCCAGCGCGATAGAAGAAGCGGGGCTGGCGGAAAAAGCGCTGATGGCGGAGTGTGTGTTTTATGAAGACGTGGCTGGCGCCGGGCGCACGCTCAACCTGTTGTACCAGCAAAAGCTGTTTACGGTGGGAGAGGTAATTTACGGCAAGTGGGCGGCCATAAATATAGTACTGCGCAAGGAAGATATGGGCAAAGCCGAGGAGTTACTGACAGAGCTTTTGAGCCGGCCTGCCGAACTTTCCGTGCAAAAAGAAGTATATGCGGAAATAGCTTTACTATAGAGTATAAATATTTGTATAAAATGATATTTTGCGGTAAAATAAATATAGTTGCTTTTTAAGACTTGGGGTCTGAAAAAGGAGTTGGCGGTTTTGGCAGGGTTGGCAAGATTTATAAAAAATATTTTTATGTGGAGTCTGGGCTTTGTGTTGGCCGGCTATATTTTCTGCACAACTATCTTTTATATCATTCCCTATGCCACGGGGCTGCCGGTAGATACCAGCAAGTATGTGATAAGCGCTTCGCGCAATATCGAAGCTGGCAAAGTGCGGCAAGTGGAGCATCCCGGGCCCACTCTTTCGCAAAGCGTGATGAAAGCGATAAATGGTACGATAGAGTATTTCCTGCAATTCATATAGTTTGCCAATAAAGCAAAATACCTCCTGTGTCCTCACGGGAGGTTTCTTTACATCTTTTTGGGGAAAGGGGAAAACAGTATGAATCTTTTTGATATAATCGGCCCTGTTATGATCGGCCCCTCCAGCTCTCATACCGCCGGCGCGGCGCGGCTGGGCTTTCTGGCCAGGAAGGTACTGGGCGGGCGTCCGGTCAAAGCGACGATAAGCCTCTACGGCTCTTTTGCCCATACCTATAAGGGGCACGGTACAGACCTGGCGCTGGTAGCCGGATTGTTAGGCTGGCTGCCGGACGACGAGCGCCTGCCGCATTCTTTCGGCGCCGCTCGGGAGGCGGGACTGGAATTTGCTTTTGTGTTAAAAAGCGATGAGGAGTTTGTCCATCCCAATACGGCCCATTTTATACTGGAGAGCGAAGAAGGGTATACGTGCGAAGTAGGCGGGGCGTCACTGGGCGGGGGACGGGTGGTGGTGAGTGATATAGACGGCTTCCCGGTGGAACTGACCGGCGAATTGGCGGCTATTTTAACTATACATGACGACAGGCCGGGCGTGGTGGCCGCTGTGAGCAGGATATTGGCTGAAAATGCTATAAATATAGCCAGTATGCGTGTTTTCCGGCAGCAAAAAGGCGGCTTGGCCGCCATGGTCATCGAGGCCGACGGCGAACTGGCAAGAGGCCTTGGCGCTTCGGTCGGTTCGGTAAGCGGCATAAAATCAGTACGTTTGATAGATAAGGTAGTGTGAGGTGTCGGCATGGAAAAACTTTTATCTTTGCAGGAACTGCTAGGAGAAGCGCAGCAAGAGGGGCGCTCTTTTGGTCTTTACGCCGTTTCGCGGCAGGCAAAAGATATGGAGATAAAGGAAAAAGATTTGCTGGCGCGAATGGGTGAGTGCCTTGCCGTAATGCGCGCCTCGGTGGAAAAAGGGCTTTTGGGCGGTAAGACCCGTGGCGGCCTGGCTGGCGGCGACGCCAGAAAAATAGCGCAGGTGCGTAGCCAGGCAGGCTATAAGAGCTTAGCCGGGGGAGTACTGGCTCTGGCTGCGCAAAACGCTATGGCGGTAGGCGAGTGCAATGCCGGAATGGGTAAAATAGTGGCCGCGCCGACGGCGGGCGCCAGCGGCGTACTGCCGGGCGTTTTTTTCGCCCTGGAAGAAAGATGGGGACTGACTGAGGCTGATTTGCAAAGAGGGCTGGTAGCGGCAGGAGTTATCGGCATGGTTATAGCTTCGAGGGCGTCGCTGGCAGGAGCGATGGGCGGTTGCCAGGCCGAGTGCGGCAGTGCGGCGGCCATGGCGGCCGGCGCGGCGGTAGATATGGCCGGAGGTACGCCGGATATGGTGGGACAAGCCGCCGCGATGGCTATGAAAAATATGCTCGGTCTGGTCTGTGACCCGGTGGCCGGGCTGGTGGAAGTGCCCTGCATAAAACGAAACGCCGGCGCGGCCGCCCAGGCGCTTGTTGCGTCTGAGCTGGCGATTGCCGGCATAAAAAGCGTTATTCCTGTGGATGAAGTTTTTGATGCGATGAAAGCGGTCGGCAACAGGCTGCCCTGTTCTTTGAAGGAAACCTCCGAAGGCGGGTTGGCCATGACTCCTACCGGGCTTTTTCTGGCACGACAGCTGGCCGGGCAGGCATAGGCATCTGGCCGGGCGTAGGCAGGGTGTAGGCGATGATGGCGCCTAATACCGGTACGACAGCCAAAATATGTATAGCATTGGCCAGGCCATGCTGGTCGGCATACCAGCCGATGAGCGGGGTGGTCATGCCGCCTACGCTGACGACCAGGCCCATAGTGATGCCGGAGGCGAGGCCGAGGCGGGTAGGCAGGTATTTTTGTCCCAGGACGACCATTGGGCTGAATATGGAAAAGAGCGTGAAGGCTATAGGGATGAGGATAGCTGTAGCCATGGCGCTGTCCGTGATAGTTGTGAAAATGTACAGCAAAGGAACGCACAGGGTAAAACCAAAACGCACTATCTTCGTGTAGCCGTAGCGGTCGGCCAAGGCGCCGCCCAAAAGAGTGCTCACCGCGCCGGCGGTGAACATGATGCTGAGCGCCGTGCCGCCGACGGCCTTCGACTGGTGCAGTACAGCTACCCAGTAAAGCGGCAGGAAGGTATTTAAACCCTGGAAGGCTATGGAACGGCAGATGATGGCGACTGTGAGGCGAGAAAAGCTGCCCCAGTCGTCTTTTAGGTCGGCGGCGGCTTTAGCGCCTGCCGCCGCTTTGTCGCCCTGATAGGCGTGGATTTTGCCGGACTGGCTAAACAGCAGTATGGTCATGATGATGGCCGACGGCAACAGGGCAAGCGTGCCGCGCATGCCGAACATCCAAAGGGCGGAAGTGGCGATGATGGGGCCGAGGGCAAAGCCGGCATTGCCGCCGACGGAAAAGATGCTGATACCGGAGCCTTTTTTGTCGCCCGATACCTTGTTCGCCAGGCGGGCCGCTTCCGGGTGGAAGGCGGCTATACCTATGCCGCTGACGGTAACGGCGGCAAACATCGACCAATAATCTGTAAGCAGGCCCATGACGGAAAGACCGGCGCCGGCAAGCAGCAGCCCCAGAGGCATCAGCCAGGTCTTGGTTATTTTATCGGCCAGCAGGCCGAATATTGGCTGGATGATGGATGAAGCAAAACTTGCGGCAAATACCAATCCGGCCGCCTCGGCGTAGCTGAGGCCTTTGTCGGCGATGAGAAAAGGCAGCATGGCGGGCAGTGCGCCCTGGTTCAGGTCTGTGAATAGATGCCCTGCCGATAGCATCCAAAGATAGCGCTGGTTCATTTTAGCCTCCGCTTAAATATATTCAAACAACTTAAATATCAATGTAATTTTTATTGCCCTTGACTGTTTTTAGCTTATTTGATTATAAGTATGTCCTGCCGCTATCATACCACCAGGCGCATCAATAGAAAAGAGGGCGCCGTATAATTTAGCATAAAAAAACCACTTTTCGCCTTAGCAATAAGTGGTTTTAGTTTGTTTTAGTATACTGTTGTGGCGAGTGTGTCAAAATCCCGCGCCGCGTTGTCTACCGTCTTGACGGATTCATCTACTTTGCGCGCGCTGTCTTTGAATTCTTTCCCAACAGACTGCATATAGCGTTTGGTCTCTACATTGTAATAGTGGTTGATGGCCGCTTCGCTGCGGGGCACTGGATATGGCTTATAGGCCTCGCGGTAGGTTTTTACGCTGTTAAGAGCGGGATAGCTCGTGACATTAAGGACAGGCTCAGGCGGGTAGAAATAAACATAAGAAGCATAAGCTATAGGCGTGGCCAACAGCATAGCCAGCAGCGCAAATATCACACGTTTTTTCAAAGCGGTTACCTTCCTTGATTGATTGTTGATGATTTATATTATAGCATATCAATTTGTTTTTTGTCAGGTTTTGGGTTTGCTGCGAAAAACGATGTGCTCAAGAAAGACTACTGTAACTATGCCCACGATGAACCCGTTGCCGATCACGGGGTGGAGTAGCGTGGGCAAGGCTGAAAGTGCGTCAGGCGGGAGGAATGTGGTAAAAAGGCCGGACATGAGAGGCAGGCTGACGGTCAAAGCGCTGTTCACTCCATCGAGGCTGTTGTTGGCAGACAGCATGGACAGGCCGCTGGCTAGTTGGGCGGCCATGAGGTAGATCATTAAAGAGCCCATGACCAGGCTGGGTATGAACGTGAGCAATACCACCGCCTGCGGGCAGAGGCCGCAAAGAAAAAGGCCCAGGCCGGAAACCGCCAGCGGGTAGCGCGAAGCGCAGCCGGTAGCGTTGATAACCCCCGCGCTTAAGGAATAATCGACCGGGCCGGTGATGGCTAGAGCGCCCGCCGCTATATTAGCTACCCCAGAGAAAGCCGCGCCCTTTTTTATGCGCTGGTGCATGTCGCCGGCTGTGAGCATCTGTCCGATGGACTCGATGGAGCCTAGTTCATTGACCGCCAACGCGAGAAAACAAAAGAAAAAAGAGATGATGATACCAGCATCAAAATGTATTTTGGCCAAAAACAGCGGCTGTGAAGTCGCACTAGCCGGTAATGCTGGAATAGCCGGAAAACCGAATAATAAAAAATGGATCAGGCTGCCGCCGGCGATACCGAAAAAAACAGTGAGCGCTTTTAGTACGCCGGGCAAGCGGGCATTGAGAAAAGCCAGGATGAGCGGCAAAAATAAAGCGAAACACAGGTTGGCGGCGGAATTGCCGCTGGCGGAAAAAACCAGGCGTAAAATGACCGGTGTGAGCGTGAAAGCTATCAGCATAAGTATGACCGCTACGATGCGTGGCGTGAAGAAAAAGCGCAGCCGCGACATGGCGCCGCTGCCGGCAAACAGAGTAAGTAGCACGCCGCCTGTCAATACTGCCGTATATATGGCGCTGCTTTCAGCGTTGCTGGCTGCGGCTAAACCGACGAGCAAGGTGGCCGCCGGCCCGACGACCAAAGGCAGGCGGTGACCACAAAAAACCTGTAGGATAGTGACCGCGCCCATAAGGATAAAAAGTTTTTGTATGTAGAAAATCTGTGAAGCGGCGTCCAGATGGTGCAGGCGCGTCGCCAGAAGGCCCATTATGATAATGAAGGGGAAGGAAACCACCCACCATTGCAGGCCATATAAAAAGCAGGGCAGAAGTGGGGGCTTCTCGTCCAGGCCATAGCGCATAACGGTATCCTCCAGTTTTTTGTGTGCAAAAATTGCAAAATTGCTATATCATATATGTTAAATCAAATTACTTTATTTGGCAAAGGGGTAATATTGTCATGTATATGGAAAAGTCTTGCAAAGAATTTTTAGAACAGCTCTCTTCAATATCATCTGTGCCAGGCGGCGGCGGCGCTGCCGCCATGGTAGGCGCTCTGGCGGCGGCGCTCACGTCGATGGTGGGAAACTTTACTGCCGGTAAAAAGAAATACGAAAAAGTGGAAGAAGACATTAAGGCTATATTAGCACAGGCCGGGGCCTTGCGCGAAGAACTGGAGCAACTGGTAGAGCGCGACGCCGAGGTGCTGGGCGGGCTGCTGGCTGTGTATAAAATGCCTGGCGGCGCACAGCGGGAAGAAGCGCTTTGCGCTGCGGCGTCGGAAGCCACGCTTGTGCCGTTGGCGGTATGTGCAGCGGCTTTAAAAGTGGAACGCCTGGCGGTGGAGGTACTGCAAAAAGGCAATAAGATGCTGGCCAGCGATGCCGTGCTGTCCGGACTGTTTGCCCGGGCGGCGGCGCGCGGGGCGTACTACAACGTATTGATAAATCTGCCGCTTTGCCGGGATGAGAACTGGGCGGACGGAATAAAAGCAAACCTGGAAGCTTTATTGCAGGAATGCGAGCAACTGGAAAAGCAACTGGAAGAAGAAGCAAAGCCGCTGTTTGCCTGATTGACAGGGGGCGCATGCGTCTGCTATAATCAAGCACGTGCAAACCGCTGGAGAGGTGGCCGAGCGGTTGAAGGCAGCGGTCTTGAAAACCGCCGTGGCAGTGATGTCACCGTGGGTTCGAATCCCACCCTCTCCGCCATATTTTCTCACAAATATATCTCTTTAAAAATCTATGCATGCTATTGTCTAGTAAACAATTTTATAGTATATTTATTTAGCATACTGAAAACAGGAGAGTGTATTGTGAGAAAGACGCTATTTTTATTTGCTCTGGGTATATCCATGTTCTTTGCTAACAGCGCTTTGGCTGCGCACGGCCACTATGTCAACGGCGTGGAGGGCATAAAAGCGGCCTCGCTGCCGCCGCCGGGCACATACTGGCGCATGTACAACACCTTTTACAATGCCGGCGAGTTCAAAGACCGGGACGGTAACAGCGACAAGACTTTTGATGTAAATGTTTATGCGTTTGTAAACAGGTTTGTTTACACTACAGATAAAAAAGTGATGGGCGCGGACTTTGCGATGGACGCGATCATCCCGCTTGTCTATACAGATATTTCCTGGGCGAACGCCGGACTTGGCGATAACAGATTCGGTCTTGGCGATATCGCCATAGAGCCGGTCATCCTGGCCTGGCACGGCAAACGCTCGGATACGGTACTGGGCGCCGGTTTTTACATGCCGACAGGCAAATATAATATGAACCGCCCAGCCAGCCCGGGTAAAGGCTACTGGACAGTCATGTTCTCAGCCGGCGGCACCTGGTATTTTGACCAGGAAAAGACCTGGAGCGCATCACTTTTGGCAAGGTATGAAATCCATACTAACCAGCGCGATACGCATACCAACGTTGGCGATGATTTTCATTTCGAGTGGGGCATAGGCAAAAAGCTCAACAAGACCACCGAAGTGGGCCTGGCCGGCTACTGCTACTGGCAGGTCGGCGAAGATAAAGGGCAATACGCCATACCTGGCAAACAAAGAGTTTTCGCCGCCGGACCGGAAGTAAACTTCAACATAGCAAAATGGCAGTCCAATATCTGCATCCGCTCCCTGTGGGAATTTGGCGCTAAGAATACCAGTGAAGGCAACCTCACGACAATAAATTTTACCAAAGCGATATAAAACAAAATATTGAAATAGTAAAATTTATCATGTATAATTGACTAGTGGCTAACGGAGTGGTACTCAAGTGGCTGAAGAGGACGGTTTGCTAAACCGTTAGTAGGGGTAACTCTAGCGAGGGTTCAAATCCCTCCCACTCCGCCATATTAAGATTTGGGCTATGGGAAAGCCGTTAGTGTGGGCTATAAATCTGGCAAAGCTGTATAAAAAAATCCTTTTTTGTTAAAGGATTTTTTTCTTTTATATCTAATATATAATATGGAAATAGTTTTTTTAGTTGTAGGATTAATTGTAAATATACTGTATTGATAATTTATTAATTTTGGAGACTATCTGTATGTACATAATTGGCATGGTTGGATCTTTTGGTAGCAGTTGTTCTTACATTAGAGATATAATCTGCCAGGAAAAGCAATATGAATATGTTTCGTTGTCGGATATTTTAAGAAATTCATATAAAAACGAACATGGAACTGAACCCAATAGGCGTCAATTGCAAGATTATGGCGATAAAATGAGGGAAGAACATGGAAATGATTTTTTAGCTAAAAAAGCAAAAGAGCATATTGATAAAAATCGTAATAAAAATTTTGTTGTTGACAGTATTAGGAACCCACATGAAGTGGATTTTTTACGTAAAGAATATGCCAAAGTATTTCTTTTTGGTATATTTGCAGATAGAGATGTAAGATGGCAAAGGGTAAAAAGCAAACCACCTTATTTTGGACAAGAGTTTTTATTTGATGAAGATGATGCACGAGATAAAGATGGGAAAACTGTATTCGGTCAGCGAGTAACAGATACATTTGCAATGGCTGATGTTGTTATTTCGAATAACAAAAATTTTTCCTATGAAAATGACGAAAAAAGAAATTTTCAATACAAAGTTATTGAAAAAATAGACTTAATTGAAGGTAATATGCAATTTGTTCCTAAGCCAGATGAGGCATATATGGCGATGGCATATGCTGTAAGTTTGAGGTCATCATGTTTGAAGCGTAAAGTAGGTGCTGTTATTGTAGATGATTTTGGGAATGTATTTAGTTCTGGCTACAATGAAGCTCCTCTTGCAGAAAGTTCTTGTCAAGTAATATATAGTGGCTGCTATAGAGATATTTTAAGGAAAGAGTTCAAAGAAAGTTTAAATTGTTCAGGTTGTGATAGTGAGGCCCAAAAATTGATATATGATAACTTCAAAGAGAGATTTAAAAATCTTGATTATTGTCGTGCGTTACATGCTGAAGAAAATGCAATTTTGAATGTGGCAAGAACAGGGGCATCTAATGTCCTTAATATCTCTAAATTATATACAACAACATATCCATGTAATCTTTGTGCAAATAAAATAGTTCAAGTTGGTATTAAGGCAATTGTCTATTTTGAACCATACCCCATGAAAGATGCTAAGGAAATATTTAGAGAACATAAAATAGTACAAATACCATTTGAAGGTGTGACATATAACGGATATTTTAAACTAAAGGAAGGAGTTGTTGAGTGATGGATAAAATATGCCCAAATTGTCACAGAACGGTTGCTTATGATCCATATTTTAAAGCATATATTTGCCGGCAATGTGCTAATGTTTTAGAAGAACCAAAGATAAAAAGAACGGTTCTTTCTGCCGAGGAATATAACAAGAGAACATTTGTTAGGTTATCTCAAAGAGAATTTGTTTTTCGATAGGTAGATTTTAGCTTTTAATTGGGCTATAAATGGGCTATAGGTATCTTGTAATACCCTGCAATAGTGGGCTATAAAATGCAATGCGTGGACATGGACGGTGTTGAAAATATTCAAGCTACAAGCCATAAAAGAGATGTTTTTAAAGTTATTTTGCTAAACCGTTAGTAGGGGTAACTCTAGCGAGGGTTCAAATCCCTCCCACTCCGCCATATATCTGAATAATTTAGAGGTCTGGATTTTGTCCAGACCTCTAGTTGGTAGTGTAAAATAAATTGTGCTTTTGCCTTTCCGAAAAAAAGTTAGTAAACTTTAAACAAGGAAAGGTGATAGAAATGAGCAGATTAAGCAAAGAGCAAAAACGGTTCATATTGCAGGAATACAACGTTAAAACGGCTGC
>JAVBME010000017.1:0-48516 GCA_031552765.1 Acidaminococcales bacterium | reverse complement strand
TTTAGGTACGAGGTCTTCAAGGCAGAGAAATTGGATTTGTTTTTGTTTGTCACGGTCTTTCTTTTGGTACATGAATATTTCACCCCCAGGACTATTTTAACATAGTTCTGGGGGTGATGGCCTTTATGTCTACAGTCTGAGTCCGGCTATTTTTATAGCCGGACGCCAAATACACACTCTTGTCTAAATTATGCGTTTTTATTACTGCTATTCTATTTCCGCTTCTACTCTGGCCAAGATGAAACACAGGTCGGAAATCCTATTCATCGCCACAAGAACATGGTCATTAATGGCTTCTTCCCTGTTGAGGCGCAAAAGATGGCGTTCGGCGCGCCGGGCGGTAGTACGCGCTATATCGAGAGCCGCTGCGCCATGCGTATCGCCTGGTATGATAAATTTTGACAAAGGCTTTAACAGGGCGTCGTACTGGTCGATAGTAGTTTCCAGCAGCAACACATGTTCCTGGGTTATGTTATGGCTTTTAGCGTTAAGGCTGGCAACGTCGGCCATCATAGACATAAGGAGTTTTTGCAGGTCGTATACGGTTTCTTTTACATCCGGGCGCCGGGCAAAAGCGCGGCTGAGGCCAAGCGCGGAATTGAGCTCGTCTATGGAACCATATGCTTCAACCCTGGGGCTGTCTTTGCCAACCCTTTCCCCTGTATACAGCCCGGTAGTACCTTTATCTCCGGTCCTGGTGTAAACTTTTGCCATACTCTCAGCCCCTTTTTAGTTAAATATTTCTTCTGCCTTGAAAAAGTTTTCTATTTCACTTTTCGCGCTCTCTTCGCCGTCAGAACCATGGACTATGTTTTGCGACATGGTCAGGGCATAATCGCCGCGTATGGAACCGGGAACGGCATCCAGCGGATTGGTCGCGCCCATCATGCCGCGCACCGCTTTTATGGCGTTTTCGCCGCATACCACCATGGCCGCCACCGGGCCGGAAGTGATAAATTCAACCAGTTCGCCGAAAAAAGGCTTCTCAGCATGTTCGGCATAGTGCTTTTTGGCTTGCGCTTCAGTTATTTTGATCATTTTGAGGCCCGCTATTTTCAGGCCGCGGCGTTCAAAACGCGTTATCACTTCACCAATAAGATTCTTTGTCACTCCGTCGGGTTTAACCAGTACAAATGTTTTTTGCATGTTTTTTCCTCCTAGGTTAATTTATTAAATACCAGACAATTTAATTTATCATAGATGTGCAGTTTACAGCAAATATATTACCATTTATTACTTCTCCATCTCTATTCCCTGTCAAACGGTAGAAAAAGCCATTTTTTTGCAATACGCGCTCCAGCTCTCTTACATTTTTAACTTGATCATTGTGCCATTCCATTACTATGAAATGTATGTGTTTAAACATATCCATTTGATCTAACCTGTTAAAAATATCGTATTCTCCGCCTTCGCAGTCTATCTTAAATACAAATTTGGCATCAGGATGTTTATCTATGATAGCTGAGAAGGATTTGGCAATATCGACTATTTTTATTTTTGCTTTAGATTTTTCACAATTTGGATCAAGAAAGGCACTATTATCGCGTGTTGTACTCATGCAGCCTTTTAAGTTTTCATTGTATTTTATCTCCAAGTCTTTATCTTCGCCGCCAATGCCATAGGGATGGGGCAGTATTTTGTCATTTGTGACATTGAGTTTAAAGTTGTCCAGCGCTCTGGCATATGTTGGCAAAAAAGGTTCAAAAGCATATACTGACTGCACATTTTCCCTCTGGGCAAAATATACAGATGCAATACCTATATTCATACCTATATCTATAACAACCGCATTGCTAACAGGGAAGAAAAACTCATAACACATTTCCGCAAAAATTTCTTTTACGATATATAGTTCATTATTCGTATCAACCAAAAATTCATTTGCCCCTACCTGGCATATTACCTCCCCGTCAAAAGCCACGCGAAAACTTATATCTTTACGCATCTGGCAAATATTTTCATTTCCTGAATACTCGGGTTTATCCAACAAAAGAATAATATTTTCCCTTTTATAACCGGCCGTAAGCAAAAGCTTTAAGTATTCTTTAAGCGCGGGATTTAGGGGCACTGCTACAATGATTTTTTTATCGGAAAACTTTTTCGCATCACTTAAAGGCAAAACTTCAATATTATCCAATGTTTTTCCATGCCATTCATTAAAAAAAGAAAGATATTTCAGTATGGAAAAGTTAGCGTCAATAAAATTCTTTTTCAGGCCATAATAGCCAAGATACTCAGGATCTAAGATAAGTAATGCTTCCTGTTTCACATCCAGGGGTCTCCTTTAGCGTTACCTGCATTTTGATGTTATATTTTCGTTCAACCGCGTATCTTTTTCACTGTAGCCGAGTCGAGGCGTTTTACCAGAGCGGTTATCAGTTTTACCGCCGCTTCATAGTCTTTGCGGTGGATTATGCCCTGGTGGCTGTGGATATAACGCGTAGGCAGGCTCAACACCAATGTCGGCACGCCGTCGCCCTGCATGTGGATACGCCCGCCGTCCGTACCGCCGCCTTCGGAATAGGAAAGCTGGTAAGGTATTTTGCCTTTTTTAGCCGTATCCATGGCTAAATCCCGCAAAGCGGTATTGGGTATGAGCGAGGCGTCATAAATGGTTATGCCTACGCCCGCGCCCAGCTTAGAAGGAGCGACGTCTTCGGCCACTCCCGGCATACCGCCGGCAATAGTGGTATCTATGACTATGCCGATATCCGGTTTGAGCATATTGGCGCTGGTAGCGGCGCCGCGCAGGCCGACTTCTTCCTGCACCGTTCCTACTGCGCAAAGCGTGTTGGGATGTCCGTCTTGGACGAGGTTTTCCATGACTTCGGCCATAATAGCGCAGCTTACCCTGTTATCCCACGCCTTGCCGAGCAGAAAGTTTTTGTTTGACATTACGGTAAACTCACTATAAGGAGTGACAAAGTCGCCTGGCTGTATGCCGAAAGTTTCTATCGCCTCTTTGCTGTCGGCGGCGCCGACGTCGATGAACATATCTTTTTTCTCGACCATCTTTTTACGCTCTTCCGGCGATAGGATATGCGGCGGCTTGCTGCCGATGACGCCGACTATATCGCCTTTGGCGGTATGGACGGTGACGCGCTGACCGAGCATGACCTGCTCCCACCAGCCGCCCAGGCAGACAAATTTCAAAAAACCTTCTTTGGTTATATGTTTTACCATAAACCCGATTTCATCCATATGGGCGGCCATCATAATGACCGGACCTTTATTCTTGTGTGTAAAGACTACACTGCCCAGACCGTCTGTGCTAACTTCACCCAAACCGGACATACGTTCTTTTAAAAGCTCTTTTATCCTTTGTTCAAAACCTGTTACACCGCAGGTTTCAGAGAATTTTTTCAGCCATTCCAACGACATGTCTTTTTTTACCGGCATTGTAAATTCCTCCTAAATTATTATCACACTACATTATACCAAAATACCAAAGAAAAAGGCCGGCATAAATCCGGCCTCTGATATTATGTTGTAAATCAGCGCAGTTTAGACGCCAGTTCGTGCAGCTTTACTATCCTATCCGCTGTGGAAGGATGCGTGCTAAACAAGCTGCTGAATGAGCGCGCACCGGATAGCGGGTTGATGATGAACATGTGCGAAGTCGACGGCGTAGCCGAAGACATCACCCGGTGCTGGGCGTAATTTTCTATTTTCTTTAACGCACCGGCCAGCGCCAGCGGTTTACCGCACATACGGCCGCCTGTTTCGTCGGCCAGGTATTCACGCGACCTTGATATCGCCATCTGTATTAGCATAGCGGCGATCGGCGCTATTATCGCCATAGCCAAAGAGCCTATCACGCCGCCGCTATTGTCGTCGTCGCTGCTCCTGCCCATGCCGAATATCGCTCCCCAGCGTATCATGTCGCCTAGCATAGCGATAGTGCCGGCTAAAGTGGCCGCCACCGTACTGATAAGGGTATCGCGGTTTTTGACATGGCCCAGTTCATGGGCCAGCACGCCTTCCAATTCTTCGTAGTCGAGCGCGCGCATTATCGTACTGGTCACGGCTACCGCCGCATGTTCCGGGTTACGCCCGGTCGCAAAAGCATTTGGTACGTCGCTGTCCATTATGTAAACTTTAGGCATCGGCAGGTCGGCTTTTTTCGCCAAGTTAGCCACCATACGCACAAGTTCGGGCGCCGACTGCGCCGTTACTTCCCTGGCGCCATACATCTTCAGTACTATCTTGTCGCTGAACCAGTAGCTGCCAAAGTTCATCAGTAAAGATATGCCAAACATGACAATCATACCGTTCCTGCCGCCTACGGCGCCGCCTATGGCCATAAGCAGCAACATCATCGCTGTCAGCAATAAAGCGGTTTTAAAACTATTCATAAATCATTCCCTCCAAAAAACACTATAAATACTTACATTTCAATCATAAGTTATTTGGTCATATTTAACAATGTCCGATATATACTGCTTTCACGCAAAAAAGCATATTTGTTTGACTTTTTTTGACTTTTCTTTTCCAGGCTTATCCTTAGTGCTATTATCGCGCCTATACTCAATTTAGCAAACTGGAAACAAAGACGAACTGTACCCCCATCTCTTCCAGTTCACTTACCATTTGGGTCAAAGCGGTGACCGTTTTCGGCCGGGCATGGCAGATAGCTATGTATGAGCCGTTTTTGATAGCCGCCTGGCCGGCTTGGCGCATGCGCCCTTTTATGTATTCGACGTCCGCCTGGCCGTCAAGAAAAGCATTGTTGATCGCCGTCCTTACGCCCATGCTTTTTGCCGTTCGGTAAGCTACCGTTTTGGGTTGGGTATTGCTGTCGACAAAGAACAGCCCCTGGCTTTTTATCACGGAAAGCGCCGCCCTCATTACCCGTTCGTCCGCCGTCGCACGCGACCCCTGGTGGTTGTTGACGCCGGAGATGCCGGGAACCTGGCCTATCGCCCAGGAAGTCATTTCTTTTATCTGCTCGTCGGTCATGCCTACAGTCACCGTCCTGGTCTCCGACTGCTGGGACGCGTCCAGCGGCTCCATCGGCAGATGGAGCATGGCTTGCTGGCCGTTTCTCTTTATTATGCCCAGGCATTCTTTACTAAAGGGGCGTCCCGGCAAAATAGCAAAGGTCAGTTTTTGTTTGAGCGCGCTCATGGTGCTGACAGTATCGGTATCATAGCCGCAATCGTCAATAACTATGGCCAGTTTGCCGCTGCCCAGTTTTTTCACCGCCGGCGCCAGACCTATGACATATATCCTGTCGGTAACGAGTTTTAATGTATCGCCGCCCAGTTTATCCACCAGCGCTATATCAAAACGGGTGACTGTTTTGCCGGCGTAGGTATCGCTCTCTTGCCGTAAAACGACCGCTTTCCCTTTCAGACCATTATTGAAGTATTCTTTCAGTTGGTCGGCAGTGGTCTTTTTATCGACAGTAAGTTCAAGGTTCCTCTGCCACCAGTCTATAGTCCCTTTATCGCCGGCGCGTTTTACCTGTTGGGCGGTTTTTCCGGGATCTTTTACGTTCCAATCTTTTTTTGCGGTCAAAAGTTTGTCTACCTGCGCCTGCACAGCTAAAGACGCGGCGCGAAAATCTGCCGAATCCGGTTTGCGGTCATCCGTTTTCTGTTCGGAAACGGTATCCGGCTTTTTACCTGTGTCCGGTTGTGTTTTATCGCCCGGGCTCCAGAAAAAATAGCTGATAGCCAAAGCGGCACAGCCCAATATTATCGCATACGGCCACAGCCGCAATTTTTTCTTGGTTTTTCGCATAAATCCCCCTCTTTTCAAGCCCGCGGATGGGTCTTGTCATAAATATCTCGAAGGTGTTTTTTCGTTAAATGCGTATATATCTGTGTCGTAGAAATATCGGCATGGCCGAGCATTTCCTGGACTACGCGCAGGTCTGCGCCGTTTTCCAAAAGATGGGTGGCAAAAGAATGCCTGAGGGTATGCGGGGTTAGCTCTTTGGTTATGCCGGCTTTTTTAGCATATTGTTTTAAATTATACCAAAAGCCTTGCCTGGTCAGACGCCCGCCCCGGTTATTCAAAAAAAGAGCCTCTTGTTTTTCCCCGTGCAGCAACTTTGGCCGGTACTCGCCGGTATAGCGACCCAGCCACTCTAAAGCCGGCCCACCCACCGGGATAAGGCGTTCTTTTGCGCCTTTGCCGTAACAGATGATATAATGCATGCCTGTGTTGACATCTTTTACATCAAGCCCTACCAGTTCCGACACCCTCATGCCGGTGGCATACAAAAGCTCCAGCATCGCCCGGTCGCGGATACCTTCGGCGCTCCGGTCCGGCTGTTCTAAGAGAAGCAGCACTTCGTCCAGCGAGAGGATTTTAGGCAAGTGCTGAGCGCGTTTAGCTGCCAGCAATAGATCCGCCGGATTTTTTTCTATCATTCCCTCCGCAGTCAAAAACCGGAAAAAAGCTTTTATGGCGGCCAGCCTTCTCGCCGCAGTAGCTGCCACCGCGCCGTTTTTGCGGTCGTCCTGCATAAAAGCGCCGAGCAGTTCCCGTATAACGTCTTCTGCTCTTGTAACGCCGTGTTCTCCGGCAAACACGATAAATTTTTGGATATCAGATTGATAAGCGGCAACAGTATTGGCAGAAAAACCTTCCTCTACCTTCATGTACTGCACAAACGCCGCAAGTTGCTTGTCCAAACGCCACACCTCGTTTAAGAAAAAACGCGCTGACGCGCGTTATTTAATGGTGCAAACATCAATTACCCTTTTACACTCTTGGCCGTTCGGGAGCCATTATCTGCATATTTTGCATCGGAGTTATAGTAGATATGGCATGTTTGTAAACCAGTTGCTGCTTGCTGTCATGCTCTAAAATAACAGTAAAGTTGTCAAAACCGCGCACCATGCCTTTTAGCTGGAATCCGTTCACAAGATAAATCGTTACCGCAACATTTTCTTTGCGTACTTGATTCAAAAAGCTATCTTGCAGGTTGATGCTTTTGTTAGTAGTCGCCATTATTTAGCCCCCAAACCCATAATTGATTACTTATTTTATTTTACCGCAGTTTAAATCTTTCTACAAGTTTTGCCTGCATAATATTTACAAGAAAATCCCAGTCAGTACTATCTGTCACTTCGTGCCAGTCAATATACGGCATGCTTTTATACCAGGTGCCCTGCCGCTTGGCAAACCGGCGCGTATTGCGCGCCACCAGTTCCCGGCAGGCATCGAGTCCGATATTTCCCGCCAAATAGTCGATAACTTCTTTATAGCCGATACCTCTAAGGCTTTGCACGTTTACCGGTAAACCGTCCGCGACAAGCCCTTCGACTTCTTTTACCAGCCCTTGACGGAACATTTCTTCCACACGCTGATTTATCCTGGCATATAGGGCCGTTCTTTGCATATCGAGGCCAAATACCATAGCATCGTAGACTAAGCCGTCTTGTTTTCCCCGTGACAGTTTATTGCCCGACATAGCCACTTCCAGCGCCCGCGCTACTCTCTGCCTATTGTTAGGGTGTATTTGCGCCGCTAAAGCGGCATCCAGCGCTTGCAGCTTTTCCCATAACGCATAGTTGCCGTTTTTTTCGGCGAACGCACATAACCCCCTGCGCAAGCCGCTTTCACCGGCAGACGAAAATTCGTACCCTTCCAGCAGGGATTTTATATACAAACCGGTACCGCCTACCAGAATAGGTACTTTCCCTTTGCTGTTCACTTCGCTTATCGCTCTAGCCGCCCGCTGCTGAAAAGCGGCGGCGCTGAAATTCTCCCAGGGCTCCACGATGTCTATCAAATGGTGCAAAATGTTTTTTTGCTGCGCTTTATCCGGTTTCGCTGTACCTATATCCAGTCCTTTATAAATCAGCATAGAATCGCCGGATACCACTTCCGAGCCGATTTTTTCCGCCAGCATGACGCCAGCTCTGCTTTTGCCCGTAGCAGTCGGCCCTAGTATGACAACAAGCTTCTCTTTCATGTCCCGACCTCAATAACCGAGTATTTTATGCTACTGTATTTACCGCCCGGCGCTGTCTGCCACTCATTTTCCAACGGCAGGCGGTCATACTTTCCGCTTTTTAGCACTACCCGTTGCCTAGCTACCCTCTTTGCCTGTAGCAAGGCGCTTTCAGACAGCTCACCGGCAAAAGCGAGCGGGCGCAAAGGATTCATGGCCGAGGATCCTTTTATGGCATTAGAAAACATCGGGTCGAAATATACTATGTCAAAACAATCGTCCGGCAGTGCGGCGAAATAATCCTCCGCCCTGGAGCTGATCACCTCTATACGCTGAGCTGCTGCGGCGGCATCCACGTCTTCCGACCGGTAGCGCTCCAAACCATGCTTGATGACAAACGCCACCGGCATAGAGGCTTCAAGTCCCACTACCCGTCCTCCTGCGCCAACGGCAAAAGCAGCGGTACAAGCGTCCGCGGCCAGCCCCAGAGTACAGTCGAGCACACTCATCCCTTCTTGTAGTTGCATAGCTTCTACCATGCGGTCGCCCTTGCCTTCCCGTATATTGCGTATCCTGAGCGCGCTCATGCCGGGGTGGAAAAACAAACTACCTCCTGCCGAATAAGCGCGTGGGCCATGTGCGGTAGCTATGATCAGTCCGCACAGATTTTCTTCTTTGAGCAGTTCTTCCAGCGTACCGCGCTCCCGCTCGATCAAGGGCAGACCCAGTTGTTCCGCCCATTCCCCGGCCAGCGATAAAAGGCCGGGATGGCCGTTTTTACCTACAGTCACAGCCAGACGCATAATCAAGTCCTCTTGAACAAACGAAAGAGCTCGCCGCTGGGAAAATCAATGATTACCGGCCGGCCGTGCGGACAGGTAAAGGGATGGCTGGTCTTGAAAAGGTCTGCTATCAGCTGCTTCATTTCGCGCATATTGAGGGTTTGTCCGGCTTTTATGGCGGCTTTGCAGGAAGCCATGGCGATAAGGTCATGGCGCAGTTCCGCCGCGCTTGGTTTTTTCATTTCGACAATGAGGCGCAGCGCTTCTCGGATAAAACTCTCCACTTCTTTACTGTCAATATCGGCCGGGATAGAGGTAAGGCGCAAAACATCCGGCCCGGCCTCTTCAAACTCAAAACACAGATCGGCAAAAGCTTCTTTATACTGAACGGCCAGGTCGACGTCGCCAGGCGTCATTTCTACAAAGAGCGCCACTAAAAGCTGCTGGGCCGGCACGCATTCCTTACCTGCCGCTAAACGGTCGTACATGATGCGTTCATGCGCGGCATGCTGGTCTAGCACATACAAACAATCGTCCGACTGGGCGACGATATAGGTACGGTCTATCTGTCCCAGCGGCCATATAGCATCGACGACGCCTTGCTGTGGCAAAGCTTGCGCAGCCTTTTCAATATCACCTGCCGTATTTACCGCGTTTTTTTCCGCCGCGATGCTTTCCCGGGCGGCGGCAAAAGGTTCTATGTCTATTTTGCGCCCATTGTATACGGCGCTTTCCTCTCGCACGGCAAATGGCCGCTGTGGTATTTTATACGTATAACTACTATCTGCCGACGGTTTCTTTTCTTCGGCAAAATCAAATGTATAAGCCGCAGGAGGCGGCAAGACAGGCGCAGCTTCCATTTTTGGCGTTTGTAGAGGTTTTTCCAGCGCGGAAGAAACCGCGCGGTATACCACCCGGTAAACGCTTTGTTCATCGCTGAAACGCACTTCGCTTTTCTGCGGGTGTACGTTTACGTCTATTGCTGAACCCGACAATTCTATAACCAGCACGGCAAAGGGATAGCCGCTTTTCGGCAGTTGCGACTGGTAAGCGTGATCGAGGGCGCGGGCAATAAAGCGGCTCTGTATCACGCGGCCGTTTACGATAATAGTTTGCCATTGGCGGGAACTTTTCAACAGCGACGGCTTTCCTATATAGCCGCTCACCTTGATATTATCCGCCTGGTGTTCCACCGGCAGGAGGTCTTCGCGGTTTTTAAAGCCGTAAAGCTCGGCCACCGTATCGGCCAGGTCGCCGCTGCCCGGAGTATTTACCACCTGGCGGCCGTTGTTTGTCAGTACGAATTTCACATCCGGGCGGGTGAGCGCCAGCTTGCCCACCACTTCGTTGATATAGCGCCCTTCGGTATTATCCGTGCGCAAAAACTTGCGCCGGGCCGGCACATTGAAAAATAGTTCTTCTACGATGACGCTGGTGCCGACGCGGCCGCCTATTTCCAGCACTTCTTCATTTTCTCCGCCTACCAGCGTTACTTTGGTCGCCATATCACTGCCCGGCGTCCGCGTGAGCAGGGTAAAGCGCGAAACCGAAGCAATACTGGGCAAAGCTTCGCCGCGAAAACCAAGGGTGGTCACTGCTAAAAGGTCGTCGCTGTTTTTTATTTTGCTGGTGGCGTGGCGCGCGACGCACAGCCTGGCGTCGGCAGGCGGCATACCGCCGCCGTCATCGGTAACGCGCAGATATTTTATACCGCCTTCGGCGATTTCAATCTCTATGGACTGCGCCCCGGCGTCCAGGGAATTTTCCATGAGTTCCTTGGCTACCGAAGCCGGCCGCTCCACCACTTCGCCGGCGGCTATCTGGTTGGCGGTGTTTTGGTCAAGCAGGATGATTTTTTCTTCACTCATGGCAGACCGGCCTCCTCTTTGGCTTGCTGCTGCAATTCAAACAGCTTATTAATAGCTTCGAGCGGAGTCAGTGTGGCCACATCCACTTTTAGCAGTTCACTGCCTAAAGAACTGCTGAAAAGAGTAGGCTGGGCGTCTATATTGCCGCTTTTAGGCAACGGTGCGCATATATCTTCCGAGTATTCGGCCAGTAGGTCTTGCGCTCTCGACAGGATATTTTTCGGCAGGCCGGCCAGTTGGGCCACATGTATGCCATAGCTTTTGTCCGCGCCGCCGGGGATTATGCGGCGTAAAAACACCACTTCGTTGCCGCGCTCTTTGACTGCTACCGAGTAGTTTTTCAGACAGGGTATGCTGTTTTCCAACTCGATCAATTCATGATAATGCGTGGCAAACAGGGTCTTAGCCTTTATTTTGCCGCTTATATCTTCTATGACCGCGCGCGCTATGCTCATGCCGTCATACGTACTTGTGCCGCGCCCCACTTCGTCAAGGATGATGAGGCTGTTAGCGGTAGCGTATTTAACTATCTGGGCGACTTCCGTCATCTCCACCATAAAGGTGCTTTGGCCGCTGGCCAGGTCGTCGCTTGCCCCTACTCTGGTAAATATCCTGTCCACTGGGCAAATGCTTGCTTCCCTGGCCGGGATAAAGCTCCCCACCTGAGCCATCAGCACAATGAGGGCCACCTGGCGCATATAGGTAGATTTTCCGGCCATATTCGGCCCGGTTATCACTATAGTGCGCTGTTCTTTCATATTGAGGGCGGTATCATTAGGAACGAACAGTTCCCGCACTAGTAGGCGCTCCACCACCGGATGGCGACCGTCTTTGATGATTATTTCCTGTCGGTCGTTAAGTTCGGGCCGGATGAAATTGTACCTGTCCGCCGCCGCCGCCAATGATAAAAAAACATCTATATCAGCTAAAGCGCGAGCGGTATCCTGCAAAAACACCATTTCCGCGCGTACTTTTTCCCGCAATATACCGAACAGGTGGTACTCGAGCTGCTCAATACGTTCTTGCGCGCCCAGTATCTTATTTTCAAATTCTTTAAGTTCCGGTACTATATAGCGCTCGGCATTGGCCAGGGTCTGTTTTCTGACAAAATTGGCCGGCACCGCCTCAAGGTTGGATTTGGTAACTTCTATATAGTAGCCAAAAACTTTGTTATAGCCAACTTTAAGATTTTTTATCCCGGTCTCGCCGCGCTGTTTTGTTTCAAAGTCAGCCATCCAGGCCCGGCTTTCCCGTGAAATGCTCCGCAGTTCATCAAGTTCAAAATCATAGCCTTCTTTTATCATTCCGCCTTCGCGCACGGAAAACGGCGGCTCTTCCGCCAGCGCGCTAAAGAGAAGGTTGTACAGCGCAGTATGCAGTTCCAGCCTGTTGCCAAGATTTTGCAATCCATTGGCCGCAGAGGCCGACAGCATGTTCTTTATTGCGGGCAGGCTGCCCAGCGAAGAAGAAAGCGCAGCTAGGTCACGGGCATTGGCTGTGCCGACTTCCACCCGGGAAAGTATGCGTTCCACATCATGTACTTTGTTTAAAGCCGTACCTAGAGCATCGCGTAAGGCAACGCTTCCCAGGAGGTCTGCTACTACCTGCTGGCGTTTTCTGATATCAAAAGCATTCAAAAGCGGCATCTCCAGCCAGCGTTTGAGCTGGCGTCCGCCCATCGCCGTCCTGGTGCAGTCGAGGACAGACAAAAGGGTATCTTTTTTAGAGCCGTCGCGCATATTCTTCAATACCTCAAGGTTGCGCACGGCAGTAGCGTCGAGAACCATGATATTGTCGTAGGTCAGTTCATTCAGCCTGTTAAGATGGGCCAGGTCAGATTTTACCGTTTGGTAAAGATAGGACAATAAAAAGCCTATAGCGGTTTTGCTCTCCTGGCCTAAGTTCCCGCTATTGGCAAAATGTTTGGCGGCAAGCTGCTCGGCCGCCGCAATATCAGGCGGCAAAAAACTGGTGAAGACCGGACCGGATAATTTCTGGCGGCAAAAAGCCTCCAGCCTGTCCCAGCCTTGAACGCCGCCGGCCTGTACTATCTCGGCCGGCGCCAGTTGGAAGATAAAACCTGCCGCCTGTTCATAGCGCGCCGCGCCGCGGCAGGACGCCCACAAGCAATCCCCGGTAGTTATATCGGCCGCAGCCAGGCACAGCACATCTTTTTCTTCATATACCAGCACAAGGTATTGGTTGGCCTTGTCCTCCAGTATTTGTTCATTCATGGTTGTACCAGGGGTTATTATTTTTACCACTTCGCGTTTAACAAGGCCTGTAGCCTGCCTAGGGTCTTCCGTCTGTTCGCAGATGGCGATGCGGTAGCCTTTTTTCAGCAGTCTGGCGATATAGCCTTCCGCCGCATGGTAAGGCACGCCGCACATCGGTATCTTCTCATCCGCCCCGCCTTCGCGCCCGGTCAGGGTTATTTCCAGCTCACGCGAAGCCAGCTCGGCGTCGGAGAAAAACATCTCGTAAAAGTCGCCCAGGCGGAAAAAGAGTATCTCGTCCGGGTGTTTACCTTTTATCTCCCGGTATTGCTGCATCATAGGCGTGTAGCTAACTGTCATTTTCCTTCTGTCCTTTCAGTATCCAGGTCTGGGCCGCCGTGATGAGCACCGGTACCAGCGCACCAGGCGGCATATCACCGCCGCTGCGCGGCCAGACGACTATTTTGTTCGTCCGTGTGCGTCCGGTCAGCATATTGACATCCGTTTGACTGGCCCCTTCCAGCATCACTTCTTCTACGGAGCCAAGAAGCGCCTGGTTGCGTTTTAGCCCGGAGGCATTTTGTATTTCCATGAGTTTTTTTAAGCGTTCTTTTTTTACAGCCAGCGCTACCTGATCCGGCATTTTCGCCGCCGGCGTGCCCGAACGGGCTGAATATAAAAATGTATAGGCGGCGTCATAGCCGACTTCTTCCACCAGGCTGCAAGTAGCGGCAAAATCTTCGTCGGTTTCGCCAGGAAAGCCTACTATGATATCTGTAGTAATGCTGGCGGCAGGTAAATAACTGCGCACCAGCGCGACCAGCTTTAAATATTCCTCACGGCTGTAGCCGCGGTTCATGGCGGCGATTATCCGGTCGCTCCCGGCCTGGACCGGCAGATGGAAATGCTCGCACAAGTGTTTTCCTTCCGCCACGGCGGCAACCACATCTTCCCCCATATCGCGCGGATGGCTGGTCATAAACCGCACGCGTTCTACGCCTTTTATTTCGTCTACACTTTGCAGAAGTTTGGCAAAACTGCCTTTTTTTCCCCAATCCAGACCGTAGGAATTTACGTTTTGCCCTAAAAGGGTGAATTCTTTATACCCTGCGGCCACGGCGCGGCGCACTTCCGCCACAATTTCTTCCTCAGAGCGACTGCGCTCGCGCCCCCTGACATAAGGCACTATACAGTAAGTGCAAAAATTATTACAGCCGTACATTATCGGCGTCCAGGCGGAAAAACCGCTGCGGCGGCTCACACTGCCGGCAAATTCGTCGTCGGACAGCTCTTCGTCAACTACTACCCGGCGCTGCCGGCTCTCAGAAAACTCTGCCAATATCTGCGCAAAGCGGCTGATGTGGAAAGTTCCCAGCACCAAATCAAGCTGGCGGTATTTTGCCAGCAGCTTTTCACCATCTTTTTGCGCCATGCAGCCGGCCAGTACCATGACGGAGCCCGGGCGCGCCTCTTTCCAATGCTTGAGTTCACCTATTTTGCCGTGTATCTTTTTTTCCGCGCTTTCTCTAATACAACAAGTATTTATCAGTACAAGGTCGGCTCCGCTATAATGCCCGGCCAACTGGTAATCAAAGCTTTCCAGTTGACCGGCGTAGTGCTCAGAATCGCTCTGATTCATCTGGCAGCCGTAATTGATTATATGGTAATGTTTATTTTTCTCTTCCAGCAACAAGTTACTACCCCCTTAACACAATTATTATACATGAAGAAGGCAAAATAAAAAACAGGCTGTTAAAGCCTGTTTTTCCATCGGTTTTAACCAAGGAACTTCAATTCGGCGTACGGGTGCTGGTTTACCTTTGCCGCCAGCGCCTTAGTGACAAACTCGATATGTTCTTTTATGTCTATGCCTAAAGCTGCGGCGCTCTCTGCCAGCATCTCGCGGTTTACCGCCTTGGCAAACGCTTTGTCTTTCATCTTTTTGACGACTGATTTTACCTCAAGGTTGTCGAGGCTTTTGTCCGGTCTCACTAAAGCGCAAGCCAGGACAAAACCGGTCATCTCATCACAGGCCAGAAGGACTTTTTGCAGCAGTGTCCGCTCCTGCTGCCAAGCCCGGTCGTGGGAGAGGACATCTGTGACAAACTGCTCGTCAAAACCTTCCGCGCTGAGTATCTTGCGCGAGTGCCGCAAATGCTCCTCCGGGTATTTTTCAAAATCAATATCGTGCAAAAGTCCTACCGCGCCCCAATAGTCAACATCTTCGCCAAATTTTTCCGCGTATGCCCTGAGGGCGATCTCTACCGCCGCGCAATGTTTTAGTAAATGCTCCGCCTGTATATGTTTTCTTAGTATTATATAAGCCTGTTCCTGCTGCAAGATAGTGCCCCTCCGTAAATGCCAAGCAGGCAAGAAAGTGTCAGATGACGCTTTATCGCCTGCTCTTTTTAATTATAATATTACTCTGCTGGCGCCAACATAGCGAGGCCCCCAGTAACTGTCGCCGAGAGAACGGATAGCTACGCCGGCGCTCGATGTTGCGCTGATAAATTGCCCGTCGCCAAGGTATATTCCTACATGGGAGATACCGGCGGTATAAGTGGTAAAATACACCAGGTCACCGCGCGATAAGTCGCTTCTGTTTATCCTCTGGCTCTGATAATATTGCTCATCCGCCATACGCGGCAGGTTTATACCGGCCTGGGCGAAAACATAACGGGTATAACCCGAGCAATCAAAACCGCCGGGGGAAGTCCCGCCAAATACATACGGCACGCCCTGGTAGCTGAGAGCGGAAGAAACCACCCTTCTCAAAACGGAAACGATGCCCGCCCTGCTCGGCGGCATATCGCGTTCCATAAGCTTACGAAAAGTTTCCGCGCCAACGACGCCATCAACGTCGAGTCCCGCGACTTTTTGAAAGGTTTTTACCGCCTGGGTAGTTGCCGGGCCAAAAACTCCATCAACACTCCCTGGTTCATAGCCCAGTTTTTTCAGCCGCACCTGTATTTCCTGCACCTCTGTGCCGCGGTCGCCCGAGCGGTAGAATGCTTCACTCACGCTGGCCGAAAACAAACAAAAACACCCTAGAAAGAAAACTGTAAAACAAAGAGAACGAAATGCACGCAAGACAACTACTCCCTTCTCCTCCGGGGTTAGCTGACGGGTTCGGGCAGGAGCCGCCCTATTTCAAAAATGAAAATTCACCCCATTATAGTCATTTTCGCTGACTATATCGGTTCCCCCGTACCATATATTATGGATTCGGATAAAAATTATGAAATTCTACCTTTAAAATATACACTATTACAAAGTTTTTTTCAACCACACTGGCGTTCGCATTTTATTTAAGATAACTAAAATGCTGTGCATTTCTTTGTAAAATAAAGCATTCGGCAGGAAATCTTTTAAATTACGCAAAATATCTTTGATTATAATACTTTATCATTTTAGCATAATGAAGTAATATATTTAGATAGTAAGAATATATAGGGGGCGTTATTGTTGAAAAAAATCCTTATGGCAATAGCTGTGTTGGTAGTATCTATAGGCCTTGTAGCAGGCTGCGGCAGTAAACCGGCGGAAAAGCAGGCAGAAAAAACTACTCCGCCACCGGCCAAGATCGTCATTGGCCTTGATGACAATTTCCCGCCTATGGGCTTTCGTGACAAAGACGGCAAACTTACCGGTTTTGACATCGAAATGGCGACAGAAGCCGCCAAACGTATAGGCAGCGCAGTAGAGTTCAAACCCATAGACTGGAACAGCAAAGAAGCCGAGATAACAAGCAAACGCGTAGACATGCTGTGGAACGGCCTCACCATAACGGAAAAACGCAAAGAAACCATCGCCTTTACCAAGCCATATATGGAAAACAGGCAGATAGTCATAGTAAAGACCGGGTCACCCATTAAAATTAAAGCCGACCTTAAAGGCAAGGTCGTAGGTACCCAAGAAGGCAGCACCAGTGTTGATGCGGTGGAAAAAGAGCCTAATGTCTTGAAATCCTTTAAAGAATTCAAAAAATACGGCGACTTTATCGCCACCCTGATGGATCTCGATGCCGGCCGCCTTGACGCGGTGGTCATAGACGAGATAGTAGGCCGCTACTATACCGCGAAAAAACCTGGACAATATGTGGTATTGGTCGAAAATTTCGGTACGGAAGAATATGGCGTCGGCTTGCGTAAAGATGACAAAGACCTGATGGCTAAACTGCAAAAAGCCCTCGACGATATGAAAAAAGACGGCACTTCCGCTAAAATCTCCACCAAATGGTTTGGCTCGGATATTGTTAAATAAAAAGCTATATGCCATAATAGAGGCGACAGCGCTAAGCTGTCGCCTCTAAGGTATTTTTATTAGGAGAAAATGGATGGATTATATCTTCAATATCATTCCGCCGTTGCTGGAAGGTTTTTCTTTAACATTGCAGGTGTTTTTCTCTACAATTGTTCTTTCTTTGCCGCTAGGCTTATTACTGGCACTGGCCAGAATTTCTTCGCTAAAGCTGTTGAGCGGGGCTGTCGGCTTTTATATTTGGCTGCTGCGCGGTACACCGCTCATGTTGCAGCTGCTGTTTTTTTATTTCGCTCTGCCGGGCGTCGGCATACTTTTATCAGATTTTTCCGCTGCTCTTATAGCGTTTGCCCTTAATTACGCCGCTTATTTCGCCGAAATATTCCGCGCCGGCATCCAGGCCATCGACCGTGGCCAGTATGAAGCGGCCAAAACCCTTGGCATGACTTATACACAAACCATGCGGCGCATCATCCTGCCGCAGGTAATCAGGCATATCCTGCCGCCTGTAAGCAATGAAATAATCACCCTGGTCAAAGATACTTCGCTTATTTATGTGCTGGCGATGAACGACCTGATGCGCATGGCGCGCAGTATCGTACAGCGCGACTTCAACACCACTCCTTTTGTAGTCGCCGCTTGCTTTTACCTTGGTATGACGCTCATCCTTACCTGGATATTCAAAAAACTTGAGGAGAGGCATTCCGCTTACGGCGAATGATTGCGAGGTGATGGCCATGGATATGATAAAGGCGACCGATATATGCAAAAGTTTCCAGGATACCGACGCTTTAAGAGGCGTCTCTCTCCGGGTAAGCCAAGGCGAAGTTATCGCTATAATCGGCCCCAGCGGTTCGGGCAAAAGCACCTTTTTGCGCTGCCTCAACAGGCTTGAGACTATAGACAGCGGCAGTATTATGGTCGAGGGAGAAATCCTAGCCGCTCCCGGTCCCGATGGCAAAATAAAATATGCGCCGGAAAAAGACGCCCGGCGTATCTGCGGGAAAATGGGCATGGTTTTCCAGCATTTTAACTTGTTCCCACATTTTACAGTTTTGGAAAACATTACCCAGCCGCCCATACTGGTAAAAGGTCTGAAATATGAAGAAATATTGCCGGCAGCGGAAAAACTCCTGGATAAGGTAGGACTTTTAGAAAAAAAGAACAGCTATCCCAGCCGTATTTCCGGCGGGCAGAAACAACGGGTGGCTATAGCCCGAGCTTTAGCGATGCAGCCTGATATAATGCTGTTTGACGAGCCGACATCGGCGCTTGACCCGGAACTTACCGGCGAAGTATTAAAAACCATGCGCCAGTTGGCGGAAGAACATATGACCATGATCATCGTCACTCACGAAATGTCTTTTGCCCGCGATGTGGCTGACCGCGTCATTTTTATGGATAAAGGGCTTATCGTAGAAGAAGGGCCGCCAGAAGAGATATTCACCCGGCCGCGCCAGGAACGTACCCGGGCTTTCCTGCAAACCTTCCTGTGAGAGGCGGAGGTTTTTTATGAAAACCGAGCTGAGGAAAATACCAGGCGTAGGGCCCAATATTGAACAACACCTACTCTATCTTGGCTACGACTCCATCCAGTCGCTTAAAAACCAGGATCCCGAAGAAATGTTTGCCAGAGAATGCGCTTTGCGCAATGTCAATTTAGACAGGTGTCTGCTATATGTTTACCGACTGGCCGTTTATTTTGCGGAAAACGAGCGGCACGAACCGGAAAAATTGAAATGGTGGAACTGGAAAGATTAAAGAGCCGTCCTTGCCGGACGGCTCTTTTCAATCTTGTTTTGCCATATCGGGCCGCAGTAGCGCCGCCCCCCGCAAATAAACGTGCTTTATTTCTTTTTGCATTTTTTCCGTATTCCAAAGAACTAAAACTCGTATGCATTTTTTTACGGCATCAGGGTTATCTATTTCCACTGTACCAAATAATGGCGCCGACTCCCAGCCTAGAGCACGCACTGCCGCCGCCGGGAAAGCCGAAGAAAGGTCCGGTGTAGAACTAAAAATCACCGCGCCAATATCCTCTTCTTCAAATAAGTTATTTGTTTGCAATTCTCGCCACAACTCCTGCACAGCGGAAAAAATATCTTCCTTGCTGTCGCTGTCGCAGGTAGTTGCGCCACGGACGCCTCGAAGTTTCATAAAAATATTCCTTAGAGAAATTTTTCCACTGCTTTTTGAATGTCTTTATGCGGCCGGAAACCTACCAGACGGTCCTGCTCTTTTCCATCTTTATAAATTACCAAGGTCGGCACGCCCAAAACTTTATTCTGCTTGGCAAAATCGCCAAAATCGTCGATATTGACTTTTACTATCTTTATTTTGTCGCCCAGGATGCCGGAAAGGGTGTCGAGTTCCGGTGAAACCATGCGGCAGGGGCCGCACCAGGGAGCCCAAAAATCCACCAATACAGGAGTAGGGGACTTCAATACCAAATCTTCAAAATTATCTTCTGCGCCCATATGTACTATATTCACAAAGATCCCTCCTTTATATGTAAAGCTATATTTAAACCCGCAGTAATTTCTGCGGGCAAAATTTCGTCATAGGGTGAGCAGTCAATAAGCCGAGTTCTGTTCCGCAAAATGCGGCGACAATCATTTATCTCGGCCGAAAGTTGCCTTTCGGCTCTAGCGACGCAACCCGGAAGGCTCAGCGGGCAGCTTCATCCCTTCCCTATTTGGTCTTGCTCCGGATGGGGTTTACCTAGCCGGACAGTCACCTGCCCGCTGGTGCGCTCTTACCGCACCGTTCCACCCTTACCAGCATAGCTGGCGGTACACATTTCTGTGGCACTTTCCCTGAGGTCGCCCTCGCTGGGCGTTACCCAGCATCCTGCCCTGTGGAGCTCGGACTTTCCTCGTCCGCGTCTGGCGCGGCCGCGATTGTCTTTCTTACTCACCCTATAAAAATAGATCGCTCTATTCACCTTTGAGAATATCACATAGTAAAAAGCTAGTCAACACTAGGCAGCATTATCTCTCGCCCCAGCATCTTGCTATACTGCCACTCGCCGGCGCTATCCGGGCGGCGGAACTGGTTCATTATGGAATCGAGCTCATCGGCGTGGTTGACAATAAAGGCTTCTTTGGTCTTGCAGACTATGGGAGAGCCTTTTTCCTGCATGCCGTGGTGGGATATTATGATGTGCAAGACAGCGTTCAGCCGCCCCGGCGCAAGCGGCGGAGACAGGCGGGCGGCTGCTTCGCTCACCATGATGGCGCCCAGCGTGATATGACCGTTGAGCTTACCTTCGTCTGTATAAGGAAAACCGATATCCTGGGAAATTTCTTTAAGTTTACCTAAATCGTGCAAAAGTGAAGCTGCAATGACCAGATCTTTGTCGGTATCACCAATCTTTTCCGCCATAGCAAGCGCCAGTTCGGCCACATCCACAGAGTGTTCCAAAAGGCCGCCTATATAAGCATGATGCAGACGCATGCCGGCAGGGTTGGTTTTGTAAGACTGGTAAAGATTGCCCGCAAATATTTCATCAAGCAGCCTTCTGATCTCAGGGTCGATTATCTTCTCCAAAAGCGCTTTAAAGCGCGCCTCATATTTTTGGGTATCGATGCCGCCCTGTGGCAATAAATGCTCTAGATTATCTTCCAAGAGAGGTTCTTCCACTTTTTGCAGCATGAGCTGTAAAGAGCCGTCGTTAGCATACCTGTTTACGTCGATAGTGCCATATACGGTAAAAACTTTAGGACCGGCAAGGTTGTTGCGCAGCAGTTCCACCGTATAACTGTCAAAACAGACAAACGGTATGGTGACGCTGTTATCCTGCACCGTGCCGCGGGCAAACACGCCACCGTTGGATGAAGTTCCTATTTTCTGCACGCGGCAGACGACTATATGGCGTATCTTATCTCCCGCTTTAAATTCATCAAGCATAAAAAATCCTCCGCTATATTATAAAAACTTGAAAATTTCCTCTTCGTCAGCCAGCAGAACCTTTAGCTCCTGTTTGCAGGCAGTGGCCCAGTCTTCTATCTTTGCCGCCAATACCGGCATGATATGGCGCTCCGTTCCCTGGTGCCCGGCATCCACTATACTCAGGCCGGCAAATGTAGCTTCCTGCGCCGCGTGGTATTTTACATCGCCGGTCAGCAGCACATCCGCGCCCGCAACTAAAGCTTCTTTGACCAGGTCACCGCCCGCTCCGCCGCATACCGCCACTTTTTTCACCGGTTTGCCGGCGTCGGCGTAGCGTATGCCCGGCAGATACAAGGCGTTCCTGGCAAAAGCGGCAAATTCCCTTACCGTCATTTCTTCCGCCAGTTCGCCGATACGGCCGAGGGAAGTTTCTCCAACGGAGTTTAAGAGGCTGTACATATCATAGGCTACTTCTTCGTAAGGGTGGGTCGCCAGCATCGCCGCAAGCACGCTTTGCTGGCATTCTTGGGTTACTACTGTCTCTATTTTTACCTCTTCAACCCGCTCCAGTCGACCCGCTTCGCCAATAAACGGCGAAGCGCCTGCCAAAGGGCGAAAAGTCCCTGTCCCTTTGGCTTGGAATGTACAACCGCTGTATTTGCCAATATGGCCGGCGCCAGCCTCCGTCATGGCGCAGGCGACTTGCTCGGCGTGGCTTACCGGTACGAATACCGCTATTTTACGCAATTGTTCTTTTTGAGTCAGGTAAAGGTTCCCTACATTATTTAAGGAAAGCTTCGCCGCCAAGACATCATTTACGCCGCCCTCGGCTATATCGAGATTAGTGTGCGCCGAATAGACGGCTATATCATTTTTTATCAGTTCAGCCAGCATTTTGTTTTGCCAACCGGTTTGCGCCAGGCTTTTGACAGGCGAAAACAGCAACGGATGGTGGGAAATAATAAGCTGCGCTTTTTCGCCGACCGCTTTTTTCACGACATCCGGCGTAACATCAAGCGTCAGCAAAACTTTATCAACAATGCTTTCTGGACTGCCTGCCAGAAGGCCCACATTGTCCCAGCTTTCCGCCAGACGTGGCGGCGCATAGCTTTCCAGCAAGCATATCAAATCTCTGACTTTTACAGGCACTGTAGAACTCCCTCCAGTTCGACAAGCATCATCTGATTTTTTTGATACTTTTCGCTTTGCGCCGCTTTAGCGCTTTTTTCCATAGATAAAGATACAAAACGGTATCTATCGATAAGATTTTTTATATGTAGCGGCAACAACGGATGGCTACCCTGTAAAAGACAGGGGCCTATCTCATATTCTATTTCGCTGTGGGCGGCGCTTATACCTTTTTTAAATAAAATTACTTCATAAAGGCGGCCTGCTTCCAGCACCAGTTCTTCCCGGTCTATCCGCCAGCCGTTTTCACACAGCCAGCGCCGCAAACGGGCGCTTTCCGCCATCGGCTGCAGGATAAGGTTGCAAACGGACAGAAGGGCTTTCTGCCCGTTTCTTAATATGTCTATCATCAAAGCCCCGCCCATACCGGCAATAATTACCGTATCGGCTTCACCTTCGCCGATAGCGAGAAGTCCGTCGCCCTGGCGCACGTCAATCGTCCCGGCTAAACCATGGCTATTTATCGTAGCGCGCGCCGCTTCACACGGCCCGGCGGCCACATCGGAGGCTATGGCGGCTTTTGCTACGCCTTGCTGCAAAAGCCAAACCGGAAGATAGGCGTGGTCCGTACCTATATCGGCTATCTTTGACCCGGCCGGTACCATAGACGCTACGCACTTTAACCGCAACCCCAGTCGCATATTATCTTCTCCACAGTATAGTTTGATAGAAAGTAAAAAAGCGAAACCTAGAGAGGTTTCGCTTCCAAAACAAATTGGTGGGCCCACCTGGGATTGAACCAGGGACCGACCGGTTATGAGCCGGTGGCTCTACCGCTGAGCTATAGGCCCTTGTCAGACTTGCGATAAGTCTCGCTAAGCAGTCAACGAATATATTATAGTATTATATTTAGCTCGGTGTCAAGGTATTATTCTAAAAAGTCGCGAAGTTTTTTACTGCGCGAAGGATGCCTGAGTTTGCGCAGAGCCTTTGCCTCTATCTGCCTGATACGTTCGCGCGTCACGCCAAAGTACTGCCCTACTTCTTCAAGAGTGCGTGAACGGCCGTCTTCGAGGCCAAATCTGAGCTCCAGCACCTTTTTCTCGCGCGAAGTCAAAGTTTCGAGAACCTCTTCCAACTGTTCACGCAAGAGGATGAAAGACGCCGCATCCGCCGGAGCGGGAGCATCCTGGTCTTCTATAAAGTCGCCCAGATGGGAGTCTTCTTCTTCGCCGATAGGCGTCTCCAAAGACACAGGTTCTTGGGCTATTTTCATGATTTCCCTTACCCGTTCTACAGAAGTGTCCATTTCTTTGGCCACTTCTTCCGGCAGGGGCTCTCGGCCCATTTCTTGTAAAAGCTGGCGGGAAACGCGGATAAGTTTATTGATGGTTTCCACCATATGCACAGGTATGCGGATAGTGCGGGCCTGGTCGGCTATAGCGCGCGTAATGGCCTGCCTTATCCACCATGTGGCATAGGTGCTGAATTTGTAGCCTTTATTGTAGTCGAACTTTTCTACGGCCTTGATAAGGCCAAGATTGCCTTCCTGGATAAGATCAAGAAAAAGCATGCCGCGCCCTACATAGCGTTTGGCTATGCTTACAACCAGGCGCAGATTTGCCTCGGACAAACACCTTTTTGCCGCCTCGCCCTGTTCTGTGACCATGGCAAGAGCATTTTCGTAGCGCTTGCTGCGCACCTTAAGTTGAGCCTTCGTGACAATTTTGTCACCGCTATGCACGCGTTTTTGCAGCATTTCCAACATACAATACACTTCCAGCAGCCTGTTGTTTTCCCGGCTGGTGGTCTGAGTCTGAAACAAAAGCGGGGTATCGGCGGTTACTGTTATTTGCATAGCCTGGAGGCTTCTCAGCAACTGCCCGACTTCGCATTTCGTCAATTCCCCGGCTACCTTTTTGATATCAGAGTTATTTATCTTTTTATCTTTACCGGATTTTTTTATCAGCGCTTCCATGATCAATTCAACATTGCGCTGATTGATCACAGCCATTTCCTGTTCCAATATCTTATCTGTCTTATCAAGAAGGGTCTTTGATTTACTGCGTTCAAAGTTAAAAATGATCTCGTCTTCAATTTCTTTATTGAAGATGCGCTGCGCCTGGTCGCCTTTGTCCATACGCTTGGCCAGCTTTATCTCGTCTTCGCCAGTTAAAAGGGGAACCCGGCCTATTTCTTTGAGATACATACGGACAGGATCGTCTATACCTACGCCTTCCGGTACGGCGATTTCCGCTTCTGTTTCGTCATTTATACTGATAGGCGTGATCTCTGTCGCCTCTTCATCAGAAACGCATTGCAATTCTTCTACTATTTCTATGCCTTTGTGCGCCAGCATTTCATACATTTCATCCATATCTTCCGCCGGCATATCTTCAAATTCCTGCATGGAGTCCTGTATCTCTTTATAAGTCAATATCCCGCCGCGTTTTTTACCTTTGCTCAGCAGCTCTTCTACATGTTCCTGCTGCTCTTGCGGCAGTTTTTTTGCCTGGGCCATTTTCTCCCCTCCTTTCCGGTACAATTACTGATTGTAATAACTATGAAAATAATTTTTTAATTTCTCTGCTTTTTGCCAGTTCCGGCAAAAAACGGCTATCCCCCAAACGTCCATATTCCGCTGCTCTTACACAGCTCTCTTCGTATTGTCTTTCCAAAACCGCTTTTTTTACCTGCCTTAGGCAATCGGAGACGACCTGCTCCATATCGGCTCCTGTGTCTTCGTCCGCCAATATACTGGCCAGACGTGATTTACCGGCATCAGAAAGCATGGCAAATAGCTCTTCCCGGGAAAATTTATTTTCGGCTTGTTTTTGCAGCGAAGAAAATATCTCCTGGTTTACTGTGTCGTTAAAGCCATCTTCGCCCAATTTTTCATCGATAAAAAACAGCATTTTTTCATCTTTTGCGGCGACCCCCAGCAATTGCAGCTCAGCCTCTTTCTGACTGGATTTTTCTTTTAGCGGGGCAATAGCTAATGTAATGTCTTTTTCTCTTGCTCCTTTATCACGCATATATTTATTCAGTTCACTGGTTATAGCGGCTTCGTCAATTGTCAACAGGCGTGCCAGGCCGGCTACATGCGCCCGTATTTCTATATCATTTTTCATTTCTGCGATTATCGGTAAAATATTCGACACAACTTCAACTTTTCCTGCTAAAGAAGAAAAATCTGTCTGTGACAGAATAAAATCTCTTTGAAAATCAAAACCTGCAGGCGCTGACGCCAATAATGCCGCAAAAGCCCCGGCGCCATTTTTACCGATGAATTCGTCCGGGTCTTTGCTGTCCGGCAAGAGTATCGCCTTCACTTTCAGCCCGGCCCCGCGCGCTATGGATATAGCTTTTACCGCCGCCTTCCTGCCTGCCATATCGCTGTCATAACAGAAAACTACTTCACCGGCGGTCCTGGCCAGCAGTTGCGCCTGGCGGGAAGTGAAGGCAGTCCCCAATGAAGCCACGGCATGGGAAAAACCTGCTGCATGAAGCGCAATAGCGTCCATATAGCCTTCGACTACTATAGATTGGCCTTTATTTTTTATCTCAGGCAGGGCAATATCCAGCCCGTAGAGCAAAAAACCTTTGTTAAACCAATCGCTTTCCGCGGTATTCAAATATTTGGGCTGGCCGTCTCCCAGTATGCGTCCGCCAAAGCCCACGACCCGGCCGCGTGCGTCTTTTATCGGTATCATGGCGCGTGAACGAAAAAAATCCAGGTGACTGCCGTCGTTGCGTTTGGTTATAAGCCTTGCTTTGAGCATTATATCGGTGTTTACGCCCCTTTTAGCAAAAGACTTATACAAAGCGTCCCAGTTGGGCAAAGCAGCCCCCAGCGAAAACCTGGCGATGATTTCTTGGTTTATACCGCGCCCGATAAGATAGTCGGACACCATTTTGCCAAACTTTGTTTTTTCCAGACATGCGGTAAAATATTCCACAGCTAAAACATTTATTTTATATATTTCCTGTGCCGCCTGGTCTTTTTTGGCGTATTCGCCCGACCTTTTGCTGGCGGGTAGCTCAACGCCCAGTTTGTCGGCGAGCACCTCCATGGCTTCAGGAAAAGAGATGTTTTCTATTTTCTGGACAAAATGTATCGCATCCCCACCGGCATTACAGCCAAAACAATAGAACAAGCCTTTGTCAGGCGTAACTGTAAAAGATGCAGTTTTTTCCTGGTGAAAGGGACAACAACCCCAATATTTACCGCCGCGTTTTTTCAAGTCCACATATTCTGAAATCAAAGATAAAATATCTAATTTGGCTTTTACAGATTCAACAAATACTCTGTAAGAATCATCCATAACAATGCACCGCAAAATATTCCTTAAATATTTCTTGCCTTAGATTACTATTCAATAAAAATTTTTGTTTTCCTCTTTTTTCTCACTTTATTTGTAAGCAATTATTTGCTTTCCTTAACCGCCGACCGGGAAGTTTAGCGTTTATTAAAGAATATTTCGCATATGGCGGCTTTATTTGGTATAATGTAATATTAAAGGAGTGATCAATCGTGAAAAAACTTTTTTCTTTGCTTTTAGTTGCGGTACTCGGTTTTTCTCTTACTGTAAATATTGCGGCAGCAGCCGAAAAACCGGTAATAAAATCTGACAAACAGTATTTTGATCCTGCGCGGGGATTGTATATACTTACCGGCAACGTTTATGTCAGCGCGCGCAACCGGGTAGCGACGGCCGACCAGGCGACAGTGGACCCGACCAGTTTTGAAGTATGGGCCCAAGGTAATATAACCTTTCGCCAGGACGACATAATCTTCCGCGGCGACAGCCTGTATGTTTATCCCAACCGCAAAACGGCCGAAGTAACCGGCAATTTGTCCTTTACCCGCGATGACCTTACCATAACGGCCGGTTATGGTGAATACAACTGGCAGACGAAAATTGCCAAGTTTACCGGCAATGTCGTGGTCAAAACCACAAATGGAACGCGTCAGGCCAATACGGTCATGTACAATGTGGCAACAAATTGTTTTGTAGATTAAACAATACGGAGGTATAAAATGGCTAAAGATAGTTCTTTTGACGTAGTATCGGAAGTCGATATGCAGGAGATGGACAACTCGGTAAACCAGGTCGCCAGGGAAATTTCGCAGCGTTATGACTTTAAGGGCTCCAGCGCCAGCATCGAGCTGGTGGAAAATAAAGAAATAAAGTTGGCTGCTGAAGATGAATACAAGCTCGAAACCATCCTTGATATGCTGCGGGTACGTATGGCCAAACGGGAAATGCCCCTGCGCTGCCTTGACTTGGGCAAAGTGGAACCGGCCGCCAAAGGTACGGTGCGGCAAACAATAACCATACAAAAAGGCATCGCCAAAGATAAAGCGCGCGACATAGTGGCCGCAATAAAAAACCTGAAATTAAAAGTCCAGGCCCAAATCATGGACGACCAGGTCCGGGTGAGCGGCGCAAAAAAAGATGACTTGCAGGCAGCCATACAGGCTTTAAAACAAGCTGATTTTGGCGTCGACCTGCAATTTGTCAATATGCGCTGACCCAGGGAGGTTGTTGAGAATGAAAATACGCCCGCGGGCCGCTGTTATCGGTACAGTATTTATAGACTATAAAGGCTTTACCTCCAATACCTACAATCCCGCCGGCCGCAACCTCGGCCGCGTGGAGATAGTCCCCGGCGGCGTCGCCCGCAATGTAGCCGTAAACATGGCGCATCTTGACGTAGAGACATGGTTTGTCGGCACTTTGAACGAGGACGGTTCCGGCGAAGCGTTGAAAAAGAAAATGGCCGGTATGGGCGTGCATTTTGAATACGCTTCTTTTGTGCCGCACAGCGGTACCGGCGCCTGGCTGGCGCTTATCGGCCACGACGGCGAACTTTTGGGCTCGGTTTCACACATGCCGGACGCTGAGGTCATGCGCAATGCCATCATGGCGCAACTTCCGGGCGTCCTCGAAAAGATAGACGGCATTTTGCTGGAAGTGGATTTGAGTGAAGTGCTGGCACGTGAAATAATAGCGGCGGCCCAAGCCGCCCAAAAAAAGATCTATGCCCTGCCGGGAAATTTTTCCGTTATAGGAAAGAATTTCGATCTGTTCCAATATATGGAATGTTTCGTTTGTAATGAAACAGAGGCGGAAAGGCTATTAGGCAGGGATTTTTTTTCGTCGGAAGAAGAACTGCACGAGATGGCCAAAGCCTTTGCCCAAAAATACTCTTTAAAAAACTTTGTCATAACACTGGGTGAAAAGGGCTCCTTATATATAAACCTTGACGGCACATGCGGACGGCAGAGGTCTTATCCCGCGACAGTAATCGACTCCACCGGAGCCGGCGATTCTTTCTTTTCCGGGACGGTCGCCGCCCTCATGCATGGCAGGACACTGGCTGAAGCAGTAGACTTAGGAGCAAAAATAGCCTCTTTTGTCGTCGCCGACCAAAACAGCGACTGCTCTTCGCTTGATATATTGAACAACGAGATTTATAAAGGCAAGCTGCTGGAATGGGTAAATACCTGATAAATTTATAACAGCAAGGGGAGAGGATATTATCCTCTCCCCTTGCTGTTATAAATTTACGAGCAGCGGACAAAGCCGCAGATAGGGCGGTTTTTTTATTGGATGTGTTTCAGCCGGTTTTTTTCTTCTTCTTTTTTCGCGTCATTAAACCGCGGAATAGTACTCAGATAACCAGTAATGCGCCGTACCCGCACTACCGAATCGTAGTGGGGCGCCAGCATGACTTCCTGGCCGTCAATCGCTATGTCCAACTCGACCAGTTTATGTCCGCGAAAAAGATTAAGCTGTTCATCCAGATATTCCCGCGCTTCTTCAGCCGGCATCTCTTCCGGGCAATTTACGATAACATCTTTAAATAAAAACTGCTGCAATTTAGGTCTCCCCTTCCATGGGCTGTACTACTGCGAAATCAGTCTTTCACTTCGCTGCAATTTACATTATATAGTATTTATATATTTTTTTCAATACTACATATTGATTTTTAGAGAAAAATTTCCTACTACAAGCCAAAACGCGTTTCAATAGCATTGATGATAGTTTTTATCGTCTTCAGCCGTCCAAACGGTTTGCAATTGGATTCCACAATAGTCCAGGGCGCCTTTACTGTACTGGTCCGAAAAAGCATCTCATTTACCGCCAGTTCATAAGCATCCCATTTTTCCCTGTTTCGCCAGTCTTCTTCAGTTATTTTCCAGTTTTTTGCCGGGTCGGACTGGCGGTCTTCAAAGCGTTTAAGCTGCTCATCCTTGTCTATTTGCAGCCAGAATTTCAACAAAAGGCTGCCACTGTTGATCAGTTGCTCTTCCATCTCATTTATTTCACGGTAAGAGCGCCGCCATTCTTCTTCCGTGGCAAATCCTTCCACCCGCTCTACCAATACCCGCCCATACCAACTGCGGTCAAATATAGCCACCATGCCCTGGGAAGGCATTTCTTTCCAGAAACGCCATAAGTAATGGTAGCCTTTGTCGATAAAACCGGGCGCGGCCGTGGAAGTGACATAATAACCGCGCGGGTCCATATTGCCGGTCACCCGTTTGATCGTGCCGCCCTTACCGGCAGCGTCCCAGCCTTCAAAGACTATTATCATAGGCACTTTGCCGCGAAACAATTTAAATTGCAGTTCTTGCAGCCTTATTTGATATTTTTCCAGTTTTTCCGTATATTCTTTTTTAGAAACAATCTGTGAAAGGTCGACTTTGCTTAACACCGAAGAATAAAAAGCGCTTTCAATAGCACTATCCTTATTTTTATCAACAGTTGTTTTCCGGCCGGCCGCTACTTCTTCCAGTTTTTTATTCAGGATATTTATGACATAGTCCAGTACCTTTATCTGCGCATATTTTGTGTCGTGCGCCTCCACAGCTACCCATGGAGCATAAGCGGTATCAGTTTTGCTGAACATCTCTTCATAAATCTTTAAGAGCGGCTGGTAGATGTCTATTTCCCGCCAGTCTTCTTCCGTCGGTCGCCAATCTTTGCCATAGTTTTTTTCCAGTTCTTTGATGCGTTTTTTATGTTCTTTCGCGGAAATATGGGTAAAAAACTTTATTATTACATGATTGCCGTCGGTCAACAGGCGTTCAAAAGCATTGATATCGGAATAAGCGATCGCGCTCTCCAAAGCGTTGGCCTGCTGCATCACTTCCCTGTGCACGGTCTGGAAATACCAGCCGCGGTCAAAAATGGATATCTGCCCTTTTTCTGGCAATTTTGTCCAAAATTGCCAGAAAAAGGGCTTCCCCCGCTCTTCTTCGTTAGGGTGGTAGGCGGTATGTACTTTAAAACCGCGCGGGTCCATAGCCTGAACAAGAGAGTTTATTATTACCCCTTTGCCGGAAGAATTCCAGCCTTCAAAAATAATTACCACCGGAATACCGGCTTCACGCACGGCCCGCTGCAACAACCCCAGCTTTCCCATGCGCTCTGTCTTCATTTTTTCGTAATCTTTTTTGTCAAGCTTTAGTTTCAAATCCAGTGTATCAAGCAAAATACCAACTCCTTCACAGTCTGTGCACGACTGAAGACATGTGACCGCACCACTCGGCGTTTTCCGCCATGGCTTCTTTTAAAAGGTAACGATAACTGTAATCGGCCAAAGCTTTCAAAAATACCGGAAGATCGTTTTTATCGACGCCGTAATCTAAATACCAGTCGTCGGGAAAGAGAAAAGGGGTATCAGGCAAAACGCCTAAATATATGACGCCGCCTGCCTGATGTGCCTGCCAGGAATATATGCCGCTGTATTTGCCTTCTTTGCTGCCGCTAAAAATAAGTTTGGGCCGCCATTTTTGACAAACCAGGTCGTTATTGGCGGCGCCATCTGTAACAGCGCAACAAAAACGGTCTTCTCCGTCAAAACGATCTGGAGGAGCAAGCAAAAAACCGTCATCGGCAAGCGCTTTTTGTATATCTGCCCGCCCTCCGGCGACTATAGCGCTAAAAAAACGCATGGCGCACATCCTTTCGCTTTATTAAAAGAAATATTCTCCTTGACGCAAACGATTTCCTGCAACAAAAAAAGGGAAAAATAGCAGGGTATACCCCCTGCTATTTTGGCAAATCATATTCTACCGCTTTATCGGCGGCCAGCGACGCTTTCACATCGATAAGCCGCTGGTTGGCAGAGCCGCGGAAGGGCAATAGAAGATCCCGCTTCTCTTCCTCATACGGCCCGTCCACCAGTACGTCTATCGCTTCCATGACCGGCCAGCCGGCAACTTCTTCATAAGTATAGCCGGTATAGGCCCAGATATCGATGCCGGGCCTCTTTTGCCGCAAAATCTCTACTAACTGTGGCAACCCTTCCGCCTGCATCAAGGGGTCGCCGCCGCTGAAGGTCACTCCTTGGTGCAAAACTGTCAGTTCCTTGTCTATAGCGTCAGCTAGTTGCCGTATGTCGTAATTTGTGCCGCCGTCTTCCGGCAATAGATCAGGGTTGTGGCAACCGGAGCAACGGCGCGGGCAGCCCTGGAAAAATACCACCACCCTTATGCCGCTGCCATCAACGACCGACTCGGAGAGTATATTAGCAACTTTAAACAATTTTATTCCCCCAAATTATTGGCGACCGTTTTTACGCTCCCGGCGGCGCACATGGCTGCAATCACACCGCGGGCAGTAGTCCTGGTTTATGACGCCAAGATAGCCGCAATTATCGCAGTAGTCTATCGGGAAATTTATGCCGACATAACCGCAGTCACAATCAAGCATATGCTTCAGTAAAGTTTCTACTGCTGTTAAGTTATTCACCGGCGGCGAAGAAAATTCTACATAACTTATATGCCCGGCGTTGGTATAACCATGAAATTTTCCTTCTATTTTCATTTTTTCAAACGCGCTTATCTTATAGCTCACCGGCACATGGAAAGAGTTTGTGTAATAGGTCTTGTCCGTAACCCCCGGTATAATGCCGAATTCTTTGCGGTCGATATTGACAAAACGCCCGGACAGACCCTCGGCCGGCGTAGCGATAAGGGTGTAGTTAAGGTCATAACGCTCCGCCATTTTGTCTACCTTATTGCGCATAAAGGCGACTATCTCTTCGCCCAATGCGCGCGAATCTTCGTTTTCACCGTGATGGAAACCGGTGAGTGAAATAAGCGTCTCCGCCAGTCCGATAAAGCCGACAGTCAAGGTGCCATGTTTGATCACGTCACGAATACAGTCCTCCGGCCCGAGTTTTTCCGAGTCAAGATAGATGCCCTGGCCCATGAGGAAGGGCAGGTCATTCATGCGCAGCCTGCTTTGAACCTCAAACCTGTGATATAGCTGCTCGCTAGTGAGATTTATCAACTCATCAAGATACTGGTAAAAAAGCATTATATTGCGCTCAGCTCGCATGGCTAGGCGGGGCAGGTTTATAGTGGTAAAAGAAAGATTGCCGCGGCCTGTAGTGATAGCATCGCCGTGCCTGTCCGCTATTACGCGCGTACGGCAGCCCATGTAAGCGACTTCGCCGTCATAAGGTTTATTAAATGTTGTGTCCATAAAACTAAAGGTCGGGTTCATACGCTGGGAGGCCACGCGGATGGCAAGCTTAAAGAGATCGTAATTCGGGTCGCCTTCTTCAAGGTTTACGCCCCGTTTTACTCTAAAGATAATATTCGGGAAAATCGGGTTTTCTCCGCGACCCAAGCCTTTTTCATAAGCCAAGAGAAGATTGCGCGTTACCCGGCGGCCTTCTTCCGATATGTCAAGGCCCAGGTTCAGACTGGAAAACGGCACCTGGGCGCCCGCCCGTGAATGCATACTGTTAAGATTGTAAACCAGCGCTTCCATAGATTGGAAAGCCTCTTCTTCGCTGGCTTCTTTCATAAAACCGGCCATATCGTAATCAAAAAAGCCAAAAGACTGGCCGCCAAACATGTCGTTCTGCGAACTTTGCAGGATGATCGCCGCCAGAGCGGTGGCTGATCCCGGCCGGCGCGGCGGTCGTATGTAGCCGTGCCCGTTGTTGAACCCTTCCTGTAAAAGCTTTTTTAAAGGTATATTGACGCAGTTTAGCGTTTTACCGTAAAAATCAAGGTCATGTATATGGATATCTCCGCGTTTATGGGCCTGGGCGATGTTTTCCGGGATGAGCCGGGAAAGGTAGTATTCTTTGCTGGCGGCGCTGGCTATCTGGAGCATTTTTGCCGAAGGCGAATTGGAAATATTGGCATTGTCACGGTTTGTTTCGACCAATATCTCGCCGACGGCGTCCATCAGCTCGGAACGCGCGCTACGTATGTTGTTGCGTTTCGCACGGTAGAGGATATACGCTTTGGCTGTTTTGGCATGACCGCGCTCGATAAGTATTTTTTCCACCGCATCCTGGATATCTTCTACGCCAAAAGTACTGCCGTTATATTTATTTTTCAAATAGCGCAAAACATCAAGCGTTATCTCCATGGCCAGTTGCCTGTCGGCGCCGCCGACCGCATTAGCCGCTTTAAATATGGCATTCGTTATCTTGCTTTCGTCAAACGACATCTCGCGCCCGTCGCGCTTTACTATTTTCTCAAACATTGTTACTTATCCCCTTTTCCATTGTCGGCAGTGCTTTTCTGCATGATATGCTGCAATTCATGCATGAAATTGCTCACATCGGCAAACTGCCGGTATACAGAGGCAAAACGTACATATGCGATTTGGTCTACCTCCGCTATATAACGCATAACCGCCTCGCCAATACGCTCGCTGGGTATTTCCGCCTCACCGGAACCGCGTACTTCTCTTTCAATCTTCTCGGCCAGTTCCTGTATGCGTTCTATTGGAACAGGACGTTTTTCAAATGCTTTTATCAACCCGCCAAAAAGTTTTTTCGCATCGAATATCTCCCGGCGCCCATCTTTTTTTACTACAACAAGCGGTATTTCTTCCATCTTTTCATAAGTAGTGAAACGTTTGTTACAGGAAGGGCATTCACGGCGGCGGCGTATAGCCGTCGCTTCCTCAATCGCTCTGGAGTCTACCACCCTGCTGTCAGGATAAGCGCAAAAAGGACATCTCAATGCAATTCACCTTCTTATAAAGAATTTTTAGCACGACTTTATATCCGGTTCTTATTATCGCACATTGCAAAAGATTTTTCAATATATAGTATATGTATTTTTTGTCTCACACTATATATTGAACAAACTGCCGGTATTAATACCGGCAGTTTGTTGATAACGGTTTTTAATTATCTGCTGGTTGCTGTTTTTCTCTGCGGTTTACCAGCCAGGGCGGGATATCTTTAAAGTAATCATCTGTGCTGGTCGCAGCCGGCGCCTTAGGCTGGGTTATCGTTATGCCGGGCGGTACCGCCCCTTTCAAAGGGCGTTGCTCAAAGCAGGTGGCAATAACTGTTACGCGTATTTCTTCATCCATCGAATCGTCAATGACCGCGCCAAATATGATGTTGGCCTCTTTGTCGACCGCATCTGTGATGATTTTGGAGGCATCATTGACGTCGAACATGCTGAGATTTTTGCCGCCGGTTATATTGAGCAATACTCCGCGCGCGCCGTCGATGGAGGTTTCCAGCAGCGGGCTTTCTATGGCTGCTTTTGCCGCCGCCAAAGCGCCGCCTTCGCCCTTGGCTATGCCAATACCCATAAGGGCGGAACCAGCGTCGGACATAATAGTGCGAACATCGGCAAAGTCAAGGTTTATCAAGCCGGGCACAGCAATAAGGTCGGATATTCCCTGCACGCCCTGGCGCAATATATCATCGGCAATACGGAAGGCTTCCAGCATAGGCGTGCGCTTGTCGATTACCTGTAGCAAACGGTCGTTGGGTATGGTAATAAGAGTGTCTACTTTTTCTTTAAGCCTGTTTATACCGCTATCGGCCTGCGACATACGTTTTTTGCCTTCGAAAGAAAAAGGTTTTGTGACCACGCCTACAGTAAGCGCGCCTACTTCTCTTGCGCATTCGGCGACTATCGGAGCGGCTCCTGTACCTGTACCACCGCCCATACCGGCTGTGACAAAGACCATTTCCGCATCTTTGAGCATTTCGAGCAAAATTTCGCGCGATTCTTCCGCAGCCTTTGCTCCTATATCAGGATTAGCGCCGGCGCCACGGCCGCCGGTCAGTTTTTCTCCAAGTTGCACGCGATTGGGCGCGTGGGTCAGCATAAGAGCTTGATGGTCTGTATTTACTGAAACAAAATCCACCCCAGTTACTCCAGCGGCTATCATGCGGTTAACCGCGTTGTTGCCGCCACCACCTACCCCAACTACTTTTATTTTGGCCAGAGTGCTGATGTCTTCCATTTCCAATCCGATCATTAAACCTTTCCTCCTTAACCACATGTGCAACCGCTATCTATGGGAATCCCAAACAAAGCAATTTATTGTAAACATGCAATAAAATTAATGCAAAGTTTTTAAACTACATATATAGTACATTACTATGAGAATAAACACAATATATATGTTCTAAATTTATTTTTTCAAAAAATGCCGCCTAATAATGGCAAGATTTTGGAACATGCGCATGCCAAAAGTCAAGATGGCGACAAAGTACAGGTCTATCGACAAACGTTCGCCGATATAGGTAAGCCCGACAGCCAGCAGGGTGTTTGTAAAAAAACCTGTAATAAATACCGTATTGTTATATTTGTCTTCCATGGCGCTGCGAATACCGCCAAATACCGAGTCTAAACCGGCCATCAACGCAACCGACATAAATTTCGAGTATTCCTGCGGCACGTGGAAGGATAAAACGCCGCCCAAAAGAATGCCTGCCAGTAAACCAAGAAAAGGATATATCATTTTTTTATACCTTCTTCTACCGGTTTGGCATATTCAAACCTGAAAGTACCTTTATAGCCCGGCACGGTTATTTTTGTTTCTTTTTTCGTCTGCACTTGTATTCCCCAAAATTTTAGCGTTTCTATAACGCCGCCGCGCATTTTTAGTGATGCGTCAAGGCTTTGCGGATCGCCTATCGCTTTTATTATATAGGGAGGAGATGAACGGACATTGTTGACAGATACCGTAGGTCCGGCGCAACGCACTTCAGACGTGGCTATGAGGCGCTGCTCATTTATTGATATGGCTTCAGCGCCGGCGGCTTTCAATTCGTTTATCACTTTCAAAAGGTCATCGTCATGAATAAGGTAAATATTAGGATTGTCACCCGGTTTCGCCGTGACTTTGCTGTCGTCTATGGTAACGGAAACGCCAGGCCCATGCATGGATAATGTGCCTGCGTACATGTTGAGCTGCTGGTGTTCTTTGGCTTGGACTTCGCTGCTGGTCTCTTCCCTGAGTTTTTGCATTTCTACCAGGAGGTCTGTACGCTCTTTTTCCGTGCGTTTGAGTTGCTCGGTAAGATCTTCCAGTCGCTGATAGGGAAGTGCGTTCGCTTTTAGATTCTGCACTGTACGAAATTGGGTGGCAAGCATAAAGCCCAGTATTAGACAGATGAAAGTAACGACCCATTTTGCCTGCCTGTTGGGAAACATTATAATATCCTCTCTTTCACTCAACGAGTCTGGGGTTGCTGTTGTTTAATCTTAATATATGGTTTGGAATATGACAAGTCTACAAATTCGACGGCCAGATTTTTTTCTGTTATCTCTTTTATAATGGCGCAAAAAGCCGCCGCTTTTTTCCCGGCCTCGGACATTTCGCCAATAATATAAGGGCGTCCTGCCAAGTCAAATATTTTCGCTTTGCCGCCGGTAATATTTAACTCCGATACTTTGCTTCTGCTGCCGGCATCTAAAGCATCCAAAAAATCTTTGGCAAAGTTTGTTTCCAAACCGGCCAGTCTGTCGCCGACAAAACTGTTTCCGCTGGAAATACCTGTAACAACGGGCGCTAACGCATCCTTGATATTTTTGGTAGCGCCGATGACTACGCAATCATTATTCACACTGACAAAACCGTAATTACTTTTAGCATAAAACAGCGGCGTTTCTTCTGTGATATTTATATGAAGAACATTTGGCAGTTCATAATAGACGTCTGCTTTTTTTATCCTCAGGTCATTGGCCAAAATATGTTCTATATTTTTCTTGTCTACTAAAAAAAGGTTCACAGGCTCTTTGAGCCCGGTCAAAGAAAGTATATCCTGCCGGCTTATCTGCTGCACGCCTGTGATATATACCCGGCCAAAGGAAAACCACGGCTGGCATAGCAAAAAGTATATAGCAACAAAGGAGGAACATATAAATGACAATATAGCTATTTTTTTTAAAAAACGCATCCTTTTTTGACTGCGTTTTTCCTGGATCCGGTCAAAAGTAGACACCTGCATTCTCCCTCGACTAAGAATATCTTAAGGCGTTTTCTTTAAAAGCGTGGTAAAAGCCCCCCAAACACGTACCTGCCTGCTTTGCCGTTATCTTTTTCCCCTGTCCTTATTGAGCAACATTTCACCGGCTTTATAAATATCACCGGCGCCAACTGTAACGATCATATCGCCTTCTTGGGCAATGCCGGCCAGGTAATCCGCCACATCGCCGACTGTCGCCGCATAGACAGCTTCCTGCCCCGTCTGCCGCTTTACTTCCTCCACCAGGGTCTGCCCGTTTACTCCCGCTATCGGCTGTTCACTGGCCGCGTATATGTCTGTAAGTATCAAAAGATCGCAAACGTCAAAGCATTTGCCAAAGTCTTCTTTTAAAAACTGTGTCCTGGTATAGCGGTGCGGCTGGAAGGCGCAAATAAGACGGTTGGGACGGGTCTGGCGGGCAGCCGTCAGTGTGGTTTTTATCTCGGTCGGGTGGTGGGCGTAGTCGTCTACTACCAACGCGCCGTTCATGCGTCCTTTTATTTCAAACCGCCGTTTCGCGCCGGAGAAGCTTTGTAGCGCATCGGCGATAGAAGGAAATGCCAAGTTTAAAAAGCGTCCTGCCGCAACTACCGCCAAAGAATTAAGTACATTATGGCGGCCGGGCACGGCAAGCCTTATTTGTCCCAATAAATCGCCCTTATAAAAAACGTCGTAAGAAGTACCGTCTTTATCGTATTGGACATTTTTCGCGCAATAATCCGCATCGTCGTCTATGGCATAGGAAATAACCTTTTGTTTTACGCTTTTAGCCAGCTCCCGCAAAGCTTTATCGTCAAAACAAAGTATCAGCGCCCCACCCTCGGCAAGTTGCCCGGCAAACTGGGCAAAAGCCCCGTGCATACGCTCCATGGTATGGTAAAAATCCATATGGTCATTTTCAATATTAGTCAAAATAGCCAGATGCGGGAAAAATTTTAGGAAAGAGCCGTCGCTTTCATCCGCTTCGGCAATAAGGTAATCGCTTTTGCCGTAACGCGCGTTACCGCCCAAGGCCGCTACTTCGCCGCCGATCAATACGGTAGGGTCAAGTCCGGCGGCCACCGCCAGGCAGGAAAGCATGGAAGTAGTGGTGGTTTTACCGTGCGCCCCGGCTACCGCTATGCCAAAGTTACTATTGATGAGCGCGGCTAAAATATCCGAGCGGTGCAGCACAGGTATGCCGCGTTCCCTGGCCTCGGCCACTTCCGGGTTGCTCTGATTTATGGCAGTCGAAAGAACTACCGCGTCACACTGCCCTATTTGCCCCCGGGCATGCCCGTAGTATATTTTTACGCCTTCGCGCTCAAGATTCTCCGTAAGGCGGCTGCTCTTTTCGTCTGATCCCGATACCTGTCCGCCAAGTTTGTGTACAACATAGGCGATAGCGCTCATACCTACACCGCCAATGCCGATAAAATGCAATTTTTTCATGTTTTCTAACATATCGCAACCCCCCTTGGGTTAGTATTATCGCTTTTGCCCCAACAATGACAAGATATTTTCTACTATGACCTGAGCAGCGTCAGATTTACCAAGCATTTTTGCACAGGCCGCCATATTGGACAGACGCTCTTTGTCTGCCAAAAGTATTTCTAAAAGGCCCAGCAGCCCTTCACCTGACAGTTCACGGTCGCGCACTACTATAGCAGCGCCTTCTTTTTCAAAAGCCCGCGCGTTATGTTCCTGATGGTTTTCCGCCGCATAAGGATAAGGCACCAAAACAGACGGTATGCCGCACGCTGCCAGTTCGGCCAGGCCCAATGCCCCGGCGCGGAATACCGCCAGGTCTGCTGCGGCCAAAGCCGCCGCCATATCATCCATATAGGGTATTATTTTTATATTGTCGGCTTCTTTGGCGCTATCCGGCAGAGCGTCCATCACGGCGGCATATGTATCCTGGCCGGTGATATGCACTACCTGAACGTCATCGCGTAGGCCAAGTTTCCCATTTACGTAGGACATGGCATTATTTATACTCAAAGCGCCACGGCTGCCGCCGGATACCAGTATGGTCATCTTCCCTGGAGCCAAAGCTAAAGATGCAAAGGCCGCCTCCCGGCTGGCGCCTAGTATTTCCTGACGGATAGGATTGCCGCTGACGACGGTTTTGCTGTTTTTGAAAAAAACCGCTGCCGCAGGACTGCCGAGGAAAATACGGTCGGCAAATTTTGCCAATATTTTATTGGTCACACCAGGTACGGCGTTTTGTTCCTGGATACAGGTCTTTATGCCGCAAAGAGCGGCGGCTAGGACAACAGGGCCGCAAACATAGCCCCCGGTGCCGATGACCAGGTCGGGTTTTATTTTCTTGACCAGTGTAACGGCCTGCCGCAAGCCTTTAAAGGCTTTGCGCGCGGAAGCAAGGGTTTCTTTACTTAGTTTGCGGCTAAAACCGCTCACTTCTATATGGTAGAACTGGTAATCGTAATTGGCCAGTATCTTATTCTCAAGGCCCTTTTCCGTGCCGATAAATATTATCTCGGCGCCTGGTACAGCTTGCTGAAATTCTTGAGCGATGGCCAGTGCGGGGTATATATGCCCCCCTGTCCCGCCACCGGAAATAATGATGCGCATGCAGTCCTCCGCTATGAAAAATCCTTTACCAGTTGCTTGAAATATCTGCCGCGTTCTTCAAAATTATTGAACATGTCATAAGAAGAGCAGGCCGGCGACAAAAGTACTGCCTGCGGCTTTTTAGCAAAAAGGCGCGCTTTTTCTACTGCTTCTTCAAAAGACTCCGCCCTGATGATGTTTTTGACCCCCGCTTTTTGCGCCTCCTGTACGAAACGTTCCCGTGCGGCGCCGAGGAAGATAGAGCAGTCGGCCTTTTCTTTGACCACAGACATAAATTCCGCCAAATCGCTCATTTTATCATAACCGCCGGCAATGAGCACGACGCCGCCGGCGAAAGCTTCAAGGGCCTTTATAGCCGACTCGGGGTTGGTTGCTTTAGAATCGTTATAATAAGCCACCCCGTCAACTGTAGCGACATATTCTATGCGGTGTTCCACGCCTTCAAAGTTTTCCAGTACACTTTTTATGTCCGCGGCCGCGACTCCGGCTAAAAAGGCGCACATAGAAGCCGCCAAGGCGTTTTCCACATTATGCCTGCCAAATATTTTCATGGCTGCCACCGGGCAGAGTTTGATTTCTGCTCCCTGCCAACAAATAGTAAGAATTTCGTCACGCAGGAAAGCGCCTTGCACAAGCTCGTTTTTACCACTGAAAAAGGCTGTCTGCGCCTTTGCTTTGTGCGCAACATCTTGCGATGCCGGATCATCAAAATTCAATAACAGGTAATCACGTTTGTCCTGGCGGGCAAATATCGCCTCTTTGCGCATTTTATATTCGGCAAATGACCGGTGGCGATCGAGGTGGTCGGGAGTAATGTTCAATATCGCAGCTATATGCGGGCGGAAAGTGTCGACACTTTCCAGTTGGAAGCTGGATATTTCCGCGACCAGATAATCGTCCGGCCCTTCCAGTGTTTGAGCCGCTAAAGACAGGGATTGGCCGATATTGCCGCCTATAGCGCTTTTTACCGGCAGCCGGGCGATCATTGCGCCCAGCAAAGCCGTAGTCGTCGTTTTGCCATTAGTACCTGTTATGGCGATTATACGTCCTTGGCATATCCTAGCCGCCAGCTCTACCTCGCCGATAACGGAGATATTTTCTTGCCTGGCTTTTTGAACAATATCGTTATATATAGATACGCCGGGCGACAAAACCAAAAAATCCAGTGCTTTTATTTCTCTGTCTGTCAAAGCACCGGTTTTCAGCGTGATGGCCTTTTTTCCCAGCATATTTTTATTTTCTTCATTAAGCGAAAAAGCTTTTTCGTCGTAAAGTACTACCTGTGCGCCTTCATCCGCTAATACGCTGGCCGCTCCGACCCCGCTTATCCCGGCGCCAAAAACCAATACTTTTTTACCTTTGAATATCATTTTTGCACTCCCAAAAGATATATAGCCAGTCCCAGTATGGAACAAGCAGAGCTGGCAAGGCAAAATGCCAGCGCGACTTTTTGCTCCCGCCAGCCGCCCAGTTCAAAATGATGGTGCAGCGGGCTCATGCGAAAAATCCTTTTTCCTCGGGTTTTAAAAGAAATCACCTGGATGATGACCGACAAAGCTTCTACCACATATAAACCGCCGATAACGACCAGCAGAAGTTCCGTACCGGTCAAAAGCGCCAACGCGGCTACTGCTCCGCCTAAAGCCAAAGAGCCTGTGTCGCCCATAAATACTTTAGCCGGATAACGGTTAAAGAGTAAAAATCCGGCGCACGCTCCGGCCGTTGCCAGGGAAAAAACCGCCAATGAAGTATTACCGGCAATGACTGCATAGGCCAAAAGTACTGGGATCGTAGCCCCGGCCGCCAGGCCGTCAAGCCCGTCGGTCAGGTTTACAGCGTTAGTCGTGCCTAAGAGCAGCAAAAAGACCAGAAGATAATATAAATGGCCCAAATCCAACTGGGCGCCGGCCAGCGGCAACCAGATAGAAGTAGCCGCGCCTTTGTTGAATAATATAAAAACAGCCGCCACCAATGTTTGCAGGAAGAGTTTTTGCCTGGCAGTAAGACCCAGGTTGCGTTTTAATACGATTTTGATGTAGTCATCGGCAAAACCGATAGCGGCATGGCCCACAAAGAGAAAAACCGCCAGCCATAAGGCGCTGTTTTTTTCCGCAAACAGGAGCGAAACGGCTAAAACGGCCGGTATCATCACAAGCCCGCCCATAGTAGGGGTACCGGCTTTTTTAAGGTGTGCCTCCGGCCCGCAGTCCCTGATGCTCTGCCCGAATTTCAAACGGCGCAAAAACGGTATTATGATAACGCCGCCGATCGCGGTAAGAACAAAAGCGACAAAGCCCGCCAGCAATAAAGAGAATTCCATCAGGTAACAGTCCTACCTTTGATAGTGTTAATCATTATTCTTGCCTGCTAGTTTTTCTTTTAAAACGGCCAGCAGTTCTTCCATATGCATGCCGCGCGAACCTTTAAACAACACTGTATCGCCTATATTCAGCAAAGTTGAAAGCGCTTGGGCTGCTGAGGCGTGATTTTGAAAATGCCATGACCGCACTCCGTACTCGGAGGCCGTGCTGGAAATAAAATGCGATTTATTGCCGACAGTCACTACCAGGTCGATCCTCTGTTTGACTATCTCCATACCCACCTGGCGGTGCGCAGCTTCGGCTATTTCCCCCAGTTCCAGCATGTCGCCCAGCACAGCTACTTTACGCTTTCCCGGCATGCTGTGCAGCGTCCTTATAGCCGCCTGCATGGAAGTAGGGCTGGCATTATAAGCGTCATTGACAAATAGCATACCACAAGTTTCGCTGATTTCCTGGCGCATACCACTAAGTACCACGGTAGAAATGCCGGACAGCATTTTTTCCCGGTCTATCTTCAAAGCTGTACATACAGCAATAGCGGCCAGAGTATTATAAACATTGTGCTCGCCTAACAGCGGCAGGCTTACATCATATTCTTCATCAGTGATTTTATTTACACAGTGAAATACCGTACACAGTTTTTCCCGCCGGATGTTTTCCGCCCGGATATCCGCTTTAGGGTCAAAACCGTAAAATATCTTTTTCGCTTTGGTAGCGTCGGCCATGGCTCTTACATATTCATTGTCAAAATTCAAAATAGCCGTGCCGCCAACCGGCAGTTCTTCCACCAGTTCCTGTTTAGCGGCCGCTATATTTTCCTGCGAACCCAAAAGCTCTATGTGCGTCTGCCCGACATTTGTCACAACCGCTATATCCGGCCTCGCTATTTGCGCCAGTTCCCTTATCTGCCCCGGCCCGCGCATCGCCATTTCCACTATCACCAGTTCGTGTTTATGCGTCAGCTGTAAAAGAGTGAGCGGCAAACCTATTTCATTATTATAGTTGCCTTGGCTTTTGAGCACATTTTTGCCCGTAGCCAGTGCGGCGGCAATGATATCTTTAGTCGACGTCTTGCCGGTCGAGCCGGTGACCGCAATTACCGGAAGGTCAAATTTGCTCCGGTAGCATGCGGCTATATCCTGGTAAGCCTTTAAAGTGTTCTTTACCATGATGATAACTACATCATCGCCAGGCAACAGCTGTGGCAAACGCGTGACGACCAAAACTTTCGCGCCGTTATTCACCGCGCTTTGGCAAAAACTATGCCCGTCAAAGCTCTCTCCGTCCAAGGCAATAAAAACCTCGCCCGGCTTGATCGTGCGGCTGTCCGTCGATACGCCCGCCACCTCAAAGTCGTCGTACGGCTGTATAGCGCTGCCGCCTGTGTACTGACAAATCTCACTGACCTTCATCATGCCTGCCATTTTCCCTTCAAGAATTCCCGCGCGACCTGCCGGTCGTCAAAATCTATCGTCTTGTCTTTCAATATCTGGTAAGTTTCATGCCCCTTGCCTGCTATTACCACTACGTCGCCTTCTCCCGCCATGGCCAGCGCTTCACCTATAGCTTCCCTGCGGTCGGTGATAGCGCTATAGTTAGCTCTCACACCGATGCCTGTTTTAATGTCTTCAATAATAACTTCCGGCACTTCGCTACGTGGATTGTCTGATGTTACAAAAACATAGTCGGACAGGCGCGCAGCTATCTCTCCCATAAGGGGACGTTTGCCGCGGTCACGGTCCCCGCCGCAGCCGAAAACACAAATTAGCCGTTTGGAAGCAATTTGACGTGCGCTCAAAAGGACATTTTCCAGTCCATCCGGCGTATGGGCGTAATCTACTATCACAGTGAAAGGCTGGCCGTTTTCCACCAGTTCAAACCGCCCGGCTACGCCACGGAAAGCCGAAAACCCGGCGCGGATAGCGTCAAGGCTGATACCGGCCGCCACAGCTGCGCCAACAGCAGCCATCACATTGTAAACATTGAAATGCCCGGTAGTAGCTACAGACAGTCCCACTTCGCCTTTGGGCGTCGCTAACACAAGTTCCATACCTTTAGCGTGCAAATCCAGTTTCAAAGGAAACACATCATTATCTTTACTTTGGCCGTACCGCGTGACTGGGGCGCCCGTTACCACTATGATGCCGGCCGAGCTTTTATCGTCGGCATTTATGACCGCCCGGGCCTTATCTTTTTTTAGCCCACGAAAAAGAAGAGTTTTGGCCGCGACGTATTCTTCGAATGTTTTATGAAAATCCAGGTGGTCTAGAGTTACATTGGTCAATACGGCAATATCGAATTCACAGCCGGCAATACGGTTTAAAGCCAAAGCATGTGAAGACACTTCCATAAATATATATTTTACTCCATCTTCATGCATCTCGGCAAGCAGTGTTTGCAGTTCCATAACGTCAGGAGTGGTATTGCGCACCGGCAGTTCCCTGTCACCGCTCAAAGCGTGTATGGTGCCGATCACGCCTGTTTTATGTCCGGCGGCGGCAAAAATATCCCTGAGCATATGGGTCACGGTAGTCTTGCCGTTGGTGCCGGTAACTCCGACCATGGTCATTTTATCAGCCGGGTAGTCGAAAAAATGCGGCGCCAGTTTTTGCATGGCGATGTTGCTGTCCGGAACTGTTACCACCGTCACCGGCAGTCCGCCGGCGTCTCTGTCGGAAAGCACTGCCACAGCGCCCTTAGTTAAAGCGTCGTTGATGTAAGCATAACCATCGCTTTTTACACCGGCGTGGCAAATAAATAGATAGCCTTTTTTTATTTGCCGCGAATCGTCGCTTACCCCTTCAATAACAATACTGCTGTCACCGTTTAGATGATAACTGTCTAGTACCGCCAAAAGTTCTTTTAAGGTTTTAGCCACGCCAACCCCTCCTGCTGTAAAGTAAAAGCAGCCTTATCAGGCTGCCATCAATCCTTATAACGAACAGACCATATATAGATTGTAGCACAGGTTGGAAAATTTATATATTCTTTACCCATCAATCTTTTTTCATAGCGGTGCGGGTTTTGTCCACGTCAGGAGCCACAGGGGCAGTCTTACCGGCAGCAGCGCTCACGTACATATTTTTATCGGCGTTGACCATGCCCAGGCCACGCGCCAGCGTAGTTATGCGTTCCGGCGCTTTGAGGGCCGCCATACGCACCTGCAAGTGTTCGTTGTTTTTTACGACTACCGCTTCTTCTCTTTGCAGAGCGCCCAGTTCATAACTTTTTTGTATATAAACGTCACTGCGCATGACCATCAGGAACGCGAAAGAGAGCACCACAAGAACCAGGGTCGCTACTTGGCGGCGCAGGGAAGTATTACAGACCGGACGGGTGTATGGCCTGATTTGCTCTTGCGCATCTATTTTTTCATATCCAGTATATTCGTGTTCTTCATAATAATTTATTTTTCTTGCTAACATGACGCCCTCCCGGCTTATATCTTAATTGCGGTGCGTAGCCTGGCGCTACGCGCGCGTGGATTTTCCGCTATTTCTTCTTCCTTTGGCGCTACAGACCTGATTTCTTTTAAAAGCGGTTTTTTGCCGCATACACACAGTGGCATACTGGGCGGGCAATCACAGCCTTTGCCCAATTTAGCCAAGGTCTTTTTCGCTATACGGTCTTCCAGCGAATGAAAGGTTATTATCGCCAGCCGGCCACCTGAGGAAAGCTTGTTTGCCGCACTGTCAAAGGTTTTTTCCAATATCCCCAATTCATCATTTACTTCTATGCGTATCGCTTGGAAAGTTCGTTTTGCCGGATGCGGCCCATCTTGGCGGGCGCCTTTAGGTATGGCTTTTTTTATTATGCTGACAAGTTCCGCAGTAGTTTCTATCGTCTTTTCTTTCCTGGCCGCTACTATAAATTGGGCTATACGTTTGGCCCAGCGTTCTTCGCCATACTGCCAGATGATTTCAGCCAACTTTTTTTCCTGGTAGCTATTGACTACCTTGTATGCGGTAAGTTCGCCCGCTTTGTCCATCCTCATGTCGAGCAACCCGTCCTGCATGTAGGAAAAACCACGTTCGGCAGTGTCTAATTGATAGGAAGATACACCAAGGTCAAACAATATCCCGGAAACTTCCTTTATGTCGAGCTCCGCAAGTATTTCCGGCAAACGGCTAAAATTGTTTTTTACGACAACCACCCGGCAAGCCGCCTCTCGTAAGCGCTCTTCGGCCGCCTGCAAAGCGTCGTCGTCCTGGTCTATGCCTATAAGCAACCCGTCCTGTGCTAAGCGCCCGGCAATCGCCAAAGAGTGACCTGCTCCGCCTAAAGTACAGTCGACATATATACCTGATTTGTCAGTGACAAGGAAATCTACTGTTTCTGTCAGCAAAACGCTTTTGTGGGAAAAATCTTGTCCAGACATTTTCTAAATCCCCAGGCTGGCCAGTTGCTCGGCAATACCGGCGACAGCTTCGTCCGATTCTTCGTTGTATTTTTTCCAGCGCTCGCTGTCCCATATCTCAACCCGGCCGCCTACGCCGATAACCGCTATCTCTTTTGACAGCCCGGCATATTCACGTAAAGTGGCCGGCAAGAGTATGCGGCCCAGTTTATCACATTCCAGCTCGGTAGCTCCTGAGAAAAAAAACCTCACATAGGCCCGGGCGTCTTTGCTGGCGGTAGGCAGTTGTTTGAGTTTTTCTTCGAGCGCCTGCCACTCGCTGGCCGAATATACGAACAAACAGCCATCCAGGCCTTTAGTGGCAACAAAAGTCTGTCCCAGTTGCTCGCGAAACTTCACCGGAAAGATGACACGGCCTTTGGCGTCTATATTATGCTGGTATTCGCCCATGAACATGGCCTGCCACTTCCTTTCCTCAGACTTTCATTTTTTACCACTTTATACCACTTTACACCACTTTCTCTATTATTTCCACAACAAAAAAAGAATTCCTGCTCTTTGGCATGAATTCTTTAAGTCAGTGCAGTTGTGCATTTACACGTTTTTTCGCTGCTCAAACACAATATATTGTGCTTACCACAAACGACATGCATATATATATGAAAAACCGCTACACTCCAGCTATTTCAAACAAAATATGCAAAAACAAAAATAAGCCTATAGTCCTAGGTAAAAATACACTATTTATGCAATACTGGCATCAACAAGCCGGGCGCCGGTTATTTCCTGTAAACGCGCCGGAGCTATAGGCAACGCCGAGTTGGCCGTACCGGCCGCCGAATAAACAATATCGTACTCAAACAGGCTATCGTCCAAATAAACCGGCACCGCACTCTTTAAAGCAAACGGGCATACTCCGCCCGGCGGAAAACCCGTCGCTTCATACGCAGTTTGCGCGTCGGCAAAACGTACTTTTTTAGCTCCCACTTGTTTGCCTAGTTTTTTGGTATCTATTTTTCGATCGCCGACAGTTACCACTAAAAATGGCTGTCCGTCGCCCAGGAAACACAGCGTTTTAGCTATTTGCCCCACTGTTACTCCTACAGCTTGCGCGGCCAGTTCGGATGTGCTGGTATCGGCGTCAAAAATCACAGCCTTAAGGTTTCCATACTGGGCTAGCGCTTTTTCTACTCTGTCTAATGCTTCTTTTTCTGCTTCGGACATTTATTTTATGATCTCCTTCAGTCAAATTACCGCGGACAAAGCATGCTGCGGCATGCTATAATACGAATATAAGTTAGCTACTGCATTTTGCAGAACATCGGCTTTCTCAGTTCCACAAGCACGCAAGCGTCCGCTATTACCTTAAGACCCAGTTTTTTAGCTTCTTCCACGACTTCCGGCTTGTTGGCCCCGGGTTGAAACCAGATGTATTCGATACCTGCCTCTGCCGCTTGTTTTGCCACTTCAATAGCCGCCTTAGGAGGCACAACGACATTGACGACATCCGGCTTTACCGGAATATCCGCCAGCTTGGCATAGCATTTATCGCCCAGCACTTCTTGCACTCCGGGGTTTAAAGGATATGCATTATAACCCTTTTCTTTTAGTTTTTTATATATCTTGTGACCAAACTTAAGCGAGTCTTCCGAAGCGCCAGCCACAGCCCAATTCTTTTTTGCCAGGATATCTTCGTACATAAAAACATCCTCCTCCATTTTGTTTTGTCGGTTGCAACAACTTTCTTTTTGAGTTCGTCGAATAGATTATACCATAACATTACCATACATACACCAGCAGGCACTGTAAAGTAAACATGAAAAAATAGAACAAAAACCCATAGGATTCCGTCAAACCACAAGCAAATACTCCCGTTTTTGTTTTTTAGTCAGCTTTAACCCGGCAACCTGAGCCGGCGTAAGGCCATTTAAAGCAGAATG
>JAVBME010000021.1:0-44884 GCA_031552765.1 Acidaminococcales bacterium | reverse complement strand
GCTCGTCGGGCTCATAACCCGAAGGTCGCAGGTTCAAGTCCTGCCCCCGCAACCATGTTTTTTCGCTGATGTAGCTCAGTCGGCAGAGCGTATCCTTGGTAAGGATAAGGTCACCGGTTCAATCCCGGTCATCAGCTCCATAAATCGGCGGCGTAGCTCAGCTGGCTAGAGCATTCGGTTCATACCCGAAGTGTCCGGGGTTCAAATCCCTGCGCCGCCACCAGTCTTTTTAAAAGCACTCTTGGAGTGCTTTTTTGTATGTTGTGCTCTGTTTTTCATAAGCACCGGTTTTGACCTGTTTTCCAAATAAAAAATATGTACATGCCCAAAAATGTAAGCGTACATATAAATAGCGATAGATTAGACGAAACATGTAGTGTGGTTTTAGTATATATATAAAAAGTAGTATAGAGAGAAAATTTTATTTATAATGTAAATGAAACCATGAAATTTATACTGATACAATAGTAATAGCCGTTATAAATAAATTGCGCGCCAAATGTTTTTATGATAATATTTATCTTTGCTAAATACGAATGCTGCTTGCACAAAAACGTAGTAATTATAATAAATAAAGAATGGGGAAGTTAATTTATGAGTAATTATGGCACAGCGCAAAATATCGGCACGCTTATTGTTGACAGAGAAAAATTCCGCGAGGCTATGAAGCATTTGATCAACAGAGAACAGCGTCACATTTCGGCTGATGTTTTTGGTGACAGTGAACTGACTTCTTCCTGGAACGATTTGGTGGACGTTTTGTGCGCTTCCAGGCGCAGCGCGATTTTGGACGCTAACAATCTTTTGCAGGCAATCACGAAGATGGTGCTGGTACGCGAGATGGTAACCCGCATGCATCACCAGGACAAAACGGTACAGGCTATTGCCGGCAATAGCAGGGAAATGGCGCATAATGCCGAAGAGGTGGCTTTGCGCGCCAGTGATGCGGCCGTCAGTTCCAGCGAGGCGGCCCGTATGGCTGGTGAAGGCAAAGAGACTATAACCCAAGCCTTTTCTTTTGTGGAAAATTCTTTTTCTGCTATAGACGGCATAAATGGACAAATGCACAATATCCTCAAAAGGACAAAACAAATAGGCGAGATAATAAATATAATAAAGAGCATAGCCAAACAGACTAACCTTTTGGCGCTCAATGCGGCGATAGAATCGGCGCGCGCAGGCGAACACGGTAGGGGATTTGCCGTAGTCGCCAGTGAAGTGACGAAATTGGCGGACAATACGCGGGAATCTGTTTTGAAAATAGAACAAAATATAGAGGATTTACAGAAAGCGGTTTCCCATTCGGTGGAAGATATAGAAAGCACTTCTGGCAACCTTAATGCCGGAAAAGACATGGTGGACAATGCTCTTTCTTCTATAGACCGCATACATCAGACTGTAGATATAATAAACGGGCAGGTGGCGCAAATAGCTTCCAGCAATCAGGAACAGACGGCGGTTTCGGAAAATATAGCCTCGGAGACGGATGAACTTGCCAGGGGTGCGGCGGAGCTCTTGGAAGAAGGGGATGAGACCGGCCGGACTTTATTTGCTTTAAGTAAAGAGATAGTGGACCTGCGCGGCAAGTTGATGAAAAACACCGACTGCTTGGCGGCTCGCGATTATCTGGACTTATATATAGTAGACCACTTCCTGTGGCGCTGGCGTATATACAACATGCTGCTGGGCTATGAAAAGCTGGATAGTGTGGTTTCGCACCGTGACTGCGGCATGGGCAAGTGGTATTATGCTGTTGAGGACCGCGGGTTGAAGAGTAATCATTTATTTGCCGGGCTGGAGCGGCCGCATGCGGAATTTCACCAGTGTGCCAGAGAGGCGATGGAAGCCTATAACCGCCATGACATAAAAAAGGCGGAAGAGCTGCTCGCTAAAATGGAAGTGCTTTCCCATGCGGTCATCGACGGGCTCAATGAGTTGAAAACAGTATTGTGATGTTTTTCTAAAACCAGTGTACCGGAGGAAGTAAAATCCTTTGCTGGAAAGATTTCTTTTGTTTGACACAGATTGTGAAGTATGATACATTATATTAGCGACACTTTAAAAGAGTGGCTTTATTTCTTATGGTAAGAGAGAGGTGTACACAATGCGTAATGCGGTTACAATGGCCTGCACAGAGTGCAAACAACGCAATTACCAGACCAACAAAAATAAGAAGAACGATCCCGACCGTATAGAGCTGAGCAAATACTGCAAATTTTGTAAAAAACATACCCCGCACAAGGAAACCAAATAATAGCAGTGGGTTATTGCGTCAGAATGCAGCGGCGATTTTTGTTCGCCTGTTATTAAGGATGTGAAATGATGGCCGTCCAGGAAAACACCGCCAATGTGCAATCGACAGTAGGCGGCTGGAAGAAGTTTTTACGTGAAGTAAAAAACGAAATGAAAAAGGTGACCTGGCCTACTCGCCAGCAGCTAATCGCTTTCACCGGCGTGGTTTTGGTTGCGGTCGTCTTAGTATCTATTTTGATTTGGGTGCTTGACTCCGCGTTTGCCGTAGCATTCCGCGCATTTTTAAGAGGCTAGGGGGAAGGGAAACACTAGGTGTTTGCCGCAAATTGTGGAAGCAGAAAAACATTGGTATGTCATACATACATACTCCGGTTATGAGAATAAAGTTACTGCCAACCTTGAACGCAAGGTGCACAGTCTTGGTATGGAAAACGAGATTTTCCGGGTGCTTGTGCCGATGGAAAATGAAGTGGAATACAAAGACGGCAAGCGCAAAGTGACTAAAAAGAAAGTGTTCCCAGGCTATGTGCTGGTCGAGATGATGATGAACGACCGCTCATGGTATGTTGTGAGGAATACTCCTGGCATTACCGGGTTTGTAGGTTCGGGCAGCAAACCGACTCCTTTGACGGACGCCGAAGTAAAGCAGATATTAAAGTCGATGGGCCTCGAAGAGAGCAAGACCAAGATCGATATCCAGCTCAAGCAGGTAGTGCGTATCAAGGAAGGCGCTTTTGAAGGCTGGACTGGGCCTGTCATCGAGATTAGCGAAGAGCGCAGCAAACTTAAAGTACTGGTAAATATATTCGGCCGGGAAACTCCGGTAGAACTGGACTTTACTCAGATAGAAACCGCTGAATAAGGAGGTGTACTGAAAATGGCAAAGAAAGTCGCCAAAATGGTGAAATTGCAAATACCAGCAGCGAAGGCAACTCCAGCCCCTCCCGTCGGCCCTGCGCTGGGTCAGGCAGGCGTCAATATCATGGCGTTTGTAAAAGAGTTCAACGAGCGCACAGCTAAAGACGCCGGGCTTATCATACCTGTAGAGATAACTGTATTTGAAGACCGTTCCTTTACTTTTGTGACCAAGACCCCGCCTGCCGCCGTTCTTTTGAAGAAGGCCGCCGGTATCGAAAAAGCGTCCGGCGTACCCAATAAGAACAAAGTCGCTAAGGTAAATCGCGGCAAAGTGCGCGAGATTGCACAGAGCAAGATGGTCGACCTCAATGCGGCCAGCGTAGAAGCGGCCATGTTGATGATCGAGGGGACAGCCCGCAGCATGGGCATCGAAATCATAGACTAAGGTCGGTGGTTTCTGTGGGAGGAAAAGCATCCGTTATTACCACGAGGAGGAAAGAAAAATGGCAAAATTTGGTAAGAAATACCAGGAAGTTGCAAAACTGGTAGAAAAAGACAAGCAGTACGACCCGGGTGAAGCTATCGCCCTGGTAAGGAAAACTTCTACGACGAAATTTGACGCTAGTGTCGAAGTCGCCGTAAAACTCGGCGTAGACCCCAAATATCCAGACCAGCAGGTACGCGGCGCGGTAGTGCTGCCGCACGGAACAGGTAAAACCCAGTCCGTCCTGGTATTCGCCAAAGGCGAAAAAGCCAAGGAAGCGGAAACAGCCGGCGCGGACTTTGTCGGCGCGGAAGATTTGGTAGACAAGATAAAAGACGGCTGGACAGAATTTGACGTAGCTGTCGCTACTCCCGACATGATGGGTCTTGTTGGCCGCCTGGGTAAAATACTCGGCCCCAAAGGCTTGATGCCTAACCCGAAAGTCGGCACGGTAACGCTTGACGTGGCTCGCGCCATCAACGAGATAAAAGCCGGTAAGATCGAATACCGCACTGATAAGGCCGGTAACATCCACGCCCCTATCGGTAAGGTATCTTTTGATGAAGCAAAACTTGAGGAAAATTTCATTACCCTCATCGAAACGCTCATCAAAGTAAAACCCTCTGGCGCTAAAGGCCAGTACATGAAAAAGATCGCTCTTTCCACCACTATGGGGCCGGCGGTGTATGTGAATACGCTGAAAGCTACTGTGGCCAAGAAAGACTGATTAACTGACTGGCGATAAAACGCCATCTGTGTTGTTGTCGCTTACGTTCCCTTGCTTGCGTACGTATTAGTACGCGGCGCGGCGGGAGCCTCGCTCCGCCTAACATCTGGCATTTTCTTGCCAGCCAGGGAAGACGATAGCATAATATGACCAAAGACAGCAGGTGCAGGAAACTGTTAATGACACTCAAGTGTCGCCCGCCGAGGTCGGAGTTAAAGCGTTTTTAAAACGTTTTTTACTGTGCATGCACAGCCTCCGGCGTCGCTGGAGGCTTTTTCTGTACCTATCATGGAAAAAGGAGGTGTAACTTTATGGCAGTAATCAGACCGGAAAAGCAAGCTGAAGTGGCAAAAATAAAAGAAGAACTCACAACCGCCAAAGGCGTGGTGTTCGCCGATTATCGCGGCATCACTGTGGCGCAGGATACGGCGCTGAGGAGAAAAGCACGCGAAGCTGGAGTCCAGTACCGCGTAGTTAAAAACACTCTCACCCGTATAGCAGCCAAAGAAGCCGGCATTGACGGGTTGGACAAATATTTGGAAGGCCTAACTGTTATGGCTTATTCCACTGCTGATGCCGTCGCTCCCGCAAAACTGATTTCGGAGTTTATCAAGGATAGCAAGCTGAAAACTTACGAGATAAAAGCCGGTGTTGTAGATGGCGTCGCGATTGACGCTAACGGCGTTAAGACGCTGGCCAACCTGCCCCCGCGCGAAGTCCTTTTGGCCAAACTCATGGGCAGTATGAACGCTCCTGTTACCGGTTTTGTCAATGTTCTGCACGGCACGCTCAGCGGCTTTGTACGTGCGCTGGACGCAGTCAGGAAGCAGAAAGAATCCGCTTAAGCGGGTATTAAAAACACCGATCAAAACTAAAATATAAGAGAACCGCTTTGTGCGGACAAAATTTGGAGGTAGAAATAAATGACTAAAGAAGAAATGCTTCAAGCGATTGAACAAATGACAGTATTGGAACTGTCTGAACTGGTAAAAGCCATGGAAGAAAAATTTGGCGTATCCGCCGCCGCTCCGGTTGCTGTAGCCGCTGCCGCCGCTCCGGTCGCCGCCGCTGCTGAAGAGCAGACCGAATTTGACGTCATCCTTGCTAACGCTGGCGCCAGCAAAATCAACGTTATAAAAGTAGTACGCGAAGTTACCGGCCTTGGCCTCAAAGAAGCCAAAGACCTGGTTGACGGAGCTCCCAAGGCGATCAAAGAAAAAATCGCCAAAGCTGATGCCGATGCTCTGAAAGCAAAATTGGAAGAAGCAGGCGCTAGCGTAGAAGTAAAATAAGTTTGTTACCTCAGACCGGCAGCCTTAAGGGCTGCTGGTTTTTTATTTTGACTTTGGCTATAATTGACAATTGAGAATAAATATTATATTATTTAAAAGCTGTTGAATATTTAATACTCAAAAGGAGACCTTTATGAATTTCCAATTGTCAAACGAAGGCGCGTTCCCGTTAGTTCTTGTAAAGTTAAATGCAGGTGAAGAAATCAAAATCGAAGGCGGTTCCATGGTTTACCACAATGGTAAAATAGCACTGGAAGGGAAGATGAACAGCGGCGGTGGCGGCGGCCTGGGCGGCCTCTTGAAAGCGGCGGCCAAATCTGTAGTGAGCGGCGAAGGTTTTTTTATCACTACAGCTAAAGGTACTGCGGCCGACGGTGAGATAGCCATAGCTCCCGGCTCTATCGGCGCTATCCGGAAACTAACTGTAGGCGCTGAAAAATGGTGCATCAACGATGGTTGCTTTCTGGCTTGCGATAACAGCGTCACTTATAACATGAAGAGGCAGTCTGTGACCAAAGCCTTGTTTGCCGGTACGGGCGGGTTGTTTATTATGGAGAGCGATGGTCAGGGCGATATGTTGGTTAGCGCTTTTGGCGATATCGTAGAGATCGATCTTGACGGTTCGCGTCCGTTTATAGTTGACAACGATCATGTCGTGGCCTGGCACAGCACATTGTCTTATAACATAAAAGCCGCTTCCGGCACTTTTGGTTTTAAGACCAGCGAAGGTTTGGTCAACGAATTTGTCGGCAGGGGAAAACTGCTGATACAGACCAGGAATCTTTCTTACTTGGCGGAACTGATAAGCCCGTTCATAGCATCTAAATAACTTTAATAAATAACCAAGGGCCGCTAAGCGGCCCTTGGTTATTTATTAAAGCAACCTGCTGTTTTCAGTCCGTAAGCCGGCGCCGCCGCTTTGACGGCGTTTATTATCGCGCGCTCCGTCACCCGGGCGGCCAGTGTACCGACAGCATTGATGTCGGCAGCCATCTGACCAACGCTCATGGCGTATGCACTATCGCCGTCCGCCATGGTATGCACGGGAGAAATAGCGCGCGCCATGCCGTTTTGCGCCATGCCGGCGATTTTAGTTAGCTGCGTTTTATTGAAAGCCGCGTTGGTTACAACTGCGACCAGTGTGGTATTGCCGGAGAACAGGCCTTTGTTTTGCGTACATTCGTCAAACATGATATGTTCTGTATTGGCGAATGCGTTAGCTTCTTTATTGAGCATGCCGGCGATTATCCGGCCGTTTTCGTAAACATCGCCTACCGCGTTTACTACGGCCAGTGCGCCTACTTGCAACCCTCCCGTTTCTACGGCATAAGTACCTAGGCCGGATTTCATCATAAATGGCGATTTATTGTATTTACCGACTGTCGCGCCGGCGCCGGCGCCCACGTTGCCCTGGCCGAAAGCATTTTTTTCCGCCTCCAGGCAGGCGGCATAGGCCATGGCCGCATCCGGGCGGGCTTTGGGCGAACCGACGACCAGGTCGAAAATACAGGAGGCAGCTACCAGCGGGATAGTGGCTATGCCGGTTTTGAAGCCAATATCTTTTTCCTCGAGGTATTTCATTACGCCGCCGGCGGCATCAAGGCCAAAGGCGCTGCCGCCGGAAAAGAATATCGCGTGTATGGCTTCGGCGTGGGACAGAGGGGAAAGAAGCGCACTTTCCCGTGAGGCCGGACCGCCGCCACGGATATCTATACCGGCTGGAGCGCCTGTGGGGAATATTATAACGGTGCAGCCGGTACCTCCTGTTTCGTCTTGGGCATGGCCGGTCATCATATTTTTTATAGAAGTGAAAGCTATCTCACGCATCATATTTTCACCAACTTGTATTTGCTGCTGCCAAGTTTTAATTTTTCCGCAGCTTCTATTTGATGTTTGCCGTTTTTGGTTTCTATCCGTTCGACAAGGTGCCTGCTTTCTTCTTTGGGACGGCTGTAAATAAGGTCAAGGCTGGCTTTTTCGAGGGCCACCGGGTCGGTCGAAGCAAGTATGCCGATGTCGGGCATGGACGGGTGGGCGGCGTTGCCGTCGCAGTCACAGTCTACAGATAGGTTGTTGAGGACATTGATATATACTATCTTGCCGGGATGAGAGTCGGCTACTGCCTTAAAATAATCCGCAACCCGCTCCAAAAAGGCCGTACCCGACTGGAAACCGCCGCTATGTATGGCGCGCTTGCCGTTAGGTGAAGCTATGCCGACGGCAACATTTTTAAAAGCGCCGCCAAAACCGGCCAGGGCATGGCCTTTGAAGTGGGAGACTACTACGATGGAATCATAATTCATGATGTGCGAGCCGAGCAAAGCTTCCTGTAGCTGGAGGCCGCCCTTTACCGGCAGTTTTATTTCGCCGTCGGCATCCAGTATATCTACCGGAGCGAAGGTAAAGCCATGTTCTTTGGCGACCTCCAGGTGGCCGGCCGTAGTAGAACGCGCGCCGCCGTACATGACGTTGCTGTCGACAAAAGCGCCTTTAGTCATGAGGGCGAGTTCTTTAACGAGAGCGGGCGGGATGTAGTTGGTATTGCCGCGTTCGCCCATATGCAGTTTTATAGCCACTTTGCCGCTTATCGGCGTTTTTACTTTGTCATATACTTTCATAAGGCCGGCGCCGCTGATGTCTGTGGTCATGAAAACTTCAGGTGTGGCCGTCGCAGCCACGACCGGTTTGCTTTCCTGTGGTTTTTCTTTAGGGACTTGGGCGGCGCAGCCCTGGCTGACCAATGCTGCGGCGAGGAAAAACATGATCAATAATGTGCCGGATTTGTTGCGGAAACAAAGCGGCCGGGAAGGGGCATTTACTTTTTCCTGCACGGCATTTCACTCCTTTACAGGTTTTGTAAGTTCAGCTTAATACGGATAAGCTGTTTTGGCAATGTAAATATTGGCCTGTTGATATATAATGTAAAAAGAAACAGGAGGTGGCAAACTGGGAATATGAATAGCTCTCTTGACGATATTTTACATTTGTGATAAAATTCTTAATTACCAGTATGGTAATATGACTTGGACAAAAGGCGCGGGGGCTCAGTGGTTGGGGCTCGCGGCTGGTCATAATGGAGGATGAATGTTTTTTCATCAAAACTAAAGCAGGTAACAGGGCGTCGTAAGATGCGGCCTGCTATTTTTGTTTTCTTTGAAAGATTTTTTCTGCCGCCGCGCGGTGCGGGGTGAACAAATTTTTAAAAATATTTTCCTGCCGAGGGGCGGCGCTTTACTGTTAACGGCGCCAGGTCCGGTGGTGGCTGGAAAATATGGGAAACTACGGTAAAAAAATTAAGGAGTGAGGAGCTAGATGTTCAAACCGGTTCCGGTTGGTAAAAGAACCAGGTACAGCTATTCGCGCATCAATGAAGTTTTGGAAATGCCGAACCTGCTGGCCATCCAGAAGAATTCATATAAATGGTTCCTGGACGAAGGTTTGCAAGAGACCTTCCAGGATATTTCCCCGATAAAGGATTTTACGGGCAATCTTGAACTTACTTTCGAAGGTTTTACTATGGGCGAGCCCAAATACAGCGTGGAGGAGTGCAAAGAGCGCGACGCGAGTTTTTCCGTGCCGCTCAATGTCAATGTGCGCCTCCTTTATAAGGAAACAGGCGAGATAAAAGAGTCCAAGGTGTTTATGGGCGATTTCCCGCTTATGACCGATACCGGCACTTTCATCATCAACGGCGCCGAGCGTGTCATCGTCAGCCAGTTAGTGCGCTCTCCGGGCGTTTATTATAATGAAACGATGGACGCCAGCGGCAAGATACTTTACGGCACTACCGTAATACCAAACCGCGGCGCCTGGATAGAGTTTGAAACAGACGTCAATGACGTCATTTACGCGCGCGTGGACCGTACGAGGAAATTGCCGGCCACGGTATTGCTGCGCGCTTTGGGCTTGGGTACAAACCCTGCCATCATCGACCTGTTTGGTGAAGACCCGCGCGTCCAAAATACTCTGGAGAGAGACAATACTTCGACGCGCGACGAAACCTTGATAGAGCTGTACAAGCGCTTGCGCCCCGGCGAGCCGCCGACGGTGGAAAATGCTTTGCAATTGATAGAATCTACATTTTTTGATCCCAAACGCTATGATCTGGCAAAAGTCGGACGTTACAAGCTGGGCAAGAAACTCGGCTGGCGCCGCCGCATCTCCGGCCATACACTGGCCGAGGCGATAGTAGATAAGAGCACCGGCGAGATAATCGCGCCGGAAGGCACTTATATGACGGCCGAATGGCTGGATAAAGTCGCTGCCAGCGGAGTGTTTGCCGGGGAAGACCTGAAAGAAATAAAAATAAAAGTGGGCGAAAAAGTGGTAAAGGTGGTCGCCGCTGGCGAATACCCGATAAACCGCCGCACGGTCACGGTCAATGATATTTATGCCGCGTTCAGCTATCTTTTGAATTTGATGGACGGCGTCGGCAACGCCGACGATATCGACCATTTGGGCAACCGCCGTTTGCGCAGTGTAGGCGAGCTCATGCAAAACCAGTTCCGTATCGGCCTGGCGCGTATGGAGCGGGTAGTTAAGGAACGTATGACTATCCAGGATACCGAAGTGATCACGCCGCAGGCTCTGATCAATATCCGCCCGGTAGTGGCGGCGATAAAAGAATTTTTTGGCTCCAGCCAGCTGTCGCAGTTTATGGACCAGACCAACCCGCTGGGCGAGCTGACGCATAAACGCCGTCTGTCGGCTCTCGGCCCCGGCGGCCTCAGTCGTGAACGCGCCGGTTTTGAAGTGCGTGACGTTCACCATTCCCACTATGGCCGCATGTGTCCGATAGAAACGCCGGAAGGACCGAATATCGGACTTATCGGCTCTCTTTCCACTTTTGCCATTGTCAACGAGTTTGGCTTTATGGAAACGCCTTATCGCAAGGTGGACAAGGTCAACAAGAAGGTCAGCGAAGAAGTTGTCTACCTGACGGCTGACGAAGAAGACGAATATATTTGCGCCCAGGCCAACGAGCGTTTGCGCGAAGACGGCTGGTTTGCAGAAGACCAGGTAACTGTGCGTTACCGTCATGAAATACTGGTCGTGCCGCCCGAACAGGTCGACTATATGGACGTTTCGCCTAAGCAGGTAGTGTCTATCGCGACTGCGCTCATACCATTTTTGGAAAACGACGATGCCAACCGCGCTCTGATGGGCGCGAACATGCAGCGCCAGGCCGTGCCGCTCCTTAGGACGCAGGCGCCGATCGTCGGTACCGGTATAGAGTATAAAGCGGCGGTGGATTCCGGCGTATGCGTGCTGGCGAAAAACGCCGGTACAGTAGAAAAAGTTACCGGCGACGAAATAAAGGTGCGTACGGATAAAGGAGCTGTAGATAGCTACAAGCTTTTGAAATTTAAGCGCTCCAATCAGGGCACCTGTATCAACCAGCGGCCGATCGTCGACAAAGGCGACCGGGTAGAGAAAAATGAAGTGCTGGCCGACGGGCCGGCTACCAGCGGCGGCGAACTGTCACTCGGCTATAACGTAATAGTCGCTTATATGCCGTGGGAAGGTTACAACTACGAAGACGCTATTCTTTTGAATGAAGACCTGGTAAAAGAAGATGTATTTACCTCTATCCACATAGAAGAATACGAATGCGACGCCCGCGATACCAAGCTGGGCGCCGAAGAGATCACCTGCGACATACCGAACGTATCGGAAGAAGCGTTGAAAGACCTCGATGACCGCGGCATCATCCGCATCGGCGCGGAAGTGCGCCCGGGCGACATCCTGGTCGGCAAAGTCACGCCTAAAGGCGAGACCGAGCTGACGGCGGAAGAGCGCTTGCTGCGCGCTATATTCGGTGAAAAAGCGCGTGAAGTGCGCGATACTTCGCTCCGCGTACCGCATGGCGAGGCGGGCAAGATCGTCAACGTCAAGGTGTTCAGCCGGGAAAACGGCGACGAACTGTCCCCCGGCGTTAACGAGCAGGTGCGCGTGTATATCGCCCAAAAAAGAAAAATCTCCGAAGGCGATAAAATGGCCGGCCGCCACGGTAATAAAGGCGTAGTGTCGCGCATAATGCCTTGTGAAGATATGCCTTTCCTGCCGGACGGACGTCCGGTGCAGATCGTACTCAATCCTTTAGGCGTTCCGAGCCGTATGAATATCGGCCAGATACTGGAAGCCCATCTTGGCTGGGCGGCCGCCGCTATCGGCATGAAGATCAACAGCGGCAAGCCGGGCGATCTGGCTAAACGCCTTAATGAAATGGGCTACGACAACAAGCAGTACGGTCTGCCTAAACCCGGCAAAGCCGGTGTGCAAATGGCGACGCCGGTCTTCGACGGGGCGAGCGAGGAGGACATTTTCCGTACGCTTGACCTGGCCGGCCTTGATGACGACGGCAAGACCGTCCTTTATGACGGCCGCACCGGCGAGCCTTTTGACAACAAAGTAACTGTCGGCTATGTATATATGCTCAAACTGCATCACTTGGTCGATGATAAGATACACGCCCGTTCTACCGGTCCATACTCGCTGGTTACCCAGCAGCCTTTGGGCGGTAAAGCGCAGTTCGGCGGACAGAGGTTTGGCGAGATGGAAGTATGGGCGCTGGAAGCTTACGGCGCCGCCTACACTTTGCAGGAACTGCTGACCGTCAAGTCAGACGACGTGGTGGGCCGCGTCAAGACCTACGAATCCATCGTCAAGGGTGAGAACGTTCCTGAGCCTGGCGTTCCCGAATCCTTCAAAGTGCTTATCAAAGAGCTGCAAAGTATCGGCCTTGATATCAAGGTGCTGGACGAAGACTCGGAAGAAATACCTATCCGTGATTCGGATGACGACATTTCCGACGCCGCGCGCGATCTGGGGATATCAGCCGACGGCGGCGTGCCGGCGGCCGGGGCCAGTCCTGACGCTATGCATATTGAAGACGGCGATGGCGAATATGTGGAAGACGCTGAGTTTGACGGCGAAACTTCGGATGATGATATGCCGCGCGGACGCCGCGGTAAGGCTGACCTGGGTTTTGACGACCTGGATGAAGAAATCGAGGAGTAGAAGGGGGCGAATGATCCTTGTTAGACGTAAACAATTTTGATTCTATGCGCATAGGGCTTGCTTCCCCCGAACAGATCCACGCTTGGTCACACGGGGAAGTAAAAAAACCGGAAACAATAAACTACCGTACATTGAAACCGGAACGGGACGGCCTGTTTTGTGAAAAGATATTTGGGCCGACCAAGGACTGGGAATGCCATTGCGGTAAATATAAACGCATACGTTATAAAGGCATAGTCTGCGACCGTTGCGGCGTCGAAGTGACCCGCTCCAAAGTCCGTCGCGACCGCATGGGCCATATCGAGCTGGCGGCGCCGGTGTCGCATATCTGGTATTTCAAAGGCATACCCAGCCGCATGGGGCTTATCCTTGATATTTCACCACGCGCGCTGGAAAAAGTATTGTATTTTGCTTCTTATATAGTTCTTGACCCGGGCGAGACGCCGCTGATGAAAAAGCAGCTTTTATCCGAGGCTGAATATTACGACTACCGCGAGCGCTATGGCAACGCGTTTAAAGTAGGCATGGGCGCCGACGCTATCAAAAAACTCCTGATGGAAATAGATTTGGACGAGATGTCTAAAGAATTGCGCACAGAGCTCAAAGAAGTCAGCGGGCAGAGAAAAGTGCGCGCAGTAAGGCGCCTCGAAGTATGTGAGGCTTTCAGGAAATCCGGCAACCGCCCGGAGTGGATGATTATGGAAGTAGTGCCGGTCATTCCGCCGGAACTGCGCCCTATGGTACAGCTCGATGGCGGGCGTTTCGCGACTTCCGACCTTAACGACCTCTACCGCCGCGTCATCAATCGCAACAACCGCCTGAAAAGGCTGCTGGAGCTGAACGCTCCGGATATTATCGTAAGAAATGAAAAGCGCATGCTGCAAGAAGCGGTGGATGCGCTCATTGACAACGGGCGCCGCGGCCGTCCGGTCACCGGACCGGGCAACAGGCCCTTGAAGTCGCTGTCTGATATGCTCAAAGGCAAGCAGGGCCGTTTCCGCCAGAACCTTCTTGGTAAACGCGTCGACTATTCCGGCCGTTCGGTTATCGTGGTCGGCCCGGAACTCAAGATGCACCAGTGCGGCCTGCCCAAAGAGATGGCGCTTGAGCTGTTCAAACCCTTTGTCATGAAAAAACTGGTCAACAGCGGCCAGGCGCACAATATAAAAAGCGCCAAGCGCATGGTAGAACGCGCCCGCCCTGAGGTATGGGACGTCCTCGAAGATGTTATCCGCGAACACCCGGTGCTTTTGAACCGCGCTCCGACCTTGCACCGCCTAGGTATCCAGGCTTTTGAGCCGGTTCTGTCCGAAGGCCGCGCTATCAAGATACATCCTTTGGTCTGTACCGCTTACAACGCCGACTTTGACGGCGACCAGATGGCCGTGCACGTACCGCTTTCGGCCGAGGCACAGGCCGAGGCGCGTATACTCATGCTTTCGTCGCACAACATCCTGGCGCCTAAAGACGGTAAGCCGGTTGCCGTGCCTACCCAGGACATGGTTTTGGGTTCTTATTACCTAACGATCAGGAAAGATGGCGCCAAGGGCGAAGGCAGTTATTTCGGCAGTATGAACGAAGCGCTCATGTCGCATTTCCATGAGCATATAGACATGCACGCCGCGATAAATATACGTTTCCCCAACAGCGAGATCGCTAACATGCCGGATGACGAAGGGCATACTATAGTAGAGACCACGCTCGGCAACGCTATGTTCAATGAGGTGCTGCCGCGTGAGATGCGCTATTTCTTCCAAAAAGATGATAAATGGCATCTCGAAAAACTGATGGACAAAAAAGAACTTGGCCGCATGGTGGCTAAGGCGCACAAGCTGTATGGCAACGTGCGTACCGCCCGTATCCTCGACGATGTCAAACGGATGGGCTACCACAACGCCTGTGTCGCGGGCATAACTATTGCCGTATCCGATATAAAGGTGCCGGAGCGCAAAAAAGAGATACTGGAAAAGGCTGAACTGGAAGTAACCAAGACCGAGCAAGTCTTCCGGCGCGGGCTGATGTCCGAGGATGAGCGCTACAAGAAGATAATCCAACTGTGGAGCGATGCTACGGAAGAAGTGACCAAGGAATTGATGGCCAGTACGCTAGACGCTTTCAACCCGGTATATATGATGGCCAATTCCGGCGCGCGCGGCAACATCCAGCAGATAAGGCAGCTGGCCGGTATGCGTGGCTTGATGGCCGATCCTTCCGGCCGCATCATCGACTTGCCGATAAAGGCAAACTTCCGCGAAGGCCTGACTGTTCTCGAGTACTTCATTTCCACGCACGGCGCGAGAAAAGGTCTGGCCGACACCGCACTCAGGACGGCCGACTCTGGTTACCTGACCCGCCGTTTGGTGGACGTGGCCCAGGATGTGATCGTCCGCGAAGACGACTGCGATGTGCTGACGGTCAATCTTGTCAAAGAAAGCGCCCAAATAAGGAAAACCGCGACCGGTTATTCGATGGGCAAGCTTAAAGACGTGCTGGTCGGCCGTTACCTTCTGGAAGCGGTAGTTGACGAAACTACAGGGCAAACTTTGGCTGAAGCCGATGTGGTTATCGACGATAACTTGTTTGAATTGTTCAACGAAAGCGCGGTCAGCAAGGTGTCTTTATATGGCCTGTATGAAAACGATCCTGATGAGACGGTTGTTTTCAACCTACCGAAAGAAGAGATGAAAAACACTCTGAAAGAATTGCTGCTGCACGCAGCCGAAGGCTACGAAGCGGCCGAAGATATTTTGGCTGAAGACCAAAGCGTGATAGTGGCGCAAGGAAAGAGCGTGACTAAAGCGCATATAGACAAGATTCTGGCTAAAGGCGCGCGGGAAGTAAAGGTGCGCCGCAATGAAATAGAAGGCATCGAGGTCGAGGCGATCACCGAAGGCAAAGGCGACCGCGCAGTAATCGAGTCTTTGCGCGACCGTATCGTAGGGCGTATCCTGGCCGAGGACATTACCGATAAAAAAGGCAAAGCGCTCTATAAGATAAACCAACTGATCACCGAAGACGATGCCGACGAGATCATCAAGATAAGAAAGGCTGTCAGCATCCGCAGCGTGCTCAACTGCCGTTCCAAATATGGCGTGTGCCGCAAGTGCTATGGCCGCAACCTGGCGACCGGAGGACTTGTCGATGTGGGCGAAGCGGTAGGCATCATAGCTGCCCAATCTATCGGCGAACCCGGCACCCAGCTGACTATGCGTACTTTTCATACCGGCGGCGTCGCCGGCGACGATATCACCCAGGGTCTGCCACGTGTCGAAGAGTTGTTTGAGGCGAGAAAACCTAAGCGCCCAGGTGTTATTTCCGAGCATGCCGGCAAAGTGGCTATCAGTGAAAGCAAGGGTGTGAGGAAAGTCACCGTCATCACTAAAGACGGCGAAGAAGTTCCCTACGCGATACCCTACGGCGCTAAGATCAGCGTGCAGGAAGGCCAGGAGATAGAAGTGGGCGGCCGTATCACCGAAGGTTCGCTCAATCCGCACGATATACTCAGGATAAGCGGTACCCGCGCCACCCAGCACTATCTGGCGCACGAAGTACAGAAAGTGTATAAATCCCAGGGCGTTGAGATCAACGACCGCCACATAGAAGTAATGGTGCGCCAAATGATGCGCAAGGTGCGTATCGAAGACGCCGGCGATACCAGTATGTTGCCGGGTGAATATATCGACGTCAATGAATATCGCGAGGCCAACCGTACCGTTGTCGAGGCAAATGGGCAGGCGGCGGACGGAAGGTCGGTGCTGCTCGGTATAACCAAAGCCTCTTTGGCCACAGACTCTTTCCTGTCGGCGGCATCGTTCCAGGAAACCACCCGTGTTTTGACCGACGCCGCTATCAAGGGTAAGGTCGACCCGCTGCTTGGGCTCAAGGAAAATGTCATTATTGGCAAACTTGTACCGGCCGGTACCGGGATGTCGCGTTACAGGAACATCAAAGTAGTGGAAGAAGGAAAAGAATAAAAAAGAAACCCGGGTGCAAACTCGGGTTTCTTTTTTTGTGGGAAAATGTTTTTGCCATTATTTTTCTTATTGGTTGTGATATATTTTGTAAATTATTTTGTGAAAAATAAAAAACAGGAATAAAGTCCTAGTAAAAATTTTTTCTTAATTTAACAAAAAAATTCTTTGGAAAAATAAAAAACATAAAATTTTCACAAAAAGAAAAATAAAAAGTTTACAAAAAACCTTTGCGAAAAGTGTAAAAAAATATATATTTTACATAAATGCAACGCACGGAAACGTGTAAAAGAAGAACTGCGTAACGGCTTGCTTTTTTGCGATTATTTTATGGTAAAATTATTGACATGTTATGTTGCAAGTGATACAATACAAGAGCGTTGCATTTCGGGCTGTGGTGAAAAGGGGGGCGGCAGCGATGGATACTGAATATTTCAAAACTGCCAAAAAGGTTGTCGGTGTAAAACAGACAGCCCGGGCTCTCGAAAAAGGCGGCGTGAAAAAGGTTTTCGTTGCGGCGGACGCCGATAAACGCGTGGTACAGCCTATTGCCGACGCTTGCGCCAAAGTCGGCGTGCCGGTGGAAAGCGTGGAAAGCATGCAGGAGCTGGGCAGGCTGTGCGGTATTCAGGTAGGAGCAGCGACGGTTGCGGTGCTATTTTGAGTAACTACGAACTGGCGATAAATCGCCATCTGTGTCCTTCTCCTTGGATTTTATGCTCGAGGTACTCTCATGCACGCCTCCGCTAAAATCCTCGTCGGACTTAACATCTGGCGCTTTCTTGCCAGTTTGGCGTATTCCGGCGGAGAATTTCTTTCGGTAGGGATTCCGGATTTTACCGGGGTTTTTATAATTTATCAATCTAAGATTATGGGAAGGAGGTGCCAAATATGCCTACAATAAACCAACTGGTACGTAAAGGCAGGGAAGCGGTCGATAAGAAATCGACAGCGCCGGCACTGAAAAATTGTCCGCAAAAACGCGGTGTTTGCACGAGGGTATATACTACTACCCCGAAAAAACCAAACTCCGCTTTGCGTAAAGTTGCTCGTGTGCGTTTGACTAACGGCGTGGAAGTAACAGCCTATATCCCCGGTATCGGACATAATCTTCAGGAGCATAGCGTTGTCCTGATCAGAGGCGGCAGGGTAAAAGACTTGCCGGGCGTTCGTTACCACATCATCCGCGGCGCTCTTGATACGGCCGGCGTTTCTGGTCGCAATCAGAGCCGCTCCAAGTATGGAGCCAAAAAAGCCGCCGCCAAAAAATAATGGCGCAAGGATGAAATAAATTGAGGAGGGATAGGCCATGCCGAGAAAAGGGCCTGTGACCAAGCGGGATGTACTGCCGGATCCGGTGTACAACTCGAAAATGGTTACAAGATTTATCAACAAAATAATGCTGGACGGCAAAAAAGGCGTTGCCGAGAGCATAGTATATGACGCTTTCGATTTTATTCGTTCCAAGACGGGCAAAGACCCGCTGGAAGTTTTCGATACGGCGTTGAAAAACACCATGCCGGTGCTGGAAGTAAAAGCACGCCGCGTAGGCGGCGCCAACTACCAGGTGCCGATCGAAGTCCGCGCCGACAGGCGCTTGACGCTCGGGATCCGCTGGCTGGTAAATTATTCCCGGCTGCGCGGCGAACGTACCATGTACGAGCGCATTGCCGGCGAATTGATGGATGCCGCCAATTCTACGGGCGCTTCCGTGAAAAAACGTGAAGATACCCATAAAATGGCGGAAGCGAATAAGGCATTCGCGCATTACCGCTGGTAAAATAGCGTTTGGCCAAGTAAGGGGTGAGAATAGTGGCCAGAGAGTTTCCTTTGGAAAAAACCAGAAATATAGGCATCATGGCTCACATCGATGCCGGCAAGACAACAACTACAGAACGTATCCTGTTTTATACCGGCCGCGTTCACAAGCTTGGCGAGACGCACGAAGGCTCGGCAACCATGGACTGGATGGCACAGGAACAGGAACGCGGTATCACGATCACTTCGGCGGCGACAACCTGCCAATGGAACAAACACCGTATCAACATCATAGATACTCCGGGCCATGTCGACTTTACCGTAGAAGTAGAACGTTCTTTGAAAGTACTGGACGGTTCGGTGGCGGTGTTTTGCGCTAAGGGCGGCGTAGAGCCGCAGTCCGAGACCGTGTGGCGTCAGGCTGATAAATACGGCGTACCGCGCATGGCTTATGTAAATAAGATGGATATAAACGGCGCCGATTTTTTCCGGGTCATCGATATGATGAAAACCCGTCTCGGTGCGAACGCAGTACCCATCCAGCTGCCTATCGGCAGTGAAGATACTTTTAAAGGAATGATCGACCTTATTACAATGGAAGCGATCATTTACACCGACGACCTGGGCAAGACCAGCGAACATACGGCTATTCCCGAGGAATTGAAGGAAGATGCCGAGCTGTACCGCCAAAACCTGTTGGATGCTGTAGCGGAAAATGACGACACGCTGATGATGAAATACCTCGAAGGCGAAGAGCTGACTGAGGATGAAATCAAAGCCGGCATACGTAAAGCCGTTATTGCCTGCAAAATTACACCGGTAATTTGCGGCTCTTCCTACAAAAATAAAGGCGTGCAGCCTCTGCTCGACGCTGTTGTCGAATATATGCCGGCGCCGACCGACATTCCGGCGATCAAAGGCATAAATCCAGCCGACGGTTCGGAAGACTGCCGCGAAGTTGACGACAGCGCGCCGTTTTCTTCCTTGGCCTTCAAGATCATGGCCGACCCGTATGTTGGGCGACTGTCCTTCTTCCGGGTATATTCAGGGACACTGACTTCCGGTTCTTACGTGTATAACTCGACCAAGGGCAAGCGCGAACGCATCGGCCGTATTTTGCAGATGCACGCCAACCAGCGCCAGGAGATAGAAATTGTCTATACCGGCGACATCGCCGCCGCGGTCGGCTTGAAAGACACTACCACCGGCGACACGCTGTGTGACGAAAAAGCTCAGATCATCCTCGAATCCATGGTCTTCCCCGACCCGGTCATTTCGGTCGCGGTAGAACCTAAGACCAAGGCCGACCAGGAGAAGATGGGCATAGCGCTCAGCCGTCTGGCGGAAGAGGATCCCACGTTTAAGGTGCACACCGATATCGAGACAGGCCAGACCATTATCTCCGGTATGGGCGAGCTGCATCTGGAGATCATCATCGACCGCCTGCTACGGGAATTCAAGGTAGGATGTAATGTGGGCAACCCACAGGTCGCTTACCGCGAAACCATCAGAAAAGGCGTCAAAGCGGAAGGCAAATTCGTCCGCCAGTCCGGCGGCCGCGGCCAATACGGCCATTGCTGGCTGGAAATCATCCCGCAGCAACCGGGTGAAGGCTTTGTCTTTGAAAACAAAGTCGTGGGCGGCGCGATACCTAAAGAATATATCAACCCGATCGAGGCCGGCGTAAAAGAAGCTATGGAAACAGGCGTGCTGGCAGGTTATCCGATGGTGGATATCAAGGTAATCGTTTATGACGGTTCTTTCCACGATGTCGACTCTTCGGAAATGGCCTTTAAGATCGCCGGTTCCATGGGCTTTAAAGAAGGCGCGAAAAAAGCCGACCCAACCATACTCGAACCTTATATGAAGGTCGAAGTTATCGTGCCGGACGACTACATGGGCGATGTCATAGGCGATCTCAACTCAAGGCGCGGGCGCATCGAAGGCATGGAGGCGAGGGCGGGCGCTCAGGCTATCAGGGCTTTTGTACCGCTGGCCGAGATGTTTGGTTATGCGACCGACCTCAGGTCTAAGACTCAGGGTCGTGGCAACTACACTATGGAGTTTGACCACTACGAAGACGTACCCCGCAACATCAGCGAAGCTATCGTCGCGAAAATGCGCGGCAGCAACGCTTGATATAAATAAGATATAAATATAAATGAGCTTATTATAAGGAGGCAAAAAGAAAATGGCAAAACAAAAATTTGAACGTACAAAACCGCATGTAAATATCGGAACGATAGGCCACGTTGACCACGGCAAGACCACCTTGACCGCTGCGATCACCAAAGTACTCTCCAAACATGGCGGCGGAGCATTCGTTGCCTATGACCAGATCGACAAAGCGCCGGAAGAAAGGGAACGCGGTATCACTATTTCTACTTCGCACGTAGAGTATGAGACTGCCAACCGTCACTACGCGCACGTTGACTGCCCGGGCCATGCCGACTATGTTAAAAACATGATCACCGGCGCGGCGCAAATGGACGGCGCTATCCTCGTTGTAAGCGCTGCTGACGGCCCCATGCCGCAGACCCGCGAACACATCCTTCTGGCCCGCCAGGTCGGCGTTCCGGCTATGGTAGTATTCCTCAACAAAGCCGACATGGTTGACGATCCGGAACTCATCGAGCTTGTTGAAATGGAAGTAAGAGAGCTCCTGAGCGCTTACAACTTCCCTGGCGACGACATTCCGTTTGTAGTCGGTTCCGCCCTCAAAGCTTTGGAAGGCGACGCCGCTTATGAAGCCAAAATCGACGAGCTGATGGCTAAAGTCGACGAATACATCCCGACTCCGGAACGCGCTACCGACAAGCCCTTCCTGATGCCTGTCGAAGACGTCTTCACCATCACCGGCCGCGGCACTGTTGCTACCGGCAGGGTAGAACGCGGTACCGTCAAAGTCAGTGAGACTATCGAGATCGTCGGTATGCAGGAAAAATCCCGCTCCACCGTCGTTACCGGCGTAGAAATGTTTAGGAAACTTCTCGATTCGGCACAGGCCGGCGATAACGTAGGCTGCCTCCTGCGCGGTATCGAGCGTAAAGAGATCGAACGCGGCCAGGTTCTTGCCAAACCCGGCAGCATCCATCCGCACACTAAATTCAATGCGGAAATATATGTTCTGACTAAAGAAGAAGGCGGCCGTCACACCCCGTTCTTCAACGGCTATCGCCCACAATTCTATTTCCGTACTACCGACGTTACCGGCGTTATCACCCTGCCGGAAGGTACCGAAATGGTTATGCCTGGCGATAACATCACCACCAGCATCGAGCTGATCACCCCGATCGCTATCGAAGAAGGCTTGCGCTTTGCTATCCGCGAAGGCGGCAGGACTGTTGGCGCGGGCGTTGTTGCTTCGATCAACAAGTAATCAAGCTGGCTGAAAACGCTAAATGTGTTGTTGGTGAAAGACAACATAAATGTTATTAACAAACCTTAGTGAGGGGCGTTTCATGCCCCTCACATAGGTGGTTATAAGAGCAGTGCTATTTTTGCGATGACGTGAGAGGTTGCCCGGTAAATGCCGGGGGAATTTTCACTGAGTATGTCCAGCCACAAGGCGGGCGACAAGGAGGAGTAATAATAATGGCAAAACAGCAAAAAATCCGTATCAGACTCAAAGCCTACGATCATAAAGCCCTCGACCAGAGCGCGCTCAAAATCGTAGACACCGCCAAACGCACCGGCGCTATGGTGTGCGGTCCCATCCCTCTTCCTACAGAGAAAAATATTTTCACGATCCTACGTTCTCCGCATGTCAACAAGGATTCGCGTGAGCAGTTTGAAATGCGTACGCACAAACGCCTTATCGACATCCAGGAGCCGACTCCGAAAACGGTGGACGCGCTTATGCGCCTTGACCTGCCGGCCGGCGTAGACATCGAAATCAAACTGTAAGGGAGGGAAAAACATGGCTAAAGGTATTTTAGCGAAGAAATTGGGTATGACCCAAATTTTCACTGCCGAAGGCAAACTGCTGCCGGTTACCGTTGTAGAAGCCGGTCCCTGCCAGGTAGTGCAAGTGAAAACTGTGGAAAATGACGGCTATGATGCATTGCAGATAGGTTTTTTCCCGAAGAAGGAAAAACACACCAACAAACCGATGCAAGGTCATTTTGCCAAGGCCGGCGTAAAACCGGTAAGATTCGTTCGAGAACTGCGTTTGGCCTCTCCGGCCGAATATCAGGCCGGGCAGGAGATAAACGTTGACATATTCGCCGAAGGCGACTTGATCGACGTGACAGGCACTTCCAAAGGCAAAGGATTTGCCGGCGGTATCAAGCGCCACAACTTCCATCGCGGACCTATGACCCACGGTTCCAAGTCGCACCGCGAGCCTGGTTCCATCGGTTCCCGTATGTCGGGCCCCGGCGGTAAGGTTTTCAAGGGAAAGAAACTTCCCGGCCGCATGGGCAACCAGAAAACTACTGTGCAAAGGCTGACCGTCGTAAGGGTGGATAAAGACCGCAACCTTTTACTGATAAAAGGAGCGATCCCCGGCCCCAAAGGCGCCTTCGTGGTAGTGAAAAATACGGTGAAACCGGGTAAATAGGTTACGTAGAAAGGAGGAGTAAGTAATGCCGAAAATTTCAGTATATAACATCGCCGGCAACATGACCGGCGAAGAGATAGAGCTTATGGAAAGCGTGTTTGGCGTCGAAATGAACGAAGCCGTAGTGCACCAGGCCATAGTCATGCAAATGGCGTCCTGGCGTCAAGGCAACGCAGCCACCAAAACCCGCGGACTCGTGCGCGGCGGCGGTCGTAAACCTTGGCGGCAAAAAGGTACCGGGCGCGCCCGTGCTGGCAGTATCCGTTCCCCGCTATGGGTGGGCGGCGGCGTCACATTTGGCCCGCAACCGCGTTCTTACGCAAAAGCTATGCCGCGAAAAGCAAGGCGCCTGGCCATCCGCTGCGCCCTGTCGGCCAAATTGGCCGCCGGTGAATTGGTAGTAGTTGAAGGCATGACCTTCGCCGAACCCAAGACTAAAGAAGCGATAAAAATGCTGGCCGGCTTTGGCGCCGGCGCTGCTAAAGCGCTTCTTATCACCAACGGAGTGGACGAAAACGTAGAAAAGTCCTCCCGCAACATCCCCGGGGTGAAAGCCCTTTCGAACGCTTATCTGAACGTTTATGACTTGCTTAATTGCCAAAAGGTGCTCTTAGCTAAAGACGCCGTGGCCAGGATAGAGGAGGTGCTTTCCTAATGGCAGCGAATCCTCGCGATGTATTGTTGCGTCCCATCATAACCGAAAAAACTTCGCAAATGATGCAGGATAACAAATACACTTTCAAAGTAGCGCTCGGCGCTAACAAAATCGAGATCCGCCAGGCGGTGGAGCAGATTTTTAAAGTAAAAGTGCTGGATGTGAATACCATGCGCGTTCTTGGTAAAATAAAGCGCATGGGCAAGAACAGCGGCAAACGGCCGGATTATAAAAAGGCCATCGTAAAGCTGGCGCCCGGCCAGACGATAGAATTTTTCGAAGGTGTATAACCGTCGTAAAAGGAGGGACTTAAATTGGCAGTAAAATCATTTAAACCATATTCTCCCGGCAGACGGTTTATGACAGTTGCTTCTTTCGATGAAATAACGACTGACAGGCCGGAGCGTTCTTTGACCGAGAAGCTCTTTAGAAAAGCCGGACGCAATAACCAGGGCCGTATGACCGTGCGCCACCAGGGCGGCGGGCATAAAAGAATGTACCGCATCATCGATTTTAAACGCATAAAAGACGGCGTCCCGGCCAAAGTAGCTACAATCGAATACGATCCGAACAGGACCTGCCGCATCGCGCTTTTAAACTACGCGGACGGCGAAAAGCGCTACATACTGGCGCCGCACAACCTGAAAGTCGGCGACACCGTGGTCAGCGGCCCGAGCGCCGATATTAAGATAGGCAACTGCCTGCCGCTTGTCAACATCCCCTTGGGTACTATGGTACACAATGTGGAGCTGAAAATCGGCCGCGGCGGCCAAATGGCCAGGAGCGCCGGCGCTTCCGCGCAGCTTATGGCTAAAGAAGGCGGCCACGCGCTTCTTCGTTTGCCCTCGGGCGAAATCAGGAAAGTGCATGTCAACTGCCGCGCTACTGTCGGCCAGGTGGGCAACCTCGAACATGAAAACATCAGCATCGGTAAAGCCGGACGCTCCCGCTGGCTGGGCATCCGCCCGGGCAACCGCGGCGTGACCATGAACCCTTGCGACCATCCGCACGGCGGCGGCGAAGGCCACTCTCCGGTCGGCAGGAAGCACCCGGTCACTCCCTGGGGCAAATGCGCCTACGGTACTCGTACCCGCCGCGCGCACAAAGCGTCAGACCGCCTGATCGTAAAACGCAGGACGAAATAACCGAAGGGAAAGGAGGCCTCCTAAGTGTCCAGATCGATAAAAAAGGGACCTTATGTGCATGAAAGTTTGCTTAAAAAAATAAGCGTACTAAATGACGCCAACGATAAAAAAGTAGTAAAGACCTGGTCGCGCAGCTCGATGATTCTGCCGAATTTCGTCGGTCATACCATCGCCGTGCATGATGGCAGGAAACATGTCCCCGTGTACATCACGGAAGACATGGTCGGCCACAAATTGGGCGAATTCGCGCCTACGCGCACCTATAAAGGCCACGCCAAAACCAGTGGGGCGAAATAAGGGAAGGGGGTTGAAATATGGAAGCGAAAGCTATCGCTAAATATATCCGCATCGCGCCGAGGAAAGTGCGCATCGTGGCGGATCTTATCCGCGGCAAGTCGATTGCCGAGGCCTTTGCCATCCTCCAGCACACCCCTAAGGTTGCCTCAGAGGTTGTGGAAAAGGCTTTGAAGTCGGCTGTCGCCAATGCCGAACACAATTACGACATGAATGTGGACGCCCTTTATGTATCGACCATCTACGTCGACCAGGGACCGACCATGAAGCGTATACATCCCCGGTCGCGCGGCCAGGCCTTCAAGATTTTGAAGCGCTCCAGCCATGTGACGGTAATGGTAAAGGAAAAAGACTAAGAGAAGGAGGGACAGCCCGTGGGTCAAAAAGTAAACCCGCATGGTCTTAGGATAGGCGTCATCAAGACTTGGGACTCCAAGTGGTACGCCGGCAAGGACTATGAAAAATTCTTACTGGAAGATATCAAGATCCGTGAATTTATAAAAGAAAAACATTTTCAATCGGGTATCTCCCGGGTGGAGATAGAACGCGCCGCCAACCGCGCCCGCGTTACCATCCACACTGCTAAACCCGGCATGCTTATCGGCCGTGGCGGAAGTAATATAGAGATTCTGAAAAAGGATGTAAAAAAATTCACCGACAGCCAGGTGGATATAAATATCCAGGAAATAAAACAACCTGATATCGATGCGACTTTGGTTGCGGAGAACATTGCCGCGCAGCTTGAACGCCGCATCGCTTTTCGCCGCGCCATGAAACAGTCGGTCACCCGCACTATGCGTATGGGCGCCAAAGGTATCAAAGTACAGGTGGGAGGCCGTTTGGGCGGCGCTGAAATAGCGCGCTCGGAAGGTTACCGCGAAGGCAGTATACCCCTTCACACACTGCGCGCCGATATCGACTACGGTACAGCTGAAGCGCATACCACTTATGGCCGCATCGGCGTTAAAGTATGGATATATAAAGGCGAGATCCTTCCGGCCGGCAAACAGCAACAACCTGTGAAAGCCGCCGCTGTCGAGGGAGGCGAGAAATAATGTTATTGCCGAAAAGGACTAAATTCAGAAAGCAATTCCGCGGCCGTATGACCGGTAAAGCAAACCGCGGCAATACCATCAGCCACGGCGAATATGGCCTGGTGGCTTTGGAGCCGGCCTGGATAACCAACCGCCAGATCGAAGCCGCCCGTATCGCTATGACCCGCTATATCAAACGTGGCGGCCAGGTCTGGATAAAAATATTCCCTGATAAACCGGTAACGGCAAAACCGGCCGAGACCCGCATGGGTAGCGGTAAAGGTTCACCGGAATACTGGGTGGCGGTAGTAAAACCCGGCCGCATCCTCTTTGAGATGGCCGGCGTCGCTCCGGAAATAGCTAAAGAAGCTATGCGTCTGGCTTCCCACAAACTGCCGATAAAAACGAAATTTGTGGTCAAAGCCGAAGAGCAAGCCCAAGAATCAGGTGGTGAAGCGTAATGAAAATACAGGAAATACGTGACCTGTCGGCAACCGAATTGTCGGAGAAGCTGGCCGGCCTTAAGGATGAACTTTTCAATCTGCGTTTTCAACTGGCTACTGGACAATTGGACAATCCCATGCGCATCGGCGAAGTGAGAAAATCCATCGCCCGCATAAAGACCGTCCAGCGTCAAAGAGAGCTCAATGCCTAAGAAGCGCCCGGATTCGTTACGGGGAAGGAGGAAAACAAGTGTCTGAAGAGAGAAACAGCCGCATGACGCGTGTGGGAAAAGTAGTGAGCGACAAAATGGAAAAAACCGTTGTCGTAGCGATAGAGCGCCTGGTCCAGCATCCCTTGTACCACAAGGCCGTGAAAAAGACGGTGAAATTCAAGGCGCATGACGAAAATAACGAAAGCCACATCGGCGACACTGTCGAAGTGATGCAGACCCGCCCTTTGTCTAAGGACAAATGCTGGCGCGTGGTAAAAATACTCGAAAGAGCGAAATAAAGTGTAACCAGTTTATGCTGTAAGGAGGGAAAAGCATGATACAACAGCAGTCGATACTCAACGTTGCCGATAACACTGGCGCGAAAAAGGTCATGTGTATACGCGTGTTGGGCGGTTCTTTTAGAAGATACGCCAACATAGGCGACGTTATCGTTTGTTCTGTTAAAGATGCATCACCCGGTGGCGTTGTTAAAAAAGGCGACGTCGTCAAAGCGGTTGTGGTGCGTTCACATAAAGGGCTGCGCCGTCCGGACGGTTCGTATATACGTTTTGACGAAAACGCCGCCGTCGTTATAAAAGAAGACAAGACCCCGCGCGGTACGCGCATATTCGGCCCTGTAGCCCGCGAACTCAGGGACAAGGATTTTATGAAGATAATTTCCTTGGCGCCTGAGGTGCTGTAAAGGAGGTGCTCGCGACATGGAACAAGTAAAGCTGCATGTTAAAAAAGGCGATAAAGTCCTCGTCCTGGCCGGTAAAGACAAAGGCCGGGAAGGCAAGATAATAGAAGCCCAGCCGAAAAAAGGCCGGGTAGTGGTAGAGGGCGTAAATAAAGTAAAAAGGCATACCAAGATCAGCCAAAAAAACCCTCAAGGCGGCATTGTGATAAAAGAAGCTCCGGTTTCTTCCTCTAACGTCATGCTGGTATGTCCGGCTTGTAAAAAAGCCACCCGCATTAAAAAGAACCAGCTGAGCGACGGCAAATATACCCGCGCTTGCAAAAAATGCGGAGAAACTATAGACAAATAAACATTCCTTAGAAAGGAGGCTAAATTGAATGGGCGAAACTAAGTCCAAACCAAGACTACAGGAAAAATACCTTTCCGAAGCTGCCAAAGGGCTGATGGAAAAGTTTGGTTATAAAAATGTTATGGAAATACCCCGCCTTGAAAAAGTTATCATCAATATGGGCGTGGGAGAAGCGGCGGCCAACTCGAAAGTGCTCGACGCAGCCGTATCCGACCTGACTCTTATCTCGGGGCAAAAACCCATTATAACCCGGGCGAAAAAGTCTATCGCTACCTTTAAAATCCGCGCCGGCATGCCTATCGGCACTAAGGTGACCTTAAGGGGCGCGCGTATGTACTTTTTCCTGGATAAACTCATCAATATCGCGCTGCCGCGCGTGAGAGACTTTCGCGGCGTCAACCCGGCCTCTTTTGACGGCCGCGGCAACTACGCGCTCGGCATGAAAGAGCAGCTGATCTTCCCGGAAGTGGATTACGACAAGATAGACAAGATCCGCGGCATGGATATCATCATAGTTACTACTGCCAAAACCGACGAGGAAGCCAGGGAGCTTTTGAAGCTTTTGGGCATGCCTTTCAGCGCATAGTGAGGAGGTAAAAAAGTGGCAAGAACAGCACTCATTGAAAAATGGAAACAAGAACCCAAGTTCAAAGTGCGTAAATACAACCGCTGCAAGATATGCGGACGCCCGCACGCTTACATGCGCAAATTTGGTATGTGCCGCATATGTTTCCGTGAATACAGCTACAAAGGCGCTATTCCTGGCGTAACGAAAGCCAGCTGGTAACGCCCCCAACAGGAAGGAGGTATATTTTAGATGGTCATGACTGATCCTATCGCCGATATGTTGACACGCATAAGAAACGCCAATTCCGTGTGTCATGAGAAGGTAGAAATACCCGGCTCCAATATAAAAACAGCCATAGCTTCTATCTTAAAGGCAGAAGGTTTTATAAAAGATTTTGAGACTATCCCGGACAGCAAGCAAAATGTCATCCGCATCAGCTTGAAATACGGTTCCAACCGCGACAAGGTCATTACCGGCATCAAACGCATCTCGAAGCCCGGTCTGCGCGTTTACGCGAAAAAAGACCAGTTGCCGCGTGTTTTGGGTGGTCTAGGTATAGCAATAATCTCCACGTCGCAGGGCATGATGACGGACAAAACGGCGCGTAAAGCCGGCCTCGGCGGTGAAGTGATAGCGTACGTTTGGTAATGTTTTGGAAAAGGAGGTGCTCTAAAAGTGTCCAGAATAGGAAGACTGCCTATTGTCATCCCCGGTGGCGTGACAGTAAAGGTTGAAGACAATCTTGTGGCGGTGAAAGGTCCCAAAGGCGAACTTTCCCGTAAAATACATAAAGATATGCAAATCGAAATGGAAAACGGCCAGCTTACAGTGAGCCGTCCTTCCGACAACAAGGAACACAGGGCTATGCACGGACTTTCGCGTACCCTCATCAACAATATGGTCGTCGGCGTATCCGCCGGTTATAGCAAAACCCTTGAAATCGCCGGCGTCGGTTACCGCGCGGCCAAGGCTGGCAACAACCTCAACCTGACGCTCGGGTTTTCCCATCCGGTAGTGGTGGAGCCGCCCCAGGGCATCAGTTTTGAAGTGCCGGCCCCCAACCGCATAGTAGTCAGCGGTATCAACAAAGAAACTGTGGGCGCGATCGCCGCACAGATAAGGACGCTCAGAAAGCCTGAGCCGTATAAAGGCAAAGGCATAAAATACGAGGGCGAACATATCAGACGGAAAGCCGGTAAAGCTGGCGCCAAAGGCAAGAAGTAAGACTGTTATAGGAAGGAGTGGGCATCTTGTTCAAACAATATGACAAGGCGGCCAAAAGGAAAAAACGGCACCTTAGGGCGAGAAAGACCATAAAGGGTACTGCCGAGCGGCCGCGCCTGAATGTGTTTCGCTCATCCGCCAATATATACGCCCAGATCATCGATGACGTCGCCGGTTGCACTTTGGTGTCGGCCAGCAGCATTGATAAAGGCGTTAAACTGGAAAACGGCGGCAATATAGAAGCGGCCAAAGCAGTAGGCAAGGCCGTGGCTGAAAAAGCCAAAGCTAAAGGCATTGAAAGCGTGGTCTTCGACCGCGGAGGATATATTTATCACGGACGTATCGCGGCTCTGGCCGCGGCGGCTCGCGAAGCGGGTCTGGATTTTTAAGGAGGGAGGAACATAAGTGGCGAATATTGACTATAAAGACCTTGATCTTAAGGAACGGGTCGTGTTCATTAACCGCGTAGCCAAAGTCGTTAAAGGCGGCCGTAGGTTTTCCTTTAGCGCTCTGGTGGTAGTGGGCGATGAGAACGGCCATGTTGGCATGGGCCTTGGCAAAGCTGCCGAAGTGCCGGAAGCTATACGTAAAGGCGTTGAAGACGCCAAGAAAAACCTCATCACTGTTCCTGTTGTTGAAACGACCATCCCGCATGAAATAACGGGCGAATTTGGCGCAGGCCGCGTACTGTTGAAACCTGCTTCCAAAGGTACCGGCGTTATCGCCGGCGGCGCTGTGCGTGCCGTCTTAGAGCTGGCCGGTGTACACGATATATTGACAAAATCCCTGGGGAGCGCAAACCCTAATAATGTTGTCCGGGCGACTTTAGACGGCCTGACCAAATTAAAGAGGGCGGAAGAAGTAGCGCAATTGCGTGGCAAAACCGTCCAGGAACTTTTGGGCTAAGGAGGCTAAATTGATGAAACAACTTAAAGTAACGCTCAAAAGGAGCCTTATCGGCCGGCCCGAAGACCAAAGGGCGACCGTCAGGGCGCTTGGCCTGGGCAAAACCAATAGTATCGCGATAAAAAACGACACGCCGACCATCCGTGGCATGATCCGCAAAGTGGAGCATTTGGTGGTTGTTGAAGAAGTAGAAGCTTAAGACGAGGAGGTGCCAGCATGAAATTACACGAGTTATCGCCAGCGCCGGGCTCGCAAAAGAAAAGAGTCCGTGTGGGACGCGGTCTGGGCTCAGGGCTCGGCAAAACTTCCGGCAGAGGCCATAAAGGCCAAAATGCCAGGAGCGGCGGCGGTACCCGCCCGGGTTTTGAAGGCGGTCAAAGGCCTTTATACCTGAGGCTCCCGAAGCGCGGATTTTACAATAAATTCGGCAAAGACTTTGTCGAAGTGAATGTCGGGATGCTCAACTGTTTTGAAAACGGTACGGTAGTAGACCCGGTTATGTTGATAGAATGTGGTTTGGTAAAAAATGTGCGCGATGGTGTGAGAGTCCTCGGGAACGGCGAATTGTCCAAATCCCTGACTGTCCAGGCCATGGGCTTTTCCAAAAGCGCAGAGGAGAAGATCCTGGCCGCCGGCGGAAAAGTAGAGGTGATTTAGTTGCTTTCTTCCCTTGGCAACATCGTTAGGATCACTGAATTAAGGCAAAAAGTTTTCTTCACTCTCGGCATGTTCATGGTATTTAGGCTGGGCGCCCATATACCGGTACCCGGAGTTGACCCGTCGGCTATCGAGCAGCTGTTTGCCAGCGGCAATTTGTTCGGCCTCCTCGATTTGTTTGCCGGCGGCGCCTTGAGTAAGTTTTCGATTTTTGCCATGAGTATAACGCCTTATATCAACGCCTCGATTATCTTGCAGCTTCTCACAGTAGTGGTTCCACATCTTGAAAAGCTGAGTAAAGAAGGCGCGGAAGGGCGCAAGGTCATATCGCAGTATACACGTTACGGTACGGTGCTTTTGGGCTTTTTGCAGGCTGTCGGTATGGCTTTTGGCCTCAGGTCGGCTATGCATGACCCAAGTGTTTTCAATATCATGATCGTGGCGATTACCTTGACTGCCGGTACGGTGCTCTTAATGTGGATGGGCGAGCAGATAACGCAAAAAGGCATTGGCAACGGTATATCGCTCATCATCTTCGCCGGCGTGGTATCTAGGCTGCCGGATGGCGTCATGGTCATTCTTGAATACCTCAAGGCCAACACCATCAACATTCTGCAAGTAATATTGTTCGCAGTGATCGCTCTGGCAATGATAGTATTTGTCATCGCTATCCAGCAGGGCAACAGGAAGATTCCGGTGCATTACGCCAAACGGGTGGTAGGGCGCAAAATGTATGGCGGGCACACCAGCCATATACCGCTCAAAGTCAACCAGGCCGGCGTAATACCTATCATTTTCGCTTCATCGGTACTGATGTTCCCGACAACTATCGGGCAATTTGTCGATATACCGTGGGTCAAGATGGTGGCTGGCTGGTTTGCCTGGGGCACACCGCTGCAAACAGCGCTTTATGTGCTGATGATCATAGGCTTCACCTATTTTTATTCGGAAATAAGCATGAACATACCTGATATGGCGGAAAACATGAAAAAATACGGCGGCTTTATACCGGGTATCAGGCCGGGCAAATCGACGGCGGATTATCTCCAGAAGATAATGACCCGCATCAACCTTGCCGGCGCGATATTCCTGGCGCTTATCGCCATCTTGCCGAATTTTCTTGTTATGCTGACCGGTATTCAAGGGGTATACTTTGGTGGTACGGCGCTTCTTATCGTAGTCGGCGTTGCGCTCGATACGATGAAACAGATAGAGTCTTTGGTGCTGATGCGTCACTACCAGGGCTTCATGAAGTAGGAGGCGGTTAGATGTTCATATTACTTATGGGCCCTCCGGGCGCTGGAAAGGGCACGCAGGCGGAAAAACTGGTGGAAAAGTATAAAATCCCCCATATTTCTACTGGCGACATGTTCCGGGCGGCGGTCAAACAGGGCACTGAACTTGGCAAGGAAGCCAAAAAGTATATGGATGCCGGGCAACTGGTGCCTGACTCTGTTACTATCGGCATTGTCAGAGAAGGCTTGTCCAAGCCGGAGTGCGAAAAAGGCTTTATCCTCGACGGTTTTCCCCGTACGGGCGAACAGGCCAAAGCTTTGGACGAGACGTTACAAGACCTTGGTATAACCTTAAGCGGCGTCATCGATATTGTAGTGCCGGACAGCGAACTTACCCGCCGTGTGGTCGGGAGGCGCATCTGCAAGGCTTGTGGGGCGACCTACCATGTAGAGTTCAATCCCAGCAAGAACGAAGATATCTGTGATAAATGCGCGGGCGCGCTTTATCAGCGTGACGACGACAAGGAAGATACTGTAAAAAAACGTCTGGAAGTTTACCATGACCAGACAAGCCCTCTGATCGATTATTACAAGAAACAGGGGCTTTACATAAAGATCGACGGTATGCAGCCTATAGACAAAGTTTTTGCCGAGGTTACCGCCAGTCTAAGTGGTAAGAAATAATGGTTATCTTAAAATCGGCACGGGAAATACAACTCATGCGCGAAGCGGGCAGGATAGTGGCCCTGGCGCTTTTGGCGGTGGAAAAAGCTGTCGAACCGGGAGTTACGACAGGCGAGCTTGACGAGATCGCCAGAAAAGCGATACTCAAAGAAGGCGCAGTCCCTGCTTTTAAAGGGCTGTACGGTTTTCCCGGCAACATCTGTCTTTCGGTAAATTCTGAAGTGGTACACGGTATACCTGGCAAAAGAAAGCTCAAAGAGGGCGATATCGTCAGCGCTGATATCGGTTCGCTGATAAACGGCTACAATGGCGATGCTGCCAAGACCTTCCCGGTAGGTAAGATTTCCGACGAAGCGGCCAATCTGTTGAAGATTACCGAAGAGTCTTTGTATAAGGGTATAGAAGGGGCGGTCGCGGGCAACCGTTTAGGCGCCATTTCTAGCGCTATACAAATGCATGCGGAGGCTGCCGGATTTGGCGTGGTGCGCGATTATGTCGGGCACGGCATCGGCAGGAAGATGCATGAGGAGCCTCAGATACCAAACCATGGCCCTATAGAACAGGGCCCGGTCTTAAAAGTGGGAATGGTGTTGGCCATAGAGCCGATGATAAACCTTGGCACCTACAAGGTAAAGACACTGCCCGACAATTGGACTGTGGTAACGCTCGACGGGAAGCTTTCAGCCCATTTTGAACATACTGTGGCCATCACTGAAGAAGGCCCGGAGATATTAACCAGGATTTGACGGGCGATCTGTTAACTACTGCCATGAGGAGGTAAAACACGTGTCCAAACAGGATGCAATAGAAGTTGAGGGTACGATCGTGGAGGCTTTGCCGAACGCAATGTTCCAGGTAAAGCTGGAGAACGGCCATGTGATTTTAGCTCACATATCCGGCAAGATCCGTATGAATTTCATAAAAATCTTGCCCGGCGACAAAGTCACTGTGGAGCTGACTCCCTACGATTTGAATCGCGGGCGCATCACTTACCGCTTTAAATAATAGTGCGGCCAAGGCTATAGGAGGTTTACATCATGAAGGTTAGACCATCTGTCAAACCCATTTGTGAAAAATGTAAAGTAATAAAACGCAAGGGAAATGTCATGGTCATCTGTGAAAATCCCAAGCATAAACAAAAACAAGGCTGAAAAGGAGGTGCTTTTTAGATGGCACGTATTTCTGGCGTGGATTTACCCAGGGATAAACGTATAGAGTACGCCCTGCCGTACATTTATGGCATAGGCCTGACTCTTTCCCGGGAAATACTCGGCAAGACCAAGATCAATCCTGATACGCGCGTGCGCGATCTGACCGAGGAAGAAATTTCTAAACTGCGTGAGACTATCGACAAAGATTATAAGACCGAAGGCGACCTTCGGCGTGAAGAGTCGCTCAACATAAAGCGCCTCATCGAAATAGGCTGTTACCGCGGACGCCGTCACCGTGCAGGTCTTCCTGTGCGCGGGCAGCGGACGAAAACAAACGCCCGTACCCGGAAAGGCCCGAAACGCACTGTAGGCGGCAGAAAGAAATAGGCCGTAAAAAGGAGGGATTAATCTAAGTGGCTGCTGCAAAAAAAGTTGTCCGCACAAAACGTAAAGAGCGTAAAAATATAGAGCACGGAGTTGCCCATATCCGCTCTACTTTCAACAACACTATCATTACCATTACCGATGTAAGAGGTAATGCCATCAGCTGGGCCTCGTCCGGTGGTCTGGGATTCAGAGGCTCAAGGAAATCCACCCCGTTTGCCGCGCAGATGGCTGCCGAGCAGGCTGCCAAGGCTGCCATGGAACATGGCCTCAAGCAGGTGGAAGTATTTGTTAAAGGCCCGGGTTCCGGCCGTGAGGCTGCTATCCGTTCGCTACAGGCGACCGGCCTTGAAGTCAATTCTATCAGGGATGTTACCCCCATTCCGCATAACGGCTGCCGTCCGCCTAAGAGAAGACGCGTCTGATCTTAGCGGCAGAAAGTGCGTTATGCACCTGGTTATTTTCCAGGGGCGTACGATAAAGTATATGAACAAAATACGTATGCCAAGAGGAGGGTTTTCATGATAGAGATAGAAAAGCCTAAAATGGCGACAGCCGAACTCAGTGAGGACGGACGCTATGGCAAGTTTGTCTGGGAACCGCTGGAACGTGGTTACGGCATTACTCTTGGGAATAGTTTGAGGCGGGTATTATTGTCTTCTTTGCCGGGCGCGGCGGTGACTGCGGTGAAAATAGACGGCGTGTTGCACGAGTTTTCCACATTGCCGGGCGTAAAAGAAGACGTTACTGATATCATCCTCAACATAAAAGGGCTTTGCCTCAAGATGTATTGTGATGAGCCCAAGGTCATTCGCATAGAGGCGTCAGGCGAGCAGGTGGTAACAGCCGGCGATATCAAGACGGACCCGGATGTGGAGATACTCAACCCGGAGCTCGAGATAGCTACTCTCGACAAAGACGGGCGTTTGAGTATGGAAATATATGTCGATAACGGCACGGGTTATGTGTCGGCGGAAAAGAACAAGCAGCCTGAACATGTAATCGGCGTGATACCGGTGGATAGCATATATTCGCCGATCGTCCGCGTGAAATTTGCCGTTACAGATACCCGCGTGGGCAATGTCACCAACTATGACAAACTTACGCTCGAGGTATGGACGGACGGCAGCGTATCACCGGGTGATGCGGTCTCGAAAGCCGCCGATATAATGATCGGTTACCTGAGATTGTTCCAGGAACTGGGCACACCGTCGCCGCAAGTGCAGGGCGTTGTTGACGAACCGTCAGCCCCGCAGGCTCCGACTGGGACCCAGATGACTATAGATGATTTGGATCTATCTGTGCGTTCGCATAACTGCCTCAAAAGGGCAGGCATAAATACTGTGGACGAACTGACACAAAAGACCGAAGAAGACATGATGAAGGTAAGAAATCTCGGCAGGAAATCCCTGGAAGAGATCAAGAAAAAATTGTTCGACCTGGGAGTTTCTTTCCGGGAGAGCACCTACGATTAAGGGGGAAAAGGCATGGCTTACAGAAAATTGGGGCGTGACTCCAGTGCCAGGAAAGCGCTGTTTCGCAGTATGCTGACCTCTTTTTTCCAACATGAGAAGATAGAGACCACTGAAACCAAAGCTAAGGAAATCGGGTCTCTGGCCGGCAAGTTCATTACTCTGGCCAAACGCGGGGATCTGCATGCCCGCCGTCAGGCTTTGGCGTTTCTCATGAGTGAAGAAGTAGTCAAAAAACTGTTTGAAGAGATCGCGCCTAAATACAAAGATCGCCAAGGCGGGTATACCCGTGTTTACAAACTGGGACCCAGAAAAGGCGACGCTGCCGAAATGGCGATAATCGAATTGGTATAAACTGGTTTTGTGAAGGGGCGGTCGATACCGCCCCTGTTTGCTATTTTTGTAAACTATTGAAAAAAGTCGGTTTTCTCTGGAAGAAGCGGGCTTTTTTGAAAAGTTTGACATTGTAAGTGCAATAAACATGCAGCCAGGAGGATTACATGCAAGACGACCTCATAGTATTGGAGAACCTTTGCCACAGTTACAAGACTGCGGACAATGAAGAGATAAACGCCCTTATAGATATTTCTCTCAGTGTAAAGCGGGGAGAATCGCTCGCTATAATCGGTACTAACGGTTCGGGCAAGTCGACCTTGGCCAAACATTTGAACGCTCTTTTGCTGCCGACGGCAGGGCATTGCCTGATAGAAGGCATGGACAGCAAGGATATGCAAAATACCTGGGCGATCAGGCAAAAAGTAGGTATGGTTTTCCAAAACCCGGACAATCAAATAGTAGCGGCGCTGGTGGAAGAAGACGTGGCTTTTGGCCCGGAAAATATAGGCGTCCCGCCGGAAGACATAAAAAAGCGCGTGGCAAAAGCGCTGTCGGTAGTGCGCATGGAAGATTACCGCAAGCAGGCGCCGCATATGCTCAGCGGCGGGCAGAAGCAGCGCGTGGCGATAGCTGGCGTGTTGGCGCTTGAGCCTGACTGCATGGTGCTTGACGAGGTGACGGCGATGCTTGACCCGATAGGGAAAAAGGAAGTGCTGTCCACCGTTTTGGAACTTAATAAAACTAAAGGAATCACAGTGATATATATAACCCATTTCATGCATGAAGCCGCTTTATTCGACCGGGTAGCTGTCATGAGTGAAGGGCGTTTGATAAAGACGGGGCCGCCCAGGGAGATATTTTCCCAGGCGGAAGAATTGGAGAAACTGGGTCTTGAGGCGCCGCTGGCTGCCCAGGTGGCGTGTTTTCTCAGGCAAAGAGGGATAGCTTTGCCGGATATTATCAGTGACGAGGAGTTGGCTTTAGCATTATGCCGGTAGTTTTAGAGAAGGCTAATTATACATATATGCCGGGGACGCCTTATCAGCGGCAGGCCTTGAATGATATCAGCCTGTCGGTGGAAAAAGGCGAATTTGTGGCTTTGGTGGGTCACAGCGGCTCGGGAAAATCGACGCTCGTGCAGCACATGGCCGGGTTGCTGTCGCCAAATAGCGGACAGGTACTGGCAGACGGCATCAGCCTTATAGGCAAGAAGCCGGAAAATATTGCCGCCCGGCGCAAGGTGGGGATAGTTTTTCAATATCCTGAACATCAGTTGTTTGCGGAGACGGTATTTGAAGACGTGGCTTTTGGTCCGCGCAATATGGGACTTTCTGAAGAAGAAGTGGATGAAAGGGTGCGTCAGGCGCTCGCCTTTGTGCGCCTTGCCGAGGACGGCTTTGGACAGCGCTCGCCTTTTCGCCTGTCCGGCGGCCAGATGCGCCGGGTGGCAATCGCCGGCGTTGTAGCTATGCGGCCGGATTATTTGGTACTGGACGAGCCGTCGGCCGGCCTCGACCCGGTGTCGCGCAATATATTCTATGAAGAAACGCGCGCCCTTCATAAAGAAACCGGGGCTGCTGTCATAATGGTCACCCACAGTATGGAAGAGGCTATACAGCTGGCTGACCGCCTGCTGGTCATGTCGGAAGGGAAAATAATCCTTGACGGCAGTCCGGGAGAAATCTTCCGCAGCAATAAAAAAGAACTGCTCGCCGCCGGCGTAGATGTGCCGGATATCGTCGCGCTTGGCGACTGTTTACGCGGCCATGGTCTTGGCGTAAGTGAAAATTGCCTGAGCAGCCGGGAATTGGCCGAAGAACTGTATGCAATGCTCCAGCAGAGAGGGGGCTCTTATGCTTAGCAATATCACTTTGGGCCAGTATTTTCCCGGTGATTCTTTTTTGCACAGGCTGGATCCCCGGAGCAAAATACTTTTGGTTATGGCTGTTATCTCCCTTGTTTTTCTGACTACGGACTTTTCTTCCTATGGGGTTTTGTTTTTCTTTACCGCCGCGGTTGTGGCTGTCGCCCGGCTGCATCCGGGCCAGCTTATCCGCTCGATAAAACCGCTTTGGCCGATACTTATTATCACTTTTATGGTACATATGTTTTCTATAGTGCTACCGGAAAAACATACGGTCCTTTATCAGTGGGGGAGCATATTTATAACCAAAGAGGGTTTGAACCAAGGCTTTTTGATGGCAGCGCGCCTCATCTTTCTCATTCTCTTGTCTTCTATACTGACGATGACTACTTCGCCGCTGGAACTTACCGACGCCATTGAAATACTCTTGAAACCGTTCAAGAAGATCGGCCTGCCGGCGCATGAACTGGCTATGATGATGACCATTGCCCTGCGGTTTATTCCGACTCTTTTAAATGAAACCGAACGCATCATGAAAGCGCAAAGCGCGCGCGGCATGGATTTTGCCAGCGGCAATATCTTGAAGCGCGGCAAAAATCTTTTGCCTATACTCATACCGCTTTTTTTAAGCGCTTTTCGCCGGGCGGAAGAACTGGCCGTGGCTATGGAAGCGCGCTGTTACCGGGGCGGCGATGGCCGCACCCGGATGAACCAGCTCAAGTTTGGCAGCGGCGATGCGGTGGCATTGCTAGCGGTGTCGCTGTTGGCCGCTGCTATGTATGCGGTAAAAGGGAGTCTATGATATGCGCTGGCTTAAGCTTACTTTGTCCTATGACGGTACGCGCTATCATGGCTGGCAACGGCAGACAAACGCTTTTTCCCTACAGCAAGCGCTGGAAGAAAAACTCGCCCGGATATTTGGCGAAAAGCTTTCCATTACCGCTTCTGGGCGCACGGATGCCGGCGTACACGCGCTCGGTCAGGTGGTATCTTTTTCTACTGCCGGCCGTATTCCGCTGGCTAATATCCCGGCGGCGTCGAGAAGCGTGCTGCCGCCCGATATCGTCGTTCTGGCGGCGGAAGAAGCGCCGGAAGGTTTTAACGCGCGCTTTGACGCGAAAGGGAAAAGCTATATATATAGGATAGTTGAGAACGGGCAGCCAGACCCCTTCCGGATAAACTACGCCTGGCTGCTGGGGGAGAAGCTGGATATGGCCGCCATGCAGCAGGCAGCGGATATGATAGTGGGCGAGCATGATTTCACGAGTTTCCGCGCCAGCGGCTCCAGCCCTTCCCTGCCGGTGCGCAATATGACAAAAGCCTTGTGGCGGCGGGACAAAGATGAAGCGGTATTTGAAATAACCGGCAACGGCTTTCTCTACCATATGGTGCGAAACCTTGTAGGCAGCATGGTAGAAGTGGGCAGGGGAGAAAAAAGCCCTAAGGATTTTTCCGATATACTAAGAGCCAAAGACCGTCGCCTGGCCGGCAAGACCGCGCCGGCCGAGGGGCTGTATTTGCAGGAAGTTTTTTATTGAAGGCCATTAATTGTATATTGAGTTCTGAAGCAAGACTATCTTGCCAAAAATAATATTTTTTGGTAAGATAGTCTTTGTTACATCATGTATTGTTGCAAAAAGAGGTGACATTGTGGAAACATATAAAAACCTTAATAAAATATTTTACAAGGAAAACCCCGCTGTGTTCCAGTCTATTTATGAAAAACGCTTTAATAGCGAGAGCACGGTAAAACTGGATTTTAAAATTGGCGAATGGCCGGCTTTTTTTGTAATAACTGAAAAAATATTGGAACTGGTCGATTTAATAAGGAAAACGGACAAAGAACTGGCAAGAGTGGTTGACGAGTTACCATCAAGAGCAGTGGATCAGTATATGATAAGCCAATTGCTTGATGAAGTGAAATTGACTAACGAAATAGAAGGTGTGCACAGTACCAGACGTGAGATACGCTCGGCGCTGGAAGAGAAGAAAGTGTCAGATCGAGAACGTCGTTTCTCCGGTATGGTAAAAAAATATCATATGATTGCTATAGAGAAACGAAAAATAGAACTGGATAGTTGTGAAGACATAAGGAGACTTTATGATGAAATAGTGTTGCCGGAAGTAATAGCTGTTGACGAGACAAATGCACCTGATGGTGAATTTTTTCGCAAAGATATATCTGAAGTATTGTCAGCAACACAAAAAATCATACATAAAGGTTTGTATCCAGAGAGCAGGATAATTGAATATGTCAATAAGTTGCTTCAAATCCTCAAGGGAAACAAACCAAATAAGTTGTTAAATATAGCTGTGCCCCACTATCTGTTTGGTTATATACACCCTTTTTATGACGGCAATGGAAGGATGGCCAGATTCATCAGCAGTTATATGCTTGCCCAGGAGCTACAGCCACTGGTGGCAGTCAGCCTGTCTAAAACAATAAAAGAAAGTGCAAATATGTATTACGGATTGTTTAAAGCGGCGAATGATATAAATAGCAGAGGGGAAGTAACTGCTTTTACAATTGGTTTTTTGCAAATTATTGCTAAGACAGTTTTAAATGTACGTGTAGATATTGGCGAAAAATATTTGAAATATTTGCGGTATGAAATTATTATTAAGGAAAGTTTTTCGAAAAATATTGAAAAATTTTTAGAAACAATGCTAGAAAACACACTTTTTTCAGATGAAGGTCTGACTGTATCTGAAATAGCAAATGAAGCTAAAGCCAGCAGTAATACTGTCAGGAAGTTTCTTGCGTCTAATACCAAGATTATAGATGTAGATAAAAGTGAGAAGTCTTTCCGTTATTCTTTAAAATTGTCGGAGCTTGATGAGTTGGCAAAACAGCTTAATATAAAATTTGAATTATAAATCTGCATAATTAGAGAGGTTGCCATGAAAGAAACCTGTGAAGCAATTCTCGCCGGCACCGCTACCCTAGACACGACCATATTACTACTGCGTCGCTTCGACATTACCGACTGTGCGGATGTTTTGGCCTTTGGCAGTGATGAGGAGGCTTTACGTCATATCGAATGGGACGGCGTAAAAGACCTGACGGAGGCCGCCGCATCTATACTGGGCTATTACCAGCGGCGACCGGGGGTTTTTGCCATAGCGCTCAAAGACAGTGGAATATGCATCGGCTGTATAGAGCTGCGCCTTGTCAGCGAGCATGAAAAGGCGAATTTCGGCTATATCCTCAACCGCCAGTATTGGGGCAAAGGCTATATGACAGACGCGCTCGGCGCCATGGTTGGTTTTTGTTTTGAGCGGTTAGGTCTAAACCGGGTAGAACTTACGCATTATGTAGGAAATGAAGGCTCGGGAAGGGTCATGGCCAAGTGCGGCCTTAAAAAAGAGGGACTGGCATATGAAGAAGTAAAGATAAAAGGTGTTTTCCGCGACGTCGTGCATTATGGCCTGACTAGACAAGAATGGTTGCAGGTAAAAAAATGAGGTTTCTCTAAGATAAAATAAACTTTTGCCATATAGTGTTTAATTGTTGACATTGCCGGCGATTTTCGATAAAATGACTTTACGAGACTTTTCAGCGGATTCCCTTAGCCCCGGAAGTCCATGCTGGGTAAAGTATTGATATTATCCTTCAGGGAGGTTATACGAGTTATGAAAACATACATGGCCACTCCTTCCGACATTGAGCGTAAGTGGTATGTAGTGGACGCGGAAGGCAAAACTCTCGGCCGCATGGCTGCTGAAGTAGCCAAAGTCCTCAGAGGAAAAAACAAACCGACATTTACTCCGCATATGGACACCGGAGACCATGTCATTGTGGTCAATGCCGAAAAGATTGTATTTACAGGCAAGAAACTTCTGCAAAAGACTTATTTTCGCCACAGCGGTTACCCGGGCGGCACCACTTTTACCAAGGCTGCCGATATGCTCAAAAAGATGCCTGAGCGCGTGGTAGAGTTGGCTGTACGCGGCATGTTGCCGAAAAACAACCTGGGCCGCCAGATGGCGACCAAACTGAAAGTATATAAAGGTCCTGAACATCCGCACGCGGCGCAAAAGCCTGAAGTGCTGGAAATGGATATAAGATAATCATCCGGAGGAGGAAAGAATAAATGGCAGCAGTAAACTACGACGCGACAGGCCGTCGCAAATCTTCGGTAGCCAGAGTTCGCCTGGTTCCGGGTGAAGGCAAGATCGTTATCAACGACCGCGAACTTTCCGCGTATTTTGGCCTGAAAACATTGGAACTGATAATAAAGCAACCGTTAGTTTTGACTGAGAACGTCGGCAAATACGACGTCATAGCCAATGTAAACGGCGGCGGCATCTCCGGCCAGGCCGGAGCTATCAGGCACGGTATCTCCCGCGCTCTTTTGAAGGTGGATGTAGAATATCGTCCGGCTCTAAAAAAAGCAGGTTTTCTGACCCGCGACCCGCGTGAGAAGGAACGCCGCAAATATGGCTTGAAAAAAGCCCGTAAGGCTTCCCAATACTCAAAACGTTAATCGTAAAAACTCCGGCGGCCGACAAGGCAACCGGAGTTTTTTAATTGCATATTTAACTGAAATAATATAAGATATATTTGATTGTAAAAGGCGCTAGACAAAAGGTATGTCCATGCAGGCAGGTGAGCTTTGCGGTGAGTATAACACCGGACGAGTTTGTAGATTATTATGCAACATTAGAGTTGTCATGGCAGGCAAACACTGATGAAGTGGAAGAGGCTTATGACAGGCTGGTTGCTGATGCCGGGAATGAAGGTCCGGAATACAAGAACCTTTTGAAAAAAGCCTACAATATCCTGCGTGACAAAGAAAAGCGCCGTGCTTATAATGAAAAATATTTAAGACGGGAAACAGGGAGTACTGAGCAAAAAGTGGAATATCCTGACGGCAATGCCCAATCGGTAAAAGTGACACCCAAACTGAAAGCATTTTTCTCAAAAAAAGATGATAGTTTTGACGCTATGATGGCTACTACGCAAACATATTTTGCCGAGTTCAACGACTTTGTCAGAGAACAGATGAGCAACACAGGCGCTGATCTGGCCTTTAAATACGAAGCGGCCGACAGGACGGAAGAGCTGTATAAAAGGGGCATGTGGCCGCTTTTGGGCAAGATAAAGGAAAAAGTGGGCGAAAACAGCTTTGCCTATATAGCTGTGTGCGAGCTTCACTCCCGGGCTGTATTTTCGCTTGGCGACATTTTTATGTGGGCGGAACGCTACGAAGAAGCTATCGGTATGTATAATACCGCTCTGGCTCTTTCCCATAAAAACAAAGATCAAGCGCAAAAATGCACACAGGCAATAAAGTTTGCCCGCAACGTAGTGGAAGAGATTAAAGCGCAGGCATTTAAAAAGAACAGCCAGGTAGAGGAAGAACCTGCAAAAGAGGCTTCATATAAAGTTTTTTCCTATATGGAAGTGATAAAGTGGATATGTATCGGCATAATATTTGCCGGCGCCTGCCTGTGGGGCGCGATATTAATGCTGGAATTTATCTTTGACGTATGATATACTGTAAAAGTCTTGGGGGCGTAGCTCAGATGGGAGAGCGCATGGCTCGCATTCATGAGGTCAGGGGTTCGATCCCCCTCGTCTCCACCAAATATTCAAGGTCTGCCATGGCAGACCTTTTTTGTTTTGAGGTTTTTTTATAGGGCAATTTTTTCTGGTTTAAAGTAGCGGAAGGAAACATTGTCTTTATATCTTTGATATGGTATCATTTATAGCGTTCCAAGAGGGTTATTTGATATTTTTAATATTATTGCAGAGGAAATATATATGGCGCAAGAAGTAGAAGGGCTTTTAACGAAAAAAGAGGATTGGCCTTATTTGGCTGAGCTGCCGCCGGAGCTTGGCGGTTTTACTTTGTCTGTAGATTTGTTGGAAGAAAAAGACAGGGTGCTATTTTTTTCTTATGCTGCGCCGCAGCTGAGAAGACAAGTGGAGGCTTATTATAATCTCCCGACGAAAGATTATATGGTAAAGCGCTATTTTGGCCTCAATGAATATTGCGATATCCAGTTTATAACACCGGACAGGAAAGTCTTTGAAGGGCGGTTGAAAGAGCGTCTGGTGGTTTGTTTGGAGGAAATGGCAATGTTCTCTTCTGAACGGATAGGCATGGTAGTAAGGAAAACAGGCATTTTCGACTGGGAGTACGGCAGGAAGCTGCCGGAGAGGATAGGCGGTTTCGATCTTTATATCCGGCCGTTTGAGCCTGAACGGCTGATAAACGGCTCGGTGGTGGTGCTTGATTATAGCGATTTTGCCAGAAACTGCCAGTTGGCCGTTTATTATAATGAGCTGAGAAACGAGTTTTACGCGGAAAAAAAAGCTGATGGGGTAGTTGAGACTACTTCGTTGTTCGATGCGCGTAATTTAAAAGAACTGGAAAAGTTATTGGCAAGCCACCTGACAACTACACTTGAGTCTTTTAGCAAATAGTTGACAAAAACAACAAGTATTTGCAGTGTATTTCTTGACAAACCGGTTGTTTTCACATAAAATAGAAATACTTGGCCCGGTAGTTTAGTTGGTTAGAATGCCGCCCTGTCACGGCGGAGGTCGTGGGTTCGAGTCCCATCCGGGTCGCCATTATGCCGCGGTAGCTCAGTCGGTAGAGCAGAGGACTGAAAATCCTCGTGTCGGCGGTTCGATT
>JAVBME010000030.1:0-57158 GCA_031552765.1 Acidaminococcales bacterium | reverse complement strand
CGTCCTGAGCCAGGATCAAACTCTCCATATTATTTTACAGTCCGGCAATTTCTTGCCAGACTGTTGTTAATGATGTAAGTTCAATTGGCTCTAAACCACTGACTTTGCCAACCTTTTAGGCGTTGGCTTTCCTGTTCCGCTTACTTAAATAGCATTTCTGCTCTCAAACTCGCGGCTCATTCGACTCTTTTTCCTGCCATTATCCAGTTTTCAAGGTGCTTTTTTGTTTTAGCCGCTCAAAACGGCGACTTGTTTATATTACAACGCCTGTTTTCTTTTGTCAACTACTTTTTTCAAAATTTTATTTTGTAATTTCATCGGCCAAAAGCGGCGTCTTTTATAGATTAGCATAGCTCTTATATACTGTCAACGGTGTTTTGTAAAAAAAATTGCATTTTTGCTATCTATCCTGTTTGTAGTATAAATGGTAAAAATAGCAAGTCATTCATTTACTTACAAAAAGCCGGACAGCAAATGCTGACCGGCTTTTTAACACTCATTTTAAAACTTAAATACATGCACCTTTTCTGTAAGTTCCTGAGCCAGCACTGCCAAACTCCGGCTGGCAGCAGCTATTTCCTGCACAGTCGCTGTTTGTTCTTCTGTCATGGACAGAACTTTTTCCGCCTGCTCCGCCGCCTGACGGCTCACTGCATATACGCCGCTGGCAGAAGCCGCTACTTTGTCGCTTTCTTCTTCCAGACCTTTTACTTCTTTTACTATGCCCTCGGTCTTTGCGCTTACCTCGTGTATTGCCCCGGCTATGTCCTTGAAAGTTTCGCCCGCGGCCGCCACTACTTCTATACCGTCTTTTACCCCCGCCGCGCTGCTGTCCATAGCGACTACCGCTTCTTCTATATCGCTCTGGTTGGCAGAAAGCAGTCCTTTGATGCTGATTGCGGCTTTTTCGGATTCTTCCGCCAGTTTCCTCACTTCTTCAGCCACCACGGCAAAGCCCCTGCCCTGTTCGCCTGCCCGCGCCGCTTCTATAGCCGCATTGAGCGCCAGCAGGTTGGTCTGCCCCGCTATCGCCGATATTACTTCGATTATCTTGTTTATCTCTATCGCGCTGCCGGATAGTTTTCCTATAGCTTCCTGTACTTTTTGCGTGTCAGTCACTATGTTTGACATTTGCTTTACCGCATGGTCTACTGCCTGGCGCCCTTTGTCGGTCGCGCCCACTGCGCTTTCAGCCAGTTGGTAGATAGTTTGGGCTGTGTTGACCGTTTCCGCCATACGTTTGGTCATGCCATCCATGGTGTTTTTTGCCTGGGTAACCAGTTCCACCTGGCTGTCAGCGCCGCTGGCCAGGCCTGATATTGAATGGGTTACCTGTTCCACTGAATGGCCGGCCTCACTGGCGCTGGCGTTAAGTTCTTCCGACGACGCTGCCAGCACGTTGGCCGACTCGGTTATTTGGCCGATAAGCGTCCTGAGCATGCCCGTCATTTCATTGAATTGTACAGCCAAAATGCCCAATTCGTCTTTGCTTTTCACGTCTATTGTCTGTCTCAGGTCGCCTGTCGCCATGCTTTGAGCAGCGGCCGCTATTATAGGAATAGGCCTGGTTATTTTGGAAATAATAAAAGCGATTATTGCTGCCACGATGAGCAACAATACTGCTGATATACCAACGTTAGTATAAAGAGAGGCATTGCGCTTAGCGATATCCCCCGCCATGGAGCGGCCGGCAAAATACATGCCCACCGGTTTTTGCGACGCATCCACCATCAAAGGGGTATACATAGTGATAAATTGCTGCCCCAACACATTGGCTTCACCAATGTGCGTCTGGCCTTGTTTTAACACTTTTTCCACTATCTCCGGCGAAGCTTTGGTACCTACGGCCCGCTGGCCGTTTTGCATCAGGGTAGTCATTTCCCTGGTGTCGCCTATGAAAATCGTGCATTCCGTCCCGTAAAATTCTTTTACTTTGTCGACCAGCCAAGGCTTTAAAACATTAGTGCCGCAAATAAGGGCGCCGATTATTTTGCCGTTTTCATCTTTCATCGGCACAGTCGAACGTATGGATAACTTTGTTATTGCGTTTGAGTCCAAAGAAGTGCTGTCTTTGCCGCTCAAGGCGTCTCTTACTTCTTTGCGGTCGCTTATATTGTCGCCCGCTTTTTCATCATGCATCCTCGCGACGACAACGCCATTGGCATTTATAGCGATAACTACGTCCACGCCCACTTCTTTAGCATAACTTGCTGTGACCTGCCGCACTTTTTCCTTATTATTTGTCAGTACAGCATCGCGCAGGCTCGGCATAGTAGCCATCGCCCGGCCGGCGCTTAGAACATCATTGCGGTAACTGTCCATGATTTTTACAATGCCTTCACCGCTTACTTTTACGCTGTCCATCGTATTTTGCATACTGTTGCTTGTGATTTGATATGCCGAAGCACCCACCAATGCAAGTACTAATACCAAAAATAGCAAGATAACCGACCCCAGAAGCTTTGTTCGAATAGACATACTGTTTCCCTCCAAAATATTAATACAAAATATTGCCATACAAATTAAAATCGAATTTTTCGGGGAAAATATTAAGCATTTTCTTTATTTTTATTCTTTTTTTAAGGCCCACTTTCTGTGGCATAAATAAAAAACTTCCCTTAGCTTATAAGGGAAGTTTTTTGAAAAATACTACTGTTCTTATTCCACTGCCGCCAATGCGACTATCTTATCGCCATCCTCCAGGCGCATCAGCCGCACGCCCTGGGCATTGCGGCTATAGCGCGCCACATCATTCACTTCAAGTCGTATGATTATGCCTTGTGCGGTGATGAGTAAAAGTTCATGCTCCGGTTTTATAACCTTGACGCCGACAACAGCGCCGGTGCGTTCGGTTACTTTGATATTGATAATCCCTTTGCCGCCGCGCGACTGCTCACGGTATTCATTGGAAGTGGTGCGTTTGCCTAGCCCGCCTTCCGTTACGGTAAGAATGTCGCCGTCCTCGGTCAGCCTGGCCATAGCGACGACTTCATCGTCGGCATTCAGCCTTATGCCGCGCACGCCGTGTGAAATACGGCCCATAGAACGCACCCCTGTTTCCGGGAAGGTGATGGACAGACCCTTTTTCGTGGCCAGCATAACGTTAGAGTCGCCATTAGTCAGCTCCACGCCTATGAGGTCCTCATCTTCATCCAGCACTATGGCGACAAGGCCATTTTTCCTGGCGGTATTAAGTTCCATAAGGTCGGTCTTTTTGACCGTACCCTTGTTGGTAGCCATAAAGACAAACTTGCCTTCCGCAAACTCTCTTACCGGTATGACAGCGGTTATCTTTTCACTGCTCTCCAGCGGCAAAAGATTTACTACGGCAGTGCCTTTAGCCGTACGGCCGGCTTCCGGTATCTCATAGCCTTTGAGCCTGTATACCCGGCCGCGGGTAGTAAAGAAAAGCACATTGTGGTGTGTGGTAGTAGTAAAAAGGTGCTCAACAAAATCTTCTTCCTTTTTGCCAACGCCCATCAGCCCGCGGCCGCCGCGCTTCTGGCTGCGGTAGGTATCTATCGGCAAACGTTTTATATAGCCGTTGTGAGTAATAGTCATTACCATATCTTCGTCGGCTATCAAATCTTCAATATTGATTTCAGATATATCTTCGGAAATTACCGTACGCCGCTTGTCGGCAAACCGTTTTCTCACATCCAGCAATTCTTCTTTAATGATGCCCATAAGCTTGCCCTGGTCGGCCAGTATGCTCTCGAGCCAGGCAATGGTCTTTAATATTTCCGCATATTCTTCTTCTATCTTTTGCCGCTCCAGGCCGGTCAGGCGTTGCAGGCGCATCTCGAGGATAGCCTGAGCCTGGCGCTCGGACAGGGAAAAGTTTTCTACCAGGGCGTTGCGCGCGATCTCCGCCGTCTGGGAAGCCCGAATGGTGGCGATGACCGCATCCAGGTGGTCGAGGGCTATTTTCAGGCCTTCCAATATATGGGCGCGCTCTTTGGCCTTGCCCAGTTCGTATTTAGTACGGCGGCTGACCACATCTTTCCTGTGTTCAAGGTAATGATTAAGTACTTCGTGTAGATTTAGCACTTTTGGCTGGCCGCCGACCAGCGCCAGCATAATGATACCGAAAGAATCCTGCATCTTGGTATGTTTGCACAGCTGGTTGAGAATTACTTCGGCGTTGACGTCCCGCCGCAGTTCCACCACTATGCGCATACCTTTGCGGTCGCTCTCGTCCCTGAGATCCGTGATACCGTCTATTATTTTGTTTTGCGCCAGTTCGGCAATGGATTCAATCAGGCGAGCCTTGTTCACCTGATAAGGTATTTCGGACACGATTATGCGGCTCTTGCCGCCGGACATGCTTTCAATATCCGCTACAGCGCGCATCTTTACCACGCCACGGCCAGTCATATAGGCGCTTTTTATGCCCTGGCGCCCCATGATAGTAGCGCCGGTGGGAAAGTCCGGTCCGTGCACAACTGTCAATAAATCTGCTACCGTAGTTTCCGGCTGGTCGATCATCAACACCAGCGCGTCGATTATCTCGCCCAAGTTGTGCGGCGGGATGTTAGTCGCCATACCGACCGCTATACCGGCTGAGCCGTTGATGAGCAGCGTCGGCACCTTGGAAGGCAATACTGTCGGTTCTTTTAACGACTCGTCATAGTTGGGCATGAAATCAACAGTTTCTTTTTCTATATCGGCCAGTATTTCTTCCGACAGGCGCGCCATACGCACTTCGGTATAGCGCATCGCCGCCGCCGAGTCGCCGTCTATAGAGCCAAAATTGCCATGCCCGTCTACCAAAAGGTAGCGGGTGGAAAACTCCTGCGCCATGCGTACAGTAGAATCATACACCGATGTCTCGCCATGCGGATGATATTTACCCAACACTTCACCGACGATACGGGCGGATTTTTTGTACGGTTTATTAGACGCCATACCCGCTTCGCTCATAGCATACAGTATGCGCCTGTGCACAGGCTTCAAGCCGTCGCGCACATCAGGCAGCGCGCGCATGACGATAACGCTCATGGCATAATCTATATAAGATTTTTTCATTTCATCTTCGATACGAACAGGTAAAATTTTTCCTAAACCAAAATCCACGCTTGCACCTCTGTTTATTTAGTATAAAACGTACAGGACAACTATTGTATTATAACATAAAAATCGTTAAAAATCACACACTTTTACTGCCAGTCGCTCTTCCAGCACAAATACAGGCCTACCCGCCCCTCTTGCACCGAAAGATTGATTTGCCGCCCGGACACACGGTTGCTTATCGCGTAAGGCCGCTCCAAGAACAGTTTTACCGCTTCCAGCGGCCAATCCGTTCCAGTGAGCGTCACCCGGCAGCTTTCACTCAAAGGCAATAGCGACAGGACAGGCGGGGTCTGGGAAAAGGTAATAGACAGCGTTTTTTCCGCATAAACAGGCGCCAGCAACTCCCGGTGGTCGGCTAACAACAGCGGACAGCGAAGCGCCGCCAGGCTGAAAAGCGCGCTGAAGGCATGATCAAAACGGCCGCCCCATACGCCGGTGGCCACCAACGCACAGCAATCGCCGGCCTCTTTTATAAAATCTATAGCCAGTTGTAAATCGGTGGCGTCTTTATCCCGGGGATAGCGCCGGGTCATTGCGCCCGCTCGTTCCGCCCAAGCCCAGTCCGCGCCGGCACTGTCGCCGTCACCCAAAAGGATGTCGGGATGTACTCCGGCCGCCCGGCACCAGCTGACGCCGCGGTCTGCGCAAACAACTACACGCCCGGCCGCTATTTTTTTCAGCCAGCCGGCTGCTGGCCGCCGCCCGCCGGCAACCAGGACATACTCTTTACCCACCCTTTCCGGGAAGAGTATTTTGTTTTTGGCAATTATCATGTTCATTTTTGGGCCTGGGCTTTTATGATTATTTCACTGCCGTTTTCCTGTACTTGCCATTTTACTTCGCCCGCCCCCTGCTGTTTTAGCTTAAAGCGCAGTTGCAAAACCGCTTTATCCAGCTTCGTCAAAACCTCCTCCGGCAAAGACACTAAGACGCCTGCTTCCTCTGTTTTCGGCGTCGGCCGCTTTTCCTCCGGCAATACGGCTGTTTCAAAACTTTCCTTTTCGGCAAAACCTTTCAACATATCGGCATCACTGAGGTTTTTCTTTATCTTCATAAGCCCGCCACCTTTTTGTTATTGTTTTTGTATTATTCTATCTTGTTTGAAGAAAAATATGCAAATAAAAATAATAGACAGTGCGGCTACTTGCAACAAAAATTAAAAATGCTATTATTATGGTTAAATAATTGTATTTTTGGGGGATGCGCAAATGAGAGTAGTTATAGTCGGCGCGGGAAAACTTGGCTATAGCCTGGCCGAATACCTGACACAGGAACTGCACGAAGTTATTGTAGTCGAATCGGATGAGGGGCGGCGCGAAATAATCAAAAACGCGCTTGATATCCTGACGCTCGAAGGCAATGGCGCCAGCCCGGCTGTATTGACCGACCCGGATGTGAAAAATGCCGACCTTTTGGTCGCCTGCACCGACAGCGACGAAGTCAATATGATAATTTGCATGATGGCCAAACGAATGGGCATACCGCAAACTATCGCCCGTATCCGCAGCAACGAGTATACCGGGGTTGCGGACACTTTTATAAAAAAAGTAACTGATATAGATCTGGTATTAAACCCGGAACGTATTATCGCCCTTGAAATAAGCCATATCCTTTTGACGCCCTTTGCTCTCGACGTGGAAGATTTTGCCGACGGCAAAGTCAGCCTATTCGAATCGCGTATGACTGATCGTTCGCAATATATAAATACGCCGCTGAAAAACCTTTCTTTGCCTAGCGGACTTTTGATATCCGGCATTTTCCGCCAAAACAGTCTTATCATCCCTCGCGGCAACGACATGCTCTTGCCCAACGACAGCGTGTTTTTCATCGGGCGCAGCGAAACCATCCATGAACTTGAACAAAAAGTAGAGGTCATGACCTCGAAAGTAGAACGGGTGATGATCATCGGCGCCGGGCGTATCGGCTGCTATCTGGCGCCTATTTTGGAACAGCAGGGCCTGTCGGTAAAGATCATCGACAAAAATATGGCGCGTTGCGAACACGCTGCCACGCTTTTGAAAAATGGCATGGCGCTTTGCGGCGACGGTACTAATATCGAGTTTTTGACCCAGGAAGGCGTATCAGAAGCCGACATAGTGGTCTGCCTGACGGAAGACGATAAACTAAATCTACTCCTGGCGCTGCTCGCAAAACATCTCGGCGCGAAAAAAACCATTGTAAAGACCGCGCGCACGGAGTATGTCAACCTGATGGAAAAAGTCGGCGTCGATATAGTTTTATCCACCCGCCTTTTGAGCCTGGGTGAGATTTTGCGTTTTGTCCGTCGGGGCGGCGTGGTTTCCGTATCCCTTCTTGAAGGCTCCAAAGCCGAAGCAATAGAAATCATCATCCAGGACACGAACCCTCTGGCTGGCACACCGCTCAAAAATGCCAAACTGCCGGAAACTTGCCTGGTCTGCGCCGTAGTACACAAAAACGATGTAATAATACCAAACGGAAATACCGTGTTGTATCCGGGCGACCGGGCCATCCTCTTTGTACAGGCTTCTGAAGTAAAGAAGGTTATGACCTATTTAGAAGGCAGGTAACGGCAAATGAATTTTTCATCGGTAGAATTCATATTGGGACGCTTGATGATGGTATGCGCCGTCGCCATGCTTTTTCCTGCGGCTTTATCCTTCATCCTGCTGGAAGCCGACGTGTTGGCGCTTTTGGCTTCTTCAGCCATCACCATGACCATAGGTTATTCTTGTACTTTGCATGGCAGAGACGAAGCCTCTCTTACCAACCGGGAAGCCATCATGACCGTCGTCCTCAGTTGGGCCTGCCTGTCTTTTTTTGGCGCGCTGCCCTATATGTTCTGCGGCGTACTCACGCCTTTTCACGCGATCATGGAAAGCGCCTCAGGCTTTACTACCGTAGGCTCTTCTTTGATCAGGGATCTTGATATAATACCGCGCAGCGTCCTTCTGTGGCGCAGTATGACGCAGTGGCTGGGCGGCATGGGTATCATAGTCCTGTTTATTTCTTTTCTGCCGCATTACGGTACCGGCGCCATAAACATGTTCAACGCCGAGCTGCCCGGCCCCAGCAAAGACCGGGTCATGCCGCGCATCAGCGATACTGCTTCTCTTTTATGGAAAATATACACAGGCATGACGGTTGTTTTCATCACCGTAATGCTGCTGGCCGGCTTGTCGCCCTTTGACGCTATAAACCACGGTATGGCCACTATTTCTACCGGCGGTTTTTCCTGTTACAACAACAGCCTCAATCATTTCAACAATCCTCTGGTAGAGGTATTAACAGCTATTTTCACGATCATAGCCGCAGGCAATTTTTATCTTTATTACCAGGTCTATCACCGTGGTTGGCAACGGTTGTTTTTCGATATAGAGTTTAAGACCTTCATCCTGTTCGTACTTGGCTTTACTGCTTTGATAACAGCCAACCTGCTCATGCAGACAGATTTTTCTTTCGGCTATTCACTGCACAACGCCTTTTTCCATGTAGCCGCCGCCCTTTCCACTTCCGGCCTTGCCATATCCGACCTTCATACCTGGCCGCCCTTTAGCAAGTTCCTCCTGTTTTCCCTGATGTTTGTCGGCGGCTGCGCCGCATCTACCGCCGGCGGTATCAAGATAGCGCGTGTGATAGCCTTGTTTAAATTGAGCTGGGTAGGCTTAAAACATACCCTCCACCCCAAAATGGTTACAAATTTCAGCATGAGCGGCAAAGTCATCTCCCCCTCGACCGTCGCTTCCATTACCAGGCATTTTTTCGTTTTTATGGCAGTCTACTTTTTTTCCACCGCTTTTTTAACCTTTTGCGGCATAGAAATGGTGGATGCTCTGGTCATCATGGCTTCAATCATCGGAACGTCCGGTACCGACCTGGCTTTTGCCATATTAGGCAGTAATTATGCGTACTTTGATATCAATGACCCTGGAAAAGCGCTCATAACTATATGCATGGTGCTTGGCCGCTTGGAATTTTTTACTTTGCTGGTGCTCCTCAGGCCGGAGTTCTGGCGAAAAACCAGGAGCTGGTAACCCGCAACATCTGGAGGAAGTTAATTATGAAACCAATTACTTCGTATATCAATAAATATATGGCAGATTTTTTAAATATGTTGCGCGACAATATCTTTATCACTGATACTGATTGCATTATTCGTTTTGCTAACACCGCATATCTCGAATTTTTGGGCATCAAGCGTGAAGACATGGTCGGCAAGCATATAGATGATGTACGCCCGGGCAGTTATTTGCCGGAATTGTTTAAAAACCGCAAGCCTATGTATAACATACCGCGAAAAGTAGGCCTTACTAAAACCTATTGCGATTATTTCCCGCTCATTTATTGCGATCAGTTGATTGGCGGGCTTGTCATTGTAAAGGACGCGGAAAGAATAAACCAGCTGATGCAAATGCTGGAAGAAAGCAAGGAAAAAATCTCACAGCTCAATTCCGCTGTCAGCGACCTTTTCAAAGTGACTACTACCTTTGACGACATAATCGGCTGCGAACAATCTTTTAAAGACCTTCTGGACCTCGGCAAAAAAGCCGCTGAGTCCGACAGCTATGTCCTGCTCCTTGGTGAATCCGGCACAGGCAAAGACATGCTGGCCAAAGCCATACATAACACCAGTCTGCGCAGAAATTTTCCTTTTGTCGATATAAACTGCGCCGCTCTGCCGGAAAACCTTTTGGAGTCTGAACTGTTTGGCTATGTAGGCGGGGCCTTTACCGGCGCCAACAAAAAAGGTAAAATCGGCTTATTTGAAATAGCCGAAGGCGGTACGGTCTTTTTGGACGAAATAGCCGAAATTCCGCTAAATTTGCAGGCCAAGCTGTTGCGCGTCCTGCAGGAGAAAAAAATCCGCCGCCTGGGCGGGGAAAAATCTATTCCCGTAAATGTACGGGTTATTGCGGCGACCAACAAAAATATTTTAAATCATATAATGGAAAATAAATTCCGTGAAGATTTATATTACCGCCTGGCAGTTTTTATTATCAATCTGCCGCCTTTACGCAACAGGAAGGAAGATTTGCCGCTGCTCATCGACAAATTTACGCAGGAACTGCAAAGAAAACGCGGCAAATATATGAACCTGCAGCCGGAAGTGCGCACTGCTCTTGTAAAATATGATTGGCCCGGCAATATCCGGGAGTTGAAAAACGCGCTGGAGTATGCTGCCGGCGTAGCCCCTGGACCTATCGTTACAATCAACGACCTGCCCTACAATATTACCAGCAAAAAACACAGCGCGCTTGCCCGTAAAATAAATACCGGCGGTGACGGGCTTGATGAAATTCTTGACAACTTGGAAAAAGAACTGTTAAAAGAATATTTAATCAGCTACGGCGATGATGGCCAAGGCAAAAAACGCATCGCCGGCGCATTGAAAGTATCACTGGCAACTTTATACAATAAACTAAAAAAACATCACTTGTGATAATTTTCTATTAATTTAGAAAATTATCACAAGTTAGAAAAACCTTAGCGATAGCCTCGAAGCGCTCTTATTTGCTTTTTTGTATATTTTATTTTTGCGGCAATTATATATATCTGGAATCATACTTCCTGTTAGATATTGGCGAAAACCCAGTATTGATCAGGAAGTTTTTATTTTTTCAAACTCGGCACATAATTTGCGTATATTTAGAAAAAGATATTGTTATTACTAACAAGGAGGTTGAAATAAAATGAAAAGACCATTAGAGGGAGTACGGATCATTGAATTTTCCCATGTCATTTCCGGGCCTTACTGCGGCATGCTGCTAGGTGACATGGGTGCGGAAATGATAAAGATCGAAAATCCGGGCACGGGTGAATACGGCCGCACGGCAGGCGCTAAAACGCCTTCAGGCATAAGTTTGTGGTATCCCGCCTACAACCGCAATAAAAAAGCGGTTACTTTGAACTTGAAACACGCTAAAGCCAAAGAAGTATTGACCGAGCTTGTCAAAAAAAGCGATGTTGTGCTGGAAAACTTCCGGCCCGGCCTCCTTGATGAAATGGGCTTTGGCTATGAAGATTTGAAAAAAATAAACCCGGCAATAATTATGGCTTCCATTTCCGGTTTTGGCAAAAACGGACCGTACGAGAAAAAAGCGGCTTTTGATATGACTGTAGCGGCTTTCAGCGGCTTTATGTCGATAAACGGCCTGCCTGACCTGCCAATGAAAGCCGGTCCTGCCGTTTCAGACTTTCTCGCTGGCCTCTATGGCGCGCTGGGCATAACGGCGGCCATACGCCAGCGCGACCTTACCGGAGAAGGGCAACTTGTCGACATCTCTATGCTCGACAGCATCATGGCCATATTAGAGACCGCTTTTGCCGAGCAGCAAATCCTCGGCCATCAGCCGCAGCGCGTTGGCAACCGGCGTCCGACCAGCGGGCCCAGCAATGTTTTCAAAACCAAAGACGGCTTTGTCTATATTGCGGCCCTTTTTCAAAACCACTGGGAACACCTGTGCAAAATCATGCAGCGTGAAGATCTGGTCGATGTACCGCGTTTTGCCACTTTGCAAGAGCGGGCCAAAAACGCTGATGAACTGGAAGCTATTATGTCCGACTGGACAAAAGGCTTTACGGCGGATGAATTAGTAGATCTTCTGGAAAAATTTAACATTCCCTGCGCGCGCGTAAAAGATATTCAAGCGGTCATGGACGACCCGCACGTAAAAGCTCGCGGTTCTATTGCCGAATTTGACTACCCCGGTGTCGGCGCGTATCCTGTGGTTGCTCCGGCCGTACGCTTTTCCGGTTCGGAATGGACACTCTCTCGGCCGCCTTTACTGGGCGAAGACAATAAAGCTGTCTATTGCAGCCTTCTGGGTCTTTCGCCAGAAGAATACGAGCGACTCGCTCAAGATAAATTATTTTAAAAAAAAGAGAGGACGTTTAATAAAATGTTTGAATTATCGGGCCTAACTATCACGATCATCATCTTAGCTGTGGCGGCAGTTTTTTTCGTCACAGAAGTTACTCCTGTAGGTGTTACCTCGTTTACAGTCTCGGTCGCCCTTTACCTTACCGGCATTCTTGATGTCAGGACCGCTTTTAGCGGACTCATCGACCAGAGCGTTCTTCTTTTTGCCGGTATGTTTGTTGTGGCCGGATCCCTTTTTGAAACAGGTCTGGCGGATGAAATTGGACAAAGGATAGTGCGCGCTTTCGGCAAAAGTGAGAGTAAGCTCTTAGCGGCCGTTATGGTGGTTGCCGCGCTGTTATCCATATTTTTATCCAATACCGCAGTTACAGCTTCACTTATGCCAGTAGTCATCAGTATTGCCGACTCGGCTGGCTATTCGCGCGCCAAATTTCTCTTGCCGCTGGCCATATCCACTGCCCTCGGCGGTACGGTATCTCTTGTCGGCACACCGCCCAACGTTATAGCTGATGGTTTTTTAAGAAAGGCCGGCTATGAAATGGGCTTTATGGAATTCAGCTGGTACGGCGTCCCGTTGACCATTGCCGGTATTCTTTTTCTCCTGACTATTGGCAGAAGATTTTTGCCCGACCGGCCACTCAGCCCGGAGGAAATAGCCGAATCGGCCAAGCGCCTGGAAAATCTTAAAAACAGCTCCAGCAACAAGCGCAAACAAGTTTTTGCTTCCATTGTCTTCGTTCTTACCGTACTAGGCATGTTTTTTTCTTCACAAATCAAAGTCCCCATACAGGTGGTCGCTGTAGTCGGCGCCCTGGCGCTGGTCTTTACCCGTACCATGACCGACAAGCAGGCTTATAAGTCTATTGACTGGAATACTATCTTTTTGACCGGCGGCATGATGCCTATGGCAGTAGCGCTGGAAAAAACCGGCGCGGGCAAACTTATTTCCACTACTGTGCTTACCGCCTTTGGCGACAGCCCGGAGCCTCTTATAGTTACCGCCGCCTTATTTATTATTTCCGGCGTCCTGACTCAATTTATGTCGAACGTCGCCTTGGCCGCTCTTTTATGCCCAATAGCAATAAATATCGCTTTACAAATGGGTGTCAATCCGAAATCTTTTGTCCTGGCCGCCAGCTTTGCCGCCAACAGCGCTTTTGCTACACCGGTCGGCACGCCGGCTACCGCCATAGTTTTTGGCCCCGGTAAATACAAATTCATGGACTATGTCAAAATAGGCACGCCTATACTTGTCATCTCTTTCATACTTTGTGTCATAATCATGCCGCTGGCTTGGCCGTTCTAAAAAATAAACCGGAAAAGAGGAGAAAAAATGCCACAAAATTTTTTAAAAACAAGAGTAACCGAACTACTAGGCATAAAATATCCGATCGTACAGGGAGCTATGCAGTGGATATCCAAAGCATCGCTGGCAGCCGCTGTGTCAAATGCCGGCGGACTGGGCATAATAACTGCTACGACCCAACCGGATAAAAAATCCCTGGTTGAAGAAATAAGAAAAACCAGAGAGCTGACCGACAAGCCCTTTGCCGTAAATATCTCCATGCTGCCTAAAGCCGGCGCGGCTGATATGACCATGACCTATCTGGAGGCGGTCATTGAAGAAAAAGTACCGGTAGTAGAAACAGCCGGCCGCAGCCCGGAAGAATTGATACCCCACCTTAAACAGGCCGGCATTAAAATAATGCACAAGGTACCGGCCGCCCGCTTTGCCAAAAAAGCCGAGCAAATAGGTGTCGACGCGGTCACTGTTGTAGGTTACGAAGCTGGCGGGCACCCCGGGCTTGATAATGTGCCAACCTTCATTGTCCTGCCGAAAACGGTCGACAGCGTCAGCATCCCTGTTCTCGGCGCCGGCGGCATTTGCGACGGGCGCAGCTTTCTCGCCGCCTTTTGCCTTGGTGCTGAAGGAGTGGTCATTGGCAGCAGATTTATGGTAACAAAGGAGGTGGAAATACATCAAAACATCAAAGATTGGATAGTCAACGCCAAAGAAACAGATACCGTGCTTACCCAATGGTCTATCAGAAACCCTTATCGTATCATGAATAACAAAACAGCCGCCAGAGTCCTTGCCATGGAAAAAGCCGGCGCTTCTTTAGAGGAGCTTATGCCTGTTATCAGTGGCAAAAACGGCAAAAAGGCCATGGAAGAAGGCGATATCGACTCGGCCCAGATCACGGTCGGCCAGGCGGCGGGCTTGATCCGTGATATCAAAACAGTCGATCAGGTAATTCAGGACATCGTCACAGAAGCGGAAAGTTTATTGATTAAACTCGCCCGCTAACAGCCTCACACTTATGATAAAGAAGTTCCCTGGTATATTAAGATAAAAAGAATGGAGAAAATAGCATTGAAAAGATTTTCTGTATTATTCTTGGCTGTGGCATTGTTTATTGGTTTTACAGGCAGCGTAGCGGCGGCCAACCCTTTTGCCGATGTACCGGCAAATCACTGGGCGTACACCTCCTTGTCCAAACTTGCCACAGCAGGCATAGTTGATGGTTATGGCGATGGGACTTTTGCCGGGTCCAGTACCATGACCCGTTATGAAATGGCGCAAATAGTCGCCAAGGCTATGACAAAAAGCGACAAAGCCGACGCGGCGACCAAAGCGCAGCTGGAAAAACTGGCTGTTGAATTTGCCGCCGAACTGGATACGCTCGGCGTACGGGTAGCCAAACTGGAAAAAAATTCTGATAATGTCAAAATAACCGGCGAAATACGTATATCTGATTATGCTTATGACAGAAATACCCGCGCCGATAAAGACATCATCCGCACCCGCCTGTGGCTGCGCGGCCAGGTCAACGACAACTGGTCTTACACCGGCATGCTAGAGCATGACGGCCAAAACCTGCGTACTAACGCGGACGGCGGCACTGATGCCAATCTTAAACTGCGCCATGCCTGGGTAAACGGTAAAGTAGGCGATATCGGCGTTACTGCCGGCCGCTTTTTCTACAAGCCTGTTTATGGGCTGGTTTTTAGCGAGGACGCCGATGGCCTGAAATTCAACTACAGCAAAAACGCTTGGAAACTTGATCTTTTTGTAATGCGCCCAACTTTCACCAACCCGGAGATGTTCGGCGGCGCCAATGGCACAAAAAATCAGGTGTCAGGCGCTTTGCTCGGTTATGATTTCAGCAAAAAACTCACTGCGCAACTGGCTTATTACAATACGGACGCCAAACAGGCCACCACAGATTCCGGCAACAATAACATCTTTGAGTTTGCCCTTGGCTACCAATTTGACGCAAACTGGCGCTTATTCGCCGAATACTTGCGCGGCGACCAAAATTTGATGAATGCCGGCAAAAACGGCTGGGCGGCTCAAATAGATTTTGGCGCCGCCAAACGTAATAAACCCGGTAGCTACAGCTTGCGGGCCGGCTATTATGATGTTCCGGCCAGTACGGTAATAAATACCGGCCATGAGCTGGACCTCGGAAAAGAAGTGCCAACCAACGCGCGCTTTGACGGTTTCAAAGGCTGGATGGCCGGCGTCACCTTCGTAGCAAGCAAAAATATCGACCTTAATGTAGAGTATTTTGATTTTAAATCACAGACAGATACAGTTGCAACAAACAACAATTCCGACAAACTTCTTTGGAGTTATGCAAGGTTGTATTTTTAAAATCTGACAAACTCAACGCCCCTGCCGCCATTTGTAAGGCGGCAGGGGCGTTGAAGTTTTATTTGCGCGGCTGTTGGTCTGTGCCAAGTTTGTCTTTTTTACTATACATGCCGGACGCCCTGGTCGCTTCCTCGTGCTCTTTTTGTTTTTTCACATGCGATTCATGCAACGATCCGCCTATTTTATTTAAATTAGCCAGCATTTCTTTTTGTATTTCTTCCAGATGCTCGCGGTCGGCCGCCGTTATCTTGATATCTACCCGGCCGTCGGCAATAAGCGATTCCAATACTTTTATGTCCACTTTCGCTTTTATTATCAGTTCGGCAAAAGACGCCCCCGGGTGTTCTCTAAGGTATTCCTTGATTTTATTTTCAGCCTCGGCTTCTTTTTCTTCCTGTTCGAAACGTTTGCACAAATCGGGGTTAGCGGCACGAAAGAGCGGATTTTTTATCATCTCGCGCATTCTTTCCTTATCATACATGCTCATTACTGTCAGCTCCTTTTATATGCATTTGCCTTATTAAATATCAAGGTTGCGCACTTCACCGGCATGCTCTTCGATAAACTGCCTTCGCGGCTCGACTTTATCACCCATCAACACAGAGAAAATCTGGTCTACTTCCAGCTTATCCAATTCTTCGTCATATTTTACTTCTAAAATAGTCCGCGCTTCCGGGTTCATCGTAGTTTCCCACAACTGCTCCGGGTTCATTTCGCCAAGGCCTTTATACCGCTGCACTCCTATATTGCCATCCCGGCCAATACGGGTGAGCAAACTGTCGAGTTCCTCATCGCTGTAAAGATACCACTGTTCGCGGCCTTTTTTGACAAGGTAGAGCGGCGGCTGCGCAATAAAAACACGGCCGTCTTTGATAAATTCCGGCATATAACGGTAAAAGAATGTTAGCAGCAGCGTCCTGATATGCGCCCCGTCAACGTCCGCGTCCGTCATGATTATTATCTTGCCGTAGCGCCGTTTTTCCATATCAAATTCATCGCCTATGCCGCTGCCGAACGCAGTCACCATGGAACGTATCTCTTCATTGCCAAGGATTTTATCAAGGCGCGCTTTTTCTACATTGAGTATTTTGCCGCGCAAAGGCAGTATCGCCTGGAACTGCCTGTCCCGTCCCTGTTTGGCCGAACCGCCGGCCGAATCGCCTTCTACAAGGTAAATTTCCGTTTGTACATTGTCTTTACTGGAACAATCAGCTAGTTTGCCAGGAAGTGCGCCGCCGTCAAAAGCAGTTTTTCTCCGCGTAAGCTCACGCGCTTTTCGCGCCGCCGCCCGGGCGCGGGCAGCCAGTATGGCTTTTTCTATTACTCTTTTTGTTATAGCAGGATGTTCTTCAAAAAATTCATTCAAACCTTCTCCCAGCAGCTTGCTCACTATACCCTGTACTTCGCCGTTATTGAGTTTGGTTTTGGTCTGCCCTTCAAACTGTGGGTCGCGCATTTTGACGCTTATGACAGCGGTCAAACCTTCACGGGCATCGTCGCCACTGAGGTTTTCATCGCTTTCTTTGAGCATGTTGAGCTTCCTGGCATAATCATTAAGGCTGCGCGTCAACGCCACCTTAAAACCGCTCAGATGGGTGCCGCCTTCTTCCGTATTTATATTATTGACAAAAGACATGATGTTTTCACTGTAGCTGTCATTGTATTGCAAAGAAATCTCAACCACAGTATAATCTTGCGCTCCCTCAATATAAATCGGCGTCTCAAAAAGCGTGTCCTTATTGGTGTTCATATATTGCACAAAAGCGTTGATACCGCCTTCATAGTGGAATACCTGGCTTTCGCCGGTACGTTCGTCCATTAGTGCGATACTGATATTTTTATTCAGAAAAGCCAGCTCGCGCATGCGGTGGCGTAAAACATCATAGCTAAATACATAGTCCTCTTTAAATATTTCCCTGTCCGGCAAAAAATGCACTTTTGTGCCTGTACAACACGACTCCCCTATTTCAGAGAGCTCACTGACCACTTCGCCACGGGCAAAACCTATATGGTAACATTTACCATCACGCTCTACCTGTACATTCATAAATTCGCTCAAAGCATTTACGACAGATACGCCGACGCCATGCAGGCCGCCGGATACTTTATAGCCTTCACCGCCAAATTTACCGCCGGCGTTCAATTTTGTCATTACTACTTCTACAGCGGGGCGGCCGGTAGCATGCATATCGACTGGAACGCCGCGGCCGTTATCAGTAACGGTTATGCTATTGTCCTGGCCGATAGTGACCTCTATTTTATCGCAATAACCGGCTAGAGCTTCGTCTATGCTATTATCTACAACTTCATATACCAAGTGGTGCAGGCCTCTGCTTGTAGTACTGCCTATATACATGGCCGGGCGCAGCCTGACATGTTCCATCCCTTCAAGAACTTGTATATCCTGCGCGCCATAATTACCGTTTACTGTTGTGCCATTACCGTCATTACTCATGATTTCCTCTTTCCTTTGTTTTTATTGATCAGTATATTCTTGAGAAAACAGGTTATCTGCCCGTTTTTTCAAGGTAATGGAAGAAATTTCAGAAAAAAATATGCCTGTATCTGTCAATAAAAAACTGGTATATTTTCCATTTTTCATTCCATCTGCCCACGGCATACTTAAAGAACTGGCCTCCATCACAGGTAAATCAAATATCCCTATTATTTTAGTAACGGGGATCATGACGTCTGAACCCAAGTGCAGGTACATGATTTAGCCTCCTTGCCTCTTCCATTGTAGAATCGACGATTTTTTCCGTCAATAAAACAATCGGACAGCCGGTTTTTATCATTACATAACGCCGTATATCACTGTTTTTGGCATTTTTGGCAAGTGCCCGCAACAAAAATTTTTGCCGGCATTCCTGCTGAACGGATACAAATTCGCTATATGAGCAGATAACTTCTTTTTGTGCATCCTGGTATTCTATCCACGGCAAATCATAAAAAACTGCGGACAGTTTTTCATTGTCTTTTTGCACTTTATCTTTTTCACAAACTACACATCTTTTTTTCTTGTAAGACAGCACTGCGCCACAAATTTCACAACGCCGCCCGTTTGTTTGCCAGTAATATTTTTGCCGTTTTCTGTCTTTTATCATTATCCGGGAAATGCTGCTGGCTAAAATTTGGTTCTGCATAGGAAAAACTTTTTCTTCTATCTTGCTTATTTCTTCATCTGTCAAATCCGGTAAAGATAGTTCTTCTGCCTCCTGTACAAGTTGCGCCGGTTCTTCTATTTTTGCCACATTGACTATTTTGATATCATCTATCTTAATCTTTAAAGCAATAACAGGAGAAAAAGCATTAATTTTTGCAAGAAATTCTTTTTTCATGGTCAATAGATTATGCGCCCAGGCCGAACCGGCGACCTTCAAAAATAACACTCCGTTATCTAGCCTGCCCGGAGAACTTTTCTTTGCTATTTGCAGTCCCGCTATCTCGCTCCAACGAAGTTTCAACAACGCAGAGCAATATTGTTCACGCTTTTTTTTACTGCCCAATATCTTATTTATTATACCATCTATTTCCATATTTAACTTTCCTCTATAGTTTTTCCACCTTGAACATAGTAATAGCTGGCATTTTTAAAATTATTTATCAGTTCCTTGTCCGTCAAAGTTATGAATGTCTGAACCCGACCATTAAGAAAATCCAACAGATTGTTCCTTCTTGCCGGGTCAAGTTCGCTCATGACGTCATCTAACAATAAAATGGGAAATTCATCTGTCTCATCTTTTATAAATTGTAATTCAGCAAGTTTCAAAGCTAAAACAAAGCTTCTCTGCTGGCCTTGCGAGCCAAATACCTTTAGCGGCCTCTCTTCGATAGTAAAGAGTATGTCGTCTCTGTGCGGTCCTACACCGGTAGAGCCGCGTTCAATATCTTTCTCCCGGCGGGAAAAAAGCATCTCCCGGTAAAAACATTCCATATTTTCTTCAAAATGGCTGCTATCATTGAAAAAACAGTCCCCACCGTTTTCACGCCGTTTATATACGCAGCCGGTTTCCTCTTTTTTTCCGGCTATATCCTGATAAATGTTTTTGGCCAGCAGAGAAATCTTTTCCATGGCTTTTATACGCATTTTTACTATGTAAGCGGCTTCTTTGGCAAACTGTACGTCCCATGCTTCCAAAAGCCGTACGGAAGTGTTTTTTTCTCTTATCTCATGCAGTAATTTATTTCTTTGTTGCACGATCTTATTATACCTGGCTAAAGAAAAACAAAAGCTGCTGCTTACCTGCGCCAATTCCATATCAATAAAACGTCTGCGAAAAGATGGTTCGCTTTTTACTATTAGAAGATCTTCCGGAGAAAAAATAGTAGTTTTGAGTTCGCCGATTAGTTCGCGCGGTTTTATCTTATTGGTATCTAGTATTATTTCTTTGCGCGCTTTTTCATTTTTTTTATTTATAGTTATCTTTTTTTCTATATAGGCGGATTGAAAGTGCAAAATTAGCGACATATGATCAGTATTTTGCCGCACAAGATCGCTTTCGAGAAACGTCCTATGAGAAGAACCCAAAGCAGAAAAATAAATGGCTTCCAGAAGATTTGTCTTCCCTTGGCCATTATCGCCATAAAAAACATTCACTTGGTCGGAAAAATGCCAGTTTCCTGTTTCATAATTACGAAAATTATTCAGCGATAGCTTATTTACTTTCATCTTTCTCCAATGTTATTGACAAGAGAAAAGCAGAAAAAGCAACTTCGTCGTCCGGACGCACTTTTTTTCTCTTTTCTTTTACTGTCTGCCCGTTTATTTTTACCAAACCTTCACTTATCACTTGTCCAGCCTGCCCGCCGCTGTCTACCACTCCGGCGTATTTCAAAAGGTTATCAAGTGTAATAAATTCTCCCTTTATTTCTACTATTATTTTTTCCACTTTTAATATGCCACCCGCACAGGCGTCACTATATAAGAATAGCTTTCGTCATTTTCCGGATTGATACAGGCTGGGCTTACAGAACTATTGAGACTTATAACAGCGTTTTCTGTATCTATATTCTTTAGTATATCTGTAAGATAGCGTGAATTGAAAGCTATATCTATTTGACCGCCGCTGTTTTCGCAAGCTATTACTTCTTTCGCTTTTCCCATTTCAGGGTTGTTTGAAGTTACGACTATCTTTTCATTGTCTATGTTAAGACGCAAGACATTGTATTCTCCTTCTTTAAACAACAAAGAGACCCTTTCTACAGCGCCAAGCAGATCGCTTGCGCGAAATTTGGCCGTTTTGGTGAAACTTGCCGGTATGACCCTTTTATAATCGGGAAAGCTGCCCTCTATGAGCAATGATTCAATATAAATATCGTCTATCCTTATGGCTATCTGCCTGTTTTTCCAGCTCACCAAAATGTCTTCCGGCAGGTCGCTGATATTTATCCGCTCTATTTCCCGAAGGACTTTTGACGGTATTATCATAGAAAAATTGCCGTTTTCAGTTTCAAATTCATATTTTTTCAAAGCCATTCTATGAGTGTTTGTCGCGACAAACACTATCTCTTTTCCCTTAACGACCATCAATACACCAGTAAAAACAGGTCTTGAATCATCATTTGAACAAGCAAAAACCGTCTTTTTTATAAGATCTTTAAATACTTCATCCTTGATTTTTATAAAGTTGCTTACGGCAAGCTTGCTTAGTACCGGATATTCTTCTACAGGCATACAGACAAGGTCTGTTTCATAGTCGCCGGATGAGATTACTACTTTATTTTCTTCTTTACTCTGGCTTATAGTAACATCTTCGCCGGAAAGTCTCCTTATCAGGTTGGTAAAGTAGTTTCCCGGCAGTATCGCTTGGCCTTTTTCTTCTACTGTTGCTTCGATGACGCAGGATATGCCTATTTCATAATCTGTAGCTTGAAGTTCTATCTTGTCATCTTCCGCTTTTACATAAATTCCAGTCAATATAGGATTCACCGCTTTTGTCGGTAACGCTTTTTGTAGTATTTGCGCGACTTTATTTAATTTCTTAGTAGAGCATATTATTTTCATGTTGTTCCCTCCGTTGTTTTTTAATGCTTATTAACTTAATAATTTTAGTAACCGTAGTATTAGGTGCTGTTGATATTGTTTATAATTTTAAAAGTAGAGAGTATGGCTGTATTTTAACTGTTGATAATTTGTGGTTAAGTACAGGGAAAATGTTTGTTGGTTATCAACATAATCAACAGGGAAAATGCTTTTATGTTTTTTGCCTGGTTTGTCCATATGTTTTCAAGAAGTTTTTGCACAGGATATCAAGAATTGATTTTTTTAATGAAAGATTGTATTTCTTTAGACAGTTCGCCGCCTATTTCAATCTCTTTGTGTATTTTTTCTATGGCGTGTATTACTGTCGTATGGTCTCTGCCGCCAAACATTTCACCTATCCTGGGCAGTGATGAGTCTGTAAGCTCACGGCAAAGATACATTGCTATTTGGCGCGGATATACTATATTTCTGGTGCGCTTTTTAGCCAGTAGTTCTTCTTTTTTTATTTTATAGTGTGAACAGATGGTATCTTGTATTTTTTCTATGGTGACAGGCTTTCCGCTGTCTGTGTCTATGATATTTTTTAGGGATTCTGTTGCTGCGTCCATATTTATGGGAAGTTTGTTCACAGAGGAAAAGGCTACTATTCTTAAAAGAGCGCCTTCTAGTTCTCTGATGTTATTTTGTATCTTGCTGGCGACAAATGTTATGACATCGCTAGGTATTTCGAGGTTTTGCATTATAGCCTTTTTTTGCAGTATGGCGATCCTTGTTTCTATGTCAGGCGGTTGGATGTCTGTTATCAATCCTTGTTCAAAGCGTGAACGAAGCCTTTCTTCCAGGGTAGTTATTTCTTTGGGCGGCCGGTCGCTGGATATGATGATTTGTTTGTTGGAGTTGTGCAGAGTATTAAACGTGTGGAAAAACTCTTCCTGCGTATGTTCTTTGTTTGCTATAAACTGTATGTCGTCTACCATCAGGCAGTCTATATTGCGGTATTTTTGACGAAATTTTTCCGTATTTTTATCTCTTATGGAGTTTATCAGCTCGTTTGTAAACAATTCGCTTGATATATAAAGCACGTTTAGGGCAGGATTGTTCGCTTTTATTTCGTTTCCTATAGCATACATCAGATGGGTTTTCCCCAGGCCCACCCCTCCGTACAAAAATAACGGATTATACGCTCTGGCCGGAGCTTCTGCCACGGCCCGGGAAGCCGCGCAGGCAAAACGGTTTGAATTGCCTATGACAAAATTATCAAAAGTATACTTTTTGTTGATACTGGCGGAAATATCATCTTTGTTTAAAGGCAGGGCAGATTTTATGATTGATTGTTCTTCGCGCAGGGAAAGGAATTCATTGCTTTTTTCCAGATTTTTTTCCGGTATGTCGTCGTTTTTACCGTCTTCCATATTTGTTATGGCCAAGACAAAAGATTGTCCGGCAACTTCATTGAGTATAGCGGAGATCTTGCCGGAAAAATGGTCTTCTATCCATTCTTTGACAAAATTTTTAGATGCTCCCAGTTCAAAGGACTTTTCATCCATATTTAAAGGGACAAGCGGTTTTATCCAGGTCTCGAAAGTACGCCCCGGTATTTCCTTTTCTATTTGTGTAAGTACTTGTTCCCATAATAACGCGGCTTTATTTGTGGACATATTTATAGATACCTCTTTATCGGTTTATAATTAAAATAGCGGGTTTAGCTAAAGCTGTTGAAAACCTTCAAAGCTTGTGGATAACCTAGTTGTTAAGGGGGTGTTTGATAGGAAAATAATGGATTTTATCAACAATAATATTAGCAAAAATAAAGATTCTAAGCAAGAATAATAAATTCTTCTTTTATAACGATAAAGTTATCAACAAAAATAAAGATTATCAACAGGAATATTTCTTGACAGTGGTGCCTTGCTGACATATAATTTCTTTAGTTATCTATAAAACGATACTTGTCAATTTATATCCGCAGAGGAGGTTTAAGATATGAAGCGCACATACCAGCCAAATAATTTGTGGCGTAAGCGTACTCACGGTTTTCGTGAACGCATGAAGACTGTAGGCGGGCGCATTGTTTTAAAACGCCGCCGTGCCAGGGGCCGCAAAAAGCTTTCTGCATAATAGGCCGCTCATAGCGGTCTATTTTTCCTGTTTTGCGGTTGGAGGCTGTTTTGGAAAAGAACGCGGGCTATAGTTTTAAACGGCGTTTCCGGGTAAGGAAAAAGGAAGATTTTCAAAAAGTCTATAAAACAGGCAAAAGTTTTGTAGATTTTGCCAGTGTATTTTATGTCTTTCCGACTGGGGGGGAACAAACACGCATCGGCGTGGCGGCTGGCAAAAAAATCGGCAACGCTGTTGCCAGAAATTATATAAAAAGGCAAATGCGTGAAGTTTTTCGCCACAATATAAGCAAATTTTTACCTGGCTTTGATATACTTTGGGTCGCCCGCCGTCCGTTAAAAGACGCGCCGCGCCGTGTATTTGAAAAAAGCTTCGCCAAATTTTGCCAAAAAGCAGGGTTGTTCAGGCAATCCTGAGGAGAAAAAGATAGATGCAAAAGGTTCTTATTGCCCTTGTACGTATTTATCAAATATGCATTTCACCTTTGTTGGGCAAAAACTGCCGCTTTTACCCGACTTGTTCCCAATATGCCATAGAGGCTCTGGGAAAGTACGGCGTATTGTACGGGAGCTGGCTGACAATCAAAAGACTGACGAAATGTCACCCATTTCATAAGGGCGGTTATGATCCTGTTTTGTAAACAAGGACATTTTGCATTTATTGTTTTCTAAGGAGTGATTTTGTGGAAGCAACATGGAACCTTTTTATAAAATTCATACAAGATATTCTGGCATTCTTTTATGAATTGAGCAAATCTTTCGGTATGCCAAATTATGGTATAGCTATAATTTTATTGACTGTTGCAATAAAATTAGTATTGTATCCCTTGACGGTAAAACAGATACAATCGACAAAAGCTATGCAGGCAATGCAGCCAAAAATGAAAGCGTTGCAGGAAAAGTACAAAAACGACAAGGTGCGTTTGCAACAGGAAATGGCAAATTTGTACAGGGAAACAGGGTTTAACCCTTTGTCCGGCTGTTTGCCTTTGGTAGCGCAGATGCCCATATTAATAGGCATTTTTTATGCTTTGAAAGACTTTAATTATGGCGGCATAACTCCATCTTTTCTTTGGATGAGCAGTCTGGCGCTGCCAGACCCCTTTTATGTTTTGCCGGTAGTTTCGGCTGTGACTACTTTGATACAATCCTATCAGTCAATGCCAGATACTTCAGGGCAAAATAAAATGATGCTTTATTTTATGCCGATATTTATTGGTTATATCAGTTTGCAGTTTCCTGCTGGGCTGGTTTTATACTGGATAGTAAATAATGTTCTTCAAATAGCGCAGCAAACATATATGAATCATAGAGAGAAAAACGCCTAAGCCAACATTAAGGAGGCTTTCACGCTTATGGATAAAATACTGGAGAAAACCGGAAAAACAGTAGAAGAGGCTCTTCAGGCCGCTTTGGCTGAACTCGGGGCAACTATCGATCAGGTAGAGTATGAAATACTGGAAGAACCTGGTAAAAAAGGGCTTTTTGGTTTGTTTAGCAGTAAACAGGCTAGGGTAAAAGTGACTTTGGCTGTAAAAGAAGAAAAAGCGCTTCCGGCCAGAGATGCGGTCGCTGATGCCAAAGAGTTTTTGCAAAAGATCTTTACTTGCATGTCACTGGAAGTACTGACTGAGAAATTTGTCAATGCTGACGGGACGGTGACTTTGCAGTTGCATGGACCTGATCTGGGGCTTTTGATCGGCAAACACGGGCAAACGCTTGATGCACTGCAATATCTGACCGGTTTGGTCGCTAATAGGAATAAAGACGAGCGTACGCGCATTATTATCGATGTGGAAGATTACCGCAAGCGCCGGGCGGAGACATTGACCAGGCTGGCTATGCGGTTAGCTGATAAGGTAAAGCGTTATGGCGACAGCGTGGTATTGGAGCCAATGAATCCGCTGGAGCGAAAGGTCATACACATGGCTTTGCAGGATGATCGCAAAGTTGAAACTTATAGCGAAGGGGATGAACCCCACCGCTATGTAGTGATAGCGCTCAAAAGGTAGGCAGTAATTACATAGCAATTTTTTACCCAGTAATTTTTGTTACTGGGTTTAGTTTTCGAAAAAAAGAGGCAAAAATCATGTTGGATGATACTATAAGTGCTATATGTACAGCACCAGGCGAGGGTGCGATAGGTATAATAAGGATAAGTGGGCCTAAAAGCACAGAGATTGCGGAGAAGATGTTTTTGGCAAAAAATAATAAGTCCATCAGACTATTTCCCGCCAATAAACTGGTATACGGTAAAGTCCGTGATCCTCAAGGGGCGATGATTGACGAGGCCTTGTGCGTGTATATGAAAGCGCCCCATTCTTATACGGCCGAAGATGTTGTCGAATTGCAATGCCATGGCAGCAGGGCGGCTTTAGCGGAAACGCTACAGTTGACCTGGCGCCATGGGGCGAGGCCGGCCCATGCGGGAGAATTTACGCAGCGGGCTTTTTTAAATGGCCGGATAGACCTGGCGCAGGCTGAAGCGGTGATGGGGATAATACGCGCTAAAAGCGATGCCGCTTTGAAACAGGCGCTTTACCAACAGCAAGGCTTATTTTCCCAAGAGATAAAAAATATACGTTCCCGCCTGAAAGATATTTTAGTAGAAACAGAAGCGGTTATCGACTATCCGGAAGAAGATTTGGAAGATGTGACGGCAGATAATATAGTAGTCGTTGTAGAGAAGGTCTTATCTCAAATAGAAGACTTAGTGGCTAAAGAAAAAATAGGACGTATTATCAAGGAAGGTTTGCGCACGGTTATAACGGGTAAGCCGAATGTAGGCAAATCAAGCTTGCTGAATGCTCTTTTGGGACAAGAACGTGCTATTGTCACAGATATTGCCGGGACAACCAGGGATAGCATAGAAGAGGAAGTCTTTGTCGAAGGTTTGCCGCTTATTTTGATCGATACTGCTGGTATCCGGGATACGGAAGATATTATTGAAAAAATAGGTGTAGAAAAAAGCCGAGGTCTGTTGGAAGAGGCGGATTTGTGTCTGTTGCTTTTGGATGCCTCCAATACGTTAGATGAAGATGACAAAGATCTTTTGCATGCTATAAGAGAACGCCCGCATATAGTTTTGCTTAATAAACAGGATGTTGCTGCGTATATAATGAAGGAAAATATAATACAGTTGGGTTATGACGAAAAAGATATTATAGAAATATCGGTTTTGACCAAGGCTGGTTGGACAGATTTTGCCAACCGTCTGAAAGAAAAAGCTTATGGAGAAAGCGGGAGCTTGGGTGAAGGCTTTTATGTACAGGAAGCGCGGCATAGTGACTTGCTGCACAAAGCAAAAGAAGGCCTTATGGACGCATTGCAAGCTGCCAGGGCAAAAATGCCGCTGGATTGTATTTTGATCGATATTAAACATGCGTTTAATAATTTGGGTTATATTACAGGCGAAACTGTGAATGACGAATTGTTAAAAGAAATATTCGCCCGTTTTTGTTTGGGTAAATAGTAGGGGGCAATTAAGTGCTAGCAGGAGAATATGAGGTAATTGTAATTGGTGCGGGACATGCAGGCTGTGAGGCAGCCTTGGCGGCCAGCCGACTGGGAGCAAAAACACTTTTGGCGACGCTTAGCCTTGATAATATAGGTTTTATGCCGTGTAATCCGTCAATCGGCGGCCCGGCCAAAGGCCATTTGGTACGGGAAGTAGATGCTTTGGGAGGACAGATGGGGCTGGCGGCTGATGCGGCTTGTATACAGATGCGCCTTTTGAATGTAGGTAAAGGTCCTGCGGTGCGTGCCTTGCGAGCACAGGAAGATAAACAGCAATACCAGTATTTAATGAAGCAAACTGTAGAAAACCAGGAAAATCTTGATGTAAAACAACTGATGATAGAGCAACTGCTGATAAAAAACAATGCGGTAGAAGGTGTTGTGGCGGAGACCGGCGAGGTGTTTCTGGCGCCCTGTGTGATTTTGGCGACAGGTACTTATTTGCGCAGCAGGATCATTTATGGTGAGGTTAATTATGCCAGTGGTCCTAACGGCATAAGGCCGGCAGAAAAATTATCCGCTAATTTACTGAGCCTGGGTCTGTCGCTCATGCGTTTTAAAAGCGGTACCCCGGCCAGGATAGACAGCAGGACGGTGGATTTTTCCCGGATGGAGATACAGCCGGGAGATGAAGAGGTTTACAATTTTTCTTTTGCAAGTGAAAAAAAACAGCGGGAACAGCTGTCCTGCTGGCTGACTTATACCAATGAAGAAACACATAAAGTCATAAAAGACAACCTGGGACAGGCTGCGATGTACACAGGACTGGTAGAAGGCGTGGGACCGCGTTACTGTCCGTCTATCGAAGCTAAGATAGTGCGCTTTGCCGATAAATCCCGTCATCAGCTTTTTATTGAACCGGAAGGGCGTAGGACGAATGAAATGTATGTGCAAGGCATGTCGTCTTCTTTGCCGGCCGAAGTACAACTGGCCTTTTTGCAAACTATCGCCGGCCTGGAAAAGGTAAAAATGATGCGGGCCGGCTATGCTATAGATTATGATTGCTTGGATCCTTTACAACTGACAGCGTCGCTTGAACATAAACAAGTGGCCGGGCTATTTTCTGCCGGACAGTCTAACGGAACCAGCGGTTATGAAGAAGCGGCGGCACAGGGTATAATAGCCGGAATAAATGCGGTGCGCAAATTGCACGGCCAGCCGGCCGTTATTTTAGGGAGAGCGGATGCTTATATCGGAGTTTTGATTGATGACCTTGTCACCAAGGGGACGGAAGAGCCGTACCGTATGATGACCTCGCGTGCTGAATACCGTTTGCTCTTGCAGCAAGACAATGCCGATCTGCGCCTTACGGAAAAGGGGCGAGCGATAGGTTTGGTAGACGACAGGCGTTATCAGGCATTTTGTGATAAGCGGTCGGCAATAGAACGGGTTTTGCAAACTTTGAGCAGCGAAAGTATCGCACCCAATGAAGAGAACAATAAGTTTTTGCAGGCCATTGGCAGTACTGCTTTAAATAAAGGGATAACTATATTAGAACTTATCCGTCGGCCGGAAGTACAATACGAAAAAATACAGGAATTTTTCCAATTGCCGCTTTTATCTAAGGAAGTCCGGGAACAGGTTGAAATACTTATAAAATATGAAGGTTATATAAAAAAACAAAAAGCGCAAGTAGAAAAAGCGGAAAAACTGGAAAGCAAAAAATTGCCAGGTAATATAGATTACCTTTCTATAAAAGAACTGGGTATGGAAGCGCGCGAAAAATTGGAAAAGATGAGGCCGGTATCTTTAGGGCAGGCGTCACGTATTTCAGGCGTATCGCCTGCCGATATAAGCGTGCTCTTGGTTTGGCTGGAGGCGAGAAACCGGGAGGAGATACAAGTTGTTTAGCAGTTTTTTGAAAGAAAAAGCAAAAGAAGCAGGATATGATCTTTCCAAAGAACAAGTGGAGGCTTTCGCGGCATATTTTTCTTTACTTATAGAAACGAATAAACAGATGAATCTTACTGCCATCACTCAACCGGAAGAGGTGGCGATAAAACACATGATAGACTCTTTATCGGTTTTTGAGGAAAAGTATTTTTTTGCCGGAGCGCTTGTTTGTGATGTTGGCAGTGGAGCAGGTTTCCCGGGAATACCACTTAAAATATGTTGGCAGGAACTAAAAATCATTTTAATGGATTCTCTAGCAAAAAGATTAAGGTTTTTAGACAATGTAATCCAAACACTCGAACTTAAAAATATCCACACTTGTCATATGCGTGCAGAAGATGCCGGGCGCGATGCCAATCATCGTAATAAGTATGATGTAGTAGTAGCAAGAGCGGTTGCACCACTTAATGTATTGGCGGAATATTGTTTGCCGTTGGTTAAAAGAGGGGGAATTTTTTGTGCGATGAAAGGACGTCAGACAGAAGAAGAAATAAAAGAGGCAAAGCAGGCACTCGCTTTATTGGGCGGCAAAATTTTAACGGTGAAAAAAGTTATTTTGCCAAGCGTACCGGATGAACGACAAGTTATATATATAAAGAAAGAAAAAAATACGGCAGATAAGTATCCTCGGAAAGCAGGAATACCGGAAAGGCAGCCTTTGATATAAAATATTTCCCGGGAAATATTGTTACACGTGAAACAAAGAAAAACCGAATAAAATAGAGTAATAATGTTACACGTGAAACAGTACGTAAAAAAAGAATATTTCCCGGGAAATATTTAAAAGGGAATCAAAAATCTTTGTCGAATTTATTAAAAACAGTTTGTTAACAGGTGGGGAATCAGGTTTTGACCTTCGGAGGTGTTTTTTGTGGAAATAGAAGAAGTTGTGCAGCTAGCGGATGTAGGTCAACCGGAAAGATCGGTTGTAGATGTTCCAATAGGAAACGTTATTACTAATCCTTTTCAACCGCGAAAAGTTTTTGAGACAGCTGCCTTGCAGGAATTAGCCGATTCGATTAATCAATACGGCATCCTTCAACCTCTTTTGGTCATACCGCTGGAAGAAGAGCAATATCTTTTGATAGCAGGTGAACGTAGGCTGCGGGCCGCTTATATTGCCGATTTGGAGACGGTGCCGGTACTTCTGGGCAACTATAGCAGTCAAGAGGTAGCGGAAATAGCCATGATTGAAAATTTGCAAAGAGAGGATTTGCATTTTTTTGACGAAGCGTTTGGCTATGAACTTTTAATGCGTGAGTTTGGGATTACACAAGAAGATTTAGCGAAAAGAGTAGGCAAAAAACAATCCACTATTGCAAACAAATTGCGAACTATCCGCTTGCCAAGCGCTGTTCGCGATGTTCTGCGCAGCGGAGATTTGACGGAGCGCCATGCCAGGGCCCTGCTCAAATTGGATAATGAAGAAGACCAACTGAGGGCGGTACAGGCAGTAAAAGAGAATGATCTAAATGTACGCCAAACAGAAGAACTGGTGGCAGGGCTTCTTGCCCAAGTTTCCGGCATGCCTGCTTCTATAGAAACTAAAACGGATGTCGCGGGCAAAAGGACTAAGATTATTCGCGATGTACGTATTTTTGTCAATAGTATAAAAAAAATCGTCGGCGATATTAAAAAAGCCGGTGGGCTAGTACAAATAGATGAAGTTATTAATGAAGATGAAGTGGTTATAACTTTACGGATGCCAACAACTCTGCCGGAAAAAAAGGCGAAGAAAAAGAAAGCTGCTAAAGACTGTTAACCGATTATCTGAAGTTGTTTTTGACAAAAGTTACGAATACATGTGATATGAGGTGAATTTATGGGGAAAATGATAGCTGTCGCCAATCAAAAAGGCGGTGTTGGCAAAACTACTACAGCAATTAATTTGAGCGCATGCTTGGCGGATTTTGGCTATAAAGTACTATTAGTAGATTCTGATCCGCAAGGTAATGCGACCAGCGGTCTTGGTTTTTATGCCGACCAGATACAAAAATGTATTTATGACGGCTTGGTCGACCAGGCGGCTATATCTGAACTGGTCCTGCCGACCTCAATGGGCAATCTTAGTTTGCTGCCAAGCGCGATACGTTTGGCCGGCGCAGAACTTGAACTGACGACAGTGGCTGAACGCGAGTTTCGTATGCGAAAACTGCTATCGCCGGCGCGTTCTTTTTATGACTATATTTTTATTGATTGCCCTCCTTCACTGAGTCTTTTGACGATTAATGCCCTGACGGCAGTAGATTCTTTGCTTATTCCTATACAAAGCGAGTTTTATGCCTTAGAGGGTGTCGCCCAATTGATGAATACAGTAAATCTGGTCAAAACAAGTTTCAATCCCAAGCTGCAGCTAGAAGGTATCGTGATGACCATGTACGATGGACGAACGAATCTGTCTGTGCAGGTGGAAAATGAAGTAAGGAAACATTTTGGCGACAAGGTATATCAAACTATCATCCCGCGCAATGTCCGGCTCAGCGAGGCGCCGAGTTTTGGACAATCTGTCCTTCAATATGACAGAAAGTCTAAAGGCGCGGAAGAGTATCTGAAGTTTGCCCGGGAGGTAGCGAAAAAATGAGCACATCTAAACAAAGAGGCTTAGGAAAAGGGCTGGGAGCGTTTTTTAATGGGCCGGTAGTACCTCTGGATAACGAACCCAAAGTGGAACTGGCGCTGGATAAGCTGATACCTAATCCGCAACAGCCGCGTAAAGTATTTGATGAAGAAAAACTGGGCGAATTGGTCGACTCCATTAAGCAGCATGGTATAATCCAGCCCCTGATCGTGCGACAAGGGAAAGATACTTTTGAAATCGTGGCCGGCGAAAGGCGCTGGCGGGCTGCCAAGATAGCCGGGCTGGTAAATGTGCCGGTAGTCGTTCGTGACTATACGGATGAACAAATAATGGAAATAGCTATTATTGAAAACATCCAGCGCCATGATTTAAATCCGATTGAAGAAGCTTTGGCTTTTCGCGGTTTGATGGAAGCGTTGGATTTGACTCAGGAAGAAGTTGCACAGAAAATCGGCCGCAGCCGTTCTGCTGTTGCCAATGTGTTGCGGTTGCTCAATTTGCCGGACGCGCTACAAGATTTTGTTTCACGTGGAACTATGACTATGGGGCAGGTAAGGCCCTTGTTGGCGCTTGCCAGCGCAGACCAGCAGTTAGCTGTGGCGCAAAAAATAATGGCTAATGAGATGAGCGCTCGTGAGGTCGAAGCTTATATAAGAAATCTTGGTAAAAAGAAAAATAAGCCTACAAAAGAGGCCGACAAAGACATCCATCTCGATGATATCCAGGACCGCTTGGCACTTTCCTTAGGAACTGCGGTAAAAATCAAAAAAACCGGTCATAAGGGTAAAATAGTAATAGATTATTATTCACAGGATGATTTGGAAAGACTTCTGGATTTTATGCTGCGTGAGCGACCGGAAGAAAAAGCACAAAATACTACAACTACATTGCCTGTTTGACGCAGTGATTACTGAGGAGGCTAAAGGGTGTTAGGTACGGTGACTAATTCCCTGCTGATCATAGCAGGGGCGGCTTTTGGCCTTGTTTTGCAAAAAGGGATACCGGAACGCTACCAGGCTACGGTTATACAGGGCCTGGCTATGGTAGTAGGAGTGATCGGCGTCCAGATGGCGCTCAAAAGCAATAATATTTTGATCGTGATTGTAAGTATTGCTTTAGGCGCTTTGGTCGGTGAGGCGCTAAAGATAGATGTATGGCTAAAAAAAACCGGTGATGCTTTGGCTACGCTGGTTGACCAATTTTTTCCGGGCAAATCTAGCGGCGAAAAAAATATAAGTGAAGGTTTTGTTACAACCAGTTTGATTTATTGTGTGGGAGCCATGAGTGTTGTCGGCAGCATACAGGAAGGACTGACGGGCGACGCCAGTATTCTTTATGCCAAAGGGGTTATTGACGGTATAACGGCGATTTTCTTCGCCTCCTCTATGGGGCTGGGCGTAGTTTTTTCCGCACTGCCGGTTTTTATTTACCAGGGCAGCATGACCTTGGGCGCCAGCTTGCTGGCAGGCGTTTTTTCTGAACCGGTCATTGCGGAAATGTCGGCTACCGGCGGTGTTCTCATCATGGGGATATCCTGTTTGATGCTGAAAATAACCGTTATAAGGATAGCAAATTTGTTGCCGGCTATAATTTTTTCCGCACTTATTACGATGGTTTATCTGAATTTTTAAAGGAGTTTTAGTGAATGGATAGTTTAAATCTTGGAATATGGGCGCCTTTCATCATAGCAATCGTTTTACTGTTTTGCTGGGTAATTTATATTACCATCCGTCTTTCACGGGTGCAAAAACGTTATGATCAAATGATGTGCGATATGGACGGAAAAAATTTAGAGGGACTATTTTTGGCCCGCCTAAAAGAAATAACGCAGGCCAAAGAAGATATAGTATTGCTGGAACGTCGTTGCAGGGATTTAGATAGCAAACTGGCTTTGTGTGTGCAGAAAGTAGGAGTAGTGCGCTTTAATGCTTTTAATGATACAGGAAGCGATCTTAGCTATGCGGTGGCCCTGTTGGATCAAAAGGGTGACGGTGTGGTTTTTTCCAGTATTTATGGGCGTAATGAAGCTCGGTGCTATGCAAAACCAATAAAAGACGGTAAATCTGGTTATCTGCTGACCGATGAAGAGAAGCAAGCGATTGACAGCAAAAAAATTTAAAAATTTTTAATAAATCTAAAGGGTTTTGTCAAAATATAGCGAATATATTATTATCAAATGTGAAAACACGAAAACGGTTTTAAACAGGCATCCTCTTTTGGCTAAAGGTGGTTATTTCGTGGAAAAAAAACGTAAAAAGCCGGATCAACGCGCATATACGTTTATGATAATCCCGCACCGGGGAGAAAAAACCTATAGTATAAACCTGCCAGCGGCTACTTTGAAAAAAGTATGTACCGCTGTTTTGTGTGTTCTTTTAGTTTTTGGGGGATTGCAGCTACGCCAGATGATTGTGGTAAAACGAGCGGAAGCTGAACAGGCCGAGCTTGCCCATTTACGCGGCATAAAAGACAGCCAGGAAGCAAAACTACAGCAACTGACTAAAATAACCGAAGAAGTGCAGCAGGAGATGGCCAAAGTGGCCCAATTGGAAAGTGAAGTGAAAAGGTCGCTCGGCACTGATGACAAAACCGTTTCCCGTTCAGGTGTCGACCGTACTATGCCGGGGGCAGGACGGGGCGTTGCTCCGATATCTATGAATGCTGACGAAGTGCTGGCGGCGGCTCAACTGCTAAAAACAAATGCAATAGGCAAACAAGGCCAGCTAGAACTTTTAAATGACCGCCTGATAGAACGCAATGCTATAAGGGCGGCTACGCCGTCCGGTTGGCCGGCATCTGGCGAAGTTACATCACGCTTTGGCGGGCGGCTTTCCCCTGGCGGGATAGGCAGCAGCTCCCACAAAGGACTAGATATAGCTGGCGCCTACGGTTCAGCTGTTTGCGCCACCGCTGACGGCGTGGTAGAGACAGCTACCTGGTTTGGCGGTTATGGGCACTATATTTTGATAAACCACGGTTATGGCCTGAAAACTGCATATGCACATAACTCTGCTTTGCTGGTCACTCCCGGGCAGCGTGTAAGGAAGGGCGAAGTGATTGCCCGCATGGGAAATTCCGGAGTAAGCACAGGTACCCACCTACACTACGAAGTGCAAAAAAATGGTGTCCAAGTAGACCCGGCCAACTTTATTTGATTTTTGGAGGTAAAATAATGTTTGGATCCAGTAAAAACTCTTCGAATTCTAATAAAGCTGCCTCGTCGGCCAATAATGTAGAGACTGTTGTTGGGAAAACATCTATTTTACGTGGAGATCTTTCTTCTGAAAACTCCATCAGGGTAGACGGTTTGTTTGAAGGTAGTATTGCTTCAAAAGGAGATGTTTTTATTGGCGTCGGCAGTAAGATAACAGCGGGTATTGTCGCTCGCAATGTTACGATTTCAGGTAGTGTGATAGGAAATGTAAGCGTAGAAGAAAAACTGGAGCTGTTAGCAGGCGCTACGCTGATCGGCGATATAAAAGTAAAAAAACTGGTCATTGAAGAAGGCGCGGAATTTAAAGGTATTAGTGAAACAAAAAACGAACAGCCGACGGCCGCGACTGAACGAAATCAGGAAAGCGCAAAAGCAAAAAAATAATACTGTTTAGTAATATTGCCCGGTGCAAGCCGGGCTTTTTATTTATTGTAAAAAAGTTAATATTTAAACGGTTATCCGCAGGAGAAAAAATGTCTTTACAAAACCCGCTTTAGCATAGATAAATATTGACAAAGCATTACATTTCTTTTTATAATGGAACATAAGACTTGCTGCAATTATAAAAATTTATTTTGCGGCAGTGTTTCGTATATGCTACGGTATTGAGCGGGTAATAACGCCTTGTGTCATTTTTACTATTCAAGGCAAACATGGGAGGAGATTCTGGTAATGAAAAAACGTACAAAATTGATGGTCTCTATGCTTGTAGCTATTGCTATGCTTGTGACTGTTGCCGGTTGCGGCGGCGGCGATAAGAAGGCGCCGGCAGCAGGCAACGATATCAAAGTAGGCGGTAACTTTGAACTGACAGGCAATGTTGCCAATTTTGCCCAATCAGCTAGCAATGGCCTAAAACTGGCATTTAAAGAAATCAATGAAAAGGGTGGCGTAAATGGCCGCAAGATCAATCTTATTGTGGCTGACAATAAATCTGAGCCCTCGGAAGCTATGAACGCTACGACCAAACTTATCACACAGGACAAAGTATGTGCAATCATCGGGCCTGTAGTCAGCGCCAGCGTACTGGCATCTGCGCAGGTAGTTACAGATAATAAAATACCGCTGCTTACTCCGACTGGTACAAACCAGGATATTACATTTAAAAATGGCAAAGTGCGCGAATACTTGTTCCGCAGTTGCTTTATCGACCCTTTCCAAGGAGAGATAATGGCAAAATTTACCTTAAACAGCCTCAAACTAAAAAATATTGCTATATATAAAGATAGTTCTTCCGATTATGCCAAGGGGCTGGCTGATGTGTTCAAAAAGACGCTTGAAGCAGGCGGCGGCAAAGTAGTCTCTGACGAAGCTTATCTGCAGAAAGATACAGATTTTAAATCTACATTGACTAAAATAAAGGCCGCCAATCCTGATGCCATATATATTCCCGGCTACTACCAGGAAGTAGGCATGATCGTGAAACAAGCGAGAGAACTGGGTATCAATATTCCCCTGCTGGGCTCTGACGGCTGGGATGCTCCCCAAACAGTGGAGATAGCCGGCGCTAAAGCTTTGAACAACACCTTTTTCTGTAACCATTATTCTGTAGAAGATAAAGACCCCAATATCAAGAAATTTGTGGAAGCCTATCAAAAAGAATACAAAAAAATGCCGGATGCTTTTGCTGCGTTAGGTTATGATGCCGGCATCATGTTTGCCGATGCGGTAAAACGCGCCGGCGGCGACGACCCGCAAAAAATAAAAGACGCCTTGGCCAGCATTAAAGACCTGCAAGTAGCGACAGGCAAACTTACTATGGATAACAAACATGACCCGATAAAAAGTGCGGTCATTATAGAGTTTAAAGATGGCAAACAAGCCTTTAAAGAAAAAATCAACTAACAACGTGTAAAGCACTAAACAGGCCGGCAGAAAATTACCGGCCTGTTTAGTTCATCAAATCATACGGATTCTTACAGAAATATTTCCCGGGTAATAATAGGGAGAAAATATGTTTACCAAAATATGTAAGTGGCTGGCTATAGTTTGTATTATTAATATGTTCTCTACTGTTTCCGAAAGTTGCAAAATAGCAGCCGCCACAGGTAACAACGACTATATCAAGGTTGGCTGCAATTTAGAGCTTACAGGGGCGATAGCTCCTTTTGCTAATGAAGTTTATAATGGTGTAAAGTTGGCAATCAAAGAAGTAAATGAACACGGTGGTATAGATGGCCGTAAAATTGTCTTAGTGACAGCGGATAATAAATCTATGCCAGCAGAAGCGGCAGTTGTTACTGCTAAACTTATCGATCAGGATAATGTTTGTGTTGTTATCGGGCCGTCTATCAATGCTAGTCTAAGGACTTCAACACCAGTAGCGACAGAGCGGCGCATACCTTTGATTGCGCCAACTGGCTTGAATCCCTTTCTTACCTTTAAAGAGGGCAAAGTGCAGGAGTATTTATTTCGCGGTTGCTTGAGCGATCCTGTCCAGGGACGAATTATGGCAAGGTTTGCTATTGATAATTTGAAGATGAAAAAAGTAGCGATATATGTAGATAAAGATTCTATGTTTGATAAAAATCTGGCCGAAGCATTTTCCGCAACTATTGAAAATGCTGGTGGGCAGGTTGTTGCAGCAAAAGCTTATTTACACAACCAAACTGATTTTAAAAACACATTATTGGAAATAAAGGAAAGCAAAGCAGATGTGATTTTTATTCCCGGTTATTATAATAAAACAGGTTTGATTGTGAAACAGGCTCGCGAAGTAGGCATAGATATACCGTTGTTGGGTTCTGATGGCTGGGATGCTCCGGAGATGGTGGAACTTGCTGGAGCCGCTGCATTGGACAACACCTTTTTTAGTTCCCAGTATTCTGCACAGGATAATAACCCTTATGTGCAGAAATTTATAAGAGCATACCAAAAAGAATATACAAGTACGCCAAGTACCTTTGGCGCGTTGGGTTATGATACTGGCAAGATAGTTATTGATGCGCTGAAACGGACTGGCGGGAATGATCCGCAAAAAATAAAAGATGCAATGGCTTTAACCAAAAATTTGCCTGTAGCCACAGGCAAGCTTACGATGGACTATAAGCATGATCCAATAAAAAGTGCAGTTGTTATTGCGTTTCAGGAAGGCAGACAGGTTTTTAAAACACGGTTTGAAGAAGTTTTTTGATGATCTTTTGGCTAAATCATTAGCAATGATTTTCAGTCCTGCGATTTGGTAGGAAACAGTAACATGGAGATGCGCGGGACTTAAAATATACCAGTCAAATACTGAATTAGGAGGCTAAGTATGTTCACGAAAACGCGTAAAATGGTAGCGATGTTGTGCGTTACAGGTCTTTTTGCGACGCTTTTGAGCGGTTGTGGCGGCGGCAAAAAGGCGCAGGAAAGTGGAAAGGATGTCATCAGGATTGGCGTAAATGCGGAAATGTCGGGCCCTGTGGCTACCTTTGGCGCTTCTTCCACTAATGCCATGAAACTGGCAGTAAAACAAATCAATGCTAAAGGCGGCGTAAATGGCAAAAAACTGGAGCTGGTTTTTGCCGACAATAAATCGGAGCCCTCCGAAGCCGCTGCAGCTATGACAAAGCTGTTGACTCAAGATAAAGTGGTAGCAGTTTTAGGGCCGCTGATCAGTTCGACCAGTTTGGCCTGTACCAAAATTGTCCAGGATCATAAAATACCAATGCTTTCGCCTTCGGCTACCAATCCCAATGTGACTGTTGTGGATGGAAAAGTTCAGGATTATGTATTCCGCAGTTGCTTCATCGACCCATTTATGGGCAGTGTTATGGCAAATTTTGCCGCGAAATCGCTTAAAGCAAAAACTGCTGCTATTTACACTAACAGTTCCTCCGACTTTTCTAAAGGTTTGGGTAAAGTATTTGAAGAAACATTTGTCAAAAATGGCGGTAAGATAGTTTCACGTGAATCTTTCCTGGACAAAGATACTGATTTCAAAGCGACCCTGACCAAAATAAAAGCGACCAACCCGGAGACGATCTTTGTCCCGGCCTACTATCAGGAAGTTGGCATGATAGTAAAACAGGCTAGAGAACTGGATATAAAAGCATCCTTTGTCGGCGTTGACGGCTGGGATTCGCCGAAGCTGTTTGAGATTGGCGGCGCTAAAGCGCTCAACAATACTTACTACAGCGCACATTTTTCTGTAGACGATAAAGACTCTAATGTACAAAACTTTGTCAAAGCCTATCAGGAAGAATACAAGCAGATACCCGATACTCAAGCCGCTTTGGGCTATGATTGCGTTCTGGTCATGGCTGACGCGATAAAACGCGCCGGCGGCACAGATCCTGTGAAATTGAAAGACGCTCTGGCTTCCACCAAAAACCTGCAAGTCGCCACCGGCATAATTTCCATGGATCAGTACCATAACCCGATCAAAGGCGCGGTTATTAATGAAAATATAGACGGTAAAGTTACATTTAAGGAAAAAATAAATCCATAGGTGATTTTTGTGCTATAATTCTTTAAGCAGGCCGTTCAACGGCCTGCTTAAAGAATCGTCTTTTTATTGTGCAGAAGGGAGGCATTTTTTTGGAACCAGCATCTTTTTTGTCCCAGTTTATCCAGCAGATGATAAACGGGATATCTTTGGGGAGCATATACGCCCTCATCGCTTTGGGCTATACGATGGTTTACGGTATTTTAAAGCTGATAAACTTTGCCCATGGTGAGATTTACATGATAGGCGCATATGCCGGCTTTGTAGCGGCAACTATGTTGCATTTGCCGTTTGTTCCGGCGCTCCTTTTTGCTATGGCGGTAGCCGCACTGGCAGGGATGCTTATTGAACGCCTCGCTTACCGTCCTTTGCGCCGCGCTCCACGCATTGCTTCACTTATTACAGCTATTGGCGTATCGCTTTTTTTGCAAAACGGCATGATTTTGGTAGCTACGCCACAACCGAGGACTTTTCCGGCAATCTTTGAATCCACAGTTTATAAATTTGGCAATATCATCATCAACAGCCAGCAAATATTGATTTTCATGGTGGCTATTATCCTGATGGCTTTTTTGACCTACGTAGTCCATTACACAAAAATCGGCAAGGCTATGCGTGCGGTCTCCTATGACACTGACGCGGCTCGCCTTATGGGTGTAAATGTCGATAAGGTTATTTCTTATACTTTTGCTTTGGGCTCTTCACTGGCCGCCGCTGCCGGCGTGCTGGTTGGCATATATTATAACTCTATCGATCCTCTGATGGGCATGATGCCCGGTATAAAAGCATTTGTCGCTGCTGTTTTGGGCGGTATCGGCGTTATCCCCGGTGCGGTGGCCGGCGGGCTTATCCTTGGCGTCATTGAGGCCATGGTCAGCGGTTTTTGGTCTTCGACCTTTCGCGACGCGGTGGCTTTTTCCATACTTATATTGATACTGTTGTTCCGCCCGGCCGGACTTTTGGGCAAAAATATCCGGGAGAAAGTGTAGGTGGCGACTGTTGAACAATGTTAGAAAACAAGATCTGTTGATGTTTTTGGCAGGTATCGCCATATTTGCCGTATTGCAGGCAATGATAGCTACAAACCTAATCCCGCCGTATTGGGAACTTAATATAATCCGCGCCTGTATCAGCGTCATTTTGGCAAGCAGCCTTAACCTGATAAATGGTTTTACCGGCCAGTTTTCTATCGGCCACGCCGGTTTTATGGCAGTGGGGGCATACGCGAGCGCGGTAATGACGATGAAACAGGACCAGCCTTTTGTAGTGGCTTTGCTGGTGGCTTTTACCGCCGCCGCTTTTCTGGGTTTTCTCATCGGCGTTCCGACGTTGCGGCTATCTGGCGATTACCTTGCTATCGCCACTTTGGGCTTGGGTGAAATAATACGCGTATGTATTTTAAATATTTCCTATATCGGCGGCGCTTCCGGTTTTATGGGCATAACCCGCATGACTACTTTTGCCTGGGCTTTTGGTTTGATGTTGCTGTCGCTGTTTTTTATTAAAAACCTTGTCAATTCAGCGCCCGGGCGCGCCTGCCTGGCAATCAGGGAAAATGAGATAGCGGCTGAAACTATGGGTATAAACACTACCTATTACAAAGTTATGGCTTTTACCATTGGCGCTGGCTTTGCCGGGCTGGCCGGCGGTTTGTTCTCACATTACTTTTATATCGCCCACCCGGCGGATTTTACCTTTATGCGCTCCATAGACATTTTGACGATGGTCGTATTAGGCGGCCTGGGCAGCTTGAGCGGCTCGATCACCGGCGCCGTTCTTTTGACGGCAGTGACCGCTTTGTTGGCCGATTACCCGGAAGGGCGCATGGTCATTTATGCCATGATGCTCATCGTGCTTATGATTTTCCGGCCGCAAGGACTGATGGGCAACAAGGAATTTGCCGCCCTGTTGTTCTCCCGTTTCAAGGGAGGTGCGAAACATGACGCTGCTTAAAACAGATAAACTCTCCATCAATTTTGGTGGACTGCGTGCGCTTTCCAACCTGACGCTGGAGATAAATAGAGGCGAACTTATCGGCCTTATCGGGCCGAACGGCGCGGGCAAGACTACTGTATTCAACCTGCTGACCGGGGTGTATGCGCCGACAGAAGGCAGCATTATTTTTAATGAGCAAAATACGCGCGGCCTCAAACCTTTTGAAGTGACACAACTGGGCATAGCGCGTACTTTCCAGAATATACGTCTGTTTTCCGAGCTTTCTGTTATTGACAATGTAAAAATCGCTTACAACCATCATGTAAAATACAGCCTGCCTGAGGCGGTGCTCCGCGTGGGGCGCTATTTTCCGGAGGAAGAAAGTTTTCATGAACAGGCGCAGGAACTTTTGCGCATATTCAATCTGTTGGATAAAAAAGATGAGATAGCGAAAAACCTGCCTTACGGCGAACAAAGGCGCCTCGAGATCGCCCGCGCCCTTGCCACCAAACCGCAGCTGATACTTTTGGACGAACCGGCTGCCGGTATGAATCCGCAGGAGACTAACGAACTGACCAGTCTTATCCGCTGGATAAGGGATGAATTTAAACTGACGGTTTTACTGATCGAACACGATATGAGCCTGGTTATGGATCTTTGCGAACGCATCTATGTCCTCGAATACGGTACTACAATAGCTCATGGTCTGCCGGAAGAGATCAGGAGCAACCCACGGGTCATCGAAGCCTACCTGGGCGAGGAGGTGTCCTGATGCTCCAAGTAAATGATATCAATGTCTACTACGGCGCTATCCATGCGATAAAAGGCATAAGCCTGTCGGTCGAAGAAGGCGAAATAGTAACGCTTATTGGCGCCAATGGCGCAGGCAAAAGCACCACTTTGCGTACAATATCCGGTTTGTTGCGGCCGAAAACCGGCGGCATCAGTTTTATGGGACAGGATATCGTCGGCCGGCCGGCGCATGAAATAGTTGCGCTCGGTCTTTGCCATGTGCCGGAAGGGCGGCGCGTTTTTGCCAATATGAGCGTTATGGAAAATCTGGAAATGGGCGCCTATCTACGCAGCGACAAGGAAAATATAAGCAAAGATTACGAGATGATTTTTGAAAAATTCCCCCGCCTGGCCGAACGTAAAAAACAGCAAGCAGGTACGCTTTCCGGCGGCGAGCAGCAAATGCTCGCCATAGGACGCGCCATGATGGGCCGCCCCAAACTGCTTATCCTCGACGAACCATCCATGGGCCTGGCCCCTTTACTAGTAAAAGAAATATTTTATATAATAAAAGAAATAAACCAAGCAGGTACGACAGTACTCCTGGTAGAACAAAACGCCCATATGGCGCTTTCCATAGCCCATAAGGCTTATGTCCTCGAGACAGGGCGCATCATGCTGTCCGGGCCGGCGGATGAACTGGCCGAAAGCGAAGAGATAAAGAAAGCGTATCTTGGCGGATGACCAAGGAGCAAGACCAGTACCCGTAGGTTGATGATGAAACTAACGCAAGCAGGGGGGAATTACCGTGTTTATTTATAAGCGCATGACGAAAAATCCTGTTACCATCAATTTTGATATAAGTATTTTCGACGCCATGGAAGTAATGCGTATCAGCAAAATACGCCGTCTGCCGGTCATGAAAGACGGCAAGCTTGCCGGTATCGTGACCGACCGCGACTTGCAGCTGGCGGCGCCATCTCCGGCGACCACCCTTTCCAAATACGAAGCGAATTACCTTTTGACCAAACTCAAAGTCCATGAAATAATGGCTAAAAAACTTTATACGGTAAAAGCCGGCGCGACCATCGAAGAAGCGGCCCTTTTGATGTACAAACATAAAATAGGCGGCTTGCCGGTTTTGGACGACGAGGATAACCTTGTCGGCATAATCACCGAAACGGATATTTTTAAAATGCTGGTCGACGTCATGGGCTTGCCGGAGGGAAAGACCCGTGTTACCATCAGCGCGCCCGACCGTATGGGCGTCCTGGCCGAAATAGGCGGCATTTTTAAAGACAGCAATATCAACATCACCAGTTTTGTCACAGTGGACGCCGGCGACGGCAGCAAAGAGCTCATTTTGCGCGGAGACTTTGACAATGTGGAACAAGTGCAGGCTGCGCTCGAAGCGCATGGCTTCAAGGTGATAGACATAACAAAAATATCCTAGCCTGGAGCTTATTGAAAAAATGGAGCCGGCTTGCTGTTTGCGCAAGCCGGTTCTCAATGCTAAAAGGAGTGCTGGATATGGCCGAAATGCAGTACAGTATAGGCGATATCGTAAAAATGAAAAAAGCCCATCCCTGTGGTTCGTCCGAATGGGAGATAACCCGGACGGGCATGGACTTTGGGCTTAAATGCTGCGGCTGCGGACATTTTGTCATGATGCCCCGCCCCAAATTTGTCAAAGCCGCCCGCGCTATCGTAGGGCGCAAAGAAAACATCGCGGAGGAAATAAATGAGCAGTAATCTCGAGGTCGGGATCATCGGCCTGCCCAATGTAGGCAAATCCACATTATTTAACGCTATAACCAAGGCCGGCGCCGAGGCGGCCAATTATCCTTTTTGCACCATAGAACCCAACGTCGGCGTAGTCAGTGTGCCGGATAAAAGATTAAACAGGCTGGCTGAAATTTACAGCTCTAAACGTATCGTGCCGACGGCTATGCGTTTTGTCGATATCGCCGGATTGGTAAAGGGCGCGTCTACAGGCGAAGGCCTCGGGAATAAATTTCTTGCCCATATCAGGGAAGTAGATGCGGTCGCACAGGTTGTCCGCTGTTTTGAAGACGGCAACATAACGCATGTAGAAGGCTCGCTCGATCCTTTGCGCGATATAGAAATCATCAACACGGAGCTGTGTCTTGCCGATATCGAAGCTGTTGACCGCAGGCTGGAACGTTTGCCGCGCCTGATTAAAGGCGGCGATAAAAAAGCCGCTCTCGAAAAAGAGGTACTGGAAAAACTGCGCGGCCATTTGGAAAACGCGGTTCCTGCCCGCAGGGCGGGACTTGATGAAGAAGAAAAGCAGCTGTTGGGCGAGCTTAATCTTTTGACATTGAAACCGTCCCTATATATTGCTAACGTCGGTGAAGACGAAGCGGCGAATGCCGACAACAACCCCTTGGTTGCTAAAGTGCGCGAATATGCTGAAGGAGAAGGAGCTCAACTGGTGACAGTGGTGGCGCGTCTGGAAGAAGAAGTAGCAGAGCTGAGCGATGAAGAGGCATTGGAATTTCTTGCTAACATTGGGCTTAAAGAATCGGGACTTGACCGCCTGATCAGAGCCGCCTACAAACTTTTGGAGCTTATCAGTTACCTGACTGCCGGGCCTGAAGAATCCAGGGCCTGGACCATCCGCCGCGGCACCAAAGCGCCGCAGGCAGCGGGCAAAATACATTCGGACATTGAACGCGGCTTTATCCGCGCCGAGATAGTTTCCTTTAACGACCTGGACGTTTGCGGCAGCCAGAACGCGGCGAAAGAAAAAGGCCTGGTGCGCCTTGAAGGCAAAGAGTACGTCATGCAGGACGGCGATGTGACTAATTTCAGGTTTAATGTGTAAACTGAGAAAAACTGTATATAGTTATATTTTGCGAACTCCCTGCGGCAAATTTGCCGCAGGGAGTTTTATATATTTATAAAAAGCAAAACAAAGTTATTGACTTGATATAGGTATCTTATTTACAATTAAGTTAGCCAGGGGTAATTTTTGAACCGGTAATTGCTCATTGGAGATGATTATTATTAACATTCTTTTACCATATAGTGTTGTCGTATTGCCCGGCAGCAAAAAAATAATAATTCTGAAGATGGAACTGGAGAAAGCTCAAACCGTACAATCGCGTCGGAAAAATTTTACCGTGTGCTTATTCATCAAATCAAAAAAGTTCCGGCGATTAAAAAAATCGTTTTTATTGACTCAAGTATAGCCGATTGTTTTGAAATTATAGGCAAGAGTCTAAAGTTTGAAATAGGGCAGGCTATAGAACTTATAAACCAGGAACAGTAAAGACAAAATGATAAAAAGAGATAATACTGTGTGTTAAAAAAATCTGTTTATAAATGACGGAGGGTTTCATGCCTGGAATAACACTTTTTATGGATGGGTGGCATTCTCTTTTTTATGCTTTGATGGCAGTAATAATAATTCCTATAGCTGGCCATTATTATGATAAATACAAAGCAAAAAAAGACAGGAACGAAGGTTTTGAATAAGTAACTAGTCTGCGTTTGTTTATGTGTTTAATTACTCAATATAAATGAAAGTAGAGATAAATATTATGTATGGTAATAATTTGGAAAATCTTTTTTATGTTTTTTTCATGCTGGTATTGGCGCCTATTTTAGGGCATTATTACGATAAATATAAAGCGAGAAAAAACAAGAAAGAGGATCCCGAATAAGTAATAAGTACTTGGTTATCTATACTAAATAAAGTCAAAGGGAAGGGGTGGGAGGATAATATGAGAATTATTGATAAAGGCCCGATTTTTGATTCCGGGGGCAATCAGGTACAGGAAAATGAAATGTGGGAAGGGGGAACATATACATCAGAGGTAACTTATCAGGATGATAATGGCAATACCAGGACGGGGACGGTTACAATAGGCCCTTGGACTGTTGAAACAGATGATGGCACAAATACGACCATGATGGATGTTGCTGTAAAGTTTTTTCTTATGCCAACGATTTATTCGACAGCTTTAGTGGCTGGGGGATGGATAACGACTACAGTAATTATGAATATTGCTGTTCCTTTTGGTTTATATATGGGCTTTAGCTTAAGTACCAAAAATATCAGATCATTTTTCAGGCGGCGGCCATAAGCAAAGCAAGAAGGGTTCTTATTGTAGCATCTTTTATATTAAAACCTTTTATTACGTATTTGCTGAATAATACAGGCTATGCGCACGATGGCGCAAGTGTGCAAGTCGCTGTAGCAAAAAATGGTTTTTTGGGTGGCAATATTGTTATTGGCTCTATGCTGGTCGTAGACGATTATATCAATTGCCTGAAGGAATGGCTTGCTGATAATACTGCGCCTGAGCTGATTTTGATTCCGGAAACGCCTTTTGGCGCGCGCGGCAGCAGTGGCTGGCGGCGCGATATTTTAGGCAATAACTACAAATACATTGAAAGAGCGGTAGGTATATCTGTAAAGTTGATGCCATTTACATATTATGTGCCTTTTTGATTGTTTTTCGAAATATTTTGAGAAAAGAGGGTGGGTTTATGTTTAAAAACAAAAGAATAAAATATCTGACAATATGCCTGTTTTGCCTTGCTTTAGCAATTTTTGCAAACAACGGGAGCGCTTTTGCGCAAGAGGTGAAAGTGACAGTAAAAGAGAGCAAGGAAGAAAATAAGCGGGTGGCAACGAAAACGCCGCCGCAGATAGTAAAACTGGCGCCGGCGGTTTATCCTGAAGAAGCTGTGAAGAAAAAGCTGGCGGGCGTTGTTCATGTGCGTGTGGGCGTAACGGCGGCTGGTTATGTTAAGATGGTTAGCATAGCAATATCTTCGGGTAGCGATATGCTGGATATTGTAGCTATGCAGACAATACTCAGCAGCAAATTTAGCCCGGCTCTTAATGAGTATGGTGAAAAAGTTTCCGCAAGCGGTGTTTTTCGCTTGCAACTGGATATAAAAGAAGCGGAAAAAAAGTAGAACAAAATTTCATGTTTATGCTATGATTATTGTTATATTAAAAAATCTTTTGGAGCAATAGTCATGCCAAAGCTGGTTTTTGTCATACTGGCCAGTTCGCTAGTCCTGATACTGGCAGTATTTTTTATTGTCTTTGTTTATAAAAAGCGCCCGGATAGGGCGATACAGCAGCATGTCGTCATAACTGTCAACCACAGCCGGACAGTGGCTGGGGTAGACGGCCGCTTGCTGCTGGAAATAAAAGGCAAACGGTTGTCCGGGCTTATTACGGCGTTTATCTGGCTACTTGTCGGTCTGGTGACTTATAATACCTCACTGGAAAACAAATACATCTATCTTTTACCTTGTGTATTTGGCCTTGGCCTTAATATATGCCGGGCTTCCCGCAGTATTTTGCTTTATGAATATTCTATTATCGCCCAGAATATATTGTTTAGCAATGTGTATTATCTATCTGATGTCAATACCATACAAACAATTAATGTAGCCAACTGCTTTGGCCGCACAGCTTCTTTTGGCTACCTTCTTACAGGCAAAGGTAAGCGTTTGTCCGTTTTTGCGGCGCCGGACTATGACCGCCTGGAACGGCTGGAGATAGTTTTTTCCGAAGTAAATCCCTGTATAAAAAGCGTGGCTAAAATATAAACCTTGCCAAAAAAAAATCCCGGTGGTACAATATATAAGTCAATCCCCTGCTCCCGATACCGGGAGCCATAGACCAAAGGAGGAGGTGATTTCGTGAGAGAGTACGAAGTCATGTTTATCGTCAAGCCGATGGAAGAAGAGGCGACCGAAGCTGTTATCAGCAAATTCGAGAACCTTATCGCCACTAACGGTGGCGCCATCAACAAGCTCGACCGGTGGGGCAAGAGGCGTCTGGCATATGAGATTGAGGATATTGCCGACGGCTATTACTGCCTGACACTTTTTAGCGCGGAGCCGGCTGTCGTAGCCGAACTGGACCGTGTTATGAAGATAACCGACGAGATTTTGCGGCACATGATCATCAGAAAAGACGATTGATCGGAGGCTGTCTATTGTGAATAAGGTTATTCTGGTTGGCCGTTTGACAAGAGACCCCGAGGTACGCTACACTCCGTCCGGCAAGGTCGTTGCCCAGTTCACCCTGGCGGTGGACAGGTTTACCGGCCAGGGACAGAAGGAAGCGGATTTCGTTCCCATCGTGGTATGGGGCAAAGTGGCTGAAGTTTGCGGCAACAATCTCACCAAAGGGCAAAAAGTATTGACAGATGGACGTTTACAGGTCAGGAGCTATGAGGATAAAAGCGGGCAAAAACGCTGGGTGACGGAAGTAATCGCCAACTCAGTGGAATTTTTAGACCGCCGCAATCCGGACGCCGGCAATAGTGGCGGCGGTATGCGCGATAAAGACGAGGCCGGTTCTTTCGGCCCGGAGATTTTCCCTGACGACGATGTGCCATTTTAAACAGAGGAGGCATGCGAATTGAGACGTGAAAAAGGCAGAAGAGTCAGAAGAAAAGTCTGCAGTTTCTGCGTAGATAAAGTCGAAGGTATCGATTATAAAGATTTGAACCGTTTGCGCCGCTATACTACTGAGCGCGGCAAGATATTGCCCCGCCGTATCTCCGGCAGCTGCGCCAAGCACCAACGGCAGCTTACCGTAGCTATTAAACGGGCGCGCAACGTAGCGCTGTTACCGTTCAGCACCGAATGAGTACCGACCCCGCAGCGGCCCAGGCCTCTGCGGGGTTTTGTGTTATTAAAGGATAAATGGCAAAAAGGTCGAATATTATATATACTTACCCGGCTTTAAATGCGGGCTTTTTTGTGAGATGAGAGGTTTTGGGGGAATACAGTGCAAAATAACAAAACTACGTCCATGGTGGAGGCGGGCATACTGTCCGCCGTAGCAGTGCTGTTTGCTGTCATCGGACTTTATTTACCTATCGCCGGCGCTTTCATGAATATTCTTTGGCCGGTTCCTACTATCCTCCTAGGCGTACGGCATGGCCTCAAGTGGAGCGCTTTGTGTTTGCTGACCGCCGGGGCGATAGTTGCTATTGTTGTAAATCCCCTGCAAAGTGTGATGCTGGTGGTGGGCCTTGGTCCTATCGGCATAGTTGTAGGCTGGGCATTGCGCCGCGGCATGACGCCTATGCGGACTTTATTCTGGGGTTCTATAGCATCGTTTTGTTCTAAAGTCGCTATTTTGGCTATAACTTTTTTTGTTTTGGGTATAGATCCGATAGATTTCAGCCCGGAAAAAATTAACGCAGCCATAGAACAAGTCTTGAACATGATGAAACAAATCGGCCTTCCTGCACAAATTCTTGAAGAGCAGAAGGCTTTACTTACCGCGGCCCTGGCTATGGTCAAAATTATCTTGCCGGCCGGTTTTGTCGCCGGTTCGATATTCGATACTTTTTTGAATTTTTTAGCTGCGCGGGCTATCTTGCGCCGTTTGGGAACTTATATAGAAGACCTGCCGCCTTTTCGCGAATGGGCGCTGCCGCCGGTCATTCTTTTTGTCTACGGCGCGGCGCTGATACTCTTTTCTTTTTTTCAGCACCAGCCGGACAGCTTGGGCTATAATGCCGCCATGAACGCTCAGGTGTTGGCTAGCCTGCCGCTTTTGTTGCAGGGTTTTTCGATAATTTGGTTTTTTGTTTATAAATTTAATTGGCCGAATCTTGTCAAAGGTTTTGCCGTCGCGCTTTTTTTTAGCATTCCGATAATGCCTTTGTTAATCATAATGTTGGGACTGATGGATTTTATTTTCGACTTTAGAAAGATCCGCCCGCCTCGTCGTTAAAATGGCGCAATAGCGCATAAGAGGTGCAAGAATGTTTAAAGAAGATACTTACTGGAAAGACATATATCCCGAGCTTTTTGTCATAGCCCTGATGACGGCCGTGTTGGTATATTTTATGCCGCAACTGGCGGTTGGCGGGGTGGCTGCGTCATTGGTCGTGGCCTGGTCTGCAAAGAGGCGGCAAAGGTTGCGGGAAGCGCGCGTAGCAGAATACCTCGACGAAATGACCAGGAGCATGGAGCGGGCTACTTTTTACGCGCTGCGCGAATTGCCTATGGCGATTGCGGTATTTGACCAAAAGGGCTTGCTTCGCTGGCATAATGCTGTCTGCGAGAAATGGTTCAACTGCAGCGAAAGCCGTGGCGCGCATATGGTAGGAGACGTACTGCCCGGGCTTGATATCGATATGATGGAAGCGCGCGACGGGGAGCTGCTTTTACCAGATCATGACAAAATGTATAAGATCGTCCATCGCAAAATCCAGATAAACGAAGACGAGCATGAGAACATCGTACTTGTTTACATCACAGATGTGACCATGTACGAAAATATTCGGCGGCGCTTCGAAGATAGCCGCTTGGCGATCGCCTATCTGCAGTTTGACAATTATAACAATGTTTTAAAAGGACTAACGGACAGCCAGCGGGAAAATATCAAGGCGGAAGTCAACAAACTCGTTGGCGCCTGGGTGGCCGAAGTGGACGGCGTATACAAGCAATATACGGATGATTTGTATTTTGTCGTCATGCACAAGAACGCGCTGATTTATTGCATAGAGCAGAAATTTAATATCCTTGACCGTATGCGGTCGATAAAAGCCGGCAACAAACTGCCTGTGACCTTTAGCTTCGGCGTATCGTCAGACGGCGAAGACGTAGTGGACATATCGCAAAAAGCCCAGTCCTGCCTTGATATGGCGCTAGGGCGCGGCGGCGACCAGGCGGCGGTGTCGTTTGACGGCAGTATCCTCTTTTTTGGCGGGGTATCCATGGCACAGGAAAAGAATACCAAAGTGGGCGCGCGTAGCGCGGCGCATGTTATCAGGGAGCTGATGAGCAATACTTCAATGGTGTTTGTTTCCGGCCATATAAACGAAGATTTTGACTCTATCGGCGCCGCCGTAGGCGTGGCCAAAATGGCTATGCTGCTGGGCAAACCGGTGCATATAGTAAATAGCGAGCAAGGGTTGTCTTTGATCAAGTTCCGCGAACTGGCGCAAGACTACCCCGAGTATAAAGATATTCTTATCAGCAATGAAGAAGCGGTGAAAATGATGGTGCCGGGCAGCCTCCTGGTACTGGTTGACCACCACCGGCCTATGCTGTGCGCAGCGCCTGGCCTTTTGGCCAAGGTGAAAAATAAGGTCATCATTGACCATCACCGGCGGGCGGAGGATTTTATCAGCGACACTACTTTTGTTTACCATGAACCGGCTGCATCGTCGGCCAGTGAATTAGTCACTGAGCTTTTGACTTATTTTGCCGACAATGTTGATTTTAACAGGCTGGAAGCCAGTATCCTCTATGCCGGCATAGCCGTCGACTCGAAAAACTTTGCCGTGCAGACTGGGGCGCGTACTTTTGAGGCCGCGGCCACTCTGCGCCAGGCCGGCGCTGATCCCGGCATGGTACGCCAGCTGTTTAGCGAAGATATAGAATTGGTGAAAATGCGCAGCAAGCTTTTGTCAAGCGCGGAAATACTGCCCAATGGCGTCGGCATAGCCAGCGCGCCGTTGCCGGCGGACGGCAAGTCGTCCATAGCGGTGGCGCAGGCGGCGGATACCCTGCTCAATATGGAAGGGGTAAAGACCAGTTTTGTACTCGGCCAGTTGGGCGAAGAGGTAGTAGTCAGCGCCCGCAGTACGGGTAAGGTAAATGTACAGCTTATAATGGAAGAATTGGGCGGCGGCGGGCATCAGACGGTGGCCGGCGTCAAGATAAAAAAAGCTTTTGTCGACGACCTTAAGGCGCAAATAATCGAACTGGTGAAAAAACAGACAGAGGAGAGCGAATGAAATGAAAGTAATACTGCTCAAAGATGATAAAAAGCTAGGCAAAAAAGGAGAAATAGCTGAAGTCTCAGAAGGCTATGCCAGGAATTTCCTTTTGCCTAAACAATTGGCTATGGTTGCCGATGAGCGCAATATTAACCAGGCCAAACAGCAAAAAGAAACGGAAAAATTCCACAATAAAGTACGGGAAGACCAGGCCAAGGTACTGGCCAGCCAGATCAGCAAGCTGTCGATCACCATGCCGGTCAAAGTCGGTGAACACGGCAAACTTTTCGGTTCCATTACGTCCAAAGATGTGGCTGACGCTGTGATAAAAGAGACGAATATGGATATAGACAGAAGAAAGATCGAGCTGAAAGAAGCGGTGAAAACGACCGGCACTTACAAGGCGGTGGCTAAATTGCACCCGGAAATCAGCGCGGAATTTACTGTGCATGTGGTGGAAGGATAACAGGAACTGCCATGGAAGAGAGAATACCGCCGCAAAATATAGACGCCGAGCAGTCCGTGCTGGGCGCGATGATGCTGGAAAGAGACGCCATCGCCAAAGTAGAGGAACTTTTGCGCTTCGAGGACTTTTACCGCGAAGCGCATAAAGTTATTTTTAAAGCGATATTGGAGCTGGCCAACAAAAACGAAGCGGCTGATATCGTGACGGTGACAGAGGTCTTGAGGCGGGAAGGAAAGCTTGAAGACATCGGCGGCGTTACCTATATCACCTATCTGGCCAATACTGTCCCGACCGCGGCCAATGTCATTTATCACGCCCGCATCGTGGAGGAAAAGGCGCTATTGCGCAGGCTGGTCGGCGCCGGTACGGAAATCGTCAGCATGGGCTATGAAGCCAAGGATGATGTGGTAAACATCCTCGACATAGCGGAAAAAAAGATGATGGATGTGGGCAAGCGCAGCAGCGGCCGTGATTTTGCTCCCATCAAGGAAGTTGTGCACGATGCTTTTGGCCGTATAGAAAAACTTTACGAAAATCGTGGCGGCCTTACGGGCCTCGCAACAGGCTTTACGGATTTTGACCACATGACGGCCGGTCTACAGCCGTCCGATCTGATTCTTATAGCGGCCCGCCCTAGTATGGGTAAAACCGCTTTGGTGCTAAACATAACGCAAAATATCGCCATAAGGAATAAAAAAGGCGTCGCTTTTTTCTCTTTGGAAATGTCCAAAGAACAACTGGTGCAAAGGATGTTGTGCGCCGAGGCCAGGATCGACTCCCAGCGCCTCCGGGTCGGGGAACTCAAAGACGAAGACTGGACAGATCTCATCGGCGCGGCCGACCGGCTGAGCCAGGCGAATATTTTTATTGACGATACTCCGGGCATCAATGTCATGGAAATGAGGGCCAAGGCCCGGCGTTTAAAGCGCGAATACGATATCCAGATATTGATCATCGACTATTTGCAGCTCATGCAGGGCTCGGCAGGCTCTTCACGCAGTGAGAACAGGCAGCAGGAGATATCGGAGATATCCCGGTCGCTAAAAGGGCTGGCCAGAGAACTTGGCATCCCGATAATCGCGCTGTCCCAGTTGAGCCGCAGCGTGGAAGCGCGCCAGGAAAAACGCCCCATGCTCAGCGACCTTAGAGAGTCCGGCTCGCTGGAACAGGATGCCGATATCGTAGCTTTTTTGTACCGCGAAGATTATTACAAGGACGACCTAGAGGAAGGAAAAAAGAACGTAACCGAGCTTATCATAGCCAAACACCGTAACGGTCCTGTGGGCAAAGTACTGCTCTATTTCCACAAAGCGCTTACTTTGTTCCGTGATCTTTCTAAAATTACCGAACAATAATACAAAAAACAGAATAATAGTTCGAAAATCCTTTGACAAACAATTTGCAAAACTGTTATTATGGATTTACGATAGACCAGAAAACTCAAACATCCGGCGCCCCGGGTCTTTGAGTTTTTTCAAACTGTGTTTGTGATTATTTTAGACAGAGGGAGGGAGAGTCCGTATGATCGGGCGTTACAGCAATAAAGAAATGTCCGCCATCTGGCAGGAGGAAAATGAATTCCGTACCATGCTTAGGGTGGAGATTCATGCCGCCGAAGCTATGCATCTGCTGGGGCAGGTTCCGGTAGCGGCGCTGGAGGACATAAAGAACAGGGCGGATTTTACCGTCGAGCGTATTCGGGAAATAGAAAAAACTACCCAACATGACATACTGGCTTTTTTGACCTGCGTGGCCGAATATGTGGGCGACGCCTCCAAATACGTGCATATGGGCATGACGTCGAGTGATGTAAAAGATACGGCCTTGGCTGTCATGATGGCGCAGGCGTCGGACATCATCATCGACAAACTGGAAAAACTGGCCGAGGTATTGAAGCGCCGGGCCAAAGAACACAAACATACCGTTATGATCGGGCGTACGCACGGCATACACGCCGAACCCATGACGCTGGGGCTGAAATTCCTGTTGTGGCTGGATGAGACCGAACGCAATATCGAACGCATGCAGCGGGCCAAAGAAGCCGTCGCGGTGGGCAAAATATCCGGCGCGGTCGGTACCTATTCAAATATAGACCCGTTTGTAGAAGAATACGTCTGTGAAAAACTCAGTATCAAAGCGGACAGGGTGTCAACCCAGGTCGTGCAGCGCGACCGGCATGCGGAATTTATCGCGACTATTGCCATCATAGGCAGCTCGCTCGATAAGTTTGCTACCGAAGTGCGCAATCTGCAACGGACAGACATCCGTGAAGCGGAAGAATTTTTCCAGGCTGGGCAAAAAGGCTCTTCAGCCATGCCGCACAAGCGCAACCCGATAACGGCCGAGCGCATCTGCGGCTTAGCGCGTGTCCTTCGGGGCAACGCCCAGGCAGCCATGGAAAATGTGGCGCTTTGGCACGAACGGGATATTTCCCACTCTTCGGTGGAAAGGATAATCCTGCCGGACAGCACTCTGGCCCTCGACTATATGCTGGGCAAATTTATCAATATGGTGGATAAGCTCCTCATATACCCGGAAGCCATGCTGGACAACCTAAACAAGACCGGCGGGCTGATATACAGCCAGCGGATAATGCTGGCGCTGGTAGATAAAGGAGTGATGCGCGAAGACGCCTATCTGTGGGTACAAAGGAACGCCATGGCGCGTTGGCTGGAAGGCGCCGACTTCAGGCGCAATGTGGAAAATGACGCTGATATCATTAAATATTTGAACAAGGAAGAAATCGCCGCTTGCTTCGACCCATCGTATATGCTCAGGCATGTGGATACGGTCATGGCTCGCTTTGGGTTGTAATTATTTATAATGGCGAGTGATAAGGCGCCAGCTATTAGGTGCGACGCGTATTCTGGCGGAAGCATACAGGTGCGTATGTTGAGTGCAAAATACGAGAAGCAACAACACAGATGGCGTCTTATCGCCCGTCCGTCAAAAAGGAGGGGCAAATTATGTCAACAGTAGTAGTAATCGGCTCCCAATGGGGAGACGAAGGAAAAGGCAAGATAGTGGACTATCTTGCGGAAGAAGCTGATATAGTAGTGCGTTATTCCGGTGGCTCCAACGCCGGCCATACTGTGGTAAACAAGGGTAAGGAATACAAGCTGCACCTGTTGCCCTCGGGCATTTTGTACCGGGAAAAGATTTGCGTCATCGCTAACGGTGTGGTCATAGATCCTAAGGTTGTACTGGAAGAAATAGAGCTTATCAACAGCCGCGGCGTTGATACCAGCAACCTATACATTTCCGACCGGGCGCACGTCATCCTGCCTTATCACAACAAACTGGACGCCCTTATAGAAAACAGGCTGGGCAGTAAGAAAATAGGTACGACCCAGCGCGGTATCGGGCCCTGTTATATGGATAAAATGGCGCGCACCGGCATCAGGATGTGCGATCTTTTAGACAAAGAAGTTTTTGCCGAAAAACTGAAAAACTGCCTGGAAGAGAAAAACCTGTTGCTGAAAGCGATATATAACGAGCAAGGCTACGACTACAAAACTTTGCTGGAAGAATACCTCGGTTATGCGGAAAAACTGAGAAAATATGTCGTAGACACCGGCCACTTCCTCTATGAAGCTTCGCTCCGGGGCAACAAGATCATGTACGAAGGCGCACAGGCGACCTTCCTCGATATAGACCATGGTACATACCCCTATGTTACCAGTTCCAACCCTATTGCTGGCGGCGTGTGCACAGGGTCGGGCGTCGGCCCAAAATCCATCGGCAAAGTCCTTGGCGTGGTCAAGGCCTATTCCACCCGTGTCGGCGAGGGGCCGTTTATTACCGAGCTGCTTGATGCGCAGGGTGAATACCTGCGTCAGCGCGGACACGAGTTTGGCGCCACTACCGGACGCCCGCGGCGCTGCGGCTGGCTGGATACAGCGGTAGTGCGTTATGCCGCAAGGCTCAACAGCATGGATTATCTGGCGGTAACCCGCCTCGATATCCTGGATGAATTGCCGGTTTTGAAGATATGTACCGGCTATATGCTTGACGGCCAAGAAATAGACTATATGCCCGCCAGTTTGAAAGAACTGGCCCGCTGCCAGCCGATATATGAAGAACTGCCAGGCTGGCAGGAAGATATAACAGGCATCAGGGAATACGAACAGCTGCCGGAAAACGCCCGCCGCTATATAGAGCGCCTGGCCGAATCGGTCGGCGTGCCTTTAGGCGTGGTCTCCGTGGGCCCAGGCCGGGAGCAGACTATGGTATTGAGCGAATTTTTCTGACTGGGCAGGATTATGCCGCCAGAATTTTTTCATTGACAACACAAGGGTGTTTTTATATAATACCTTTGTATCCTATCACGATGATCCACTAGCTCAGTTGGTAGAGCACCTGACTTTTAATCAGGGTGTCCCGCGTTCGAGTCGCGGGTGGATCACCATTTTTTTGGCCCATTAGCTCAGCTGGTAGAGCACCTGACTCTTAATCAGGGTGTCGTAGGTTCGAGGCCTACATGGGTCACCAAGGTTTATGGCCCGTTGGTCAAGCGGTTAAGACACCGCCCTTTCACGGCGGTATCGGGGGTTCGATTCCCCCACGGGTCACCAAATAGCAGTAGTGCCGGATAAGTGTTCGTATATGTCTCTGGAGGCCGGAAAAAAGGCGTTAGAGACTAGGCGCAGCGAGGTTTTGGTAGCAAAATGTGCTGTTGGTACATGAGCAAAAAAACGTAGCCGCAACGAAGTATATGACGCCTTATCTCCGGTCTCATAAGGGCGATTAGCTCAGCTGGGAGAGCGCCTGCCTTACAAGCAGGATGTCGGCGGTTCGATCCCGTCATCGCCCACCATATACGGCCCGGTAGTTTAGTTGGTTAGAATGCCGCCCTGTCACGGCGGAGGTCGTGGGTTCGAGTCCCATCCGGGTCGCCATTATGCCGCGGTAGCTCAGTCGGTAGAGCAGAGGACTGAAAATCCTCGTGTCGGCGGTTCGATT
>JAVBME010000009.1:0-5960 GCA_031552765.1 Acidaminococcales bacterium | reverse complement strand
TCGCCTTCCGGGGCTTCGACTTTTATGACTTCGGCCCCGAAGTCCGACAAGAGCGCGCCGCAAAACGGCGCCGCTACTACCTGACCCAACTCCAGTACTTTTACTCCCTTTAGTGCTTCCAACTTCTTCACTCCTCTGTTTCGCTTTTGACCTTGTTCTATAGCAGTTTTCTTATGTGAAATATTTGCTTATCCGTCAGGCGACGGCGCGCCGTTTCATTACATAGACCAGAATAAAAGACAATATTATCAAACCTGCGCTTATTGGGGTAGACACAAAGGCCAGCGGGTTAAGTTCGGCGCCAAGGAGGGCCCGCCGCATGTTAGGTTCGATGATCGGCCCGAGTATCATGCCAAGGACAATCGGCGCCACCGGGAATCCCAGACGGGAAAAAATGTAACCGACAAAACCTATTCCCACTACCATGGCGGCGTCAAAGTAAGAATTGTTCACCGCATAACCGCCGGTTATGCACAAAACCGCTACCACCGGCATAAGTACCTGTACCGGCATCTTCAATATGTAGGGGAAATATCTACTGCCCAAGAGTCCCATGGCCAGCATGACCACATTGGCAAACAGCAGTATCCACAAAAGAAAGGCAACCAGGTCGTAGCGCTCGACCATCAGCATGGGGCCGGGAGTCAGCCCCTGGATCATCAAGGCGCCCAAAAGCACCGCCGTAACCGTATCGCCCGGCACGCCCAAAGTCAAAAGCGGGATGAGCGCGCCGCCGGTAACGGCGTTGTTGGCGCTTTCACTGGACATTATGCCTTCCGGTATGCCTGTGCCAAATTCTTCCGGGTGTTTGGAAGAACGCTTGGCCTCGTTATAAGCCATCCATGATGCAATTGTCGGACCAGTACCGGGTATGGCGCCAATGATTATGCCGACAATAGAAGATTTCAAGATTATACCTTTATAGTTCCAGTAATATCTGAGGTCAGGCAGCACATTTTTTACCTGCGCTATGATATTGCCGCCTTCTTCTTTACCGCTTTCCGCTTTGGCCAATACTTCGGTTATGGCAAACAGGCCGACCAAAGCCGGGATGAGCGCTATGCCGCCCATCAGGTTGAGATTGCCCATAGTAAAACGCGGCAAGCCGTCTATAGGATCCATGCCTATACAACCTAAAAACATGCCCATGGCGGCGCCGGCTATGCCTTTGACCAGCGATTTGCCCGACACGCCGGCGATGCAAACAAGCCCAAGCACAGCGACGGCAAAATATTCCGGCGCGCCGAATTTAAGGGCGACTTCAGCAATGAGCGGGGCAAAAATCAAGAGCGCGAAAGCGGAAAGAGTACCGCCCAGCCAGGAAGACACTATCGAATGGCCCAGCGCTTCACCGGCCCGACCGTTTTTAGCCATTGGATAGCCGTCCATTACGGTAGCGGCATTGCCCGGCGCGCCCGGGGTATTTATCAGTATGGCCGGTATGCTGCCCGCATAAAAACCGCCACAGTATATGCCCATCAAAAAAGCCAGGGATACGTTAAGCGACATATAAAATGTGACCGGCGTAAACAGGGCCACGGCCGTAGTAGCAGTAAGGCCCGGCGCCGCGCCGAAAAGAATGCCCACTATCGTTCCCAGCGTTATCCAGCCTAAACATTCAAGGTTGAGTACCGACATAAAAGCTTGTGGTATAGCTTGAAAAGTAGCCAGTTCCATATATTCACCCCCTTTTATCAATGATCACGGCAGCACTATCATGAAGGCTTTGCTGAACAGGTAGTAAACTACCAGCGATGTCACTACGGGCACGGCAACAAGTATTTTTCTCCTGCGTTCGCCAAATATGTACATTGCGCCCAAGAGAAATAACATCGTAGATGCTATGAAACCTATATACTCCAGCAAAAATACATATACTGCAAGGGCTATTACGACAGGAAGGAGTTTTCCCCACTGAAAAACGGGCAGAGCAACCTTTTCTTTGCGCTTCATCCCCTGATAGACAAGGCTCAAACCGCACAATAACAGTATGGTAAAAAGGACACTTGGATAAAACGCAGCCGACAGACCGGCCACAGCAAGGTTTTCCAGTTGGCTGGCCGCCGCGTAGCCGACAATAGCAAATATTATCAATAAACTTCCGGAAAGCATGTCCTGATCTTTCATATCCCGTTACGCCCCCCTTCTTGGACCGGCTTTCCTGGAGGCGGCAAAGCCGCCTCCCAGAAAAACAGTGCAGCAAGACAAACTTATTTTTTATAAAGACCTATATCTTTTAATACCTGTTGGTTTGTTTCCGCTTCTTTCTTTATGCGGGCATCTAGTTCAGCCGGCCCAAGATAAGCCGGGATAAGGAAAAGTTTTTTCCAGGCTTCTTGTACTTTGGGAGAATCATAGGATTTTTTCAGCGCATCGGCCAAAATCTTTACTACCGCGTCCGGAGTGGATTTAGGCGCAAGTACGCCGTACCAAACGCCGGCTTCCAGGTCGTAGCCCTGCTCTTTAAAGGTCGGCACATCAACCATTGCTATCCGCTTGGCAGACGTCACACCCAAGATGCGCAACGCGCCGGACTTATGATGGGGCGCGACTTCGGTGACGCCCGTACAGACAGCTTCCACGTGTCCGCCCAGCAGAGCGGCGACTGCCGGGTTGGCGCCTTCAAACGGCATATGGGTGAGTTTTATGCCGATTTTTTTTGACCAGCCTTCGGCGGTCACGTGCTGGATATTGCCGGCGCCCGGGCTGCCGTAGCGTATTTTTCCAGGGTTGGCTTTGGCGTATTCAACAAATTCCTTGAGGTTTTTTATGGGGGAATCTGCTTTTACCGTAATGGCCAAAGGTATGTCGGTCATCTGCGCCACCGCGCGTAAAGATGTGTAGTCATAACCCACGTTGGAAGTATAAGGCACTATGGTCACATTGCCGATGGATGCATTCAAAAGAGTATAGCCGTCACCTTTGGCGCGCGCCACTTCCGCCGCGCCGATGCCGCCGCCGGCGCCCGGTTTATTTACCACGACCATCGGCTGTTTGAGGATGTTGCCCATCTCTTCGGCATAAGGCCGGGCGCTCAGGTCGGAAGAACCTCCGGCCGCATAGGGCACTATAAGGCTGATAGATTTAGTGGGAAAGCTAGGCGTCGCGCCTTTCTTTTCGCCGCCGCCCGAACCGCCGCAGCCGCTGGCAAGCAAAAGGCCTAAAGATAATACACCGGCCCAAACAATCTTATTTACGCTTTTTTCCATAAACTCGATCCCCTCCTAATTAATTTTGCAGGTGCGATTTGTATTTTAAAGACACCTCCCCTTTACTTTCGGTTTTGCTATTATGCTGGGTAACCTAATCACAACTTTGCAATTTTTGTGCCATATTAAAAAATTTTTATACTATTAAAATATTTAATAATTTATTTTTTTATCACCGCATAAAAAGCGCGATTAATACACGTTGCTTTAAAATGATTTTGCAAAATTCTGATATTAGGTTATAATAAAAATAAAACACCGTTAATCAATGTGTTCATTTTTTATACTTAGCAGAAATTCGTTCTTAAATACACTTGTATATATACGTTTTTTAAGGAGTTGGCAGATTTGAAAGATTTGAAAGATTTGAGTATCATCCTGGGCGGGAAGCTTGTCGGCAGGGAAAAACTCAACCTCGAAGATACTAATGTTTTTGAAAACATTAGCATTGCAGACGCCTCAGAACTGGCACGCAAACTGGAAAGTTCCGGTACAAAAATAATCATCTGTGCTGTTGGCACCTATGCCAAAATACATAACATTGTCAATATACCGATCATCCCCGTAATAACAACTTTATTCGATCTCTTAGAGACCATACGTGACTTTGAGAAAACCGCCATGCCGCCCGAACAGAAAATCGCCTGCATACTCCACGATTCACGCACTGTGGAACTGTACAAAATACAGCCTTTTGTAAAAAGCTGGTTATACCTATACACCTATAAACAGGAAAGCGATATAAAAGAGCTCATGCCGGTGATCATGGACAACGGCATACGTTCGATCGTCGGCGGCCCGACCAGCGTTTACCAAGCCACCCTGCTTGGCCTTAAGACCTGGCCCCTGTATTTTGGCCCGGAAACAATGTCGGTGGCGCTCGACAAAGGCCGCTCGGTACTTGCCGCCATCAAGACTTCCCTGGAGCGCTCTGTACACATGAACACCATACTCAACCTGTTTTCCTACGGTATCATCATCACAGACAATAACGGCGTCATCACAGCTTGCAACCCCAGCGCGCTCGAACAACTGGATGTCAAAGGCACCATCGTCGGCCAAAGGATCTACGAGACCATCCCGGACGACACCTGGATAACTTCCTATGTAAACGGGCGCCAGTCACACGACCAGATAAAAAATCACGGTAAAAATAGGTTTTTCGTGAGCGATTACCCCATAATACTGCCGGACAACCGTATCGTCGGCAGTGTGGCTACCTTCCAGAAAGTCGAAGCGGTAGAAAAACTTGAACAAAAATACCGCAAAATAAAAACCGCAGGCCTTACTGCCCGCAGTGAATTTAAAGATATAATCGGCGCCAGCGACGCCATAATAAAAACCGTCGACAAAGCCAACGCCTATTCCAAAGTAGACTCCACTGTCCTCATAGAAGGCGAGACAGGGGCCGGCAAAGAAATATTCGCCCAAAGCATCCACAACGCCAGCAACAGGCGCTACGGCCCTTTTGTAGCCTTAAACTGCGCCGCCCTGCCGGAAAACCTTTTGGAAAGCGAACTGATGGGCTATGAGGAAGGCGCCTTTACCGGAGCCCGGCGAGGCGGCAAGAACGGCCTTCTCGAACTTGCCGATAAAGGCACGATTTTTCTTGACGAGATAAACCAGATATCCCCATCCATACAGGGTCGCCTGCTGCGGGTCATACAGGAAAAACAGGTGCTGCGCCTGGGCGGTGAAAGGGTGATACCCGTCGATGTGCGTATAATATCCGCCACAAACGAATCGCTGGAAGAAAAAGTCCAGAACAATGAATTTCGTGAAGACCTATACTATAGGCTCAACGTCCTCAATCTATCCATCCCGCCGATTAGGCGGCGTAAAGAAGATATACCCCTGCTGCTGGAACATTTTATCAGGCATTTTTCCAAGACCCACGGCCCTTTACCTGTGCTTTCGCCCAATTCTCTGGAAATACTTGCCAATTATAACTGGCCCGGCAATGTCCGTGAAATGTATAACTTCGTAGAGCGTTATGCAGTGCTTATAAAAAGCCGTTCCATATCCGAAGCGGAATTCATCAAAGAATATACGAACAAGAGAAGGCCGCTGCAAAAAGGACAGGCCGACGCAGAAGAAAATACGTTAAAAATCAAATTCGGCACACTAGAGAGCATGGAAAGAGAGCTGATAGAAAAAACGCTGGCCCTGGCTAAGGGAAACAAGGCTTGTACCGCGCTCATGCTGGGTATATCGCGCACTACTTTGTGGAAAAAAATAAAAGGATAAAAATACAACTTTTGTAGCAAAACCGGCATTCATTGAATGCCGGTTTTTATTATCGGAAAACTTCATTTACAGCTGTTTATACTTACCAATGCCAGCGGCGTTTTGTGGCAAAAACCAAAAATATTTATTTATAGAACTTGATTTTTTAACTATTCTTTTCGATATTACAGTATAATGTTTTTATATGCATTTATTTGATTATCTGCCATGCTATTTGGCACTGTAAAGTAAACATGAAAAAATAGAACAAAAACCCATAGGATTCCGTCAAACCACAAGCAAATACTCCTGTTTTTGTTTTTTAGTCAGCTTTAACCCGGCAACCTGAGCCGGCGTAAGGCCATTTAAAGCAGAATGCGGGCAAACAAAATTAAAGAAAAAGACAAACATTGAAATCAGGTTATTTGCGCATGCGAAAGAAGAAAACCCCTGCTTAGTCTTGTACCAGGCCTTGAACTGCTTATTAAAGCACTCAATCAGATTGTTGGAAATGTCGTCTGTGAA
>JAVBME010000005.1:0-142118 GCA_031552765.1 Acidaminococcales bacterium | reverse complement strand
TTTTATTTACCCACACATTCTTCCCGTCTGTCTTTTTTCAACCGTCCCCCGGCCCCGCGCAAAGGCCCGGCTCCGCTTCTCTTTACTCATGCGTCTTTCATCAATATCTCTTTGGCCTTCATCAGCCTTACCAGGCTGGCGCGGTCATTTTCCTCGAGTTTCATGGTGATGTATTTAATGTTTTCCTTGGTCTCGGGTATCATCACATACTCAAGGGCATTGACGCGGCGCCTGGTCTTTTCTATTTCGTCCGCCAAAAGGTTACAGGTTTTTTCTACTTCGGCCAATTCTATCAGCCTGGGTAGCACGCTGGCCAGGTCGAGCACCGCGCCGTCCAGTTCGCCGGAGGTAAAAACAAAACCGTACGGTAAGTCTGTTTTTTCTTCGCCGCCAGTATATTTGATTTGCGGCACATCAACGCTCATAACGTTGCGCCGGCCGACTTCAAACACCGCTTCGCGCGCCGGGTAAAACAGCGCTTCCGCCATGGCCTCCGGCCCCATATTGGCGCTGGCAATGACAAATCTGCCCATGGCATCCTGGAGAGCGGCCTCCACCTCTTCGCGCAAAGCTTTATTGCGCCGCACGAAAATGATGAACTGGCGCACCATCTCATCGCGTTTGTCTTTTAGCAGCTTGTGCCCGCGTACAGCGGTCTTAAGGCGCCGTTTGAGGCGGGTCAGTTCCATGCGGGTCGGGTTGACTTTTATCGCCACGGTTTACGCCTCCTTCACGTCGCTGCTCCCCGGGAAGTATTTTTCGATATACTCGTCGCGGATACGTTTGAGTTCCGCCTTAGGCAGTATGGCTAACAGCTTCCAGCCCAGCTCCAGTGTTTCTTCTATAGAGCGGTTGGTCTCATATCCTTGGGATACGTACTGGCGCTCAAAGTTATCGGCAAATTTAGCATACAGTTTGTCCACATCAGACAGAGCCGATTCGCCCAATATCGTGGCCAATTCCTTGGCCTCCTTGCCGCGCGCGTAAGCGGCGAACAGCTGGTTCATCGTATCGGCGTGGTCTTCCCTGGTTTTGCCTTTGCCGATGCCTTTATCCTTAAGGCGGGACAAGGACGGCAGCACGTCTACCGGCGGGGTGAGACCCTTCCTGTGCAGCTCGCGCGACAAGATGATCTGCCCTTCCGTGATATAGCCGGTCAGGTCCGGGATGGGATGGGTCTTGTCGTCTTCCGGCATTGACAGTATGGGTATTTGGGTTATCGAGCCCTTACGCCCTTTGATACGCCCCGCCCGTTCGTACATGGTGGCAAGGTCGGTATAAAGGTAGCCGGGGTAGCCGCGGCGGCCGGGCACTTCCTTGCGGGCGGCCGATATTTCGCGCAAAGCGTCGGCATAGTTGGTTATATCGGTAATAATGACCAGGACATGCATCCCGAGTTCATAGGCCAGGTACTCGGCCGCTGTTATCGCCATGCGCGGGGTCGAAATACGCTCTACCGCCGGGTCATTGGCGAGATTTATAAACATGACCGCGCGATCGAGCGCGCCGGTGCGGCGGAACTCGTTCATAAAAAAGTCCGCTTCTTCAAAAGTAATGCCGACAGCGGCAAACACAACAGCAAAACCTTCGCCCGTACCGCGCACTTTCGCCTGGCGGGCTATCTGGGCCGCCAGTTGCGCGTGCGGCAGGCCGGAGCCGGAGAACACCGGCAGTTTTTGACCGCGCACCAAGGTATTAAGGCCGTCTATAGCGGAAATGCCGGTCTGGATAAATTCCGCCGGGTAGTCGCGCGAGGCCGGATTTAGCGGCACGCCGTTGATATCGCGAAAATCGTTGGCGATTATCTCCGCGCCGCCGTCTATGGGCTTGCCGGTACCGGAGAATACCCGGCCGACGATTTCCGGCGCTACGCCGAGTTGCATACCGTGCCCGAGAAAACGCGCTTTGGAAGTTGCTATCTGTAGGCCCTGCGAGCCTTCAAACAACTGCACGACCGCCCGTTCGCCGTCCACTATCAACACTTTGCCGGCGCGCACCGCGCCGTCCGCCTGGTGTATCTCCACCAGTTCGTCGTACTTTACGCCTTCCACATTATCGACAACCATCAGAGGCCCGACAACTTCGCGGATGGTTTTATAGTCCTTACGCATCGGCGCCGCCCCCTTCCGTCATAGCTAAATATTCTTCCTCCATTTGTTGGAAAATAGCGGCAAACCTTTCCTGGCACTCTTCTTCCGGCGTGTACTTGACGCGGCCGATGGCCTCAAGTACCGGCATGGCGATGATCTTGCCAAACGGCACATACTGTTCGAGCGCCGCCTGGCCTTTTTCATACCAGGTCATGATCAGTTTGAGCATGCCGTATTGCTTGGACAAGGAGGCGTAAGTATCCACTTCATGGAAAGAATTTTGGTGCAAAAAGTCCTCACGGATAGAGCGTGAACACTCGAGCGTCAGGCGGTCTTTAGGGCCGAGGGCGTCAACGCCCACCAGACGCACTATCTCTTCCAACTCGGCTTCTTCCTGCAATGCGGTCATGCAACGAGCCACCAGCTCGCTCCAGTCGGGCGCAACGTGGTTGTTGAAGTATTCGCGCAGCCGGTCGGAATATAAGGAGTAGCTCTGCAGCCAGTCGATAGCTGGAAAATGGCGCCGGTAGGCCAGTGATGCCGACAGGCACCAGAACACCTTGACCATGCGCAAAGTAGCCTGCGATACGGGTTCCGATATATCGCCGCCCGGCGGGGAAACAGCTCCGATAGCGGAGATGGCGCCTACCCGTTTATCACTGCCCAGGCAGGTAACGATGCCTGCGCGTTCGTAAAATTCCGCCATGCGTGAAGCCAGGTAAGCCGGATAGCCTTCTTCGCCCGGCATTTCCTCAAGGCGACCGGACATCTCGCGCAAAGCCTCCGCCCAGCGGGAGGTCGAGTCGGCCATGATAGCCACTTTGTAACCCATATCGCGGAAATATTCCGCTATCGTAATGCCGGTATAGATGGAGGCTTCACGCGCCGCCACCGGCATGTCGGAAGTATTGGCAATAAGCACCGTGCGCTTCATCAGCGGCAGCCCGGTGCGCGGATCGTTAAGTTCAGGGAATTCCATGAGCACGTCGGTCATTTCGTTACCGCGTTCGCCGCAGCCGACATATACTATGATGTCGGCGTCCGCCCATTTAGCCAGCTGATGTTGGATAACCGTTTTGCCGGAGCCGAACGGACCAGGCACGGCAGCCACGCCGCCTTTGGCGATGGGAAAAAGGGCGTCGACAACTCTTTGGCCGGTGACCATAGGTTCATTAGGAGGCAGTTTGGCGGCAAACGGGCGGCCTTTTCTGACCGGCCAACGTTGCAGCATAGGCAGTTCCAGCAGTTGGCCGTTCGACCTGCGCAATTTGCAGACAGGCTCTATTATCGTCGCTTCCCCGTCAAGCACCCATTCCACTTTGCCTTCGGCATTGGGCGGTACCATAACGCGGTGCAGCACGGCCGGAGTTTCCTGTACCGTTCCTATGACATCGCCAGGAGAGAGCATGTCGCCCACTTTAGCGACCGGCGTGAAAGCCCATTTTTTCTCGCGGTCGAGTTTGGGCACGTCGATACCCCGGGTTATCCGGTCGCCGGCTATCTCGCGGATAAGATTGAGCGGCCGCTGGATACCGTCGAATATACCTTCGATCAGCCCTGGAGCCAAGTCTACAGATAAAGGCGCTCCGCTCGACTCTACCGACTCGCCCGGGCCAAGGCCCGCTGTTTCTTCATATACCTGGATAGAGGCGCGGTCACCCCTTAGCTCGATTATTTCTCCAATCAGGCGCTTGCTGCTGACATAAACGACGTCGTACATCTGGACGTCCGCCATGCCGTCGGCAACGATAAGCGGCCCGGAAACTTTTATAATACGTCCATTCATTGGCGGTTCCTACCTTCCTTCCCCAAACAGTATATCGGCGCCTATCGCTTTTTCCACGTTCTTTCTTATCCCGTCCATCCCGAAACCTGTCACGCCGTCCTTACCGGGTATGGGTATAATGGCGGGAAAAGTGGCGGTATTATAAAGCGCGATGGCGTCTTTAGCTAAAGCGGCCGCCTCTTCCGTAACATATATCACCGGCGCGCCTTCACGCGCCAAAGCATGTATGGCCGCCTCTATCTCTCGGGTATTGCCGGCGTACCGGACATCAAGCCCTACCGCCTTAAACAGCATGACCGATTCACGGTCTCCGACCACTGAAATATTATTTTTCATGACCTGCCCCTCTCTTATACGTAAAGATCAGGCAATTCGGGCTCGCTGCCGGCGCGTTTGGCGGCAAAGATCAGGCGCAAAGCCTTAGCTTCCGCCTCGCGGCCCATCAGGTAGCCCACCACCGGCCCCAAGCCGAAAATATCGTTTTTCGCCGCGCGTATGACTTTCATCAAAGCGGCGTTCATGCGTTTTTCCAATACAACGGCGCTGTTTTTCACCATATACTCGTCGAGGGCGTCTACTATCGCCTTGCCGTGGCGGCCGCGGTTGAGTTTAAAAACAAGCTGCTCGTTTGGCGCCTCGAGAGCGGCTACTATATGCTCTTTGGCAATGCTGCCGCAGGGTATCACGAGCGGCGACAGCATTTCGGCATCCCAGCCGAGCACCCGCGCCCTGACGAGAGTGCGTACGTTGGTCAGGTCGGCCATAGCGCTGAAATACTCACGCGCATAATCGCTGTCTTGCTCCTCGATCACCTCGGCTATATAGGCAAAAACGGCCACGTCGACCGCCGCGCTGATCTGGCGTGGCGAAACATGTCTTTGCATTTGCCTTTCCAGGTCTTCGAGGCCTTTTTTCAATGCCGGAGGCAAAGCATAGTAGCTTTTCTCAGCCACACATTTTTGCAGAATATCGACAGGAAAAATCCCGCCTTCTTCCAGCATGTCCTCTGCCTCTACTCCTAATAGGCGCGCCTTTAGCAATACTTTTAAATTGTGCGCATCTATGGGTAGGAGAAAAAGACCGGTGAGGCCGGCGTCCGGCGTGATCGCCATGACCAGTTTCCTGGTTTCCGCTAATTGCGCCTTTATCAGTTTTTCTTCGTCGCCCTGCGCGCCCGCGCCGTAACCGCTGTCTAAAAGTATTTTTAGCGCTTCGTCAAGGTCGGCGGCGGCTATCCTCTTTAGCTTAACCGTGTCCAGCATGCCGTTTTCCAGCGAACGGATACGCCCCACGGCATAAGGGTAACTAGCCTGCGGCATATGTTCACACCCCCGCTTCAAACAACAGCTTTACAACTTCCTGCTCATACTGGCCGCGCACGCTTTTCAAAAGAGCGGAAAAAGACGCGTCATAATCGCTGTCTTTGCCTATGATCAACACCCCGCCGTAAAAATCCGCCGGTTTGTCGCAAAGCGTGAGCATGCCTTCCTTGCCGGACTGCCTGAGCGCCTCATTTATCTTCGCAAGCAGGCCGCCTTCGTACTTTGGCCGGTCCTGCCGCGGCACGCAAAGCTGTTCACGCCCTGTTTCCGCGCCGCCTAGCACTAATTTTATTATCAAATTTTCCCATTTTTCCTGTTCCAGTTCATTGAGCTGTTTCTCCGCCAGGGAAAAGGCTTTGTCCAGTATATCGCGCCTGACTCCCAGCACGCTTTTTCTGCTCTCAAGCTCGGCTATGAGCATCTGCCGACGGGCCACTTCATCAGCGTCCAGTTCGGCCTGACGGCCGATAGCTTCCACTTTTTCCCGGGCCTGGGCCAGCAGCCTTTCCCGGGAAGCAGACGCTTTTTCCTCCGCCGCAGACATAACGGCCGCAGCTTCTTTTTCGGCATCGGCTTTTATCCTTTGAAGTATGTCATCTACTGCCACAAAATCCCCTCCCGCTTACAGACTTACGCCATTGACCATGAGGAAGGAAATCAACAGGGCAAGCACCGCGTAAGTTTCGACCATCGCAGCGAAAATAATGCCTTTACCGGTCTCTTCCGGGCGGCGTGCACATAAATAGATACCTGCGGCGCTGACTTTACCCTGGTAAATACCGGAGATAAGGCCGACAATGCCTATAGGCATACCGGCGTACATGAGAGCAAGTCCCTGTTGCAGGCTTAGAGCCTTTACTTCGCCGCCGATGAGCCCTATATTAAGCAATATTATAAAAGCAATAAGCAGACCATATATACCCTGTGTGCCAGGCAGAGCCTGCAAGATGAGAGTGTTACCAAATTTTTCCGGATCCTCGGAAACGACTCCCGCGGCGGCCTGGCCGGCGATACCAACGCCCATAGCCGAACCGCAGCCGGCGAACAGAGCGGCAATAGCGGCTCCCGCAACTGCCAAAGTTGTACCAGTAGTAAATTCCATAGTTTGAATACCCTCCTTAAAATAATGTAAGAATACCGTCCTATTTCACTATATCTACATACTTTGTCCTAAAAGCAAGCGGCTTGAATTCTTTGCCGCCCGGTTCGTAGAACTTGCCAAAAAACTCGATAAACTGCAACCGGCTGGTGTGTACATAAGCGCCTAAAACATTGACCGCTATATTGAAGGTATGTCCGCCTATAAGAACCACCAGCGCCGCGGCCTGGCCCGCTATGCCGGCCTTCCACAACATGCCGGCGATAGTGTTTATGACCATGCCTATAACACCGGTAGCCAAACCCAACGCGAACAGGCGTGAATAACTCAAAATATCGCTCAGGTAGCCGGTAATATTGTAAAGGCTGGTCAGACCTCCTAACAGTTTCCTGATTATTCCTTTATTTTCCCGGCCGCCAAACAAAAGAATGGTGAACATACCGGCCAGCGACATGTATTTGCCTACCACATGTTCAGGCAAGGCTACATAAAGCACCAAGCCGCTAAGCATGACCAGCCACGACAAATGATCCGCCATAGCGCCAAAAACATTGCCGCGCTTTATTTCCATATATATCTTTATGATCATGCCCAGCGCCAAATGAGCCGAACCTAATGCATAACACAAGACAAGCATTTTCAAGGGCTCATTCATCGGCGAAAACAGTAGGGGTTTTAACTCGACGCCAAACCAGCCGCCAAACATCGCGCCCCAAAAAACAGTGGAAATAGCGCCCATTAATATAACATTGACCAATTGCCCGGCCACCCCTTTGGGTTTGAGCAATCTGTTTGCTATAAGCAGCAAGGCGGTCACTACCAGGCCATAACCGGCATCCGACAGCATCATGCCAAAAAAAACAAAGTAAAAAGGCGCCAGCATCGGGTTGGGATCTATGCCTGTAGGCAAAGGCCGCGAATAAAGGTTGGTTATCGCCTGGTAAGGCTCGATGAGTTTCGCGTTTACCGTCACGGACGGCGGTTCTTCCCCTTTTTCCGGGTCACGGAAGGAAAGATCGTAAGCGTCCGTCACACCTCTAACCGCGCTCTCCAACTTATCCTGACGGTCAAAACGCACCCAGCCGGTCAGGCAAAAGGTTTCCGCCGTTTCTTCGCCCCTGACCGCCAGGCGCTCCGTATCAGTATTTTTTTGATCATAGAATTTTTTCAGCAGTTCTTTTTGCCTGGCCAGCTGCTCTATCCCCGCTTTCAGCGACTCCTCTTCCGCCAGGCGCTCCTCCGCTTCCTGTAAAAGATTCGCGGAAAGCTCACTCGCCAAAAGTTCGGAACGCGGGAGAATAGCCTCTGCAAAGCCTTTTTCCTTTAAAAGAATGAGTACGCCTTCATTGTCCGCCGCATGGCATATCACGAGCAGCGCCCGGCCTTCCGGGCTATGACCAAATAATACGGCCGCCGCAACAAAACCCTGCAAATCATCAGCCAGCCCCTCGGCCTCTTCATCAGGCAAAAAACCTGCATATAGCATAGTATCTTTTGTAGGTTTTACCCGGCTGAGCGGAATGTCCAGCTCCAACCAGGGATCTAGCTGCTGTGCCTGCGCTTTTAAGGCCAGCACTTCCGTCTTTAGCTGGGCTTGGCGTTCCTGGGCATTTTCCGCTTGCCGCGCAATATGTTGCGCTTTTTCATCATAAGCGCGAAATTCCGCCAGTGACATCTCCAGGCGCGGCTCAAAAAACTTTTTCTCCTGCTGGTGGAAGCCGATAAACTTAATGGCCGCTCCGGCCCTGGCCGCCTCTTCGGCCGCGCTTTCGCGCCCGTCGAGGCCGTCATCGTCATCATGTGCCGCCAGCATGAACTCTCCTGTTTCCTGTAAAGCGAGAAGTACTTTTTCCCGCTCATTTTGCAAAGCGTATAGGGTTGCTTTTTTCATAGGAATGAGCATGTTATCCAGCCACCCTCCCCACTATGTAGCCAGCCGCTTCGCCAAGTCGGCCCAGCGCTTTTTCCACCAAAAGGTCGTTGCCTGCTGCGCGTTCAGCAAGCAGTTGTTCCAGCTTTTTTACAGCTTCTTTCTCTGCCGCCGCCACTTTTTCCCTGGCCTGCTCCCTGGCTTTTTCCACTAGCGCCTCCGCTTCCTGGGCTGCCGCCCTCTCCACATCGCGCAAATGGTCCCTTGCCTTTGCAGCCGCCGCTTTCTTGCTAAGAAGAGCCTCGGCTTCAGCCGCCTGAATTGAATCAAGTATTGACATCGCTTTCACCACCTTTACAACAGTTAAATTTTGTAATTTACAAAACAGTTTCGAAGCATATTATTACACAAACAAGAAAATAGTAAAATTAATAAATTAAATAATTACTTTGATTTTAACACATTTGTTATCAGATTTCTACGTTTTTTCTATGTTAATACATTATAAACGACACTTTTCGTTCGTCAAAAAAACACTTGTGCCTATTCGGGCTTTTTTTCCGCCTGTCAGCATAATTTAAAAATATAATAAAATGCATGAATGCGGCTGCTTTCTCTTTTTTGTTATTTATTCAGAAATACTAAATAATATTTCAGAAAATTGTATTTAAAAACCGCCGGCAAATAAATGATGCCTGCGGTTTTTATAAACTTAACTTGCGTATTTGTAGAATATACGAAAAAATATTTGCCGAACGTTTCACAAAAATCACGGCAAAGTTATCGGTTGCGGAAAGTACGGGCCGGCCACCAAGGATAAAAGGGCGGCATGCCGTTTTCCGGGCTCATGGTAAAATGCGGCGGGCGTTTTTCCATAAAGGAAGCTATGCCTTCTTTGGCATCCGGCTGTTTGCCCAGCCACTGCATGCCCATAGATTCCACTTCATGCGAATCCATGGGGTGCGCGGCTCCCAGCATGCGCCACATCAGCTGGCGGATGATGGCAATAGATACCGGCGCGGTATTGTCGGCAATTTCACGGGCCAGAGTCTGAGCGGCAGGAATAAGTTCTTCCGGTTCCACCACCCGGCTGACCAAACCGCCGGCCAGCGCTTCTTCGGCGGAAAAAACCCTGCCGGTAGCCGCCCATTCCATAGCCTGCGCTATACCTACCACCCTTGGCAAAAAATAGCCGCTGCAAGCTTCTGTCATAATCCCGCGGCGCGCAAAGACAAAGCCGAATTTGGCGCTTTTCGAAGCAATGCGGATATCCATGGGCAGAGTCATGGTCGCCCCCACGCCAACCGCCGCGCCGTTGATCGCGCCGATAACCGGTTTTTTCATCTCGTATATCCTTAGCGCCACCCGGCCGCCCCGGTCACGCCATTCCTCCGGCGCTTTATCAAAGTCAAAGGTTTTGCCGCCGTCTGCCGACAAATCGGAACCGGCACAATAACCTTTACCGGCGCCGGTAAAAATAACGACCCTGACTTCGTCATCCTTATCGCCCTTTTCAAGAGCGTCCAGCACTTCATAATACATCCCGTCCGTAAAAGCGTTCAGCTTGTCCGGCCTGTTGAGTGTTATGGTGAGTATCCGGTCTTGTACCTCATACTTTATGCATTGGTAATCCATTGGAATATCCCCTTTCACATTACGGTACATGATTGTGTCAAAAAGACCAACGCTATATAGCTGTTGGCCTCTTTGCTTGTTTTTATTATTATAATATTATTTTTTCTGTTTGGCCATTATTGCGGCAATAGCATCTTTGTGGGCATCCGAAGCAAAGCAAGTGTCCTGAGCGTATGCTTCACAATCCATCAAGGCGTCAAGGCTAAGTTCAAAAGTGCGGTTTACTATGCTCTTGTTAAGAGCCAGCGCGATATAGGAACGTTTGCATATATCCTGCGCTAGTTCCTCTACTGCCGCCGCCAGTTGTTCCGGTTCCACCAGCTTGGTAAACAGCCCCAGGTCCATCGCCTGCTGCGCAGTGATAGTCTGCCCCAGCATGGTCATTTCTTTGGTCTTAGCCAGACCGATCAAACGCGGCAGGGTGTACATGATACCACAATCGGGCACCAGTCCCACATTTATAAAGGGTGTGCCGATCTTAGCTACATCGACCGCAACCCTGAAATCGCAGGCGCAGGCCAGCGAAAGGCCGCTGCCGGTAGCGTGTCCGTTGATGGCGGCGATAAATATTTTGTCACTGTTCGCTATAGCTTTATAAAGGTGATGAACGTTTCTCATGCGCTTTCTTGCCGAGTTGGGCGTCCAGGTGCCCATGGTGGACAGGTCGCCGCCGGCGCAAAATGCCTTGCCGTTACCGGTAAGGACGACTACCCTTACCTCGTCGTCGCGCTCGATGTCTATAAAGGCCAGGCGCAATTCTTCGCGCATGACCAGATCCATGGCGTTCAAAGCTTGCGGCCTGTTTAAAGTAACTGTGGCCACACCGCCTTTTTTATCCACTAAAATAGTTTGATACATGTCCCGTCCTCCCTTGTTAGTGGTATTTGCCGGCGCCGCGTTTATTTAAAACAAACACGGCCTTGGCCCGGCCGGAAGCTTCCCCCCCGACCGGGCCAAGCTTTTTTCAAAACTCCAACTCAGTAGATTCGTAGGCTTGTCTCATTATTTCAAAAAATTCGTCAAAGCTTTCTTCTTCGTTGGATTTAGCGCCCAGCATGATGCCTTTAGGATCAAGCTGCCTGATAAGGTTTACGGTAGACTGCAAAGGCGCTTGCACAGCCTTTACTTCTGCCGATACCTTCAGGTCCCAGTCGACCATTTGCTTGACTTCTTCCACGGTAACGCCCGGGAAGAGGGCGTCCAGGTACATCTCTTTGCTAACAGGATCAAAACGGAATACACATTTTTGTGTGATCAAAGCGCTCGGCCCATGACCCATAAGACCGGCTCTTTTACGGGCGTCGCCGCCGGTCAGATGGCCGGGAGTGGTCATATAGTCGATTTGTTCCACAAATTTGCCTTTTTCCAGTTGCATGATGATAGTAGTCTCGCCACAGGAAGAACCTATATCATTGGCGCCGCCGCTGCCCGGCAGGCGGGCTTTGGGGTTGTGGTAGTCGCCTTTGCCGAAAATCGCCGTGGTATTAAGGTTGCCATATTTATCGACCTGGGCGCCGCCGATAAGGCCGCGGTCGATGTAGCCGGCCTGGGTATCGCTAAAGAGGCGCCACATTTCGTGTATCATCAGAGCGTTTTCCGCCGTCGGGTTGTCCGCTATCGACCAGGGCACGCGCCGGGAAACGCCGCCCACGCCGCCGCCCTCATAAACAAATATCGAGTCTTTGGCGTGCGTCCTGTGCGCTATCAGACCGCCCATCATAGGAAGGCCTATACCGACAAATACCCGCTCGCCGTTTTTTATTTCATTCGAACAGCAGATAGCCATAAGTTCTTTAATCGAATATTTCTCTGCCAACATCTCTTTCACCTCCGCGCCTTTCAAACTAGTTGCGGGATATTGTAGTTATCCCGTTCCATCTGTACGATTTTATCCAGGCGGTCTTTGCCCAGTTTTTCCAGGTAGCCGTTCCAGGTCTTGGTGTCTATTATCCACTCTTTGACCCATTCTTCGAAACCTTCCTGGGTCTTGTTGTACAGCATGAAGTTACGCCTGAAAGGCAGGTCGCACCAGTAGTAGCCGGACGTCCACATGGGATGCGCGCAAAAAGGCACTTCAATGACGGCGTCTACGCAATAAGACGGTATAGCCGTCATGTTGGGCAGTTTTCTTATTTCACGGTTGGATACTATTTCTTCGCAAGTAAGCACCACTTTTTTCGCCGCGCGCGCCAAAGTCGGGTCATTCATCAATATGCCCCAGATCTGTCCATTGCCGGCGGTATCGGCTTTTTGCACATGGATGAAAACAACGTCAGGATTGGCAGCCGACACAAGAGCCACCGGTTGCCCGGTGTAGGGGTCGTTTATCAATTTTATTTTGTCGTTGTATTTAGGTATGTCCGTCCCCAACAGCGACCTGGTCGCCATAAAAGGCACGTTCATAGAACCGGCCAAAAAACGGAGGCTGGCCGAATAGTTACTGTATTCTTCCAGTTCCAATTTATGCGGCACACCCTGTTCGATGGCACGGCGATAGTTAAGGCCGCTGCCGACAGAACCTATCCAAACATAAGCGCCTTCTACTTTTTTGATGCAGCCGGCGCCGATGAGTATGTTGCCGATATCCATTATCGATGTAGTCATTAAGTTAAGATCTTTTTTGCCTTGTCTTATTATTTCAAAAGCCACGGCGAAGGGGTCGCGCGCGCCCAGGCCGCCAAAAGAAAAGGAAGCTCCATCAGGCAAATAGTTTTTTACCGCTTCGGCCAGGGTGGTCTGTTTGTCTTTCCTGCTTCTCACTCGATACACCTCTTCCCAAAATATTTTCCACAATCAATTATTTAGGCATCAAGCCGACCAACGGCCAATAAAACATCATCAAAGGCAGCATGAGTATAAAAATCATTATAGTCAGAGGCAGACCGATGCGGAACATATCTTTCGGTTTGAAGGCGTCCGTACCGTAAGCGATCATGGTATTGGCCGAGTTGACCGGCGTCAGGAAGATATCGTGCGCCATTACGCACATACCCATGATAATGCCGATTATGGGCACTGACGGGTCTTTCATGCCGACCAGGAATCCAAGAAGCGCCGGAGCCAGAGCTGTGATACAGGAGGTGATACTGGTAAACGCCAGCCTGATCGTGAAGCTGAGGACAAATATGACGTAAGCCATAGGTATGAGCGGGAGTTTGTCAACACCTGCGGCGACCAGCGAAACTTTCGCCAGCCATTGTACCGCTCCGGTACGCATCAGGACAACGCCCAGCGAAATACCGGCGCCGAACATGAGTATGGCTGTCCAGTCCACCTTTTGGAACAATGGTTTCAAGGTAGTGACACCGATGTAGGGGCAAACCATAACAAAGACCGACATAATAGAAACAACCGTCGGGTCGATGCCGTGGAATTTGTCGGTCGCCCAAAGGAGTATGGTACAAACCATGATAAAAGCTACACGTTTTTCTGTGGCCGACATGGGGCCAAGGTCAGAAATACATTTATTCAGGTAATCGCTGCCGCCCGGCAATTCTTTGTACTCAAATTTGTGCATGCGGGTCATGACAAAATAAAGAAGCACGCCGATCAAAACCGAGAAGGGAAAGTTGTACATAAACCAGTCCATCCACATGACAGGCGGTAAGCCGGCCTGTACGATATAGTTGGCTACGACAGGGTTGGGCGCCGAGCCGGAAAGAACGCCGACGCCAGTCAAAGAAGGCAATATACCGGCTGTCATCAGCAGCACTTTGCTTATTTCGCTGGTTACCGGCAGGCCAAAAGCCTTGTTGAGGCCGAGCACTATCGGCACCATAGTAGCAGCGCGCGCAATAACCGAAGGAATGATAAAGGTCAGAACAAAACCGGTAACAATAAGCCCGGCTATTATATTGTTGACACTGGTACCGGAAGCCCTGAGGATCATATAGGCAACCCGGGTCTCAAAACCGGTCGTTGTTATAGCCGCCGCCATAAAGATACCGGCTGCCACGAACACCCAGCCTGAATTGGAAAAACCGCTCATCGCCAGGGGAATTGCCCGTCCTGTACCCAACAGCTTTCCGGTAGTTCCTTCTACTGGTGAAAACCCAAGAGCTAAAAGCATAAATAGGATTAGGGCTACAGCGCTTTCAGCGTAAGGCATGGATTCGGTCATCCACATAATGACCGCGAACAGCAGTATCGCCAGTACGCGATGCCCTGCTGTGGACAAACCGGCGGGAGTGGGGAGTGCCATAATACCTAACATAAGCGCCAAAGAAGCAAGAATTATCCATATTTTTCTGTCAACCTTTTTTTCTTGCATGAAACTATCCCCCTAACTTTATAACTTCCGTTTAACACCCAAAAAGCAATAAAAAGTAACTAATTAAAAACACCCGCTCCTGCCTACTATATATCGTACTACATTTATTGCGGCCAATTGCAGTTTTCTATGCCAGAACTTAAAGATACACAGCTGCATGATAAATGGAAAATCATCGGCTATCGTTGCCAATATTGCAGGAGCGGGGGTTAAGCAAAAAGTAGTAGCGTTCAGTTATTTTATACGGTTGCCGTCTTTATCGTATTCATATACGCCCTTGCCGGTTTTCCTGCCGAAGCGTCCGGCTTTTACATATTGTACGTGCAACGGGCAGGGGCGGTATTTCTCGCCCATCATCTTGTGCAGGTATTCAAGGCTTTTGAGCCTTGTATCAAGGCCGACGAAGTCGACCATTTCAAACGGGCCCATCGGGTGGTTGAGGCCGAGTTTCACCGCTTTATCGATGTCTTCCGCAGTGCCTACGCCTTCGAGGAGCATGTTGAAAGCTTCGTTGCCTATGACCGCCTGCAGACGGCTGGTGACAAAACCAGGCGCTTCTTTGATCCTTACAGTTTCTTTGCCGATGGATTTGCAGAAAGCTTCGCAAATCGCATAGGTTTCAGCCGAAGTCTCGAGGCCATTTACCATCTCGACCAGTTTCATGATATGTACCGGATTGAAGAAATGAAGGCCAATAACTTTGTCCGGACGTTTGGTCACGGAAGAAATTTCCGTGATACTTTGGGAAGTAGTATTGGAAGCCAATATAACTTCTTTGGCGCACAGTTCGTCAAGCTTTTCAAACAGCGGCAGTTTTATCGCCAGATCTTCCGGCACAGCTTCGATGATAAGGTCTACTTTAGCCGCGTCTTCAAGTTTAGCCGAAGTTTTTATTTTTTTCAGCGCGGCTGCTTTTCCGTCTTCCGTAATTTTTGCCTTTTCTACTGCTTTGGCAAGATTCTTTTCAATAACTTTCAATGCCGACTCCAGCGCAGTTTCAAAAGGATCATACAAAACAACATCATAGCCGGCCATAGCCGATACTTGCGCTATACCGCGCCCCATAAGTCCGGCGCCCAATACGCCTACAGATTTTATTGCCATACTTTAAAAAACCTCCTTAAATTATGAACTCCCTAATTTTTAGCCCTTCTCATTACCAGCGACCAAGACGCAGCTAAGCTGCGGCGGCCCGCCAAAGGTATGCGACAGTCCTCTATGGACGTCCTTTATCTGCCGCTCCGGGTTGTCTACCTTGTACTGGAGCTGTTTATAGATCTCATAGGTCATCCTTATCCCGCTCGCCCCTACCGGGTGGCCGAAGCATTTTAAGCCGCCGTCTACGTTTACCGGCAGGCCTCCGGTCCGTTCAAAGAAGCCTGCGTCTATGTCTTCTTTGGCTTTGCCTCTTTTGCTAAAGCCAAAGTCTTCATATATCGCCAGTTCCGTGATGGTGAAGCAGTCGTGGACTTCGGCTATGTCGAGTTCTTCTCGCGGGTTTTTTATCCCGGCCATGTCGTATGCTTTTTGCGAGCTTGCCTTTAGGGCGTCGAAGCTGGTCCAGCCAAAGCCGGGCATGCGGTGCGGGATGACCGGATCCATGGCTATGCCGAAGCCTTTGATGTAGATGGGGTCTTCTCTGAAGTTTTTCGCCATGTCGGCTCTTGTTATTATGGCGCAGGCCGAGCCGTCGGAGTTGCCGCAGCAATCAAGTAGGCCTAAGGGCGATGCGATCATGGGGGCTTTCATGACGTCTTCGACGGTTATTTCTCTGTGAAAGTGGGCTTTGGGGCTGAGCATGCCGTTTTTGTGGTTTTTTACGGCTATTTTGGCTATGGTTTGTTTTCCTTCTTCCATGGTGAGGCCGTACTCTTCAAAGTAGCGGGTACCGATGAGGGCGAAGGAGCCGGGGGCGGTTCGCCGCGCTTCGTTTACCGGGTTCATGCCGCGCCCGGCGCCGAGGCCAGGGTAGCCGGTGTCTTTTAGTTTTTCTACGCCCATGGCCATTACTACGTCGTAGGCGCCGCTGGCTACTGCCATGCAGGCGCTGATGAGGGCGACGTGGCCGGCGCAGCACCAGTTTTCATTCCTGATTACCGGGATGTTTTTGAATTTTAGGGCGTCGATCATTTGTTGACCGGCCAGGCCGCCGACGGGGGCGTACATTTGCCCCAGAAATACGGCTTGTACGTCTTTGGGGCCTATGCCGGCGTCGGCGTAGGCTTCATAGGCTGATTCTATTACGAGGTCGGATACGCTTGCGTCCCAGCGTTCGCCGAAGCGGGAGCAGCCCATGCCTACTATGGCTACTTGGTCTTTTATTGTCATTGTGCGCTCCCCCTTTTTACCGGGCGGCATTTCCAGTAGTAGTTGATGTAGTTGCCGCCTATGTACATCTTCCTGAAGGTGAATTCTACTTCTTGGCCGATGGCTACTTCTTTTTGTTCAAAGTCGGTCATGATGAGGTAATATCTGAAGCCTTCGGCGTCGTCGGCTACTGTTTGGACGACTACGGGGTCTTCACTGGAGCCGGCCAGGTTGTCTATGGAGTAGGTGAATACTTTGGCGGTGCGGCCGGAGAGGTTTATTTTTTTATAGTCGTCTTTAGAGCCGCAGTTGTAGCAGATGCGGTGAACGGGGTAGATGCTGGAGTTACATTGGTTGCATTTGGAGCCGATGAGTTTCATTATGCCGTCGCCTTCGCGCCAGTAGGCGGCGTTTGATGGGAAGGTGCGGAAGGGTTCGCCGGCTACTGCTTCTAGTTGGCCCCGGAAGGAGAGGTATTTGGTGTAGGAGGTTAGGGTACGTTTGGTGCCTATGGTGTTTTGTACGGTATTCTTTTTGGCGAGGTTTTTTACTTTGTCGGTGACTTTGAAGATGAAGGCGTCGGCTCCGGTGCCGTAGGCGGCGAGGAGCAAAAGGTCGCCGGGTGCAGCGTTTTCTATGGCGTCGGCGAGCATGAGGAGGGGTTGGGCGGCGCCACAGTTGCCTACTTCCAGCATGAAGTTGTTTTGCAGTTGTTCGGGGGTGAAGCCGTTCTTTTTGGCTATGCCGTCGCCGTCTTTCATGCCGGGGGTGGAGAGGATTATTTTAGAAAAATCGCCGGCTTGTTTGCCGCTTTTTTTCATTATCCCGGCGACTGCTTTTCTCATGGCGGCGGTGTAGCCTTTGTCCATTATGAAGCGCCCTTCGCCGTAGTTGACGTATGGTTCGCCGACGTTGCGCCAGACGTCGATGATTTCGTTGTTGACCGAGTAGGTGTCGACGAGTTCGGCTATTATGTTGTCGCAGCCTACGACGGTGGCCGCGGCGGCGTCGCCGAATAGTTGTTCCTGGTCGGATTTGGGGTAGCTTGCTCTGGTGTCGGCGGCGGTGACGAGTACGTCTTTTTCCATGCTTTTGGCCATGGCGAGCGCCATTTTCAGGGCCCCGACTCCTACTTTGGTGCTGCCTGAGAGGTCGGTGATGAATATGTCCTCCGGCAGGTCGCAGACGTTGGCGATCAGGCTGGCTGTCGATTTTTCGAGGTACGGCGCGGTGTTGGAGGCGAAGTAGAGCGCGCCTATGTCTTCTTTTTTCACGTCTTCAAAGCATCTGATGGCCGCTTCTACTCCCATGGTCAGGCTGTCTTCGTCGGTGTTGCCGACGCTTTTTTCGCCTTTCATCGAGCCGCGGCCCCATGCCTGGCCGATTGTTTTTCTCTCTATCCGCCAGTATGGGACGTATGTGCCTACTGCTGTTATTCCTACTGCCATACAGTCATCTCCTTTTGTTTTTGCTTAACGCCCTTTAAACTCAGGTGAGCGTTTTTCTAAAAAGGCGTTTATACCTTCCAAATGGTCTTCCGTACCAAAAACGAAGGTCTGTCCCAGTCGCTCCAAATTCATGCCGCTGGCAAGATCTGTATCAAAGCCCTTGTTCATAACCACTTTGGCTATTTTTAAAGTCAAGGGACTTTTCTCCCCGATGCTTTTGGCCATAGCTAAAGTTTCTGCCAAGAGATTTTCTTTATCTACGACTTGGTTGACCAAGCCGATGCTCTGCGCTTCCTGTGCGGAAATTATCTTGCCGGTGAAGACCAGTTCTTTGGCTTTGGCCAACCCGACCAGGCGCGATAGGCGCTGTGTGCCGCCGGCCCCCGGCAATATGCCCACATTTATTTCCGTTTGCCCCAGCTTGGCGTCAGAACTGGCGACCCTGATATCGCACGCCATGGCGACTTCTAGGCCCCCGCCCAAGGCAAAACCGTTTATCATCGCGATAGTAGGTTTGCTGACCGCTTCTACACCCGCTACTATGGCCGGTGTTTCGCCGTCAAAAGTTTCGACGGCGCTTCTCACCTTCAAGGCGTTCAAATCAGCTCCGGCGACAAAAGCTTTATCACCCGCACCCGTCAGTATGATAACTTTCACATCGTTGTCTTTGTCAAAATCGGCAAATGCCTTGCCCAATTTTGCCCAGGCTTCTTTGTTGAGAGCATTTCTTACTTCGGGCCTATTGATCGTGATAATCCCAATCCCGTCTTTTTTTTCCATCAATATCATTTCTTCTGCCACAGACAACCCTCCTTTAATAACAGTCAAAACTCAAAATACCTATACTCTAACACCCCCTAAAACTAAATAACTTGTCCACAAACTTATTAGCAAATTTCATACCAATTAAAAACCAAAGAGTTTTTTCACTTGGTTTTGTGAAAAAACTCTTTGGTAAGAATAAAACATATCGCGCTATTTTCAGTTTTTTATTTAAAATAATAAATTTATTTTAAAGTAACTTAAGCATATCATTATCAGCATTTCACATATATCATTATAAAATACTATAAATTTTTCTCAATTTATCAGCTTCTATCTCGTTATTAATTATAATAATTTATAATTAATAACGAGATAATTTTCTTATTATTACAAAAAACAACTATTTGGTTTACAAAAAAATCATACCAGCGAGTGCCTTCTCAGTTTATTGTAAAGCGTGGCAATAGAGACACCCAAAGCTTCCGCCATTTGTTTACGGCCGTCGAGTGTATGGCCAAATTCATTCAAACTTTCCTGCAAAACCTTTTTTTCCACGTCTTCCATTATTTCAGGCAATTTTCTTCTTTTTTTGTTCTTCAACAGCAAATCCAGATCAAAATCATTAGCGGCAGCATGCTTGAAAACATATGCCGGCAAATCTTCCGGCTGTATTACAGCAGCGTCCGCTACATCGCAGGCATAGTTTACGGCGTTTTTTATTTCCCGTACATTCCCGGGCCAGTCGTAATCCAACAGAAACTGCATCGCCTCCGGTGAAAAAGTCATTTTGTGGCGCATCTTATGGCAGCAGTCAGCCAAAAAGTATTGGATAAAAGCCGACAGGTCTTTTTTGCGTTCCCGGACCGGCGGGATGTTGATGACAAACATGGCCAGACGGAAAAACAGGTCTTCCCGAAAAGATCCTTGCGCAACGAGTTTTTCGATGTTTTTGTTTGAAGCCGCTATAACACGGACATCGACATTTATGTTTTTATTTTCACCCAGCCGGCGCATATGTTTTTCCTGCAAGACCCGCAGCAAGCGACCTTGTAGCCTTAGCGGCATTTCTGTTATTTCATCGAGAAATATAGTCCCGCCGCCGGCGACTTCAAACAGCCCCATCTTACCCGACTTGCTTGCCCCGGTAAAAGCGCCGGGCGCATAACCAAAAAGCTCGCTCTCGAGCAGGTTTTCCGGCAAAGCGGCGCAGTTGATATCGACAAAAGGCCCTTTTCCCCGTTCACTGGCGTTGTGTATGGACTGGGCCATTACCTCCTTGCCGGTCCCGCTTTCACCCAATAAGAGCACTGGCCCGTCGGACTTGCTAGCTTTACTGGCCAGGCGTCCGAAAGCCGATTCCATGCCAATAATGTTTTCAAATTTGTATTCCACTTTGAAAACGCTGCGCAAGTGTTTACCCAGACGTTCCATTTGTTCATTTTGTTCCTTGATTTTCTCGAACAGGTCTTTGAGCACGCGCGCGTCGCGCACCACAATGAGCGCGCCGACCACTTCGCCGTTGTCAAAGATAGGTATGTCGTCGACATATGATTCCGTAAAAGAATCGCCGCGCGGAATGACCCTGTGGACATTAAAAGCCGGTTTTTTACTGGCCATGACATCCGGCAGTTTGGCGTTTGGACGCACGTCCGGCAACTTATGCCCAACAAATTCATGGTAACTCATCTCGGCGTATTCCAAAAAAGCCGGATTTACATATAAAACGGTCATTTCATGGTCGGTTATCACTATACCTTCAGAAAACAGATCCAAAAGCTTTTTGATGTTGCCCGTTATGTATTTTTTTATTGCTTCATTCATGTGCACACCAACCTTCTACTGCTAGCGATAAAAAATTGGCCAAAATAGAGGAACTACCAATAAAATTACTAGCAAGCATACTAATACCATCCCAAAACCGCACTTTATGAAATCGACAAACCGGTAGCCGCCTCTGTTTAAAACAAACATATTGGGCGGTGAACCGATAGGAGTAGCAAAAGCGCAAGAAGCCCCAACAGCAATGACCAAAAGCACCGCATGCGGGTTTGCCCCCAAACGCTCGGCTACAGATAAGCCGATAGGCGACAGAAGCGCGGCAGAGGCATGGTTGGACATGAACTGCGATAAACCGCACGCTATGAGGAAAAGCAGCGTCACGATAAACAGTTCCGCCTGCCATCTCCCGACGGCGCTGACAAAAAACTCTATCAACAACTGGTCTACGTCGCTTTCGTCCAGCGCTATAGCCAAGGGCACCGACCAAATCAAAAGAGCGATCGCCGACCAGTCGATACTTTTTAGTATTTCATTAGGTTTTATACAGCCGGTAACTATACATATCCCGGCGCCTATTGCCGCGACCCACTCCAGTTTTATCTGGTACAGGTTGAGCAGCATCATGGTAATTATCATTAAAAGCACAAAGGCGCAAATAAACATTCTCAGCGTGTCAGGGTTTTCTTCTTCTTCATCAAATATTTCCGTGCTTTTTACACCGGCGGGCAAGAGTTTGCGTCCGACCAGCATCATATAGGTCACTCCAGCTATCGCCATGGGCAGGCCTATTTGAGCAAATTCAAAAAAACCAAAGGGGAGAAAACCCGCGCGTTTGAGCGTCGAGGAGACAATGATATTGGGCACTGTACCGACAAGCGTCACCACCCCGCCCAAGCCGGCGGCAAAAGCCAAAGGCATCAAAAGCCGCGCCGGTGAAATACCGGACGCCATGGCAATGCCGATAGTAATAGGCATCAGGCAGGCGGTGGTGCCAGTATTGGAAGCGACAGAAGAAAGCACGATAGCGGGAACCATGACACAAAGGGTCAGTAATTTTTCATTTCTGCCGGTCACGCTGACGATAGTAGAACCCACTGTCCGGCAAAAACCGGTATTAATACAGGCCGCGTTTACAATAAACATACTGATGAACAAAAATATGATGGAGTTGCCCACGCCGGAAAAAAATACCGGCCAGGGGACTATCCCCAGAACAACAATAAAAAACGCGCTGCCCACAGCCGTCGCTGCCAACGGTATCCACTCGGTAACATATAAAAATGAAGCTATAAACATAATACATAAAGTTTCTACCGCGGCTATCAGCTATCACCCCAAACATATAACTCTCAATATTGTTATTATATAATAAAAAAATTTTTTAAGGTAACTTTCTTTTCATGATCACTTTTTCAACCTAAAACTATATAAATTGCAATTTTTACAAATAAAAAACCAGGCCGCTTTGCAGCGGCCCGAGATTTTAAACTGTTATAGCGATTTGTTGAGCTGTTCGATATTTTGCGTGATCTGGCGCAGGGATTGCTGTAAATTGGCAAGAGAATGTACCACATGCTCTACGTTTTCCATAGTAGAAGATATTTTCGCGGAATTTTGCGCGCTATAGTCCTCAAGGGTAATAAAGTTTACCTGTACCTCTCCTGCTTCTTTAAAGACTTTTTGCAGTTGCCCGGAAAGTGTCTTGATAAACTGGTTTATCTCCAGCGTCAAGCTTATCAGGCTGGTAATGCCGTCATTGGTTTCTTTTATATGCTCTTTGCTTTCTTCAATTGACTGCATCTGCTTGTGGTTGCGTTCACCGGTCTCTTCTATGTCGCCGTGTATTTGCTGGATGAGGCTTGATATATTGGCAGTAGCTTCGCCTGACTGCTCGGCCAGTTTTTGTATTTCTGAAGCGACTACCGAAAAACCGCGGCCGTGTTCGCCGGCCCGCGCCGCTTCGATGCTGGCGTTAAGGGCCAAAAGTTTGGTCTGAGAAGTGATGCCTGTTATTATTTCGGTTATTTTGTTGATCTCTTCGGAGCGCTGGCTTAGTTGCTCTATAGAAGCAGTGCTTTGCTTCATTTCTTCCTGAAGGGAAATTATCGCCGCGTCCATATTGCCTAAAAGTTCCTGGCCGTCTTGGGCAATGCGGCTGGAGTTGTCGGTTTTTTCCGCCAGCGTGATAGTATCGGCATTTATAATTTCGAGGATCTTCATCATATCGCCCAACCGCTCGGCCATATTTTTTATCGACTGCGACTCTTCGCCGATACGGGCAGTGTTTTCCGTCATATCCCGCTTTATTTCGGCGCCTATGCCGGAAATGTTATCCAATTCGTCCTGGTGCTGGCTTTGCAGTTTTTTTATGTTGTCCGCGCTGGTTTTTACCTGCCCGAGGATGTTCTGGTAATTGGCTACCAGTTGGTTCATACTGCTATTTAGCTGTATGAATTCCTGGTCTTTTATTTCATAGTTGCCGGTTACTTTTTCCCCTTTGACCAGGGCATCAAGTACCTGGCGGAAATAGTCAAGCGGGCGCATGGCTTTTTTTATCAGAAAAGAAGCCAGCGGCACCGACAATAGAATAAAGGCCGCCAAGAGACCGATAACTACATAGATAGTTTGCGATATCAGGCTTTGTATTTTGGCCAAAGGCGTTTGCGCCAGCTCTTGCATGGCATAATAAGGCTTGGTATCCACCCGCAGGCATAAAACATATTTCAGCCGTCCGTCTTCTTCTATCGGCGCATAGATGGCCGCCTCTTGCTTATCGAGCTTTAGTTTGACGTTTTTATCACCGGCTAAGATTGCCTCCACTTCCGGGATATTGGCTTTTTCGGCCTTCTTCATTACGGAAGACGCGCCTTGGCCGAGGTTCTCGGTAAGTACCAGACGGGTAGAATCGATAAGGTAAATATTTTTTATGCCGTTAGCCGGCGTGATAAAATGGGCAAGGTGTTTTTCTATACTGCCGGCATCCAGCGCTGACTGCAAAATACCGCGTTTGCCCGCTCGCGGGATGGCAGTGAACTTAAATATCTCTCCTGTTTCCACTTTTATTTTCAAAGACGAAGGCAGATAATTGCTCTCGCCGGTCATCAGCATTTTATAGCCGCCCCAGATATCGAAAAGCGAAATACCCAAAGAGCTTTTCTCCGTAGATACTGTAAAAACACCGTTGGAGTCGGTCAGGTATAAATCGGACATTTTGGTCATACCTTTTATGTCCTCAAGGTCTTGGGGCGACAAAGAGCTCAACTGATCTGCCTTATAAAGAACGTTGGCGGCGTTGCGCATATTTTTGTCAATCTCCGATTCTAGGGAAAGCACATAATATGAAGCGCTTTTAGCCAGATTCGTCAAATCGCTGCCAATTTTTTCATTGATTTTTACCGACATCTCCGCGACAATGGCCTGCCGATCTTTATCCACTTGTTTAGTTAAATAAAACATGGCTCCGGCAAAAACCATGCCCATACACAAAATCATTGCTACAAACAATACTGTGATTTTCTTACGCAAGACGCTACACTCCTTTGGGGAAAATGACCGTAATTTTTATACTATGAATATAATATAGCATATTTGCTATTATTAAGCTAATAACTATAAAAAATATACGCTGTATTAGGTAAAAAACGCATTGCAAATCAGCAAAATATTCCATTGCAAAGGTCTTTCCGGCCGCGCTTTCACTCCGCCGCCCTCCGCCTGTCTTCCCATTGATAAATCACTCCCACGCAAACCAGCAGTACTCCGGATACTACCAGTATGCTTTCCACAGATACCACGTCGGCCAGCGGCCCGAAAAAAATTATACCCACAGGCATCGCGCTGGCTGTGATTATCTGCACAATCGAAAATACCCGCCCCATCATTGCCTCTTCCGTGTTTTCCTGTAGCAGCACCGTCTGCGCGGTCACAATCACCGGCAGAAAAAAACCAGACACGCCCATTATCAAAAGATACAGCTCCAAGCTGCTTACCAAGCCCAGCAAGGCGAAAGTAACGCCAAAAACCACCAGGCAAGACGCTATAACCAATACCTTGTCTTTAAAACCGCCCTTAGCCGACACGTACAACCCGCCCAGCAAAGAACCCGCAGTCCACACCAGTTCGTTGGCCGTCAGTTCCCAGACACCGCCGTCAAAACTGCGCTCAAGCATGAGCGGCGTCAATATCGCAGCCGGCGTTATCAGAAAAAAAGAAAAAGAAAAACATACTACCACCCTTTTAAGCAGAGCATGCCCCCAAGTATAAACAACGCCTGCCCGTAGCTCTTCAAGCATGGAAGTACCTCCCGCACGCGCCACCCGTTCCACATGTATGCGGCCTAAAACCGCGACCGCCACGGCGGCGGTCGCCACATCCACAAACATTGTCCAAACTATGCCGAAGAAAGCCAGCACCAAACCGCCCATCGCCGGCGCCGCCAGCAAGAGCACGGAGTTGACCGTCTGGTTTATCCCCTGTACACGCGTCAGCTTATCCAGCGGCACTATTTGCGGAAAAATAGCGTTCACCGCCGGCCCCTGTACTCCTGCCGCCAAAGAACGCACCACTGAAACCGCCAAAAGCAGCTCCAGCCGCTGCCAGCCCAGTAGGAAAACTACCGCCAGCGCTAAAGTCGCCAGCGCGATAAACCCGTCCGACAGCATTATCAAAAGCCGGCGGTCATACCTGTCCGCCAGTACCCCGCCCCACAGCGACACCACCACCTGCGGCAGCATCGAACACAAAGCGGACATGGTAAGCCAAAGCCCGGAAGACGTCTCCAGTGTGATGTGCCACGTAATGGCAAAGCCCACTACCGCCGAGCCGAACAGCGAAATATTCTGGCTGGCTAGGAAAAACGCCGCTTTCTTCTGCCAGCCTTTATCTTCTCCCTGCATCATCTCCGTAGTCATATAATTCACCCAGACTAAAGACCTTTCCTTTTACTTAATATACATTCGCTGGACATGAAGTTTTCCCCTGCCCGTCGCGTTTTCCTCTTACCGTCATATTACCTTAGGCAAAAGTTTGCCCGCTTACACAAAGTAAGATATACTTTTTCTATTAACTATTTATGAAAGAAGGAATTCCCCACATGTTCGACAACCTGTACCTGCGCATACTCTCTATACTCCTTATTTTTATCGTCATAGCAGTCGGCACGCTCTACTTTTTTCAGGAAAAACTACTCTTTTTTCCCCGCCAGACACCTCTGCAAAACCTGACAGCAATTAAAAAACTGGATGGCAAGGTTGAAGAAATGAGCTTACACATGGACGACGGCACAAAACTAAACGGCTGGCTGCTCAAAAACAATACAGCCAAGCCGGCCAAAACCATCATATACTTTGGCGGCAATGCCGAAGAACTTTCCGGTTCGCTTTTTTCCCTGCAAAACATATCCGGCTGGTCTGTAGCCCTCATAAACTACCGCGGTTATGGCAGCAGCGAAGGTTCTCCCAACCAGGTCCGCCTCTTAAGCGACGCCTTGGAAATCTATAAACACTTTGCCCAAAGGCCTGACGTCGACCCGGAAAAGATAGTCATCATGGGACGCAGCATCGGCACCGGCGTCGCCGTCCATGTCGCAGCTCACACACGGACGGCTGGCGCCATACTGGTCTCTCCTTATGACAGCATCACCGGCGTGGCTAAAGAAACATACCCCGCTTTTCTCGTTGACGCCCTTTTACGAAATCCCTTCGACTCGCTCAAACTTGCTCCTGCCATCAAAACGCCCACCCTCATACTTATCGCTGAAAACGACGTCGTTGTCGCCCCCTGGCGCTCGCACAAACTTGCCCAACACTGGGGCGGTAAAGTCACAGTCCGGGAAATACCTCTGGCCGGGCATAATAGTATAGCGCAAAACGTTCTATACTGGCAAGCGATCAACAACTTTTTGCAAGAAATATAACTATACGCTGTTGCCAGCAACAAAAAAACCTCTTCCCTAAGGAAGAGGCTTTTTGAACAGATGTTGTTATTAGCCGATAACAGCCATAACGTCGCCGGTAGCAACAGTCGAACCGGCAGCAGCGCGGATTTCGACAACTTTGCCGTCAACCGGGGACATGATTTCGTTTTGCATTTTCATGGCTTCGAGGATCAAGATAACCTGACCGCGTTTTACAGTAGCGCCAACGTTGGCTTTTATGGAGAGAACTTTACCAGGCATCGGAGCATTGATAGTGGTTGCGCCAGCCGGGGGCGGAGCAGCCGGTGCAGCGGCCGGAGCCGGTGCAGGAGCAGCGGCCGGAGCCGGTGCAGGGGCAGCGGCCGGAGCGGCTGCAGGGGCAGCGGCCGGAGCGGCTGCACGCGGTGCAGGAGCGGGCATGCCGCCCACTTCATCGACTTCTACTTCGTAAGCTTGACCATTAACCGTAATATTGAACTTTCTCATTGATAAATAGCCTCCTCGTAATCATTTATTTTTATTTTAGATTTAAAACATCTCGTTACGCGCTGTAACAGCTGCAACACGGGAATACTGCGTCCAGGACGCGCTACCGTCAAGCCTTTTGATGGATGCAACAACGCCGCCGCCAGTGCAGGCTGCGATGCTTGCCGCGATAGCGGCTATCCTGCCGTCATCAGCACAGGCTGCGACTGCTGCCGCAATAACGGCCATTACGTCGTCAGTTTGCGCTTGCGCGGCTTTTACCGGAGCAGCTGCTGCCGCCGGACTTGCCGCTTGCGGTTTCTTTTCAGGTGCCGAACCAAAAAAACCCATATTTTCACCTCATTTTCTTGCTTACAGGGGAATGTTCCCGTGACGTTTGGACGGACGGGTCTCGCGTTTAGATTCCAGCATGTGAAGCGCATTGATGATAGTCGGACGGCTATCTTTCGGCTCAATGACCATATCGACGAAACCGCGTACTGCCGCTTGGTATGGCGTGGCAAAATCTTCCACATACTTGTCGGTTTTAGCTTGTACGTCAGGATCATTTTTGAAGATGATGTTGGCTGCGCCGGCAGGGCCCATAACAGCGATTTCGGATGTCGGCCAGGCGATGACCTGGTCGGCGCCAAGATCTTGCGAACACATGGCAAGATAAGAACCGCCATAAGCTTTCCTGGTAACCATAGTGATTTTAGGAACAGTGGCTTCTGAGTAGGCATAGAGCATTTTCGCGCCGTGGCGGATGATGCCGCCGTATTCCTGGTTTACGCCGGGGAGGAAGCCCGGTACGTCTACAAGGTTCAACAAGGGGATGTTGAAGGCGTCGCAGAAGCGGATGAAACGGGCAGATTTATCGGAGGCGTTAACGTCAAGGCAGCCGGCCATTACTCTCGGCTGGTTGGCGATTATACCGACAGTTTGTCCGTCCATGCGGGCAAAACAGGTGATGATGTTTTGCGCATAGTATTGTTGGGATTCATAGAATTCACCGTTGTCCACTATGCTCTTTATGACGTCTTTCATATCATAAGCCTGGTTGGAGTTGTCCGGCAACAAGGTGTTGAGGCCTTCATCGATACGCATCGGGTCGTCGCCGGTTTCAACTATCGGAGCAGGCTCCATGTTGTTGCTCGGAAGGAAGCTGAGGAGGTAACGAATCTGTTTGAGGCAGTCTTCGTCATTTTCCGCAGCAAAGTGCGCAACACCAGAGGTCTGGTTGTGCGTCATTGCGCCGCCCAGTTGTTCTTGGGTAACGATTTCGCCGGTAACAGACTTAACTACTTCCGGACCGGTGATAAACATTTTACTGGTATTTTTTACCATGTAGATAAAGTCGGTCAAAGCAGGAGAGTAAACCGCGCCGCCGGCCGAAGGACCCATGATGGCGGAGATTTGCGGAACTACGCCGGAGGCGATAGTGTTGGCAAAAAAGATCTTGCCATAACCGGCTAGTGCGTCGATAGCTTCCTGAATGCGGGCGCCGCCGGAATCATTGAGGCCGACAACAGGCGCACCCATTTTGAGCGCCAAATTTTGTACTTTGACGATTTTCGCCGCATGCATTTCACCCAAGGAACCGCCTTCAACAGTAAAGTCTTGGGCAAATACATACACCAGACGGCCGTCGATCGTGCCATAACCGGTGGTTACGCCTTCACCCGGCAGTTCTTTTTTATCTTGGCCGAAGTTGGTGCAGCGGTGGGCGACAAAGCGGTCTAGTTCAACAAAACTGCCTTCGTCAAGCAGGATGCCGATCCTTTCGCGCGCTGTCAGTTTACCGCTCTCGTGTTGTTTTTCAACACGCTTGGGGCCGCCGGCCGCAATTATTTTAGCCGAACGTCTTTGCATATCCTCAATTCTTTGTTGAGTGGACAAATTAGTGCACCTCCATACTTTATCTAGACATCTATATACACCCTATGGGCATATTCACTATACTGTCACCTGCTTACTTAGGGGCGCACAGCTCGAGAAGAACGCCGCCGGTAGCTTTCGGGTGCAGGAAGGCGATTTCTTTGCCGCCCGCGCCATAGCGGGGAGTTTCATCGATAAGGCGTACGCCGGCAGCCTTCAGGTCGGCCAAAGCGGCACGGATGTCATCTACCATCAAAGCGATGTGCTGGATGCCTTCGCCGTTTTTCTCGATGAATTTGCCTATCGGGCCGTCCGGAGCAGTGGATTCCAAAAATTCCAGTTCAGCGTCGCCCATTTTAAAGAAGCTAACTTTTACTTTTTGTTCCTCTACAGTTTCGTCCGGCTGGGTGGAGCTGACACCAAGCATTTTGGTGTAAAAATCTTTTGTCGCAGCCAAATCTTTGACCGCAATACCAATATGATCAATATGGAGCACTTTAAACATGATTTTTACCTCCTAATTTTAAGTACTAGCTAAAAAGTATTATATTATACTACTTGATGATTTTGCAAACAATATTATCCGCTACCGAATATGGGTCGGTTTCACGTTTTTGCAAACTCGATACTGTTGTTTCAAAATCCGACGCATTTACAATGGTTTCCATTATATGGCGATTTACTTTGTCATTTAGCATGGCCACCAGCTCGGTTTTTATGCGTTCAGCCCGGCGCATCGCCAACTCTTTCGTGTCTTTGAGGTACTTGGCATGTTCCTCAATGGAATCAACCACCTCGACAATTCCTTCATTTTTACTGGCAACAGTACGGTTGATCGGCGGCTTCCAGCCTTCAGCTTTCGGATTAAGTTCCAACATCATTTCGATTTCGATGTGGACCTTTTCCACGCCTTCCCGGTCAGCTTTATTGATAGTAAAAAGATCGCCTATTTCAAGTATACCGGCTTTTATGGCCTGAATATCGTCGCCAAGGCCTGGCACCATCACGACCATAGTGGTATCCGCTGTTTTGACTATGTCAACTTCAGACTGTCCAACACCTACAGTTTCAATGATTATGATGTCAAAACCAAAGGCATCCAATATTTTCACTGCATCGGCAGTTTTCTGCGACAAACCGCCCAGACTGCCGCGTGTAGCCATACTGCGGATGAAGACCCCTTCATCCATGCATATATCAGTCATCCTGATCCTGTCGCCCAGGATGGCGCCGCCAGAATACGGGCTGGTCGGGTCGATAGCGACTATACCGACTGTCTTGCCGCGTTTGCGGTACTCTTTGGCCAGTTTATCCGTCAAAGTGCTCTTGCCCGCGCCCGGTGGCCCGGTTATACCAATGACATATGCATTGCCAGTATGAGGGTAAAGCTGACACATGATGTCTACTGCTTCATCATATTCGTTTTCCACAGCGGTTATAGCCCGCGAGGCCGCCAGCCTTGATTTATTCAATACACCTTCAACAATATTCATTCCTTACACCGCCTTGCGGATTCTTGTCCTATGTGTGAGGCGCAGTCTAGCAGCCAGGAGACCCTGGCTGCTAGATACGCTCTTTTATAGAATATTATTTTACGTTGGCTTTGATGAATTCGACGATTTTGCCGGTCGGGGTGCCCGGGGTGAATATTTCGGACACGCCAGCCTTTTTGAGGCCAGGGATGTCGGCATCAGGAATAACGCCGCCGCCGATGGTCAGAACGTCTTTCAAGCCTTTGGCGTTCAAAAGTTCAATAACTTTCGGGAACAGGGTGTTGTGCGCGCCGGAGAGCAAGCTCAGGGCGATAACGTTTACGTCTTCTTGAAGAGCGGTTTCAACGATCTGCTCCGGGGTAAGACGAATGCCTGTGTAAATAACTTCAAAGCCGGCGTCGCGAAGCGCGCGGGCAACTACTTTGGCGCCGCGGTCATGGCCGTCAAGGCCTGGTTTGGCCACCAATACTCTAATACGTTTATCCATTTATAGTCCCTCCCTAAATCTCTCTTACAGAGTTGTCGCGGCTTTGTATTCGCCGAATACTTTGCGCATGCGGTTGCAGATTTCGCCTTCGGTCGCGTAGGCTTTTACAGCTGCCAGGATAAGCGGCATCAGGTTGACGCTTTCGTCTTTGCAGCCAGCCTCGAGAGCGTCAAGAGCTTTGTCTACAGCGGCGTTGTCGCGTTCAGCTCTCAGTTTGGCAAGTTTCTGTTTTTGCAGTTCGCCAACCGAAGCATCTACGCGCAGGAGATTCTTCGGAGCTTCTTCTTTGACCTGGAATTTGTTGACGCCGACGATGACGCGCTCGCCTTTTTCAACTTGCATTTGCCATTTGTAGGCGCTTTCCTGGATCTCTTTTTGGATATAACCGTGCTCGATAGCAGTCGGTGCGCCGCCGAGTTCATCTATTTTCTTGATGTACTCCCAGCATTCGGCTTCGATCTTGTCGGTGAGAGCTTCTACATAGTAAGAGCCGCCCAGCGGATCGATGGTGTCGGCAAGGCCGCTTTCGTAAGCAACGATCTGTTGGGTGCGAAGGGCTATTTGCACGGAGGCTTCGGTCGGCAGAGCCAACGCTTCATCTCTGGAGTTAGTGTGCAGGGACTGGGTACCGCCCATAACGGCCGCGGCAGTCTGAAGGGCAACGCGGACGATGTTGTTGTCAACCTGTTGCGCAGTCAGCATGGAACCGGCGGTCTGGGTGTGTACGCGCAGCATTTGGGATTTGGCTTTTTTCGCGCCAAAGCGGTCTTTCATGACCTTGGCCCATACGCGGCGGGAAGCGCGGAATTTCGCAACTTCTTCCAGCACGTTATTGTGAGCGTTCCAGAAGAAGGACAGACGGCCGGCGAAAGCGTCTACGTCCATACCGGCTTTGATGGCCGCTTCTACATAAGCGATACCGTCGGCGATGGTGAAGGCGATTTCCTGCGCGGCGGTCGAACCGGCTTCGCGGATATGGTAACCGGAAATGGAAATGGTATTCCATTGCGGTACGTTTTTGGCGCAATATTCGAAAATATTAGTGATAAGACGCATGGAAGGTTTTGGCGGGAATATATAGGTACCACGGGCGGCATATTCTTTGAGTATATCGTTTTGGATGGTACCGGTAAGTTTATCAGCGCCTATGCCTTGCTTTTCAGCAACGGCTATATACATGGCCAAAAGAACGGAGGCCGGGGCGTTGATGGTCATGGAAGTGGAAACTTTATCGAGAGGAATTTGATCAAAGAGTATTTCCATGTCGCGCAGGGAGTCTATAGCAACGCCAACTTTACCGACTTCGCCTTCGGAAATCGGATCGTCAGAGTCATAACCGATCTGGGTCGGCAGGTCAAAGGCGCAGGAGAGGCCTGTGCCGCCGGACTCGAGCAGGTAACGATAGCGTTTGTTGGATTCTTCGGCAGTAGAGAAACCTGCGTACATACGCATGGTCCAGACACGGCCGCGATACATGGTCGGCTGAACACCACGGGTGAAGGGGTATTCGCCGGGGAAGCCAAGATGGGTTGAATAATCAAAATCTTGAGCTAAGTCAAGCGGAGTGTAAAGCCTGTTTACCTCCAGATTGGTGCGCTCGGGAGCTTTGGCAAGAGTTTTTTCCACCAACGCGGTGTACTCTTGCATCCCGGCTTTTAGATTGTCATTTGCCATTCTCAAAATCCTCCTTTTACTTCTTCATACTGCCGGTTTGCATAAACCGGGTATGGAATGAAAGCGCCTCATCGATAAGATGGGGTGTATGAGCAAAGCCAGTGGCTTTTTCTCCTCTTTCGAGATAATCCATCAAGATCGGCTGGTAATCAGGGTGCGCAGTGTTCTTGATGATGACGCGGGCGCGTTCTTTCGGGCTAAGGCCACGAACGTCCGCTACGCCGCGTTCGGTGACGAATACATCGACGTCGTGTTCGGTGTGATCGATGTGCGAGCACATGGGAACGACAGACGAGATGGCGCCGCCTTTGGCGACCGAGTTGGTAAAGAAGAAGGTCAGGTAGCCGTTACGGGCAAAGTCGCCGGAGCCGCCGATACCGTTCATCATTTTGGTACCCACAGTGTGGGTGGAATTTACATGGCCGAAGATATCGAATTCGATAGCTGTGTTCATGGCGATGACGCCGAGGCGGCGGGCCATTTCAGGGCTATTGGCGATTTCCTGAGGCCTTAAGATAAGCTTCGGGCAGTATTTTTTGATATCGGCATAGAATTTCTTCAAAGCGCCGGGAGACGGGCTAAGTGAAGTACCGGAAGCGACGACTAGTTTGCCGGCGTCGATCAGGTCAAACATGCCGTCCTGGATAACTTCGGTATAAACCGACAAGTTTTCAAACGGCGAGGATACCAGGCCGGAGATAACGGCGTTAGCCACCGAACCTACGCCGGATTGCAGCGGCAGGAGGTTTTTCGGTAAACGGCCCTGTTTGATTTCATTATTCAAAAACTCGATCAAGTGGCCGCTCATGGCTTTGGCGTCGTCGTCAATGGGCGCCAGATCGCGGGTGCCGTCGATGATGTCGCAGGGAACGATAGCGATTATTTTGCTGGGATCACAAGGGATATAAGTCGTGCCGATGCGGTCGTCCGATTTGACTATAGGCACAGGCTGACGGTGCGGAGGATCAAGCGGGATGTATATATCGTGCATGCCCTCGAGTTCGCACGGCTGGCTGACGTTTACTTCTACTATGACATGTTTGGCGCTCTGTATGAAAGAAGGAGTGTTGCCGACGGAAGTAGTCGGTACCAAACCGCCGTCTTCGGTGATAGCGCAAACTTCGACTATTGCTATGTCAACTTCGCCGCCCAAAAAACCATAACGGGACATTTGAGCCACGTGGCTCAGGTGCAGGTCAAGGTATTGGACTTTGCCGCTGTTGATAGATTTACGCAAAGCGTCGTTGGTCTGGTAAGGCAGGCGTTTTTTGATAACGCCGGCTTCAGCTAGTGCGCCGTCAAGTTCTTTACCTACAGACGCGCCGGTCCAGAGGTTGATCTGGAAAGGCTCTTTTTTGGCTCTTTCCGCCATGGCCAAAGGCACGGCTTTCGGATAGCCGGCGGGGGTAAAGCCGCTGGCGCCAATGTTCATGCCGTCTTTGATCATCGCCGCCGCAGCTTCGGCAGTCGTAATCTTGGCATGCAAGGCCTTGTTTCGAATGCGATCACGAATTTCAATCATTCTTCTAAGTCCTCCTTAAAATTTATATCTTTTGATAGCGTCCGCAAAAACGGGCGTACCAGAAAATTCTTCGTTCAACAGCCAAAAGAAAATAAAAAAGCCAGCCACCCAGAAATGAACCTACTAATAAGCAATTATGCGGATTCAATACACCAAGTGCCAGCTCACTAATCGCCCGGGTCTCGGAAGGGACCAAGCCGTAAACTGTCGCCAACATATTTTCCAAAAAAGCATGCTTTTTCAGTCCGTATGCCGTAGATGGCCTTATTCATTTTGTAAATTGTATCAGCTGAGAAAAAGAGCATGCATAATTCGGCTTTATTCTTATAGCGAGTATGTTAATATATATTCGCTACAAGATGCTGTTTTCCTGCTGTAAAATATAATTTTCGAAATATTTTTTACATAATCTTTGTAATTTCTTATTTCTAAATCTTGTGACCTTTTTATTTTAACAGAAATCTAAATTAATTGCCAGCACAAAAAGAGAAAAAGGCGGAAAAAATTCCGCCTTTTTTTAACTAGTCAGCCCCTATGCTGGGCATGGTAATGGGTATGAAGCAAATGGTGGGCTTTCTCGCTCATCGGCTGACCCAGCCATGTATCATAAAGTTCTTTAATAGCCGGGTTTTCGTGCGATTTCCGTATCGCCATGCTGGCATCACAATCATAAATAGCCGCCTGGCGCTTGAGCCGTATTTCCCTGTCTACCGGTATGGGCTGGCCGCCGCCGCCAAGACAGCCGCCCGGACAAGCCATGACCTCTATAAAATGGTAGTCGGCCTTGCCTTCGCGCACTTTTTGCATTATCTTATCTGCTTCCACCAGCGTATGTACCACCGCTACCTTGACGTCAATGCCGGCAATATTCACCGTCGCCTCCCGGAAGCCCTCAAGGCCGCGCACCGCTTTAAAGTCGATGACGCCAAGTTCTGTCCCGGTAAGCACCTCGTAAACCGTCCGCAAAGCAGCCTCCATGACGCCGCCGGTAGAGCCGAAAATAACGCCCGCGCCACTGCTGATGCCCATCGGAGTGTCAAACTCTTCTTCCTTGAGTTTGGCAAAATCAAGACCAGTTTCCCTGATCATGCGGCCAAGCTCGCGGGTCGTTATTACATAGTCGACATCGCGGTAACCGCTGGAGTTCATTTCCGGACGAACCGCTTCGGCCTTTTTCGCCGTGCAGGGCATGACGGACACTGATACTATATCTTTGGGGGCGACACCGCTTTTTTCCGCATAATAGGTCTTTACCAAAGCGCCGAACATCTGCTGCGGCGACTTGGCTGTGGACAGATGCTCCAGCAGGTCGGGGTATTTTATTTCGGCAAAATTTACCCAGCCCGGGCTGCAGGATGTTATCTGCGGCAGTTTGCCGTTATTTTTCAAGCGGTGTATCAATTCCGAGCCTTCTTCCATGATGGTAAGGTCGGCGGAAAAATCCGTGTCGAATACCTTATCAAATCCCATGTGGCGAAGAGCCGCCACCATTTTTCCGGTCACAACGCTGCCCGGCTCCATGCCGAGCGTTTCGCCGAGGCCTATCCTTACCGATGGGGCAGTCTGCACCACTACATGCTTGGTCGGGTCGGACAGCGCCGCCCATACTTTGTCCGTGTCGTCTTTTTCCACAATAGCGCCGGTCGGGCAGACCGCGCTGCATTGCCCGCAGTAGGTACAGGGCGCCTGGTCGAGGCCTACTTCAAAAGCGGGCGCGACGGTAGTATCAAAACCGCGGTTGACAAAACTGTAAACATGCGTACCCTGGCGTTCGGAACAGGCCCTGATGCAGCGCCCGCACAGTATGCATTTTTCATTATCGCGCACCAGCGAGGGGTTGTTGTTATCAAGTTTGTGCAGTTTGCGTTCCCCTTCGAAACGCACTTCCCTGACGCCTACCTCGGCGGATATTTCCTGCAATTCACAGTTCTGGTTGCGCGCGCAGGACAGACAGTCTTTAGAGTGGTTGGCCAGTATCAATTCCACCACTGTCTTACGCGCACGCCTTACCGCAGCGGTATTCGTCCGCACCACCATGCCTTCATTGACCGGGTATACGCAGGAAGCGACAAGACTCCTGGCGCCTTCCACCTCGACAACGCAGATGCGGCAGGCTCCTTCCGGCCGCAGCTCGGGATGGTAGCAAAGAGTAGGGATCTTTATGCCGGCCTTGCGGGCGGCGTGCAAAACGGTAGCTTGCTTATTTACGCTGATCGTTTTGCCGTCTATCGTAACGTTGACCATTTCCATATCGTTTTAACGCTCCTTTATTCAATACTCCCGACAATCAGCCGGCCATTACCGCTTTGAACGGGCATTTGGACTGGCAGAGGCCGCATTTGATGCAGATTTCGGCATTTATTACGTGCTTGCCTTTTGGTTCGCCGGTTATGGCGTCTACCGGGCAGGCCTTCTTGCACAGGCCGCAACCGCGGCAGGCGTCTGTTATCACGTAGGAAGCCAGGGCCGTACAAGCGCCGGCCGGGCAACGTTGTTCTTGTATATGCGCCTCATACTCATGCCTGAAGTATTTAAGGGTGCTCAAAACAGGATTGGGAGCGGTCTGCCCCAAGCCGCAGAGCGCGGTCTGTTTTATGCTGTAAGCCAAGTCCTCAAGTAGGGCCAGATCGCTTTCCTGCCCTTCGCCTTCGGTGATGCGGGTGAGTATCTCCAGCATGCGTTTGGTGCCTTCGCGGCAGGGAGTACATTTGCCGCAGGATTCCGATTGGGTAAAATTCAAAAAGAATTTGGCCACATCGACCATACAGGTGGTCTCGTCCATGACGACCAGGCCGCCCGAGCCCATCATGGCGCCGGCCGCGGTCAACGAATCATAGTCGATAGACAGGTCCAAAAGTTCTTCCGGCAGACAGCCGCCGGAGGGACCGCCAATCTGTACGGCTTTAAACTTTTTGCCGTCGACTATGCCGCCGCCGATATCATAGATGATCTCGCGCATAGTTATACCCATAGGCACTTCGGCCAGGCCGGTATTGTTTATCTTGCCGGTCAGGGCGAATACCTTGGTACCACGCGATTTTTCCGTGCCTATTTTTATATATTCGTCCGCGCCGGCGCTTATTATGTTGGGAACATTGGCAAATGTTTCCACGTTATTTATGTTGGTCGGTTTGCCCCAAAGGCCGGATACCGCCGGAAAAGGCGGGCGTGGGCGCGGCATGCCGCGTTCGCCTTCTATGGAAGCCAAAAGCGCTGTTTCTTCACCGCAGACAAAAGCGCCGGCGCCTTCTTTGATATTCAGTTTGAAGTCAAAGCCACTGTCAAAAATATTTTTACCTAAAAGGCCCATTGCTTCAGCCTGCTCGATAGCATTCCTGAGGCGTTTGATGGCCAGGGGGTATTCGGCGCGCACATAGACGTAGCCTTCATCTGCACCTATAGCATAGCCGCAGATGGCCATGCCTTCAATGATGCGGTGCGGGTCGCCTTCAAGAACGCTCCTGTCCATAAAAGCGCCGGGGTCGCCTTCATCGGCATTACAGACCACGTATTTTTTCGGGCCCGGCGATTGGCTGGCAAACTGCCATTTCATACCAGTTGAAAAGCCGCCGCCGCCACGTCCCCTGAGGCCGGATTTTTTTATTTCTTCCACCACTTGCTGCGGCGTCATTTGGGTAAGCGCCTTGCCGAGCGCGGCATAGCCATCGGCAGCGATGTATTCTTCAATGCTGTCAGGATTTATATGGCCGCAGTTCTTCAATACCAAGCGATGCTGTTTGCGGTAAAAGTTTATTTCGCTGTAACTGGGAACGCTTTCTTGTGACATCGGCTCTTTGTATAGCAGCCTTTCCACTATACGGCCCTTATACAGATGGTTTTCCACTATTTCCGGTACGTCTTCCGGCTGCACCCTTACATAAAAAGTGCCTTCCGGGTAAACGATGACCAACGGCCCCATTTCACAAAAACCATGGCAGCCGGTTTCTACTACTTTCACTTCATCCGCCAGACCTTTGGCGGTTATTTCTGTTTCAAATTTTTCCTGTACTTTTTTTGAGCCGGACGAAACACAGCCCGTGCCTGCGCATATCAGCACATGCGCCCTTATATGTTGCATTTTTTTCCCTCCATAGTCAACACTATTTCTTCCCCAAGATTATGTCAGACCAGCTTTGCTACTACGAGCTCTTCCACGATGCGGCCGTTTACCACATGTTCGGCGATTATCTTCGCGGCGTCGGAAGCTTTGATATTGCCATAAGTTATACGCGCTTCGCCGGGCCTTACGACGTCGACCAGCACTTCTTTTTCACACATGCCGATACAGCCGGTCTGCTGGAAGGATACGTCATTGAGATTACGCTTTTTCGCCTCGTCCATCAGGGCGGCCATGACTTCGCGCGCTCCGGCGGCGATACCGCATGTTCCCATCCCCACTATGACCTTTATCCCATCGGCATCGCGCAGTTTGGTATCCGCTTGCAGTTTTTCTTTGAGTTTTTTCAAATCTTCTAAAGATTTCATGTATCTTTTCCTCCATTTTTATCCAGCCCGGCCAAACCTTCGCGCAAATACTCATCCAGCCAGTCCCGGATCTCACCTGCGCTAAAGTCGGCGTCGCAGCCTAAAATCTCCCGCATTTCATCTGTATCCAGAATGAATACGGCGCTGTTTTTCCTGTGTTCATAATGAAAAGATATGTTCTGATAACTTATGGCGATTATCTTAACTGTCGTTACTATATCGCCCAGAGGCGGCCTGTCTATATGGCTGTGCCGGTAACTGGCCACGACTTTCGTGCCTTTGCCGGGCTCCGACGTTATTATCAGCTCGCCGCCCGCGCTTTTTGTGGACATGTCGATGAGAGGTATGCCGAGGCCGACGTCGCGCGTCTTGCGGCTGGTAACAAAAGGGCTTTTCACCTTGGCCAGCATTTCTTGGTCCATGCCGCGTCCGTCATCTTCCACGGTTATCACCAGCCGGTCGTGCAAAAGGTCTTCTTCCAGTGTCAGGCAGACCTTTTTAGCCCCTGCTTCTACACAGTTTTGCACTAGGTCGATTATATGAAGTGATAAATCGCGCATAAAAATTACTCGTACTTGCCTAAAATTCCCGCTAAAGATTCCGGCGTCAAGCGGCCGTGGGTATCGTCGTTTATCATCAGCACCGGCGCCAAGCCGCAAGCGCCGATACAGGCGACCGTTTCCAGAGTATAGCGCAGGTCTTCAGTGGTTTCGCCAGCTTTTATCGCCAGCTGTTCTTCCAGTTTTTGCAGTATTTTCTTGCCGCCGCGCACATGGCAGGCCGTGCCCTGGCACACCCTGATAATATTGCGCCCGCGCGGGTTGAGGTGAAATTGCGAATAAAAAGTCACCACGCCGTACACCTTACTTACCGGCGTGCCGGCGCCTTCAGCTATCCGCTCGACTACCGCTTTGGGCAGGTAGCCGTATACGTTCTGCGCCGCCTGCAAGATAGGTATAAGCGCCCCTTTTTGACTCTTATACTTCTCCAAAATAACGTCCAATTCTGTGAAATCCGTTTTGCCCTGCCCATTGCAGCAGCATGTTCCTTGAGTCATGAATTAAAAACCTCCAAAATTAAAGTTTTATCTATATAAACTACTCAGCCTGCTATAAACTTGCCTGCCTCTATCCTACGCCCGCCGGAACACATCAGGGCCAATTTGAACTCTTTAATGGTCGGCTCCTCCATAACGAGGAGATTTTTCGGCCCGGAAAGGAATTCCTCCATGGTATGGGCGTCAGAATTAGTGAGGTAGGGTAAGTTGCTTATTAGAGGGCTAAGCTTCTTTTCGGTCAGTTCTTTTAGTGAGTGCCGGGAAATCTCCGCCGCCGCAAAGCCGGCGTCCGGCGGGAGAAACCCTAGGTAAGTCAAAAGGCTGTACGATGGCCTGTCGATATGCGCAGCCACGCATATACCGCCTATATCATCCACCGCCGTCACTACTTGGCTGGCGGAAAGATTTACCGGCGCTAAAAGCAGTCGCTCTTCCTCCCGGACAAAGTCATCATTTTCATCTACGACAAACTGCCCGCCAAATTTTTCCGGATTGTTTTGCAAACCAGACATATTCTTATCGATAAGCTGCTGAAAAGAGTTGAGCTTTCTCATACCATCGAACAATACTACTATATGAGCGCCTTCCTGGCACTCGACCTCCACCCCTGGCCACACGACCACGCCGTATTCCTGCCCCTTATTGACAGCAGGCAAAACATTGGCCGATACGTTATGGTCGGTTATAGCCAAAAGGTTTACTCCGCTTTCCCCAGCCCTTCTTACTATATGGTGAGGCGTCATCTCGATATCGGCGCAAGGCGACAAGAGCGAGTGGATATGAAGGTCGGCCAGCCAGTCAGCCATTACTTTTTGGCGCTCTTTACGCCTAGCTGGTAAAGCAGCCCCGCCACTTCAAAAGAAGACTTGTCTGTCGCCATAACCGTCACATCATTTTCCGCCGCTTTATTGAGCGTCTCTTGTTCTATCGGCGCGCCGCCCGCCACTATGATGCCCGAAAGGGACAATAGCGACGCTATCGCCACGATGTTTGGGTGTCCCTGCATGGTCACCCAAAGTACCCCTTCACCGGTCTGGCCCATAACATTGCTCAAGAGGTCGGAAACATAGCAGCCGTCCACCTGAACGTCCATATTGCGGACAGGGGTTTTCACTTCCAAAGAAAGACTTTTTACTACCTCGTCAATATTCATCAATTATCACTCCTTGGTCTTCGTCGCCGGTGTCTGTTTAGATAATTTAAACATTTCTTCCGCGAGGTTGTTTACCATATGGCGCAGTTTAAAGATACAATCCGTCTCGCTGGCCAGCCCTTGCACTATATCTTCCGCCAGGCTAGCGCAAGTTGGCGAGCCGCAGGCCCCGCAGTCAAGACCGGGCAAGTCTTTAATGAGCTGCTCAATTTTTACCAGCTTTTGCATGGCCACCATTATGTCGTCGTCCAGTTTCATCATCGGCCTTGGTTCTATTTTAAGCCGGCGCGCTTTCCAATTGCTGGTCATAGGTTCTTGCTGCCCCGCCAGCGTCTTCTGGCGGTCGCCATCTTCCCGGTCGCGCATACGGCGCACACGAAGCTTGAGGTTTTTCTCCGCCACAAAACGGTCTTCTACCGTCAACGGCCCGCCTATACAGCCACCCGAACAGGCCAGGCACTCAATGTAATCTACGTCGTCCATTTTGTCCATGTCCACTTGTTCGAGCACATCCACAACTTCCGTCACATTGTGCACGATAAGTGAATTGACTATGCCGGTAGCACGCACTTCACCGCCGGCGTAACCCCAGCCTATGCCGTAAGAGCTGGCCCGGGCAAATTCTATGTCGACAGGCTCGATAGAGCCAATGATCCTTTGCAATTCGCCGTAAATGGACGATATCCCTATAGCCCCTGAAATATCGGTGCACTCGACGCCCACAGGCTGGCGTATACTGGTGACTTTGCTCGGGCAGGGAGTGATAAACCATACGCCGATATCTTCCGGCGGCAGCCCCGTCTTTTGGGAAAAAAGCCTTTTCGCTTCCGTGGCCGCTACCTCTATAGGCGACGACAGGGGGATGATGTGTTTTATCAAAGCCGGGAATTTTACCTGTATCATCCTGATGACCGCCGGGCAGGCCGACGAGATCGTCGGCCTTGGCAAGTCGGGCGTGTTTTTTATATAGTGTTCTATTTCCATGGTCACATATTCGGCCGCCAGGGCGACTTCGTAAACAGCGTTAAAGCCCAGTTTTATCAGCGCGGCAAAAATTTTCTCCAGCGAAATATCCTGGTGGAATTGAGCATAAAGCGCCGGCGCCGGCAAAACCACATTGAACTTGAACCTGCCGAGGTTTTCAATACTGTCGGTGAGGGCGCTTTTGGCATGGTTCGGACAGCGCCGGATACATTCGCCGCAGTCGATACAGCGCGACTCAATAATCAAAGCTTTGCCGTCCCTGATGCGTATGGCCTGGGTGGGGCAAAACTTTATGCAAGTGACGCAACCCTTGCAAGCGCTCTTATCAAGTTTTACCGAATGAAAATAACTGTTGTCCAATTTTCACACCACACGTTTTCAGCCCGTACGGCTGTTATGGTCAAACCTCATAATGATCTTTGTCCCTACGCCCAGTTGCGACTGTATGGAAAAGTCATCCGAACAATTTTTCATGTTAGGCAAGCCCATGCCCGCTCCAAAACCAAGGTCGCGTACATAATCGGGCGCAGTTGAATAACCGGCCTGGGTCGCCAGCTCTATGTCGGCAATTCCCGGACCGTTATCTTCCAATGTGATAATCGTGTAGCCGGGAAAAATCTCCGCCTTGGCCGTACCGCCATGAGAGTGTATGATGACGTTCATCTCGGCTTCATATGTACCTATGGCAATGCGGCGGATAGTATCAGGCGGTACGCCTATCTGCTGCAATGTCTTTTTTATTTTGCTCGACGCTTCTCCGGCGCGGTCGAAATCACCGGCCACCAGATCGTAGTTCATATGCATGTGTAATTCAGGCATTCAATGCGACTCCTTCATTGCGCGAACAACCGGGCACCCCTTCTTTATAGAGCATCCCGCACGCTTCATACATAGTCATCTCGGTCATAAGGACTGGGATATGCTGCTCGACAGCCGCTTCCAACACTTCCGGACGCGGCATCTTACCTCTTACAAATACTACTCCGCTCAAATCGCTTATCTCGACTGTACGGATGACCTGCAAATTGGTCATGCCAGTCAAAAGCAGCGTTCGTTCCTTGGTAAAAGCCAGCACGTCGCTCATCAAATCTGCTCCGCAGGCATTATAAACAATAGTTTTGTCAAGCAGTTCCTCACAACAAAGCACCTTGGCCCCTAAAATCTTCCGTACATCGCCGATTGTCATCAAAATCAAGTCCCCTCCAAACGCTGCCATATTTTGCCTGTATCGCCAGATCACGAAATTTTCCGCCTAATAAAATAATGTAACTTTTATTAGCAATTTTCGGTGGCAATCACACAAAATCCTGCTTTAAAAAAGCAAAAAAAACAGGCGGGGCCTATATATATCAATTCCGATACGATAACTTTCAACACAACAGTTGCTAATTATTTCCACTAATTATAGCATGTGTTTTACATTTGTCTATACAAAAATAATAATTTCATAGTTTTTTACAAGAGTATTATGTATACAAAAATCATTGTTTTATTTTTAAAAAATTTTTTTCAAAGTGCCCTGCACATCTATAAACAAATCAAATGCTGGCGATTAATTTTTATGATAGCAATTCCCCTCAGGGCCTTTTAGTGCGCCCTCTACTGGCAAAGTCCAAAGAACGGTTGTCGCGCGGCTCATATTTTGATAAGATATAATCGAAAGTTTTCCTTTCAAATTATAATCTAATGGAGCAAGATGTGGATATTTTTCAATGGGCTTTGGCGTTTTTACAAAATATGGACACTTATCTGGCCCAATATTTCCAGGAGTACGGTTTTATAGTATACATGGCTTTGTTTCTGGTAATTTTCTGTGAGACCGGTCTCGTGGTAACACCATTCTTACCGGGAGATTCTCTCATTTTTGCCGCCGGTACCGTGGCGGCGCTGGGCGATTCCAATATATTCGCGCTGTTTGCCGTAATGTTCGCGGCCGCAGTACTGGGCAATACAGTAAATTATGCCATCGGGCACCGTGTCGGGCAAAAAATATACGACAGAGAAAGCGAACGTTTTATAAAAAAGAAAAACATTGACGACGCAATGGAGTTTTTTGAACGGCGCGGCGGCGTGGCGTTGGTCGTTACCCGTTTCATGCCCATCATGCGTACTTTCACCCCTTTTGTAGCCGGTATCGCCAAGATGCGTCCCGCGCCGTTCGCTTTTTATAATTTTACCGGCGCTTTTTTATGGATATTCCTTTTCCTGGTAACAGGTTATTTTTTCGGCAGCCAGCCGTTTGTCAGAAAAAACCTTTCCGCCATCATGGCGTTGATAGTAGTCATATCGATATGTCCACTGTTTATCGCGAAGCTAAATGCGTTATACGCAACACGGAAGATACGCCGGTAAGTTTTTTGACGACATGACAAACCCCTCCTGTAAAAAACAGGAGGGGCTTTATTATTGTTTTAAGAAGATTAAAACCGGTTGTCTGTTACTGTCTTATTTTGTTGCCACAAAGCGAAGGTAAGTCCGTTGAGCAGCCAGAAGATCGATGCCAACTGCATATTGAACAAAGTATAGTCAGTAAAACCACCCACGACTACCCCGCACAACACTGCGCAAAAACCTATGGCCGCAGCTCTTGCCGTAGGCGATTTAGCCTTTTGCAGAGTAGTGACCGCCATATAAAAATGCAGACCCAATAGCAGGAGAAATACCGCCAAGCCGGGCAGGCCTAGTTCGGCGGCGATGTTCAGGTACATATTGTGGGCGTGGTAGATGATGTTTTCCGGGTTATTTATAAAAAAATCATACTTATGATAGACAAACTGGTAGGCGTTCCAGCCAATGCCTGTAAAAGGGAAATCTTCGATCATCGCCCAGGTGCTTTCCCATATGGCGCGCCGTAAGGCCGACGAGGTATCGCCGCCCTGGAAGGCCGAAATAAAGCGGCTTATAATAAGGTCTTTCATACAAAAAGCAGCCAAAGCCAAAACACCGCTAAAAAGAAACAATAACCGCTTGCTGAACATAACTCCCGCCGCCAGCAGCACTATCAACATGCTGAGCCAGGCGCCGCGCGAAAAAGTAAAAATAAGGCATACGGTACAGACTGCCATGAGCACCGTCAAAGGCGCTTGCACCCGCAGACGGTCGCAGCCCAGGATGCCGCCCACACAAAGCGCGACAGTAGTTACTAAAAAAGAAGCCAGGATGTTAGGATTTTCCAAAGTTGAAAACACCCTGCTCTTGAGGGCCGGGAAATAGGCCGAGTCTACCCACTCCGCTGTTACCAAAGCGCCGCCGTAAAAATACTGGTATATGCCATAACTGGCCACACAAGCGGCCGACGCCAGCACAGCCGTCAACATACCGTAAGTGCGGGCCGGCGTTTTTATGTAAGAAATGGCGAGCCAGTAAATAAATACGTATTGCGGTATCAGCGTCTTATAGTTATAAAAACTCTCAAAAAACCTGGGCGAAGCCCAAAGGGAAAGGCCGGCCAGCGCGGCAAAAAGCAGCAGCAGGCGGAAAGAAAACGGCATAGCCATCTTGAAACGCCCGGCCAACACATTGTCGCACAAAGCCAAAAGCACGCCCATCTCCAATAGAAATGACGCCGCTTTAGGAAAAATAGGCAGACAAAAAGCCACTCCTGCTAAAACCAGGCAGATTATGCTTTCCAATTTGCAGAAATTTCCCTGTGTATAATTTTGGCAAGTATTTTCAATCATACATTAAACGCCACCAGCATTCTTATTCACGTACGCATATATTATATCAATTAATGTGATTTTGTCCATAAACTTTTTATCTGACCTACAAGGTACAATGAACCGGCGGCAACGACTAGTCCGTCCGGCCCGGCCAGCTCACCCGCCCTCTTTAGCGCGCATTTGGCGTCCCAGCAGATTTCGCTTTTTGTCCCGGCAAAAGACGCGAGCAGTTCGGGTTCCGCCGCTCGCGGCGAGTCGTCGGCCGGGACGGCAATGAGAACATCATCATCTTTCAGCAGTTCTTCCACTATGCCTTTTACGTCTTTGTCGCGCATGATGCCGATAACAAAAACCACCGGCCGGCCGGGCCGATATTTATTTAGAGCAAAACGCAGCGCCATAGCGCCCGCAATGTTGTGCGCTCCATCCAGTACTATCTCCGGACTGTCGCTTATTTTTTCCAGACGGCCGGGCCAGTTTACTCTCAGTAAACCAGTCTTTATTACATCATCAGTAATAGCCGGGAAGCTTTCCGCCAAAAGGCGCGCCGTCATAACGGCCAAAGCGGCATTGGCCACCTGGTGGTCGCCGCCCAGCGACACTGTATAATTAGCCACATATTCCCCCTGCCGAAAGAAAAAGCTCTGGCTGTACAGGTCGCCGCCTAGAGATACCGATATAAAATCCTTACGCAATACGTAAAGTTCCGCCTTAGCCGGCGCCGCCTTGTCGATAATGGCTGACAGGGCAACACTTTCAGCGGCCGTGACCACCGGCACGCCCTGCTTGATAATTCCGGCTTTTTGCTCTGCTATCTCTTCTATCGTCTCGCCACAGCGATCCATGTGGTCGAAAGTGACATTTGTTATGACGCAGCAAAGCGGCCTTATGATATTCGTAGAGTCCAAGAGGCCGCCCAAGCCGACCTCTATGACGGCGATATCAACTTTTTCCCTGGCAAAAAACAGCAGCGCCGCGGCAGTCAGCACTTCAAACTGGCTGGGCGGGTCGTCATCCATCCCGGCATCTTCCACTGCTTTTTTGACTGCGCCAAGAACTTCGGCCAGTTTCTCATCGCTTATATCTTGTCCGTTGATGCCTATACGCTCATTCCACTTGACCAGGTGCGGGGAAGTAAAACTGCCCGCTTTGTAGCCGCCGGCCGTAAGGATAGCGGACAGCATGCTGTTTACCGAGCCTTTACCGTTCGTCCCGGCCACATGTATGCAATACAACTGTTTTTCCGGGTTGCCTAATTGGGCCAAAAGTTTTTCCATGCGCTGCAAGCCGGGTTTTATACCAAAATGCGACAGAGAAGAAAGATAGTTTAAAGCTTCGGTATAATCCATAACGTCACTCTCCACAATTTTTTTCACAAAAACATTGTCAAGACAGGGTTTTTAGATAAACAAGCCTTTCTTCGACCGCTACCAGTTTTTCTTCATATTCGCGGCATTTCTCTTCTTCTTTTTCCACTACTTCAGGCGGAGCTTTGGCAAGAAAACCCTGGTTGGACAGCTTACCGCGGATACGATCTATTTCTTTGCTAAAATTGGCCTTTTCCTTTGCCAGCCGCTGTGTTTCTTTCTCCACATCGATCAGGCCGCGCAGTGGAAGGTATATCTCGCAGCCGGTCACCACTGCCGCCATAGCGTTTTCCGGTTTTTCCGCCGTTGCCGGCACTACCGAAAGAGGTTCGGCCGCCGCCAGCCCTCTGATATAAGCGGCATTTTCCTCCACTACCCGGCGTAAAGCGCTATCGGCCACCTGCAAGATGACTTCACTCTTCTTGCCGGGCGGTACGTTCATCTCGGCGCGCATGTTACGCACAGCTTTTACTATATCCATAACCGTCCGCATGCTTTCTTCGCTGGCGTTGTCCAAAAATCCTTCCCGGACTTGCGGCCACTTTGCTATTATCGCGCTGTCACCTTCATGCGGCAGGCACTGCCATATTTCTTCCGTAATAAACGGCATGACCGGATGCAAAAGCAGCATTGAGTCGTGCAACACGGTCAAGAGTACCTTTTGCGCCGTGGCCCGCTCGACTGCCTGCTCTTTATTGTAAAGGCGGGGCTTAACCAATTCTATATACCAATCGCAAAATTCATTCCAGATGAATTCATAAATAAGGCGTGCCGCCTCACCCAGTTCAAAGCGCTCCAAAAGGCCGGTCACCTCGCCAACGGTCGCATTGAGACGCGACAGTATCCAGCGGTCGGCCAGTTGATATGGCGCCGTCTGTGCCGCCGGGTCGTAATCTTCGAGGTTCATCAGGGCGAAACGCGCCGCGTTCCATATCTTGTTGGCAAAATTGCGGCTGGATTCCACTTTCTCCCAATAAAAACGCATGTCGTTGCCTGGGGTGTTGCCGGTTATCAAGGTAAAGCGCAAAGTATCCGCGCCGTATTTTTCCACTACTTCCAAGGGGTCTATGCCGTTGCCGAGCGACTTGCTCATTTTGCGCCCCTGTCCGTCGCGCACCAGTCCGTGTATGAAGACATGCTTGAAAGGTATTTCTTTCTTAAACTCCATACCCATTATTATCATCCTGGCGACCCAAAAGAAAATGATATCGTAGCCGGTCACAAGTACGCTGGTCGGGTAAAAATATTTGAGTTCTTCGGTCTCGTCCGGCCAGCCCATAGTGGAAAAAGGCCACAGCGCCGAACTGAACCAGGTATCGAGTACGTCTTCGTCCTGCTCGGCGGCGCCGCCGCAATCCGGGCAGGCTGCAATATCCTCGCGCGCAACTATCGTCTTGCCGCATTTTTGGCAATACCAGGCCGGGATGCGGTGCCCCCACCAGATCTGGCGGGAGATGCACCAGTCACGGATATTTTCCATCCAATGCATGTATATTTTGTTAAAGCGCTCGGGGACAAATTTTATCCGCCCGGCTTCCACCGGGGCCATGGCCGCTTTAGCCAAACCCTCCATCTTCACGAACCATTGCAAGGAGATAAGCGGCTCTACCACCGAGCCGCAACGCTGGCACTGCCCCACGGCATGCTGGTGTTCTTCCGTCTTGACGAGGCAGCCTTCTTCTTCCAGTTTAGACAGCAGAGCCTTGCGGCATTCGTATCTTTCCATACCGGCAAATTCCCCGGCCAGTTCGGTCATCACTCCCTTTTGGTCGATGACTACAAGCTGCTCGAGGTTGTGGCGCACGCCCATGTCAAAATCGTTCGGGTCGTGGGCCGGCGTCACCTTTACCGCGCCCGTACCGAAAGAGGGATCGACATATTCATCGGCAAAAAGGGGTATTACCCGTCCCACTACCGGCAGAACCAGATTTTTACCGACAAGGTGTTTATACCTGTCGTCAGCCGGATTGACGGCCACGCCGGTATCGCCGAGGATGGTCTCCGGGCGGGTGGTGGCTATAGTGACAAAAGTAGTAGGGTCATCGGCCAGAGGGTAACGCACATGCCAGAGGCGCCCGCCTTTTTCTTCATGCTCGACTTCGATATCACTGAGGGCAGTATGGCAGCTGACGCACCAGTTGGTAATGCGGCGGCTGCGATAAATCAGCCCTTTTTCATATAAACTTACGAAAACTTCCCGCACTGCTTTCGAGCAGCCTTCGTCCATGGTGAAGCGCTCGCGCTCCCAGTCGCAGGACGCGCCCAGCCGGCGCAGTTGGTTGGTTATTTGCCCACCGTATTTTTCTTTCCACTGCCAGACGCGCTCAATGAATTTCTCCCGCCCCAGGTCGTAACGGCTGAGCCCTTCTTCGCTTTTTAAGGTTTCTTCCACTTTTATCTGGGTGGCAATGCCGGCATGGTCGGTTCCTGGCATCCAAAGGGCGCTGTAACCTTGCATACGCCGCCAGCGGATTAGTATGTCCTGGAAGGCATTATCTGTGGCATGCCCCATGTGCAGTTGTCCGGTAACATTGGGCGGCGGGATGACGATAGTGAACGGCTGCTTTTCTTCATCCGGCACGGCATGGAAAAAACCGCGCTCCTGCCAGTAGCTGTACCACTTTTTCTCCACTTCCTCCGGGTTATATACAGTAGGGATGTTTTTTTCCATAATAATATTCCTCCAAAAAATAAAATGACCTCCAGTCCTTACAAGGACGGAGGCTATCCGCGTTACCACCTTGCTTCCTTTGCCACAGGCAAAGGCCGCTCAAAAGGCTTATCGCGCCTCAAACGCGCGGGCTTGACTTGTTTCGGCCCGCCGGCTCACAGACGACTTTCACCGGCCTTCTCCGGACGCCTCCCAGCCGCGGGCGCCCTCTCTTTAGGCAAGTACCGGTTACTCCTTCTGTTCATCACCTTATATGTATATTTTTACCAATCATAACAATAGACGCCGCTTCTGTCAATATCAACCCGCAGCGCTCACATGCCTGGTAAAATACCATTGCAGCAAAAAAGGCATGACCGAACACAAAAATAGCATGCGGAAAAGCTGGTAAGCCAATATAACAGGGACATTTTCCCCCAGCACCATGCCGGTTATACACATTTCGGCTATGCCTCCCGGCGCTGTCGCCAAAAAGCCGGTGGTTGTGCTAAAACCATACAACAGGCTCAAAATATAACCGGTAGCCAGGCTGCCGGCGATCATGCCCACAACACCCGCTATGCCGACAGGCAAAAGTTTCCTGCTTTTGCCCAATTGGAAGGGGTCGATACAGGTACCCAGGTAAATACCCGTCACTATCTGCGCGATAGACACCAGCCATTGCGGCGCGTCGGGCAGTTGGCCGCCCAGGTATATGGAAAAGATGCCGGTCGAGATTATCGGCCCTAAAAGAAAGTTGGCCGGCATGTGTATAAAGTAGCCGATAGCCGCGCCTGCGCAGGCTACGAGTATAAGCTGCCAGGCCGGGGCCAAAGCATAGATGTCGGACAAGGCAGACATAGTGCGTTCGGCAATATCGGGCGCTACGCCCACACTGTTGAGTACAAGGAAAGGCACGGCAAAAATGGTGCCCATCAGCCGCATGGATTGCAGCACGACCACTATATTGACGTCCGCCTGCGGTATGTTTTCGCAGATGAGTATCATTGGCGTCAGGCCGCCGGGCATATTGCCGATAGTGCTGCTGGCGATATTGACGCCGGTAGCGCGTGCCGTCCACCAGGCAAAAGCTATGCTCAAAACTATAGAAAACAGTGTCGCCACTATCATGCCCAAAGATTGGCTTATCATCTGCTGGCAAGCCTCGAGGGTAACGTGCGTGCCTATGCCATAACCCAAAGGAACAAGGAAAAGGTTCCGGAACCGGACGGAGCATATTACCTGCGCGGGATATTTCAGTTTGAGGATGACGGTCGAGACCATCGGCCCCAGCAGCCAGGGCAAAGGCAGGTGCAGTGCTTTAAACAGCCATACTGCGACAAAAGCCGCCAGCAGCATGGCCGCCCTTATAATATGTATATTTGGCATCATAAAAAACACCCCAAAAATTCTAGGAAAGAATACCCATTATCTTGTTCATCAGTTCTTGCCGCCCGGTATTGTGGGCCGACGAATGCACCGAAATAGCGGCGCTTTTAACGCCAAGCTCCCTGCCGATGGCGGCTCTTTGCTTGCCCGCGGCATTGGCCGATATTTTGTCGGCCTTGGTCAATACTATCTCCAACGGGGCCTGCATGCTGTTCAGCCACTGGAAAGCTTCCCGGTCGTTAGCCATCAGGTCGTGCCTGATATCGATAAGCAAAAATATCGTCCGCAAACGGGAAGACTGTGTGATATAAAGCTGGATAAATTCCGACCACTGCTTTTTATCCGCTTTGGAGGCTTTAGCAAAGCCGTAACCGGGCAGGTCGACCAGGAAAAATTTTTCGCGCAAAACCTCTTCTTCCCGGACGGCCTTGGCTTCTACTTCAAAAAAGTTTACCGTACGCGTCTTGCCGGGCGAGCCGCTGACTTTGGCCAGGCGCCTGTTACGGCAGAGAGAGTTGATGAGGGAAGATTTCCCTACATTGGAACGGCCGATAAAGGCTATTTCCGGCATATCGCCTTCAGGGTACTGGTCGGGGCGGACGGCTGAGGTTATATATTTTGCCTTGATGAAATCCCAGTCAAGCATCACTGTTCTCCAGCGCCAAAGCCAGCACTTCATCCATATGGCTGACCGGCAGGAAGGTCAGGCGTTTTTTCACATTGGCCGGCAGATCTTCCAGGTCGCGCTTGTTGGCGGCAGGCAGTACTACCCGTTTTACGCCATAGCGGTGAGCGGCCAGCACTTTTTCCTTGATGCCGCCTACCGGCAGCACCCGCCCACGCAAGGTGATCTCTCCGGTCATGGCGATGTCGGCCGCGACTTTCCGGCCGGTAAGAGCGGATATCATGGACGTCGCCATAGTGATGCCGGCCGACGGGCCGTCTTTGGGGATAGCGCCTTCCGGCAGGTGTATGTGTATGTCAAGGTCTTTGTAAAAATCATCAGCCAGTTTGAGTTCCTGCGCCCGGCGTTTTATATAGGTATAACCGGCGCGCGCCGATTCTTTCATAACGTTACCCAGTTGCCCGGTGAGGAAAAGCTCGCCCTTGCCTTTTATCACCGAAGTCTCTACCTCCAGCACCTCGCCGCCCACACTGGTCCAGGCCAGCCCAGTGGCGATACCGGCCTCTGCGGCGGTGCGCTTATCGGTATTGTGGTATTTAGCTATGCCGAGGAACGCGTTTAAATTGCCGGCAGTGACTACTACCTTGCTGCGCTTTTTCTTGCCTACCAGTTTCCTCGCCGCTTTACGGCATACGCCGGCAATGCAGCGTTCCAGCTCGCGCACGCCTGCTTCCCGCGTATAGTCGCGGATGATGCCAAGCAGGGCATGGTCGGAAATGCTGATGAGCCCATCGGCTAAACCATGTAGTTTGACTTGTTTGGGTATAAGGTATTTGATAGCTATCTGCCGCTTTTCTTCCTCCGTATAACCCGGAATGGAGATCATTTCCATACGGTCGAGGAGCGGTTTTGGTATGGTATGGGTGGTATTGGCCGTGACTATCCAGAACACTTTGGACAAGTCGAACGGCAATTCCACATAGTGGTCGCTAAAGGCATTGTTCTGCTCGGGGTCGAGGACTTCCAGCAGGGCGGCTCCAGGGTCGCCCCGAAAATCGCTGCTCATCTTGTCCACTTCGTCCAATAAGAAAACCGGGTTTTTCTTGCCGCAATTGCGCATGCCCTGGATGATGCGTCCGGGCAGGGCCCCGACATAAGTGCGCCGGTGGCCGCGGATTTCAGCTTCGTCGCGCACGCCGCCCAACGAGGCGCGGGTGAATTTCCTTCCCATGGCGCGGGCGACTGATTTGGCGATAGAAGTTTTCCCGACGCCGGGCGGACCGACCAGGCAAAGGATGGGGCCTTTCATTTCTTCAGTCAGGCAGCGCACGGCCAGGTGTTCGATGATACGCTCTTTGACTCTAGCCAGACCGTAATGGTCTTCGTCGAGTATTTTTTCCGCGGCGTCTATATCTGTGTTGTCTTCCGAAGAGTCTGACCAGGGCAACTCTAAAAGTATGTCGATATAGGTGCGCACCACGGCGCTTTCCGCCGTCATGCCGGGCATTTTCTCCAGCCGGTCTATTTCCTTGGCCAGTTTGGTTTTTACTTCCTCAGCCAGTTCCAGGCCAGCCATGCGGCGGCGCAGTTCTTCCACTTCGCCGGCTTTGCCGTCTTTATCGCCCAGTTCTTTATTTATCGCCTTCATCTGCTCGCGCAGGTAATATTCCTTTTGGTTTTTTTCTACTTGTTTCCTCACCCGCTGGGATATTTTCTTTTCTATTTCGAGTATTTCCAGTTCTCGGCTGAGAAAACCGCATAAAAGGTTGAGCCGGTCCACCGTATCGACGGCGTCAAGCAAAAGCTGTTTGTCTTCGAGGCTAAGCGACAAATGCCCGGCGATGATATCGGCCAGGCGGCCTATTTCTTCTACGCCTAACACAGATAACAGAGTATCGGGCGGTATCTTTTTGCCTAGTTTGACCCATTGTTCAAACTGTTCTACGACCATGCGCTTCAAAGCCTCGGCTTCGGCGCTTTTATCGTTCTCTTCGGGGAATTCCTCGACAGAGACAGACATATAGCTTTCGCCGTCAATGAATTCTACTATCTTCGCCCGGTGTACCCCTTCCACCAATACCCTGATCGTACCGCCAGGCAGTTTTAGCAGTTGCTTTATTGTTACGACCGTGCCAAATTCATATATATCCTGAGGCCTGGGCTCGTCGGTCTGCGCCTCTTTTTGCGTCGACAACATTATATACCGGTCTTGCACCATTGCCGCTTCCAGCGCTTTGATGGATTTTTCCCGCCCGACATCCAAGTGGATGATCATAGCTGGAAATACCAGAAGGCCGCGCAGCGGCAAAAGCGGGTAATTCTTTATTATTCCCTGTTTCATATCACTTCCTCCTTCCGTACGACATGCAAAAAACAAAGCTATTGCTTAAGATTTCAAGGGGGAAAGAGCATAGACTCTTTCCCCCTGTTGCGCTTTTTTTATGCTGTGGCTTCTTTTTTCTTCTTCTTACTGCCCTCGCATACCAACACAGGGTCGGCGTGCTGCATGACCACTTCTTCGGTCACCACGCATTTATTCACGTCGTCGCGCGACGGCACTTCGTACATGACATTGCGCATGATGCTTTCAATGATCGATCTTAAACCGCGGGCGCCGGTGTTACGCCGTAGCGCCTCCTTTGCTATGGCGGCAAGCGCCTCGTCGCTGAATTCCAGCTCAACGTTATCCATATGCAAGAACTTTTGGTATTGTTTTACCAAGGCGTTCTTCGGCTCTTTCAGTATGCTGATGAGCGCGTTTTCGTCCAGAGCGTCCAACGTCACCACCACAGGCAACCGCCCGACAAATTCCGGGATGAGCCCGAATTTCAAAAGGTCTTCCGGCAGGACGTATTTGAGCATTTCTTCTTTTTTCTCATCGTTTTTGCTCTTGATATCAGCGCCGAAACCCATGGTCTTTTTACCCACGCGGTTACTGATGATGTTTTCAATGCCGGCAAAAGCGCCGCCGCAAATAAACAGGATATTGGTGGTGTCCACCTGTAAAAATTCCTGGTGCGGGTGTTTTCTGCCGCCTTGAGGAGGCACGCTGGCCACAGTCCCTTCGAGTATCTTCAAAAGGGCCTGCTGTACGCCTTCGCCCGAAACATCTCGGGTGATGGACGGATTTTCCGATTTTCTGGCGATCTTGTCTATCTCATCTATGTAGATTATGCCGCGTTCAGCCTTTTCCACATCAAACTCCGCGGCCTGGATAAGCTTTAAGAGTATATTTTCTACGTCTTCGCCAACATAACCGGCCTCAGTCAAAGAGGTGGCGTCCGCTATGGCAAACGGCACATCCAGTATTTTGGCCAGCGTCTGCGCCAACAGGGTCTTGCCGCAGCCGGTAGGACCAAGCATGACGATGTTGGATTTTTGCAGCTCTACTTCTTCCGCTTTATCCCGTTTGCCCAGGGATTTTCCGCCCTCAGACAGGTTGTTTATGCGTTTGTAATGGTTATATACTGCGACGGAGAGGGATTTTTTCGCTTCTTCCTGCCCAACTACATATTGGTCCAGGATGGCTTTTATCTCTTTTGGTTTAGGTACGGCCTGGCCGGTAAGAGAGCGCGCCTGTTCCTGCAACTCTTCGGCTATTATTTCATTGCACAATTCGATACATTCATCACAAATGTATACGCCCGGCCCGGCAACCAGCTTTCGCACCTGGTCTTGGAGTTTGCCGCAAAAAGAGCACTTGAGTTGCCCTTTGTCGTCTCCATTGAATTTGATCATATCTTTTCACCTCGCCGCGACATTACGCTTTAGCGGGTTTCTCGCCCCGCTCAACGACTTTGTCGATCAGCCCATATTCTTTCGCCGCTTCACTGGACATGAAGTAATCACGCTCAGTATCGTGCTGGATCTTTTCCAGCGACTGCCCGGTATGGCGGACTAATATCTCATTGCCCACATCGCGCAGGCGCAAAATCTCGCGCGCGTGTATCTCTATATCGGTCGCCTGGCCCTGCGCACCGCCCAGCGGCTGGTGGATCATGATGCGCGAATAGGGCAGCGAGTAGCGTTTTTCTTTGGCGCCGGCCGTAAGGAGCAAGGCTCCCATGCTGGCGGCCATACCGATACAAATAGTGGAAACGTCCGGTTTTATATACTGCATAGTGTCGTAGATAGCAAGGCCCGCGGTCACGCTGCCACCCGGGCTATTTATATAAAGATGGATATCTTTGTCCGGGTCTTCCGACTCAAGAAAGAGCAGTTGCGCTATGACCAGGTTGGCCATAGTGTCGTGTATAGGCCCGCCAATGAAGACGATGCGGTCTTTAAGGAGTCTTGAATAGATGTCGTATGCGCGTTCACCACGGTTCGACTGTTCAACAACTATTGGCACAAAACTCATACATACACCTTCTTTGCTAGTTTTTTTATTGCTTATTCTCTCGCAGCGCTGTCGAGTATCAGCCTTGCCGCTTTGCGGCGCAGGATGGCCCGGTTTACCGCTACGATGTTACCTGATTTTACTAAAGCTTTTTTTACTTCGGCCAGCGGCCTTTTATACTGGGCGGCCATCATTTCCACTTCTTTTTCCAGTTCTTCCGCTTCCACTTTCAGGTCTTCCACTTTAATAATAGCGTCCATCACCAGCTCGGCACGGACATCGCCCAGGGCGTTCTCGCGGTAGGATTCACGCAGCGCGGCTATGTCTTTGCCGATGTATTTAAGGTAGTCGTCAAAATTCAGGCCGCGGCTTTTGAGGTTGGCCGCCATATCTTCGACTATTTCCGAAACTTTGTTCTCTACCATCACATTCGGAATGTCAGCTTTGGCGTTTTCCACAGCCGTTTTTATAACATTGTTTTCGTATTCGGTCTGGGCGTTGCGCGCGGCGGTTTCTTCAAAGCGTTTTTTGCAGTCGGTTTTCCACTCTTCTACAGTGGCAAAAGTACTGTTTTCCTTGACAAATTCGTCTGTCAATTCCGGCAATTGCTTGCGTTTGACGTCATGCACGGTAACTTTGAATTCGGCGGCCTTGCCGGCCAGTTCTTTAGCAAAATACTCTTCCGGGAAGCTGACGTTTACTGTGCGTTCTTCCCCGGCGCCCGCGCCGATGAGCTGCTCTTCAAAACCCGGGATAAAATTGCCCGAGCCGATCTCCAGGGGATAGCCCTTGCCTTCGCCGCCGCTAAACGGCTGGCCGTCGATAAAGCCGGCAAAGTCGATGATCGCAAAATCGCCCTGGGCGAGTTTGGCGCCTTCGGCCACGACCATTTGAGCCTTGCGCTCACGCAGTTTGTCAAGGGCGTCGTCGATATCAGCCGCGGCGACTTCGCGCACGGTTTTCTCCACTTTGAGCCCTTTATATTCTCCCAGTTCGACCTCAGGCTTGACTGTCACAGTAACTTTATACTGCATGTCCTGATCTTCTTCCATGACGATGATATCCACGGAAGGCTGGCTTACAGGCTCTATTTTTTCCTGTTCTACGGCTTCTACATAATATTTACCGGCCAAAAGTTCAAACGCTTCTTCCTTGATAGCCTCAAGCCCGACCCGCTGCTCGATGATCTTGCGCGGGGCCTTGCCTTTCCTGAAGCCGGGAATGGTCACCTTGGCGGAGATATTCTTCCAGGCACGGTCGAATGCCTTGGCGACATCCGCCTGCGGGATGGTGATATTTAAAGCAACTTTATGGTCTTCCAGCCTTTCAGTTGTTACATTCATGAAAAAAAACTGCCTCCTTTTATTCTAAACCTGGTTTTCCAGACTGCTCACAATATCATAACACAAATACACATTAAAGACAAGTAAAGTGGCTTTTGTGATAACTTGCCTATTTTTATATCGTATAAAACTAGAAAAAAAATAAAACCCCGGATTATCCGGGGGATTTTTTACTGGAGCGGAAAACGAGATTCGAACTCGCGACCCTCGCCTTGGCAAGGCGATGCTCTACCACTGAGCTATTTCCGCATTGCGAAATTCTGCAACGAAATTATTATACTTTGCCCGTAGCCGGTTTGTCAATATATGTCAGCGCAAGATTTTTCCCGCTACCTGGCGCACGACATCAATAGGAACGTCTTGCGAGACCATCGGGGCGCCGATTTTTTCCAGCAGCACCCAGCGTAGGTTGCTGTCAAGGGCTTTTTTATCGTGCAGCAGATTTTTGTAAACCTTATCAGCGCTCAGGCCTTTAGCCTGTACCGGCAGACCCAGAGAAGATAAAAGGCCGCACACCTGTTCCCTTTTATCTGCCAAAGCAAAACCCATGGCCTCAGAAAGCAGCAGGGCGCCATTGAGACCTATCGCCACAGCTTCGCCGTGCGTATACAGGCTGAACCCGCCGGCCGCTTCGACAGCATGACCGTAAGTATGGCCCAGATTGAGCCACATGCGTTTGCCGCTTTCTTTTTCGTCCTCGGCTACGATATCGGACTTATACTGGCAGCAGCGCGCGACTATTTCTTCCAGCACTCCGCTGTCCCGCTTTAACACGGACTCAATATTTACTGTTAAAAATTCCAGCCATTCTTCTCCGGCCAGGCAAGCGTACTTTACTACCTCGGCCAGGCCGGAAGCGTAATCGCGCGCCGACAAAGTGCGCAATACGTCTGTAGAGGCAAATACCGCGTCCGGCTGGTAAAAAGCGCCGATCATATTTTTCCCGGCCGGGTGGTTGACCGCCACCTTGCCGCCCACGCTGGAGTCCGTCTGGGCAAGGAGAGTTGTCGGCGCCTGTATGAAGGGCACGCCGCGCATATAAGTGGCCGCTATAAAGCCGGCCAGATCGCCTACTACGCCTCCGCCCAGCGCTATTATCGGCGACTTTCTATCCAGGCCATGTTCTATGGCCACCGTATAAATCTTCTCCGCCCAAGCCAGGCTTTTCGCTTCTTCACCCACAGTGACGGCTATTTTTGCAATAGACAGTGGGGTTTTTTCCAGTTCGCGCAAAAAAGCGCCGGCATAAAGCCCGTCCACCATTTCATCAGTGACCAGCAACGCCTTGGCCGAATACCCGCCGCCGGCTATAAAATCGGCGCAGGCGGAAAAAGCGTCGCCCGCTATAGCTACCTTGTAGCTGCGTTCGCCTAAAGATACTTCTACCAATCGCAAGGCCCACAACCCCCTTGCCGCAACCTGTCTTTATATTGAGCCACAGAAACTAGAAGGTCGCACATATTATCGGCGGCAAATTTTTCCACCACCGCCGCCGCCAGCACCCATTTTACCATAGCTTCGGCCACTATCGCCGCTGCCGGCGCCGCGCAGGTGTCCGAGCGTTCAGCCGCGGCCGCGGTCGCCTCGCCTGTCGTAAAGTCGAGCGAAGGCAGCGCTGTGGTCAAAGTAGGTATCGGTTTCATAAAGCCGCGCACTACCAGCGGCTGTCCGTTGCTCATGCCTCCCTCCAGCCCGCCGGCGTTATTGCCGGCACGTGCCGCCAGGCCATTTTCCGGCACTATCCCGTCGTGCACCCGGCTGCCGAAATTACAGGCGGCGACGATCCCTTCGCCTAGCTCTACCGCTTTGAACGCCGGGATAGACATCACAGCCTGGGCCAAGAGGCCATCCAGCCGCCTGTCCCAGTGTACATAACTGCCTAAGCCAGGTATGAGCCGCTCTACGACCACTTCCACTACGCCGCCGACACTGTCGCCCGCGGCTTTGGCCTGGTCGATAACGCCGCGCATGGCAGCCGCAGTCTCCGGGCAAACACAAAAAACATCTGAATGATAAGCGCGCGCCGCGATCTCGGCAACGCCGGGATTTTTGTCGGCAGGCAGAACAGCCGGGCCGATGCCTCTGACGTGCGAAGCCGTATTTATGCCTAAAGCGTCGAGCAGGCAGCCAGCCACAGCTCCCGCCGCCACACGCGCCGCCGTATTCCTGGCGCTGGCCCGCTCCAACACCGGTCTGGCGTCGGCAAAGCCGTATTTCCAGACGCCGGCCAGGTCGGCATGGCCGGGGCGCGGCCTGTTCACCGCTTTGTCACTACGCGGCGGCCCGAATACCGACATATCTTCCCGCCAGTTTTCCCAGTCGCGGTTTTCTATCAGCAAGGACACCGGGCTGCCCAAAGTCAGGCCAAACCTTATGCCGGAAAGCACTTTGGCCCGGTCTTTTTCTATCTGCATGCGCCCGCCACGGCCGTAGCCCATCTGTCGTCGCGCCAGGGCAGTATTTATTGCTTCTTCGTCCACTTTGAGCCCGGCGGGCAAACCTTCCACTATCACCGTCAGCGCCGGTCCATGTGACTCGCCCGCCGTCAAAAACCTAAGCATACATTACACCCCTTCTCTCAAATCCGCGCCCAAACAGGCTAGCTGGGCGGCAAACTGCGGGTAAGACACCGCTATGCAACTGTCATTGGCAAAAAAAGTTGTGCTTTCCGCCCTAAGCCCGGCCACGGCAAAAGACATGGCCAGCCGGTGGTCACCGGCGGTCTCAAGGCCACGCACCGCTGTAAAGGGCTGCGTCTGGCCGGTTATCTCCATCCCATCTTCCCGTTCCTCGGCTTTTATCCCGAAACTCTTGAGCGCATCCACCATGAGCTTGATGCGGTCGGATTCTTTTACCCTGAGTTCACCCGCATCTTTGATCACTGTCACGCCTTCGGCCGTCGCCGCCAATACGGCGATAATAGGTATCTCATCGATCAAACGCGGGATCATGGCTTTTTTTATCATACTTGTCGCTTTAAGCGGGCGGTATTTTACTGTTATATCGCCTACCGGCTCGGCTCCTTTGCCGGTTTTTACTATTGTTATGTCGGCGCCCATCGCTTGCAGCACCTCGATGATGCCGGCCCGCGTCGGGTTGAGCCCCACATTTTTTACCGTCACGTCCGACCCTGGGCAAATGGCCGCCGCCGCCAGCATGAAAGCCGCCGAAGAAATATCCCCCGGCACTTTGACCGTGCGGGCTTTGAGTTTTTGCCCGACCGGCAAAGTTATACTGCCGTCATCGTTATATACCAGCTTTGCGCCAAAGTCTTCCAGCATGCGCTCGGTGTGGTCGCGCGACAACATAGGCTCTTTTACCGTCACCGGATTTTTGCTGTACAGACCGGCCAGAAGCAGGGCCGACTTCACTTGGGCGCTGGCTACCTGTATTTCCTGCAAACCGCCGGACAAACCGTCCGCCGGGCGGAAGACCAGCGGCGCCCTTCCGCCGGCCTGGGAAAAGATAAGGGCCCCCATAGCGGAAAGCGGCTGTATCACCCTGTTCATCGGGCGTTTACGTATGGATTCGTCCCCGTCGATCGCGCTGATGAAGTTTTGTGCGGCCAAAATACCGCTCATCAGCCTGATCGTAGTCCCGGAGTTACCCACATAAAGGGATTTTTCCGGCTTTTTCAGACCATACAGGCCTACGCCTTTTATTTTCACAGTGTCGCCATTATGCTTTATATCCACTCCCAGCCGCCGGAAACAGTCTATAGTCGACAGACAGTCCTCTCCGGGCAAAAAACCGCTGACGCAGGTCTCCCCCTCCGCCAGCGCGCCCAGCATGATGCTGCGGTGGGAAATGGATTTGTCGCCGGGGACGTTGACAGTGCCCCGCAATGATTTTGTCATACCATTTACTATCATAACCTATTCAGCCTCTCCCTTTGCCGACGAAGATAAACCAAAATCTGCGCGTTTATCCCGCGCTTTGGTAAAAAATCCTTCTATCCATGGTTCATCGCCCGCCTTGATGCGTTCTATAGCTTCGTCCAGTATTATCCTCAATTTTTCGTATTGGCTGGCTATGGCGTTTTTATTGGTCAGGCAGATATCAGTCCACATCCTCACATCCGCGCTGGCCACCCGGGTCATATCGCGAAAACACCCCGCCGCCAGCTCTTTGGCCTCCACGGCCGCCTTGTCCCCGGCGGCGGCCAGCATCAGGCCGGCTGCCACCACGTGCGGCATGTGGCTTATCATGCCGACAGCCATATCGTGCCTGTCGCCAGGCATCTTGATGACTTTCGCTTCCAGCGCGGCAGCCAGTCCCAGCACCTTGCCCACCGCCTCCTGCGGCGCGCCGGGAGCCGGTATGACAACAAAAGGACGCCCGTTAAAAAGTCCAGCTTCCGCCGCATCAAGGCCGCTTTTTTCCGAGCCGGCCATAGGATGGGCGGCCACATAACTGACGCCCGGCGGCAAAAGCCCGGTCAGCTTGTCGAGCAAAAAGCCCTTGACGCTGCCCACATCTGTTATGACGCTGCCTTGCGGCATGACTGGCGCTATATTTTTCACCACGCTGGCCATACTGCATACCGGCACGCACAATATCGCTATATCGGCATATTTTGCCGCCTGTTTCATATCCAGCCAGCCTTTTTCTATCCAGCCGGCGGCCTGCGCTTTATCCAGTACTTGCTGGTTGCGGGCGGCGGCCAATATGCGGTAGTCGCCGCTACCGCGGGCAGCGAGCGTTTTAGCGATAGAACCGCCGATAAGCCCTAAGCCAATGATCAAAATGTTTGTTTTTGTCATTGCGCCAAATCAAACTCCCTTCGAAAAGCGGCTATTTTCTCTACTTCTTTCATCAGCCTGCCAAAATCCGGCGGGTTCAGAGACTGCGGCCCGTCGGACAGCGCCCGCGCCGGGTCAGGGTGCACCTCTACCATCAAGCCGTCCGCGCCGGCCGCTACTGCTGCCACCGACATTGGTTTTACCATGTTCCTCAGGCCGGTGCCGTGGCTGGGGTCTACTATGATGGGCAGATTGCTCAAAGTCTTTACCGCCACTATCGCCGAGAGGTCGAGCGTATTTCTGGTATAGGTCTCAAAAGTCCTGATACCGCGCTCGCACAGCACTATGCCGGTGTTGCCTTCCGCCGCTATATATTCCGCGGCGTTGAGCCATTCATCTATCGTAGCCGCCAGGCCGCGCTTTAACAGCACCGGCTTGCCGCAGCGCCCTACCGCGCGCAGGAGGTGAAAGTTTTGCATATTGCGCGCGCCTATTTGCAGCATATCGGCGTGCTTTGCTATAAGGTCTACATTTTGCACGTCCATCACTTCGGTCACTATTTTCAGACCGGTTTCTTTGGCTGCCGCCGACAGCATTTTCAGCCCTTCTTCCTCCAGACCCTGAAAAGAGTAGGGGGAGGTGCGCGGTTTAAAAGCGCCGCCGCGCAAAAACTGCGCGCCGTTTTCTTTTACCGCCCACGCAGACTCCATGAGCTGCTGCATGCTTTCTACCGCACAGGGACCCGCCATCACTACTACAGAACCGTCGCCGATAGGAACGCCGCCGACATCCACTACCCGGGCGCCGCCGGTAAACTCGCGGTTGACCCGCTTGTAGCTGGCCGTGACCGCCAGTACTTTTTCCACGCCGGCAAATGCTGCAAACTCAATACCGGCCAGTTTTGTCTTGTCGCCGACGATGCCGATGATCGTTTTGGCCTCGCCGCTCGATACATGCGTATCGAGGCCGGCCTCGCGTATCGTATTGATCACTTTTTCAATGAACGCCTTATCCGCGCCCGTTTGCATTACTACTACCATTCTACCATCCTACTTTCTTTGACGTTTATTTATTTTTCCAGCAAATAAAAAAAGCCCTGTCCAAAGGGACGGGATTTTCCCGCGGTACCACCCTTTTTGCAGCAGCCACTCTTCTCGGATACGGCTTGACGCGATATCCCAGCCTGTTAACGTAGGCGACCGGCCTGGCCTCGCTCTTTAAAAGAGTTTGAGCAGGCTGCTCGAAAAGTGTATTCAGGAAAGTACCTCGCGCCGTTTCCCACCAGCCAACGGCTCTCTTTAGGCCAGTACCGCCTTACTTGTCTTTTGTCATAGCATTTGCTGTTTAAATTGTATTTATCTTAGCAGATATGTTTACAAATGTCAAATGCATTTCAAATATATTTTGCCAAACATTACAAAACCTGCTAAAGCTTTTGGGGCTCATCTGTTACCTATCGCCAGAGTCACCCTCCGGGTATACACAAATGCTGGATATGACACAAAGAGGATTTTGTCCGTATATAAAACCCCGCTTCAGCTCATAAAGCCAAAGCGGGGTTCAGCAATCATTTTATATTGTAAAAAACATCTTTTCCCCTGTATTTCGCCGCGCCGCCCAGGGCGTCTTCGATACGCAGCAGTTGGTTGTATTTGGCGACGCGGTCGCTTCTGGCCGGAGCGCCGGTCTTGATTTGCCCGGCGTTGACCGCGACGGCGATGTCGGCGATGGTCGAGTCTTCCGTCTCGCCCGAGCGGTGGGATATTACGGCGGTATAACCGGCGCGCTTGGCCATTTCGATGGCGTCAAGCGTTTCGGTGAGCGTGCCTATTTGGTTTACTTTGATGAGTATGGAATTGGCTACGCCTTTTTTTATACCCTCAGCCAAACGTGTAACGTTGGTGACAAAAAGGTCGTCGCCCACCAGTTGGATCTTGCCGCCCAGTTTCTTAGTCAGAGCTGACCAGCCCGTCCAGTCGTCTTCCGCCAGGCCGTCTTCGATGGAAACTATCGGATACTTGGCTACCAAAGCGGCGTAATATTCGACCAGTTGAGCAGAAGTAAATTCTTTTTTCTCACCGGCAAAACGGTATTTTTTCGCTTTAGCGTCGTACATTTCGCTGGCCGCTACGTCGAGCGCCAGCACGATGTCTTTGCCCGGCTTGTAGCCGGCCTTTTTTACCGCCTCGACGATGACCGCCAAAGCCTCTTCGTTGGATTTTAGGTTGGGCGCGAAACCGCCCTCATCGCCAATAGCCGCGCTCAGTTTTTTGCTGTGCAGTACGCTTTTGAGCGTGTGATAAATTTCCGCATTCATGCGCAGGGCCTCGGCAAAGCAGTCCGCGCCTACCGGCATGATCATGAATTCCTGTATATCTACGTTATTGTCGGCGTGCGCCCCGCCGTTGAGGATATTCATCATAGGCACCGGCAGTTCTTTGGCGTTTACGCCGCCCAGGTAGTTATAAAGCGGCAGTCCGCTGGCCATAGCGGCAGCTTTGGCCACAGCCAAAGATACGCCCAGGATGGCGTTGGCGCCAAGTTTTCCTTTGTTCGGCGTGCCGTCAATTTCCAGCAGGAGCTGGTCTATTTCCACTTGTTCGGTGGCGTCGAGACCGATAAGCTCGGGCGCGATTATTTCGTTGACGTTATCGACGGCCTTTTGCACGCCTTTGCCGAGATAGCGTTTTTTGTCCCCGTCCCTAAGCTCCACCGCCTCATGCGCGCCGGTAGAAGCGCCGGACGGCACGGCGGCGCGGCCTACGCTGTCGTCTTCCAGTTCGACATCCACTTCGATGGTTGGATTGCCACGCGAATCCATTATTTCTCTTGCGTAAACATCAATGATGGTAGTCAATTCCCTGTCCCCCTTTTATTTTTACCAATTTTACTCTAGTAAGCTGCTGCCAGTCATGGCGGCAGGTTTTTCTATTTTTAGCAGGGCCAGCATGGTAGGCGCAAGATCGGCCAACCGGCCGCCTTCCCGCAGGCGGCGGTCCTTGCGGACATCGTCCACCAGTATGCAGGGCACTTTGTTGCAGGTATGCGCGGTGTAAGGAACATTTGCTTCTTTATCCCACATCTGCTCTGCGTTGCCGTGGTCGGCGGTTATGATAAGGCTGCCGCCTTTTTTCAGCACGGTTTCCGCCACGCGGCCTACGCATTTGTCCACCGCTTCCACCGCGCCAACCGCCGCCGCCATTATCCCGGAATGCCCCACCATATCGGCGTTGGCGTAATTCATTATCACTACATCGTATATGTCTTTGTCCAGCAGTTCTAGCAGCGTGTCGGTGACTTCAAAAGCGCTCATCTCCGGCTTCAAGTCGTAAGTAGCCACTTTAGGCGAAGGAATGAGAACCCGGTCTTCGTTTTCATTTGACACTTCTTCGCCGCCGTTGAAAAAGAAGGTGACGTGGGCGTATTTTTCCGTTTCGGCGATACGCAGCTGTTTCAGGCCATGCGCGGCCAATACCTTTCCCAAAGTGTCGTCCAACCGTTCGGGAGAAAAAGCCATCGGCAGATTGAATGTTTCATCATATTCGGTCATGCAGACATAATTGTCGATGACCTTGTCACCGACCCGCGCAAAACCATGAAAATCCCCCACGGCCAAGGCGCGCGTCAACTCCCTTGCCCGGTCGGGGCGGAAGTTGAAAAATATCACACCGTCTTCTTGTGTCAAGCCCTTGTCCGTACTGGCAGAAACGCAAAACGGCGCGACAAATTCATCATTCACCCCGGCAGCGTAAGAAGCGGCTATACCGGGAGCGGCGCCCGGAGCAACAGACTGGTCGCGGTATACGATATTGTGGTAGGCTTTCTCCACGCGCTCCCAGCGGTTATCCCTGTCCATGGCGTAATAGCGGCCGCTAACGGTAGATATTTCTCCTAAACCGATCTTTTTCAATTGGGCCTCAGCTTGCTCCACAAAACCCAGCGCGCTTTGCGGCGGCACGTCCCGCCCATCCAAAAAAGCGTGTATGTATACCCTGTCCACTCCCTGCTGCTTCGCCAGTTCCACCAGAGAAAACATATGCTCAAGATGGCTGTGCACGCCGCCGTCGGAGAACAGCCCCATCAGATGAAGCGATGCGCCGCGTTCGCGTACTTTTTGCATACAGTTGAGCAATACCGGATTGGCAAAAAAGCTTTTATCTTTTATCGCCTTGGAGATACGCGTCAAATCCTGATAAACTATCCGTCCTGAACCGATATTCAGATGGCCCACTTCTGAATTGCCCATCTGTCCGTCCGGCAAGCCTACATCTTCCCCGGAAGCGGACAGCCTGGTAAACGGATAGGCGGCAGACAGCCTGTCCATATTAGGAGTATTGCCCTCTTTGACGGCGTTGCAGCTTTTTTCCTCACGCAAGCCCCAGCCGTCCAAGATCATGAGAAGCAGAGGTTTTTTACTTTGCATAAAATCCTCCTCAATAGCGCACTATCGCTGAAAAGCCTTCAGCGTCGAGGCTAGCGCCGCCGACCAGGACCCCGTCCACATTGTCCGCGGCCATAATGGCCTTGATGTTGCCCTTATTAACACTGCCGCCATAAAGTATCCTGACAAAACGGCCGCAGTTGTCCGATATATCTGCCAGCAGTTTGCGGATATGGCTGCAAACTTCGCCGGCGTCGGCAGGGCTGGCTGTTTTCCCGGTCCCTATAGCCCAAACTGGTTCATATGCTATGACAAAAGTCAAAAAATCGCAGTCTTGCATACCGTCTAAAGCGGTATGCACCTGGCGGGTTACAACTTCGGCCGTTTTTCCGTCCTGGCGTTGCTCATCCGTCTCGCCCACACACAAGACAGGCACCAGGCCGTTCCTTAAGGCGGCTTTTACTTTCTTGGACACGATCTCGTCCGTCTCGCCGAATATATGCCGGCGTTCGGAATGCCCTACCAGCACATACTGGCAGCCGATATCAGCCAGCATGGGCCCTGATATCTCACCGGTATAGGCCCCCTGGTCTTCCCAGTGCAGATCCTGCCCGCCATAGCCGACATGTTTGCCGTCTATAGCCGCCGCCACACTCTCTAAAGCAGTAAACGGCGGGAATATCACAACTTCCGGACGCGCGCCGGAGGTCATATCCACTATGTCCGTAGCTAAAGAAAGCGCCTGGTCGATAGTTTTGTGCATCTTCCAGTTGCCGGCGATCATAGCCGTACGCAAATCATCCAGCGCGGCAATACCGGGCAGAGTTTTGCCCTCGAGGTATTCGAGCGATGCGCCGCCGCCGGTAGAGATATGGGTTATTTTATCGGCCAGGCCAAGTTTCTCAATGGCCGCGACGGAATCGCCGCCGCCGACTATGCTGGTAGCGCCGCAAGAGGCGACCGCCTTGGCCACCGCCTCAGTGCCGCCGCAAAAAGCGTCCATTTCAAAGACGCCCATCGGCCCGTTCCAGACTACCATTTTAGCGTCTTTTAAAGCCGCCGCATACAGTTCCCTGGTCTTTTCGCCGATGTCGAGCGCCATCCATTCCGTATTTATTTTGTCTACCGCACAGGTTTCATGCCTGGCGTCGGCGGCAAATTTCTCCGCCGCCACAACGTCCACCGGCAGCAAGAGATTGACTCCCTGCTGTTTTGCTTTTTCTACAAGTTTTTTCGCCAGTGAAAGCTTGTCCTCTTCCACCAGTGATTTGCCCATATCACATCCCTGGGCGGCCAGAAAAGTATTGGCCATGCCGCCGCCGATAAGCAGCGCGTCCACTTTTCCCAGCAGGTTTTCTATGACGCCTATCTTGTCGGATACTTTGGCGCCGCCGATAATGGCGACGAAAGGACGTTCCGGCTGCTGCACGGCCTGGCCGACAAAGCGTATCTCTTTTTCCATGAGAAAACCGGCCACGCTTGGCAGGTAATGGGTAACGCCCTCCACCGAAGCGTGCGCCCGGTGCGAGACGCCAAAACCGTCGTTGACATATATTTCGGCCAATCCCGCCAACTTTGAAGCAAAAACACTGTCGTTGCCTTCTTCCTCCCTGTGAAAACGCAGGTTTTCCAGCATGAGTATTTCGCCGTTCTTCAGCTCGTCCGCGGCTTTTTCCGCAGCATCGCCGATACAGTCGGCCACAAAGCCTATTTTCCGGTCGAGCAATTTTTCCAGATGCGCAGCCACCGGCTTTAATGTATAGGCTTGGTCTGGTTTGCCCTTGGGGCGCCCGAAGTGCGCCATCAATATCACAGCGGCACCGGCGGAGAGAAGATACCTGATAGTAGGCAAAGACGCCGTGATCCTGGTATCGTCCGTTATAACGCCGTCTTCCATGGGAACATTATAATCCACCCGCACCAATACTTTTTTGCCTTCAAGGGCAATATCCCTAATCGTCTTTTTTTCCATATCGTATCCTTCTTACAGGCCTTTGGCGGCTATGTATTTTACCAAATCGACGACGCGGTTGGAGTAGCCCCATTCATTGTCATACCAGGACACTACTTTGGCCATGTTGCCATTCACTACCATGGTAGATAGGGCGTCCACGATAGAACTCCTGGGGTCGCCGTTGAAGTCGCGCGAAACCAGTGGTTCTTCCGTATAGCCCATGATGCCTTTGAGCGGGCCTTCCGCCGCCGCTTTCAAAGCCGCGTTTATTTCTTCGGCTGTCGTATTTTTCTCCAAAGTGACGGTCAGGTCGGTGATAGAGACATTGGGCGTCGGCACCCTCATAGCAAAGCCGTTAAGCTTGCCTTTGAGCTCCGGCAGCACCAGAGCTACGGCCTTGGCCGCGCCGGTAGTCGTCGGGATGATGGAACAGGCCGCCGCCCGCGCTCTTCTCAGGTCGCTGTGCGGCAGGTCGAGTATGCGCTGGTCATTGGTATAAGAATGTACGGTCGTCATAAGGCCTGATACAATGCCGAATTTTTCAAACAACACTTTGGTAAAAGGCGCAAGGCAGTTAGTGGTGCAGGAAGCGTTGGAAATGATATTGTGCTGTTTCGCATCATATTTATCTTCGTTTACGCCTAAAACAATAGTTATATCTTCATTTTTCGCCGGGGCGGAGATTATCACCTTTTTCGCGCCGGCTGCGATATGAGCTTTGGCTTTTTCCGCGTCGGTAAAATGGCCGGTGGACTCTACGACCACTTCCACCCCTTCGGCTGCCCAGGGGAGCTTAGCCGGGTCGGTCTGGGCAAACACTTTTATTTTTTTGCCGTTTACCACCAGGTCATTGCCGTCCGCTTGTACATCGGCAGTGAGAATACCATGTATAGAGTCATATTTTAGCAAATGCGCCAAAGTTTTCGCATCGGTCAAATCATTTACCGCGATAATGTCCACCGCAGGATTATTGATAGCTGCCCGGAAAACGTTGCGGCCAATACGCCCAAAACCGTTTATACCCACTTTTGTTGCCATTTTTACCAACCTCCATTTTTTCTTTATATCAGTCCGGTATTGCCGGAAAAACTACCTTTCATTAGCCAGCTTCTTGCGCTCTTGCAAGATTTCAGACATTTCCGCGGCTGCGGCCCAATCTGTAACAAGTATATCCACATGGCCGGCACGGCAGACCGCTATGACCGCTTCCGCTTTGTCTTTACCGCCCGCTACCGCCATAACCGCCCCTATGCCGGAAAAGTTATCCAGCAGCGTCGCGGCTTTCTTTTTCAGCTGTACTTCCTTACCGTCAATGGTAAAATATTTTCCTAGCGCCTCGCCTATCGCCCCGGCCGCCTTAAGTTCGGCCAGAACCGCAGGTCCTAGCTCCCTTCTTTGCGCCATCTGCACGGCGCTGCCTATGCCGTGTACCATCACGTCAGCATTCTTCATGGTTTCTACCGCCTCCCGCAAAGCCCGGTCTTCCGAGAGGATGACCGCCAGCGTGTCCGGGCTGACCGCATCCGGAATATACAGCTGGCAATATTTGGCGTCCAGCCGGCCAGCCAGCAATGCCGCAATACTATTGGCCTGCTGCCTGGCGTTGCCGCCCAGGCCGCCCCGCGCCGGCGCGACCAGTACGGCGGGGTATTTATCTTTCACGGCCTCCGCCAGCGCCAGCATGGTCGAGCCGCCGCTGACCGCCACCGTTTTTTCGCCTGCCGCCAGCAAGCGGCAAAGCTGGGCCGCCGCTATGTCTCCCAGTTCCGCCAGGCCTTCTCTGTCGCTGTCGCCAGCCGCGATAACTACCTTCTTTACCGGCAGGTAGCCGGGCAAAAGTTCTTCCAGCCTGCTTATCCCCTGCGCCTGTGCCATATAGCCAGACATGACTTCAAGAACCTCCCGTCCCGCGGGCGTGATAGACATGCCAAAATGCGAAAAGTTTATCAACTCTTCGCTCTTTAAAAAATCTACATGTGAACGCAATACTCGTTCGCTTTTTGCAGTTTGCTGCGCCAGTGCTCGGCGCCCTACCGGCTGGTTGAGCATGATTTGGCGCAAAATATTGTAGCGCAGTTGCAAAAGGCCGGCCAGCTCAGGCGCCAGCTTTTTTTGCACATTCAAAAAAGCGTCCATTTCTTCCTCCGGGTCGCTCAGGCGAACTGCGGAACATTTTTTGTCCCACAATTATTATATACTCCCGCTTCATTTTAGTAAAGCTTTACTCTTTACACGCTTAATATAATTATTTATTCGCCAACTTTTTCCATTTTCCTGCTTATAATCGGGCGACCTGAAAACCAGCGCAAAGGCCGTTGCGGTTTTCAGGTTGTTTGATTATATTATTCCGATGCCAGAATAGCCTGTGCCGCTATTGCGCATTCCAGGCGTTTTTTCTGTATTTCACAGCCTAATTCATATGGTTTTAATATATCGCCGTTCATTAAATCGGCATTGGCGTGGCAGCCGCCGCTGCAATAAAATTTCGCCCAGCAAGCCATGCAGTCGGGTTTATTAAGTATATGGGCGCGACGGAATTCCTGCGTCTTATCCGGCCTGGTGATGCCTTCGGCCAGGCTACCCATTTTATATTGCTCACGCCCGACAAATTGATGGCAAGGATATATGTCGCCTTCCGGCGTTATGGCAAAATATTCATGCCCGGCGCCGCAGCCGGCCAAGCGCTTGAGCAGGCAGGGGCCGCCGTCGAGAGCTATATTGAAATGAAAGAAGTTAAATCCTTCACCTTTCTTTTGCTTTTCTATATAGATATGGGCCAGTTTTTCGTACTCGGCAAAAACGTGCGGCAGGTCTTCTTCTTTTATGCGGTATGGCGCGTCTTTTTCTACCACCGGTTCCATGGACAATTCTTTGCCGATACTGGCCATGTGCAGGACATCCTCGGCAAAATCAAGGTTTTCGCTGGTATAGGTACCGCGCAGGTAGTAATCTTTCCCCTGGCGCAAATCTATCGCTTTTTTAAAATTGGCGGCCGCCGCCTGGTAACTGCCTCGGCCGCCGGCAAAAGGACGCATATTGTCATGCACGCCGGGCCGCCCGTCCAGGCTTAACACCAGTAGCACCCTATTGGCATAAAGAAAATCGGTCATCTCCTCATCAAGCAAAACGCCATTGGTAGTCAGCGTCAGCTTGATGTTCTTACCGGCCTCTTGTTCGCGGCGGCGGGCATAGTTTACCAGGTGTATCACTACTTCCTTGTTCAAGAGCGGCTCACCGCCGAAAAAATCTATGTCGAGGTTTGTCCGACCCTGGCTGCCGGCAATGGCAAATTCCACCGCCGCCTCGCCGGTTTCTTTACTCATCAAAGAACGCGCGGCGCCAAAACCGCCCGTACTGGCAAAACAGTAGCGGCAGCGCAGATTGCAGTCATGCGCGATATGCAGGCAGAGGGATTTTACTATCGGCTGTTCGGAAAAAAACTCCCCGGCCGGGGCCGGCGGCGTGAACAGCAAACCTTCTTCGACCAGCGCGGCCAGTTCATTCAGTCCCTCTTCTATTTCACCGTCTGCATACCTGCCGGCAAAAAATTGTCTTACATCATCTTTGTTGGCGCCGTCAAAAACATCCAGCAGGTCATATAGCAGCCCGTCCACCAAGTGTATCGCCCCGCTATTTATATCAAGCACTATCCTGGTCTCGCCCAGGGTGAATTTATGTATCAACAAAATATCTCTCCTGTTTTTGAAAAAATCAGCTCCTTGCCAAGAGCAAGGAGCTTTATACTTTTTTGGCAATGCTTTATTTTCTTTCGCAGACCTGATTGCCTACCGTGCAAGATGTCTTGCAGGCAGACTGGCAAGAAGACGGGCATTCGCCGCAACCGCCGGTACGTACCGTTTTGCCCAGATCGCCTTTATTTACTGTTTTCACATGCTTTTTCATGTTGTTCCTCCATTCATGCATTTGTCTTATTTTATAATCAATCCCCCGGCAAAGTCAAGACGGCAGCCAATGGCTGGCCCAGCCTAAAAGTTTGCCGTATAAGACGCGTAGTTTAAAGTTCCACAGACCATATTTGGACTGCGGCACATTTATCCTTTTCAAAGCGTACAGGGATACTTTTTCATCATTAACGCCGTTTTTCCCTGTACAGGCCGCCAGATAACCGGCTTCCCGCACAAGCATCTGGATGCTTTGGCTATGGCTTCCGTGCGGATACGCCAAAAAGCGCGCGTCGATACCCTGGGCTTGAAGTTTTTCACGAGAAACTTCAAGCTCCCGGCGCGCCGACGCTTCATCAATTGCTGCCAGCGGCTGGTGGCTCACAGTGTGTGAACCTATGGAAAAACCTTTTTTTTGCAGAACAAGCACTTCGTCCCAACCCAAAAAAGCGTCTTGGCCAATAAAATCCGTTACAACAAAAACTGTAGCGGAAAAACCGTAACGCTCGAGCAGCGGCATGGCGATATACAAATTATCCTTATAACCGTCGTCAAAGGTTATGACCAGCGGTTTGTCAGGCAGAGCTGGACCGCCGCTCCTGGCCCGCGCCACGTCGCCCAGCGCCACGGTCTTATAGCCTTCTTCTTTTAACCAATTTAGCTGATCGGCAAAATCTTTTTCAGAAATACTGTATTCGCCGTTTATCACGCCAGCCTCGCGCATGACGCTGTGATAGGCCAAAACAGTCACAGCTTTTTTCTGGTATTGGTAAAAATCCGCACCCAGCCAGACAAATACAATCAGCATCAAAGAGAAAAATATTTTTCTTTTATTCTTTAACATCTTTCATTCCCATTTTTTGAGCAAACTGCTCTATTTTCTTCAAACGGTGGTTCATTCCCGCCTTGCCGATCTGCCCAGCGGCAAGCTCCGCCAGCTCGCTCAGCGGCGCTTCCTGGTGCTCCAGCCTGAGCTCGGCCGCCTCGCGCAGAGAAGGCGCAAGTATACCAAGCCCTGCCTTTTCCTCTATATACTTTATCGCCGCCACCTGCTTCAAAGCGGCCTTCACCACTTTACCGAGGTTGGCTGTCTCGCAGTTTACCACACGGTTTACCTGGTTGCGCATCTCTTTTACTATGCGTACATTTTCAAACTCCAGAAGCGCGGTATGAGCCCCTACCAGAGACAAAAAGGAGATTATTGCCCCGCCTTCTTTCAGGTAAACTATATAGTCGCCTTTGCGGTCGGTCATTTTGGCCGGCAGAGAAAAGCTTTTCATCATCTTTACGATAAGCGCCGCCAGTTCGTTTGACTGGGAGACAAGTTCCAGGTGGTAATCACCCAGCGGCCGGCTGACCGAGCCGCCCGCCAAAAACGCTCCACGCAAAAAGGCTTTGCGGCAACAGGAGGCCTGCAAGATATTTTTTACCAGCTCTGCGCCCTCATCACCCGGCAATACGCCCAAAGCCGCCATGACAGTCCTTGTTTCCTGGCCCGGCGTCACCCGTATCAGGTAACGGTTGTTTTTCCGCAGCCGGCGCGAGCGGGTCACCACCACCTCCAGAGGCAGTTTGAAACGTTTTTTGCTCATTTGCAGTACCCGTCTGGCCAAAGCGGCATTCTCGGTGGCAAAGTCTACGCCTATATTCAAGCCGCGCATGACTATGCTCCCCCCCATACGGAAAAGGGCGGACAGTTCCGCTACCAGGCAGCAGGAGTTGAGGCTGGCCAAACGCGCCAGTTCGTTTTTTACCTCACTGGAAAAAGACATTTTAGTCTCCTTCAATAATCTTTCTTATGCGACGCATGCTGTCACGTACAAAGTAATAATCCATGATCTTGAACCTGTTGCCGGAAAGGCGCAGCCGGTAAACGAGCGCCATCAGAGTCTTGGCCAGTTGGACAGGCTGGTGGCGCACAAGGTTTTCTTCGCTGATAAGGTTAGCCTCGACCACACTGAGCCCGAGGCACATCAGGCGGCCATTTTCCTGTTTTACCGGATACGCGCCCTGGGCGGCGTATTTATCCAAAAGATCCTGGCTGATGCTCTGTTTGTTGACCACGACATAATCGAGGAAAGGCTCGCCCACATGTTCGAAAATGGCGTTCACATGGTCATAACTGGAATAGCCGTCCGTTTCCCCCGGCTGGGTCATGACGTTGCAGATATATACTTTCACTGCCTGGCTGCTGAGTACGGCTTCTCTTATCTCCGGCACCAGTAGGTTAGTAATAACGCTCGTATAAAGGCTGCCCGGACCCAATAGGAGCATATCCGCTTCCATAATGGCTTTGACCGCGCTCTTGGTCGCGGCGGCATGGGCCGGCAACAAATTCATCCGCTCTATCTTTTTGCCGGCAGCGACGATGTTCGTCTCACCTTCGTAGATAGTCCCGTCGTCCATACGCGCCACCAGCGTTACCGGCTCCAATGTCGCCGGAATAACGCTGCCGCGCACTTTTAAAACTGTGCTGGCCGCGTTGAGCCCGCCCTCCATATCACCCACGATATCTGCCATAGCGGCAATAAAAAGGTTGCCGAAACTATGCCCGGAAAGCGAGCTGTCGCCCTTGAACCTGTACTGCATCAGCTTGGACATCAACGGCTCGGTATCGGCCAGCGCCGTTATGCAGTTTCGCAGGTCGCCCGGCGGTATTATGCCCAGTTCCTCACGCAGGCGCCCGGAGGAGCCGCCGTCGTCGGTAGTAGCAACTACCGCGCTGCAGTTACTGGTTATCTGCTTCATACCGCGCAGCAGTATCGAAAGCCCTGTCCCGCCGCCGATAACCGTCACCAGGGGGCCATTGTCTAAATGATGGCGGGTGAACATCCTATCCACCAGTTTCTGGTCTCCGTCCGGCATTAAACAACTCAAAAAAGAGTTGCCGATTTTCCTTACGGCAACGACTATTGATACCAATCCGGCCAACAAGCAGGCGGCGCCCAGAAAGTTGAATACATGCCTGTTATTTCCTTCTACTATAGCCAGTTCTATCCAGCGGACAAAACTTTCTAAAAATCCGCCGATACTGTTGCGGAAAAACATCATTATCCCGGCCGCTATCAAGGCCAGCCCCAACATGAGCAATAACAGCCAACGCTTTATGTTTATGCCCGGGTACAGCCATTTTATCCAATGCATAAAAACACCTGTTTTTCTATCTGCCATAGGAAACCGCGCCAAAACCCGCCGTCCCCAATATGCCAGAACTTATCTTGACCATACAGTACCGCCGCTATTCCTTGGCGGTATTTTTGGCAATATCCCTGTGCTCTACCTGCACTTTATAGCCCTGCGTCCTCAGCATGTCGGCCAATTTATTGGCGATGAATACCGACCTGTGCATACCGCCCGTACAGCCTATCGCGATGACCGTCTGGGCCTTGCCTTCCTTGATAAATTGCGGCATGAGAAAATCCACCATATCTTCCAGTTTAAGCAAAAATCTCCTGGCGATCGGCCATTTCCCCACATATTCCGCCACTTCTTTTGTATTGCCACTTTTATATTTGAGTTCTTCTACATAAAAAGGATTAGGCAAAAAGCGCACATCAAATACCATATCGGCGTCTGTAGGCAAACCATACTTGAAGCCAAAAGAAAGCACGGTGATATTAAAAGGCGTGCCGGCGTTTTGCTCCCCGAACAGGCCTTTTATCTCCTCACGCAAATCCGCGTCCTTCATCTGGCTGGTATTTATGATATTTGTTGCCAGGTCGCGCGCGCAGGCTAGCGCCTCTCTCTCCAGCCTGATGCCATGGCTTATCCTGCCGTCCACGCTCAAAGGATGCCGGCGGCGGGTCTCTTTGTAGCGCCGGATGAGCACTTCATCGTCACAATCGAGAAATAGCAGCTCATACGGAATATTCCCGGCGCTAAGTTCGCCCAGGGTTTTTGCGAACTCCGAAAAAAAGCCGCCTACGCGAATGTCCACAACCAAAGCTACGTTCTTTGACCCGCCTTCGATCTGCTGGTAAAGCTCGGCGAATTTAGGTATCAGCGCGGGAGGAAGATTGTCCATACAAAAAAAATCCAAATCCTCAAGCGCCTTGAGCACCAAGCTCTTGCCCGCGCCCGACATGCCTGTTATTATCAAAAAACGCGCCTTGTTCATAATCTCACCCCTTATAAGTCAAAAACTTTTAAGTGTATTTTCTTCCTGGGTAGTCATTATACCAACTTTTTCCAAAAATTGCCAAAGTTTGCCCAGTGTGTTTTCCCTGTCGATATAAAAATCGCAACCCCGTATATGTATGGTGTGCCAGCCGGCACGGGCCAGTTGTTCTTTGATTTTGAACAGTTTTTCCGTTTCCGCCGTATTGCGCAGACCGTCGCAGATAACGGCGGCCTTGCCGCCGCTGCTTTCAATGACTATATCCAGCCGGCGTCCTATACCGGGCGGCTCGCTCCAGGCCGTAGCCCTGTACCCCTTCCCGGATATTGCCCGCCATACGTCCTGAACCAGTCTAGGCGCTTCGGGCGTATCTACCTCTTGTTCGCCGGCGCCTAACGCTAGCAGGCGGGCGCTCAAGCTACGTACGAAAATATTTTCTTCAGCAAACGGCCGGAAAACATACATCTGCTCACGCACAGTAGATACAGCTGCATTCAGGTCGCGCATATCCGCTTTTTCCGCCAGTTGCGCTGATACCAGCGAGAAAAACACTACATCGCGCCGGCCGCCGGCATAATCGCATACACTCGATACCGTAATATCGCGCGCGGCGATTTCTTCTTCCGCTACACGCTGCAACAATAATTCGTTTAAAAGCTCCACCTGGTCGCTACCGCCCAAAGTCAATATGCACAGGCTTTTGCCAGCGTATTCCGGTTTTTTTATAACTTCGGCCAGTTTATTGACAACGCCTGACGCTTCCTGGCGGTTGTTCGTCCCGGCAAGGTGCGCCGGCAAAACTACTTTATTAAGGACAGGCAGCAGTTGGGCGCTGCCTTCTCCCGGCATCAGCTGGGTAAGTTTGCCGCCGTAAAAATGTTCATTGACAAAGCCGCTCAAACCGGGCAGATAGTTATATATCTCATTGAGCAAAATACTTTGCCCGTCCAGCAAACGCAAAGCAAAATCGTAAATACTGTCGTTAAGGTCAAAACGCACTTTAGCCGGCAAACCCAGCAATGATTTTTCCAAGACTATTTTGGCGGCGGCCCGTCCTTGCAGCATGTTAATGCCGCCGGGCAGCATATTGTCGCCTATTATCACAGCCTTCCTGCCGCGCAGCAGCAAGCATAGGTTGAAAATATCGCATTTTTCGCTTTCTTCCACGATTACCACGTCAAATAAGCGGTCAAACGGCCCCAGTGTCTGCAAAAGTACATCTATAGGCATGATCCAGGCCGGCAGGCTCATACGCCAAAATTCCGCTTCGCGCAAAAAGTCGCGCGGCAGCTCATCCTCTTTATCAGCGCCGTATTTCTGGTCGGCCTTGCCAAGAAGAAAATCCAGTCCCTTTTTTTCCTCCGCGGTTATCCGCTTAAGCTGCCAGTACCAGGCGCTGCTGGCCGCTACTTCGCGCACCAGGACGGATTCTTCTTTCTGTTTTTCCATGTATCGGCCGTGCATCTCCATAAGGCGGTTGCCCTCGCGGTGTTTGGACAGCCATGATTTCCCCCTGCTCCACTGCCAGGCCTCCGGCCAGTCTTCCGGCAAAGCGGAAAACGGCTGTTGGGCGCTCTTTAGCAGTTTTTCCACCCAAAGCGGCGCTATATCGGCCATTTTGACGTAAAGCGAGCGAAAATCCTGCCAGGCTTCGCGCTGGCGGGTCAGTTCTTCCGCCATAGCCCGCGCATCCTGCCAGGCCGCAATGTCGCCTTCTTCAAGCGCAGACAGCAAAGTCGCGCACACCGGGTGGTCCTCTTCCCCTTCCGGCGTTGCCGTAAGCAGCTCTTTTTGCCGCTCCAATTCCGCCAGCAGTTGGAGCATATACCGCTCCCGTGACCAGGCCTGCAATTTGGGCAGCATAAAACCAAGCCAGCAGCGGTCAGACCACTGCGGCGCCTGATTATGGGAAAATACCTGCCAGGATTTTTTTAGTATATCCAGATAAGTACGCTGCCAATGGAGCGCTTTTTTAAGCTGTCCGACATATCTTTCCACACTGTCGAGAAGAAGTGGCGAAGAGTCGTCAAGCTGCGGGCCGTCTATCTCAAAAACGGTGTTGTTCCACCTGTGCGCCAGTTTTCTGACTTCATCCAGGTAATCTATATGGGCCAGTATCAAGTCGACATCCTGTATGCTGGCCGCCTGTTGGCCGTTAATAAGACATTCTTCGAATACGCCGAGCGATTTTTTGCCGGCCGTCAATTTATAAATAAAACCCAGTTTACCATTTTTGAAAAATTCTATACGCAAGTTGTAAAGCACGTCGCGCAGATGGCGGAAATCGCCCCGTTCCGGGACCGTGACTGTATAGTCGCTTATCATCGTCTGCAAGCTGCGTATCTTCTGTAGGCGTCCGATCGAAGACTGGTAAAGTTCTTCCCAAATGCGGCGCCTTTGCGAAGAACCAGCAAGGTCTTTCAGTACATTTTCCAGCCAGTCGCCCGCTACGCCAGGCAGTGAAGTAAGCGCCTGCTGGTATTCGGCAAGCACCCCGCTGGCCGTTACCGCATCCGCCTCTTCAAACAGACAGTCTGCCAGCAGCTCTTGGCGCACTTTCCTGTCTTCATAAAGCGCCTCTAGCTGTTGCAAGATATCTTCCAGGCGCTCGCCCGCCATTATCTGGTCAGGAAAAAGCCACCACATATTCAATCGTTTACCGTCGTCAGGCGAGCTGCTTCGCAGCAGCTCGAAAAATTTCCCCAATTCGCCGCCGTTTAACGGGCAATCCTGGTCATGCCCTATGGCATCGGGTATATAACCGAGTTTTTCCGCTTTATCAACCAGCCAGGCAGCCACCTCCCAGGGCGATCTTTCTTTGCCTTCAAGAGAAAACTTCCTGGTATATTCGAGTGTTTGGGCGGCCTGTAGCTGGTTTTTGTTTTCCAAAAGTTCGTTGCGGCACTGGCCTAGCCGTGTCTGTAGCTCTGCCAGCGCACGCGCGACTTGCTCTCTGGTGAAAAAATTCATTTTCTGGTTGTGCGCGCGCAAAGAAGTAAAAAGCTCGTTTATATTTTCTTTTTCCGTACCGGCAGCGCAAACACAAAGCGGAGCTATCTCGGAAAATTCTTTATTTATCAGGTTGCCGGCCTGTTGCAGCCGGGCGCCACACGGCCCTGTTACCAATACTTTTTTGCCATGAGCCAAAAGGTGGGAAAGAAGGTTGCCTACTAGTTGCTCTTTACCGCTGCCTTCCGGCGCCTCCACGACTACCAGGTTATTGTCGGGCAGTCGCCTTATCGCTTCCCACTGAGCATCAGCCGCCGCCCATGGAAAAAGAGGCGTCTGGCTGCTTTCTTTCCAGCCGCGTTCGGGTAACTCCTCCGCGCGTCTGTCCATTCTGTAATAATGGCCGAAAATATCGGACAACGAGCCGCCGGCATCGATAGTTTCCACTACTCCTTCGAGTTCGCCCCGCCATTTGCTGGCATCGAGTTTTCTCAGCACGAGGGCTGGATCTGCGCAATATATCCGCGGCAAGCCGGTTGGCGCTTTTTGCTGCAAGCTTTCTCCGGTAAGCACCTGGCAGCCAGGCGCTACCGCATCGGCAATCTTTTGTGAAAAATCACGCACGGCCGCATTGTCCCTTAAATCCAGCTCTTCTTCCAGCAGTTGGCGTTCCAGCAAAAACAGTTCCGGAAAGTTAACGTCCGGCAAGCCGAACAGCATGTCATATTCCAGTTTTGGCCCGGTCTTAGTCGGTAAAAGACGCAGCAGGCCTTTGTGCGGGTCATGTTCTATCTCCAGCCTGCTGGTCAAAAGCGGCCGCCTGATCTCCAGGCCATCCAGCCGCCAGCACAGGATAGCCGTGCACCACAAAAGTTCAAACCTGTCCTTATGGTTTTTCAGTATTTGCGCCAATGACCATATCTTTTCATAACCTTCTATCGCTTCGAATTTTTCCTGGTTTTCTTTTGCCCAGGGCGTCCACTCCGCCCTCAGCCACTGCCGCCAGTCTTTTACCCGGGCGGGGACAGCGTCAAAGCGTTCGCCTTTCAGACTGCTGTTTTCTTGAGACAGCAGCGCCGATTGCTTTTCTTCCCAAAGCTCTTCCTTGTTACGGTAATACCGGCGCGGGCGCGGCGGCTGCGCCGGCAGTTGTCCTCCCCAGTCGCCTATCCAGGCCGCCAGCTCTTCGGGCATTTGCGGAAAATGCGTAAATTCCGGGCGCAATACTTCCAGCCACAGCGCTTCTTTTGTATTCCTGCCCAGTTTCGCATAACGGCCGACCGTTATTTCATTTATATGCAAAACCTTATCGTAAACAGAAAAATCCCGTACCGAAGGAAACATTATATTATTAAGCGCCCGCAGGCAATCAAAAATATGGAAGGGGTGCTGGATCATCTTTTCCCATACCTCGCTTTTCAGCAGTTATCGAACAAAAAACCTCTATGATTATTATCGGTGCAACACCAAAATATTGCAACATAAACAAATAAACATAATTTTTATAAAAAAACTCCCGCCGACAATAATAATTTTAGCGCGGGAGTTTTTAACTATTTACTTTTCCAGCATGATTTTCAAAATTTCCACATCGGTCGTTTTCATGCCTTCCCTGCCCATATAACCGATACTGGCGATAGTCTTTTCCACATCATCCTTTACCAGGCCTTCGCCCGGCTGGAAGACGAGTTTTTTTCGGCTGAGATTGAGCGCCATGATAGCGGTATCGACCGCCGCAGCAATCTTGGCGGCGCACGAAGGCTTGGCGCCGTCACACACCATACCGCCGATGGTCGCGATAGTGTTTGTTATAACGTCGCAAATCTCTTCATATGAGTAACCCAATAAGTAGGCAATACCTGTACCGCTGCCGCAGGCCGCGCTGACAACGCCGCAATAGGCGGACAAGCTGCCTATGTATTTTTTCTGGTGTATGGCTACAAGGTTGCTCACAACCAGAGCCCGGTATAGTTTTTCCTTACCGACCCGGTACTCCTTGGCGTATTCCACCACAGGCATGGTGACAGTTATGCCCTGGTTGCCGCTACCGGAGTTGATGACTACAGGCAAAGCGCAGCCGCTCATCCTGGCGTCTGAGCCGGCGGCGGCCGCCGCCTTGGCCCTGGTCTTTACATCGCCGGCGCCTTCGGCTAAAAGGCTGCGCCCCACCTGTACGCCGTAAGGATGCGCCAGGCCTTCCCTGGCGATAGTGCTGTTATAATCTATCTGCTGGGTTATTACCTCTTCTATATCCTCCATCTGCACTTCTTCGGCAAATTGAAGGATATCCTTCACGTTCAACAGCGACCTGTCCGGCGTAGCGGTATCACTGTGCACCGGGGCGGCGGACGCGGCAAATATATCTGCGCCGTTTTTCTTTATTTTTACTATATTCGTATGGTAGTCCTGTATATCCACTTGCGCCGAGCCGTCTTTGGCCGACAAAGCGACCGATATATAAAGACCGGGCACCCCCTCGAGGAGCACGCAACGGCAAAAGTCGTCCTGCAAAAGTTTTTGCGCGGCCTGCCTGTCTTCGTCGGTTACCGTTTCTAAAACAGTAAGCGACCGTTCGGCGTCGCCGCCGACTATCCCCAATACAGCCGCCGCTTCTATGCCTTTAAGGCCGCCTGAATTAGGCACAACTACGCCTTTTACATTTTTGACAATGTTGCCGCTGCATGACACTACGCATTTTTCCGGCATAACTCCCAACACCTGTCGCGCTTTGGCTGCGGCGTACGCCACGGCTATCGGTTCGGTGCAGCCCAGAGCGGTTACCATATCTCCCTCTAAAATTGCCAGATATGTATCATATAATTGCTTTTCCATAACAATTCCTTTTTCATAAATTTATTATGCTGCCAGCGTTCGCCGCGACAAATCTCGCGCCGAAAACGCTCTGCAACTGTGCCTGTAGCTGTATACCCGTGCAATGGTTAAGAGCGATTATGTCAGGCTCCATTTCCCGCAAAACTTTTATCGTTTCTTCCTGCTGCGGCAAGCTGGCCGGCTCCAGATGCGACCCACCTACCACGGCATGGACTTTTTCCACGCCTGTCACTTGCTGCCCGTATTTTATGGTATTTATCAAACCGCGGTGCGAACAGCCGGTAACCACTACCAAGCCTTCCGGCTGCACAAGATAGATGGCTATTTCGTCGGAAAACCCATCCGGTTGTTTAGCGATATCAAGTAGCGTAGTATTTTGCGCTTCGAATTCCGTAGTTCTGGGTATAGGGCCGCTCAGCCAGATGTTTTCCCGCATTTGGCAGGGTCCGTAGGTAAAAATAAACTCCGCGCCGCTAGAAGCCAGGTGTTCTTTGGTATAGGGTATGCCGATATGGCGGTAACCGCCGCCAGTAGACCTAGCATAACGGGCGGAAAAAATATTTGGCCCGGCAAATACAGTGGCCGGCAGCTGGCGGGCTTTAAAAATGGCGTTCAAACCGCCGCAATGGTCAAAATGGCCGTGACTGAGCACTATGTAATCTATGCTGTCAGGCAATATATCCATAAGTAAAAGGTTTTCCAGCAAAATATCCGTCTGACCGGTATCAAACAGTATCCGCCCGCTGCCGGGTATCTCCAACAGCATGGATAGCCCGTGCTGACCCAAAAGCCCGGCCGGCGCCTTTGTACTCACAGTATTTTCTACCAAAACAGTTATTTTCAATGGATTCCCCTCCCAGTTAGAACAGCCGTCAGTGTAAAACAAATTTTTCTATCGCCAAAGCCGCCCCATCTTCTTCGCAAGCAGCCGAGACAAAGCGCGCCGCCTCTTTCAGTTCTGGCGCGGCATTAGCCACAGCTACGCCGATCCCGGCAAATTTTACCATTTCAAGGTCGTTGTGGGCGTCGCCTATCGCCATAATTTCCGCTGGCCGCAAAGAAAGCTTGGCCGCCAAGTGGGCAAGAGCCGTCCCCTTATTGACGCCCGGCTGCACCAGTTCGATAAAACGGGGGTTAGAGCTAGTTATCGCCAGCCTTTCGCCAAATACTTCCGCCAGTTCTTTTTTTATTAACAGCGACTCTTCAGGCTCCGCGATCATCATAAGCTTGTGCGGAGCAGTAGCCAGGCGGTAAAATGCGCCGCCTTCCGGATTTATCTCCACATTTGTGCGTACAGCATACGCGCGGCCGGCCTCTGTGACTTCCGCTACGTAAAGCCGGTCGTTAAGATATTTTTGAATATACCAACCCTTCTTTTCACACAAGGCGAGTATTTCCCCCGCTACTTCTATATCCAAAGGATTGGCGTCATATAGTTCATGTGTGGCGGCATTTTTGACCAAGGCGCCATTGTAGGCTATGAGGGGAGTAGACAGTCCCAACTCCTGGGCGAACGGCAACGCCGAAGAAAACATCCTTCCAGTAGCGATACAAAAGGCCACGCCGCGTTCCCCGGCTTCTTTTACCACACTTTTCAGGCGGCCGGATAAAACCAGTTTTTTTCCTAAAAGGGTGCCGTCGACATCACAGGCAATAAGTTTTATCTTCATCGTATTATCCTTTATTATAAACTTTCAATCGGCAGACGACTCCAGCAAGAGCAGGGCCTTTTTCATATTCAGCCCACTGCCGAACCCTGTCAGGGCGCCATCCGCGCCTAATACCCTATGGCAGGGCACAACAAGCGGCAAGGGGTTTTTGCTGAGCGCCTGTCCTACCGCCCTGGCGCCACCAGGCTTGCCAATACGCCTGGCGATATCCCCATAACTGGCGGTTTCGCCATAGCCCAGCCCGCAAGCGGCCTGGTAAACCTTCTTTTGAAAAGGAGTGCAGTTGCGCAAGTCGAGCGGCACGGCAAAAACCGTATGTACGCCTTTTAAATAAAGCTTCAGCGCTTTTTCCAAATGACTGCTCAAATCATTGCCTGCAAAAAGCGGAATATTAGGCCACTGCAAATCCATTTCACCCGCTACCGGGAACTCCAATACCACCAGACCGGCATCTGACCAGACCGTTTCCCAAAGGCCCCAATCCGTATGCATGACGTATCTTGCGTAACCGTCGCCGATAAATTTCATATTTCCCCTTTTGGGCATGTAAAATTACATCCATACTTCATTATATTATAATGTTTAACATAAATAAAATTTATTTAGTTGCATTTTTCGCCGCAAGAAAATTCGGTGCAGCCGGTCTTGATGTCAGGAGCGGCCAAATTTTGCTCATCGGCCGCGATTCCCTTTATCCGGTCGCCGGAAATAACTTCTTCGTGTTGCAGCACACTTGCCACTTCGTGCAACACTTTTTCATGCCGGCACAATATATGTTCGGCTTTTTGCTGAGCTTCTTCCACCAGTTTTTTGATTTCATCATCGATATTTTTCAAAGTTTCCGGGCTAAGGTCGTTGCGGCCGCCGGAACCTGTGCGCAGATATTGCGCCGCCGGCGCGGCATACCTTACCGGGCCGACCTCCTTGGACATGCCGAACTCTGTAACCATGCGCCGGGCGATGTCCGTCACACGCTCAAGGTCGTTGGCCGCGCCTGTCGACACTTCGCCAAAGATCAGCCGTTCAGCCGCCCGGCCGCCCAGCATGACCGCCATGCGCGTTTTGAGTTCAGATTCGCTTATCAGGTATTTATCTTCTTCCGGCATTTGCAGGGTATAGCCCAGCGCTCCTTTGGCAGTGGGTATTATGCTCACCTTATGCACGGGGTCGGCCCCGGTCATATAAAATGCCGCCAAAGCATGCCCCACTTCGTGGTAAGCGACCTTGCGCCGCACTTCCGCCGCCAGGGGGGTTTTTCGCTGCAAACCGGCCACCACGCGCTCGATAGCCTGGTCAAAATTGCCCATGCTTATTTCTTCCGCGTCATGCCTGACCGCCAGCAGAGAAGCTTCATTGGCAATATTGGCCAGGTCGGCCCCGGAAAAACCCGGTGTTATTTTGGCGATGCGCCCCAGGTCGACATCCTCGGCTAGCGGCATGCCTTTGGTGTGTATTTTGAGGATGTGCAGGCGTCCGGCCTCATCCGGCAGCACGACCTGTATCTGCCGGTCGAAACGTCCAGGTCGCACCAAGGCCTGGTCGAGGATTTCCGGGCGGTTGGTGGCCGCCATGATGACTACGCCGGAGTTGGACTGAAAGCCGTCCATTTCCGACAACAGTTGGTTGAGCGTACTCTCCTGCTCGCTGTTGCTGCCAAAGCCGGCTATAGTATTGCGCGCCTGCCCGATCGCATCCACCTCGTCAATAAAGATAATGCACGGCGCCTTGGCCTTCGCCTGCTCAAACAGGTCACGCACGCGTGCCGCGCCTACGCCGACAAACATTTCGACAAAACTGGAACCGGTTATGGAGAAAAATGGTACCCCCGCCTCGCCGGCGGTTGCTTTAGCTAAAAGGGTCTTGCCTGTGCCGGGAGGCCCCACTAAAAGTATGCCTTTAGGCAGTTTGGCGCCCAAACGCTCGAATTTAGCCGGGTTTTTCAAATATTCTATTATCTCTTTCAGCTCGGTTTCCGCTTCGCCCACGCCGCCGACATCGCCGAAAGTTATACCCATCAGCTCGCCTTGTATTTCACGCGCCTTATTCTGCCCGAAGGACATGACGCCGCCCCCCGGGCCGTCGCCGCTCATCCTTTTATAGATAAAATAGTACAGGAGGGCAAAGGGCAGGAAAGGCAATATCCAGCCCAGCATGGCGCCCAGTGCGGTCTGGTTGGCTTTTTGCCCGGAAAAAGTAACTTTCTTCTCTACCAGACGGTTGATGAGTTCTTTGTCGTCAACCCGGACGGTATTGCGCGTCACCTCTTTGTTCTCGCCGCTCTTCAGTTCAAAAATTATACGGTCATCGGTCAAAACGACATTATTCACTTCGCCCTTGTTCAAATCATCGAGAAAAGCATTGTAGCTGACTTCCGTTTCCTTGACGACATACGGTTTGACTATGGAGTCGTTGATAAGCCATGTCAGGAGCAGCGCCAGCAGGAAATATGACACGGAAAACGTCGTTTTTTTCTTGTTCATCAACCTAACCTCCTTATTTTGATCTGTCGGCGGTCACAAAGAACGGAAAAAATCATACACCGCTTTGGCACTGCCTGCATCCACGCCCGGCGCCTTGCGCAATTCTTCAACAGACGCCTCTTTTATCGCCTTTATTGAAGCAAAATGCCGCCACAACGCCTGGCGCCGCTTCGGCCCTATGCCTGGGATGTGGTCAAGTATGGATACCATGTTACGTTTGGCCCGCAGTTTCCTGTGATAGGTGATCGCGAAGCGGTGGGCCTCGTCGCGTATGCGCTGTACCAGATACAGCGCCGGCGAATCGGCTGGCAGACGCAAAGATTCTTTTTTGCCCTCGCAAAAAATCTCTTCAAATTGTTTGGCGAGGCCCACCACCGGCATATCCAGCCCTAAACCGCGGATCACTTCGAGGGCCGCGTTCAGTTGGCCTTTGCCGCCGTCGATGATGACCAGGCCGGGCAAATTTTCGTATTTTCTATACCGGCGCAGTACTACCTCGGCCATAGATTTAAAGTCGTCCGGCTTGCCTTCCGCCGACTGTATCTTGTAGCGGCGGTAATCGCGCCGGCTTTCCTGTCCATCCTTGAATACCACCATGGAAGCCACGGTTTCCGCGCCCTGTGTGTGCGATATATCAAAGCAGTCTATCCTGGCGGGCGTGTCTTGCAAGCCAAGATATTTTGCCAATAATGCCACTGCCGCCAGTTGCTGCTGCTCTTTTTGCTTTACTCTCCGCCCTTCTTCTTTGAGCAGCACGCTGGCGTTTTCCATCGCCATAGCCAGCAAGTCTTTTTTCAAACCCCGCTGAGGGGCGGTCAGCTTCACCTTTCGCCGACCCAGTGAACCCAGCCATGCGGCCAAAAGCTGCTCTTCCTGCTCCGGCAGGGGGGCGGGTAAAATTATTTCACCGGGAATAAACGCCGCCGCGCTGTAATACTGCTTGATAAAAGCGCTCAGCACCTCTTCTTCTTGCTCTTCCCGACCGGCATTCAAAAGAAAATGGTCGCGGCCGACGATCTTGCCGCTACGTATAAAAAACACTTGTATGCAAACGCCGGCCTCATCCCGGGCCAGTCCTATGGCATCCATGTCCCCGGCCACAGTTACCGCCGTCTGCTGCTCGCTCAAGCTCTCCAAAGCTAATATCTGGTCGCGCAGCCAAGCTGCCTGCTCATACTCCATACTTTCCGAAGCCTGGCGCATGGAGGTTTTCAACTGCTTTAAGAGAGCGTCGCTGTGCCCTTCCAGTACCAGGCAGATACCTTCCACCATCTTACGGTATTCTTGTTTATCTACCTGCCCGCCGCATGGCGCCAGGCACCTTTTGATATGGTACTCGAGGCAGGGACGCCGGGCACTCATCGTCCGGCAAGTCCTGAGGGGAAATATATCCCGGAGCAGTTTTACCGTCTGGTGCATCGCCCCTACATTTACATAAGGACCAAAATAGCGCGAGCCGTCTTTGACCACGCGGCGCGTGGCAAAAATACGCGGGTATTCTTCCGCCAGCGTCACTTTCAGGTAGGGGTAACTTTTATCATCTTTCAAAAGGATATTATACTTCGGCCGGTGCTTTTTTATCAGGTTGCATTCTAGTATGAGCGCTTCCAGTTCGTTGGCCGTTACTATGTATTCAAAATCCTCGATATGGGTCGTCATGACCGCTACTTTTGGCACAGCCTGGCCGCTGGCCCGGAAATAGCTGCGGACACGGTTGCGTAATATACCCGCCTTGCCCACATATATGATATCGCCCGCAGCGTTTTTCATCAAATACACACCGGGCTGCGCGGGCAAAAGAGCTAGTTTTTCTTCTATAAGGGATTTTTGTTCCGTCATGGTATATTCATCTTTGCATCATATTCGGCTGCTCTCATCGGCGCGCTATTAGCCATGAGATAGTTCCTCCGTATACTGGTAGGGGCGGACAGAGCCGCCCGCCCGTTTTCTTTTATTGCTGCCGCGGTCTGATAACATACCTATCCAAAGTTTTTTTATTGCTTCTTTTTTCCCATATTCAGCATCTTTTTCAGATACTGCCCGGTATAGGATTTTTTCACCTTGGCCACCGCTTCCGGCGTACCGGACGCTACCAGCGTGCCGCCGCGATCGCCGCCTTCCGGCCCCAAATCGATCACCCAGTCGGCGGTTTTTATGACATCCATGTTATGTTCGATGACCAGCACGGAATCTCCTGCCTCTACCAGCCGCTGCAACACGTCGAGCAGGCGGTGGATATCGGCCACATGAAGGCCGGTCGTCGGTTCGTCCAAAAGGTATAGCGTCTTGCCCGTACTGCGGCGCGCCAGTTCGGTCGCCAGTTTTACGCGCTGCGCTTCGCCGCCGGACAGAGTGGTCGCCGGCTGCCCCAGCCGTATATAGCCCAGTCCCACGTCTTCCAACACAGACAGCTTACGGTGGATGCGCGGTATATTTTTGAAAAACTCTACCGCTTCCGATACTACCATATCCAGCACCTGGGCAATGGTTTTCCCTTTATAGTGCACCTCCAGCGTCTCCCGGTTGTAGCGGGCCGCCTTGCACACTTCGCACGGCACATAAACGTCAGGCAAGAAATGCATCTCTATCTTGTTCATACCGTCGCCCCGGCAGGCTTCGCAGCGTCCGCCCCGTACATTGAAGCTGAACCGCCCCGGTTTGTAGCCGCGCGTCTTGGCTTCCGGCGTCTGGCTGAACAGTTCGCGGATAAAATCAAATACGCCGGTATAGGTGGCCGGATTAGAACGCGGCGTGCGCCCGATCGGCGACTGGTCGATATTTATCACTTTGTCGATATGTTCAAGCCCGGCCACGCCGTCATGCTCAGCCGGACGCAGGCGCGCGCCGTGCAGTTTGTTGGCCAGCGCCTGGTAGAGTATGTCGTTGATCAGAGTCGACTTTCCCGAACCGGACACGCCGCTGACCACCGTGAAAACGCCCAGTGGTACGCTGACTTCGATATTTTTCAAGTTATTGGCGCGGGCGCCTTTGATGGTAAGATATTTGCCGTTAGTCGGCCGTCGTTCGGCCGGCACCTCTATTTTCTGTTTACCGCTTAAATACTGGCCGGTTACCGATTCCGGCACGGCCATTATCTCCTGGGCCGTACCTTCGGCCACTATGCGCCCGCCGTGTTCGCCGGCGCCCGGCCCGATATCTATGATATGATCGGCCACCTGCATGGTTTCTTCGTCATGTTCGACCACTAAAAGGGTATTGCCGATATTGCGTAAATGCGCCAAAGTAGCCAGCAGGCGGCTATTATCCCGCTGGTGCAGGCCGATGCTCGGCTCGTCCAGTATGTAAAGCACCCCGACCAGGCCGGAGCCGATCTGGGTAGCCAGCCTTATCCGCTGGGCCTCGCCGCCGGACAGCGTACCTGCCGCCCGGTCAAGCGTCAGGTAGTCGAGACCGACATTATCCATAAAGTCTAAACGGGCCAATATTTCTTTGAGTATCTGACCCGCGATCAATTTTTCGCGCGCATCCAGTTCCAATTGCTGGAAAAACTGTTTGGCGCCCCGCACAGTAAACGCCGTCACCTGCTGGATATTTTTATCGCCCACTGTCACCGCCAGCACTTCCGGCTTGAGACGGGCTCCGTGGCATTCGGGGCAGGGGATAGAGGTCATGAAGGTTTCCATTTCCTGCCTGATGCTCTCGCTCATCGCCTCCTTGCGGCGGCGCTCCAACAGACGCCAAAGCCCTTCAAAACCCGTGCGGTATATTTTTGTCTCCCCGGACAGCGTCTCGTATTCGAAGGAGAATTTTTCCTCTTCGATGCCATTGAGCAGGACGTCCTTCACTTTGGCCGACAGGTCGCCCCAGCAGTTGTCCAGGCTGTATTTGTAATAAGCCAAAACGCTCTCTAGTTGGCACATGAAAAAAGAGTTGGGGTTTTTGCTCATGGCGGCTATGCCGCCGTCGGCAAATGATTTTTGGGGGTCGGGTATGACCAGCTCCATGTCAAATTCCATGTTCATACCGAGACCAGTACAAGCCGGGCAAGCGCCATAGGGATTATTGAAAGAAAAGAGGCGCGGCTGGATGTCCGGCAGGCTGATCCCACACTCCACACAGGCGAACTGCTCACTGTACAGCTGGCTATTGCCGCCGTCGATATCCACCACTTCCACTATACCTTCGCCTAAAGAAAGCGCCGTTTCCAGCGAATCGGCCAGGCGTTGCCTGATGCCGTCGCGCCTGACCAGGCGGTCTATGACTACGTCTATACTGTGTTTTTTAGTTTTCCCGAGCGCTATATCTTCTTCCAGTTCGCGCACTTCGCCGTTTACCCGCACGCGGGCATAGCCGGCGCGGCGCAAGCTATCGAGTACTTTCTGGTGTTCACCTTTTTTCCCTTTGACCAGCGGCGCCAGCACCATAAACTTAGCGCCTTCTTCTTTTTGCATGATGCGGTCTACCATCTGGTCGATGCTCTGGCGCTCGACTTCTTTGCCGCACTGCGGGCAATGCGGAATGCCCGCGCGGGCGAATAAGAGGCGCAGGTAGTCGTATATTTCGGTCACCGTGCCCACTGTAGAGCGCGGGTTGCGGCTGGTGGTCTTCTGGTCTATGGATATGGCGGGCGACAGGCCCTCGATATACTCCACGTCCGGTTTGTCCATCTGGCCAAGGAACTGCCTGGCGTAAGCCGAAAGCGATTCGACGTAGCGCCGCTGCCCTTCGGCGTAGATAGTGTCAAAAGCCAGGGACGACTTGCCGGAACCGGACAAGCCCGTGATGACGACCAGTTTATTGCGCGGTATTTCTACCGTGATATTTTTCAGATTATGCTGTTTAGCGCCTTTTACGATTATTTTTTCCTTCATTTTTCCCCTGTTTTCCTCCAATATTACTGGAAAGTTTACCGCGCACCTCTATCAGACGGTCGCGGTACAGCGCGGCGCTTTCAAAGTCCAGCTCCTGCGCGGCTTGCCGCATCTCTTTTTCCAGCTGTCTGACCAGTTTTTCCAGTTCCTGGCGCGAAGCGGCGGTGACGTCTTTACTCCTGCTATATATATCGACCTTTTCCGCTATTTTGGTTATCGTTATAAGGTCGCGCAGTTTTTTCTCGATCGTACGCGGGATGATGCCTCGCGCCTTGTTGTAAGCGTCCTGTTTGTCCCTGCGCCGCGCAGTTTCGTCCATGGCGTTTCTCATAGATTTGGTTATAACGTCCGCATACATGATGACCCGACCATTCTGATTGCGCGCCGCCCGGCCGATGGTCTGGACGAGCGAAGTCTCCGAACGCAAAAAGCCTTCCTTGTCCGCATCCAAGATAGCGATGAGCGATACTTCCGGCAGGTCGAGCCCTTCGCGCAACAGGTTTATACCGACTAGTACATCAAATTCCCCCGCCCTAAGGTCGCGGATGATCTCCGCCCGTTCCAGGGTGACGATGTCCGAATGCAGGTAGCGCACTTTTATGCCCATGCTGCCAAGGTATTCGGTCAGCCCTTCGGCCATCTTCTTGGTCAGGGTGGTAACGAGTATGCGCTCTTTACGTCCCACCACGATGTTTATCTCGCCTAAGAGGTCGTCCATCTGGCCTTTTATCGGCCGCACCTCGACCAGCGGGTCGAGAAGGCCGGTCGGCCTTATCACCTGTTCGGCCACCGCCTGGGCCCGCTGCAACTCGTAAGCGGCGGGAGTAGCCGACACGTATATGGTCTGGCCTACCCGTTTTTCAAACTCGGTAAAAGTCAGCGGCCTGTTGTCGTAAGCCGACGGCAGCCGGAAGCCGTGCTCCACAAGCATGTCTTTCCGGGAGCGGTCGCCGGCCTGCATAGCCCGCACCTGCGGTATGGTTACGTGCGACTCGTCGATGACCAGCAAAAAATCCTCGGGAAAATAATCCAAAAGGGTAAACGGCGGTTCACCTGCTTCGCGCATGGTCAGATGACGGGAGTAGTTTTCAATGCCGCTGCAATAGCCCATCTCGCGCATCATTTCCATATCGTAGCGCACACGCTGCTCCAGGCGCTGAGCCTCTACCAGCTTGTTTTTCTCGTTTAGTTCTTTGAGGCGTCCTTCCAGTTCCCGCTCGATATCCACTAGCGCCCGCTCCATATTTTCCCGTGAAGTTACATAGTGCGAGGCGGGATAAATGGCGATATGGCTGCGGGAAGCCAATACCTCACCTGTAATTATGTCTATTTCCTGTATCTTTTCCACTTCGTCGCCAAACAGCTGTATCCTCAGCGCCCGGTCATGGTAGCCGGCCGGAAAGACCTCTATGATGTCCCCGCGCACGCGGAAGTTGCCGCGCGCCAGCACCAAATCGTTGCGGCTGTACTGGATATCGACCAGCTTTCGCAATATTGCCTGCCGCTCTATCTCCTGGCCGGGGCGCAAAGAAAGCACCAATTTATAGTAGTCGTCCGGCGCGCCCAAACCGTAGATACACGACACGCTGGCCACTACTATCACATCTCGCCGCTCGAACAAAGAACTGGTCGCCGAATGGCGCAATTTGTCAATCTCATCATTGATGGAAGCGTCTTTTTCTATATAGGTATCTGTCTGCGGCAGGTAGGCTTCCGGCTGGTAATAGTCATAATAAGAAACAAAATACTCCACCGCATTATCCGGAAAAAACTCTTTGAATTCACTGGCTAGTTGGGCTGCCAAAGTTTTATTGTGCGCAAGCACCAAAGTAGGGCGCTGAACTTTTTCTACGACCGAAGCCACGGTAAAAGTCTTGCCGGTACCGGTAGCGCCCAAAAGTACCTGGCTATCCTTTCCGGCCAGCAAACCTTTTGCTAACATATCTATCGCCTGCGGCTGGTCGCCTGTCGGCTTAAAGGGCGCCTGTAATTTGAACTCCATGATAACCTCTCGGATAATAGTTATTTATAAGTAATTATAACACATTAATGTTTTTTGCGCCATTTGCGCCACCAACGCCACAACAGTGAATAATTGCCGTGGATATTAAGCAAGGTATCTTTATCCAGTACAGGTAGCCTGATGAGCCCCAGAACTTTTTCTTCAGATCCTAGAAAATTGCCGCCCAGATACATTTCCTGCCCCTCGCGCAATATACGCAGGGTAAAGGTACTGTGCAAAAAACGGACCGCTTCACCTAAATCATACTCATTCCGTATGTCGTAGCCGTTGACCTGCAAAATGCTGTCGCCAGAGCGCAAACCCGCCCGCCAGGCCGGCATGCCCCATATAACGTCCAGCACTGTAAAAAGTCCCTCACGGGCTGCATACAAAGGCGGCCGCTTAAATTCCAGGCGTTTATCAAGATATACTACCGCTTCATGCCCGGCAAAAGATAATACCGCCGCTACCGCTCCCCACCAGGCATGCTGGGTGGTGAGCCAGGCGGCCGCAAACAGGCAACAACTATAGAGAAAGAGCAAAAGCGCGGAAATCCGCCTCTTTACCGCAGGTGGACGCGATATGGCTACGCTGCCGTAGCCCAAGGCCGCCACTACCGGTATAGGCATGAGCACGTTTATGTGCCCGGCTCCAGCCTCCGCCACAGGAAACAAGGGCCACCAGTCCGGCATATTTATCGCGTTGGCAACCTCGCTGGCCGGCACGCTGGCCGCAAACATCATCATTAAAGGCAAAGGCCAAAAATTAGTCAGTGAAAAACCGCCTACCGCTTGTCCATTATGCCAAAAATAGGCCGGCAGGGAAGAAAAACGCCCGCCGATCAGCACCAAAAAGCTTTCGGTAACATGCAAAATAGCGACCAGCGCCAGTAGGTGAGCCGCGGAAATATATGGCCAGCCGAAGATTATATTGGACAAAGCCAGCAGGCCGCCGGCATAGGCAAAACACAGGAAGCGGGCATTGAGCAAAAGAAGTATTATCGCCAGCGGCCACAGGTAAGCCAAACCCAAGTCGTTTATCGTCAGCCCGGTAGACAATACCAGCATGCTGGCAAAAAAACCGCCCAGCATACCTTTTACGGTAAACTCCAAAGTCACCCGCCGCAGCGGGAAATTTTCATAGCCGAACATGGCTTTTTGCTGCTGCGCCATACTTCGGCACTGCCAATAGACAAGAAATACCACCAGATAAAAAAACGGCTGAAAAAAAGCGTGCAAAATGCTTTGCGCGGCCAGCCGGAACATATCCCAAAAAGGCAAAGAAAGCATAGAGCCACTCCTTTCCCGTAAGATTACAAAGGGGCGGCCGGTCTTCCCAGCCGCCCGTTACTTAATTATAACAGAAATTGCAAACATTCATTCGTTTTTCTTTGCCGCGGCAGCCAGCTCTTCTTGCAGCTCGCTTTGCGCGCGGTATAGCTGGTTATCCCAACTGCTGGACAGTTTTAGCTCTATGTCCGGTTTTACCCCCACGCCGTTTATCGCGCGTCCACTGGGGGTAAAATATGTAGCGGTCGTAAGTTTGATAGCGGAGTTGCCATCCAGGCTGAGTATCGCCTGTACCGACCCCTTGCCGTAAGTAGTAACGCCCAGAACCTTCCCTACGCCCGTATCCTGTACGGCGCCGGCCACTATCTCTGATGCGCTGGCGCTGCCGTGGTTGACCAATACGATTATCTTGTATTTGGGCTGGGCCAGGGAAGAAGTCTTGACATCCCTGCTGCCGTCACGGCTGACTACGGAAACCACCGGTCCTTTCGGCACCAGTTCGCCCGCCACCTTTACACAGGAATCCAGCAGGCCGCCCGGGTTATCCCTGAGGTCCAAGACCAGGCCTTTGATGCCCTCTTTGTCAAGTTCGGCCAGTTGCTGGGCAAAATCGGCATAGGTATGTTCATTGAACATGGTTATCCTTATATAGCCGATGTTGTCTTCCAGTTTTTTGCTGGCGACCGTCTTGAGTTTTATATTGGAGCGTACTATTTTTACCGTTTTTTCTTCGTTGTCCATGGTCAGCAGTTCCAACTCGACCATGGTATCTTTAGGACCGCGGATTTTGCTCACCGCAGCGTCCAGCGGCATATCTTTAGTATCTTCCCCGCCTATTTTTAGGATCTTGTCACCGCTCTTGATACCGGCCGCCTCGCCCGGCGTACCGGCGATAGGCGCCACCACTGTCAGCATTTTATCCTTGACTCCGACAATGACGCCGATACCGCCAAACTGTCCCTCGGTCTCCACCATAAACTGCTTGAACATTTTTCCGTCCATATATAGGGAGTGCGGGTCGCCAAGCGAGCGCACCAGACCGCTGATCGCGCCGTTCATCAGTTTTTCCACCGGCACGTTTTCCACATAGCGTGATTTTACTACCTGCAAGGCCTGGAAGAATTTCACTGTCAGCAAAACATCGCCCGACACCAGGTGGAAAAAATACATAAACCCGCTGGCGGTAAGAAAAAACGTAACCAAAGCTATTGCAACGGCGCCAAAAAACGCCTGGCGTTTGTTAAACAAAATCATCCGCCCCCTTAATCCCAACTGCCAAAATATCTCTCCGGACACGCGCCCCGGCTCTGGCAGCCCTCACTGTATGTAAACCTATCAAGGCAGATAATTCATCGGGTTGACCGTCTCGCCGTGTTTTCTCACTTCAAAATGGCAATGCGGGCCGGTAGAATAACCGGTAGAGCCGCAAAGCGCTATTGTCTGCCCTTTGTATACCTTATTGCCCACGCTTACGTGCAGCTCCGAATTATGCCCATAAAGCGTAGTCAGACCGTTGCCGTGGTCGATGATGACACAGTAGCCATAGCCGCCCAGCCAGCCGGAGCTTACTACTACTCCGTCGTCGGCCGCCCTTATCGGGTCGCCGTAATCACCGGCAATATCCATGCCGGAATGATATTTTTGCGTGCCGAAAATCGGATGCACCCGCCAGCCAAAAGGCGAAGTTATCGGCCCACGGATCGGCCAGGACATCGACCCGGTTCCCCTCCCGGTGATCTGCCCGCCGGCCTCGAGGCGTTTGATCATATCGGTTATGCGTTGGGAAGTCGCCATCAGGTCGTTATATTCGCGTTCGGCCTGGTCGCGCTCCCCAGCCGCCTGTTCAAAGACCACCCGCCTTTGCTTCCTGTGTTCGGCAATGGTTTCTTTTTTCGCGGCGGTCTCGTCACGCAGTTTTTTTATTTCCCGCCGGTCTTGCTCTAGCTTTTCCTGTTGGGTCTTTACTACCTGCTGCCCTTCTTTTATCTGGTCGATAAGCTGGATATCATTGCGCACGATGCGCAGCAAAAGTTCCACCCGCGTGGTAAAATCGGAAAAATCCTTGGCGCCCAAAAGGACATCCAGATAATTCATCTGGCCGTGCATGTAAATATTGCGCACACGCTTGGCATAAGCGGCATTGCGCGCTTTAAGGTCGGCTTTCGCTTTGGCGAGGATGCCTTCGTTTGTCGCCATCTGGTTTTCCACGCCGCCCAGATTGGTCTCCAGCGTGGACAGCTCTTTTTCCGCCGCAGCCAGGCTGGATTCCACTTCGCGCAGTTGCTCATGGGCGACCCGGGCTTTTTGCCTGGTCTGGTCGACCCGGGCTTTTTTCTGCCCCATTTGCCCTTGTATTTCCTGAAGTTCCTCTTGTTTTTCTTTTACTTTCGTCTTGTCGTCTTCGCTCACTTCCGCCAGAGCGGGCAAGGTAAAAGACAGCAGGAGGCAAGCCAAGGCAAAAGAAGCTATACGCTTGTTATCCAGCATCGGGCAGCCTCCTCATCATACTTTCAGGAACTTCTTGAGCGAAATGCTGCTGCCCAAAGCCCCTATGCCCATACCGACAGCCAAAAGGCAAACAGAAATATAAGTAAGCATGGGAGAGCGGGGCACTAGTGGCATAAAAGCCAAAGAAGCATGCACCCGGTCTACTATCATGCCGTATACCCAGACCAAAAGGAGTACCGCAATCAGCGAGCCGAAAAGCCCGAGAGCCATGCCCTCGAGGAGGAAGGGCCAGCGGATGAACCAGTCTGTGGCGCCGACGTATTTCATTATGCTCACTTCCCGGCGCCGGGAAAAGACCGTGATCCTGATGGTATTGGAAATAATAAACAAGGCGGCAAAAGCCAAAAATACGATCAAAATAAAACCGCCATACCGCAATATCTTGGTAAGGCTGAACAGTTGCTCAATAGTTTCCTGCCCGAAGCGGGTATCTTCTACCTTGCCCAGTTTGCGCACCGCTTCCGCGACCGGCTTTACTTTGTCCGGCGCATCTACATGTATCTCATAAGCATTAGGCAAAGGGTTAGTGTTGCCCAGGCTGTCCAGCAGTTCCTTTCGTTCGCCCAGCCGGTTGGCAAAACGCTTCAACGCTTCTTCCTTACTGATAAAATCCACCTTTGTAACGCCAGGCAGCTTTTTTATCTGCTCTGCCAGCTTGGTCACGTCGTCTTCTTTAGCCTCGTCGGAAAGATAGGCCGTCACCTGTACCTGCGATTCCAAAATGTTGGCCAGGTTATTCATATTGAGGATCATTATGGTAAAAATCCCCAATATCAATAAAGAAATCGCCACCGTAGAAATAGACGCAATGCTCATCAAACGGTTGCGCTTGATGGAAAGCGCGGCTTCGCGCACAAAATATTCCTTGGTCCTAAAGCTCATAACCGTACGCGCCTCCTTCTTCGTCGCGTGCGATCTGGCCGTTTTCTATAGCAATTACGCGCTTATTCATAGTATCGACTATATCCTTATCGTGCGTGGCCATAACGATAGTCGTGCCGTCGCTGTTTATCTCAGTGAATATCCGCATGATGTCGCGGCTGTTGTCCGGGTCAAGGTTACCGGTCGGCTCGTCCGCTATGACGAGAAACGGGTTGTTGACTATCGCCCGGGCAATAGCTACCCGCTGCTGCTCGCCGCCGGACATTTCCTGCGGATAAGCGCGCGATTTATGCCTAAGGCCCACCATATCGAGCACGGTGTTCACCCGTTTTTGTATTTCCCTGTACGGGGCTTCGATGACCTGCATGGCAAAAGCTATGTTTTCATGCACAGTGCGGTCAGGCAAAAGACGGTAATCCTGAAATACTATGCCTAAAGAACGCCTGACGTACGGCACTTCGCTTTCCGGCAAAGCGCCGATATTGATACCGTTGACAAAAAGGTTGCCGCTGGTCGGAAGCACTTCGCGGAACAGCATTTTGATAAAAGTGGATTTGCCGGCTCCGCTCGGGCCGACCACAAACACAAATTCGCCGCGTTTGATATGGATGCTCACGTCGCGCAAAGCTACCAGGCCGTTATTATAGCGTTTGCTGATATCGCTCATGATGATCATAGTTTACAGGAATCCCCCTTTACCTAAAGCACAAAAGGCAAAATCATTTTTTATCCAGCATTTTTATCGCCAGTTCAGCGTTCTTCAAAGCCTGGCCGCGCATATCTTCCACACAGGCATTCTGCCCGGCCAATATTGTTTCGTCCTCCAGCACGGCCTGCACTCTGCTCATCACCATATCAGCCGTCACAGTATTCAGATCGCCCACTACATTAGAACATATCCCGTCGAGGAAGCCTTCTATCTTCGGATCGTAAGAGATGCCGAGCACCGGCACTCCCATCACCGCGCCAAAAATAAGCGCGTGCAGGCGTACGCTCAATAAAAGCTGCATATTTCCTACCAGTGACAGAAAATCGCCGATGCTGCAACGCTCGGTTATGACGGCAACCTGTTCTTTTTCCTGCATAAGGCCCGCTATCTCACCGGCTATGGCAAGGTCGTCCGGGTACTGTAAAGGCATAAAGACCACTCTGGCGTCATAATCTCTGATAAGCCGGTCTGCCGCCTCAGCCAGTACGATCTTAAACCCGCTCAGCCCCTGCCAGTCGCGCGCCGATATGCCGACAAGCGTCTTGGCGCCTTCCATGCCGTAACGGCGCAGGATCATGCGCCCGCTGAGTTTGTCCACCGGGTGCATGGCCATGACCGGGTCGGCGGTAAGCACCACCGGCTTGCTGTCAATGCCAAGGTCTTTAAGTACGTCAAGTGATTTTTTATCGCGCACAGTGATAAGGTCGGCCTGCCGGCAGACAAAGCGGGTGGCGAAACGCGCGACCCCGCCGCGTAGCGGCCCGATGCCCTGTCCATACAAAACTACCGGTTTACCCAGAAGTTTTGCCAATTGCATAACTGCCAGATAGTAAAAAACGCTGCGCCGGCTGGTCACATCCTGCAACAGGCTCCCGCCGCCGGAAATGACCAGATCGGCCGCCAGCATAGCTTTCAATATAGCCGTCAGGCTCATCCGGTGCACAGCCTTCACACCGTGGCGGGCCATAGTCTCCTCGGGGTTGCCGGATAAAACGGTAATATCAAGGTCGGCGGAAATATCGCTCAAAGCCTCTATAACGGCCATGAGCATCGCTTCATCGCCTGCGTTGGCAAAACCATAATAACCGCAAATGAGGATTCTTTTACGAGTCACCGGCATATCTCCTTTTAAGGTACTTACCGGCCGCCAAACAGGCGCTGGCTCCTAAAACAGCTATTATGCCAAGAATGGCGCCCATCCACAAACCGTCAAGGGCGCGGATGAAGGACATCAGAACAGGCGTCCTCATATGGGCGAAAGTCTCGACTAAACAGCCCTGGCCGATAGTCGCGCCTATCACCAGGCAATAAAGCATGATATGCGGCAGGTTACGGCTGGCCGCTAACGCGGCCAGGAAAAAGGAAGGATGCCCCACCAGGAATTCTTTTTCCCGCGGCCGGGCGTACATCACTTCTTCCAGGAAATAGCGCATCTTTATTTCGAGGCCCGGCACCGGCAAACCTGCCGTATGTCCTGTGCGGCCGATAAAAATATAGGCTACTACAGCGCCGACGCCCAGACAAAACAGCGTCTTTAGTTGCACCGGGTAATCCATCAGTTCCCGCAGCTGGCTGATAAGGCCGCTCTTATTTTCCAAAGGCTCGCCAAATACATTGTAACGTTTGAGGTAAATAAGCGTGACCAGCACGAGCGGCAATAAGAATGTAAGCTTCACGCCGCGGTAGATATCCATCTCCAGCATGAAATTTATGTCGCCCAGTATGCCGCTGATATAGGCCCCGCCGGCCAGCGACAAAAATACTGCCGCCGCCAGTTGCCATATGCTGTGTTTTATGATACAAAACAGCGATTTATTTGGATTTTCCGCTAATTTTTCCCAGTTTGCCAGTTGCCAGGCTATAGACAGCACAGGGAAAATAACTGCTGACAACAAAGCTACTGCCTGGCGGATGAACACCACATCAGTAAAAGCAAACGGCAGGGACAGAGCCGCTCCAGCCACTAACGTCAGAACAAGCTGCCGTTTTCCGGTAAGGCGGGCCGTCAGGGTGGACAGATAAAGCACTCCGGCCGCCACCGCGCCGAAAATCAAGGGTATGAAAAAGAATTTATTCGGGAGATATGGCTGGAATACGCCGGCCGGACCGAAAGAAAAACCTCTTTTCGCCACAGAATCGCGTATTTGCGCTACATAGTCGAGATTGGTTTCCAAAAGGGTCATGCCGGGAGACGGCGCCCAAAAAGAACGAATATAGTTCATGCGCACATTGCGCTCTTCATCGGTCAGCGACCAGCGACGCAGCGCCTGCGGCACATCCAGGCGTTTTTCCTGCTCGGTTTTGTCTATGACGTAAAGGCGAGCCACCTGGTAATTGGCAAGTTTGCCCAAATCCACCAAGCCGGCCTGTTTGTCAAACTGCAACTGCAAAGGATGTTCCGTCATGCCCAAAGTCAGGCCCCGCTTGTTCATTTCAGCGGCGACCAGCGGCAGTTCGTCCGGAAAGCCCAATACTTCCTGCCCGGTAAACAATAGGCCGGAAACCTTGCCCGGAGTTTTATCCAAACGGGCAAAGAGCGCTTTTATGTTGTCCGGGGTAACGGCATGGTAGTTGGTCGGGCGGGCGATGACCTTGAAGCCATGCCTGGCTACTTCCTCGATATCAGAGGAAAGTATGCCCAAATGCTGCTCCATGACATCTTTATGATCGCCCTTTACTGCGATGATGTGCGGGCCGTTTTCCCGCAACACCCGCACCCGGTCCGCGCCGAAACGCTGCGCCAGGTCTTCTTCTATCTCTTTTTGCACAGCGCCGTTCACACTGGCGGTTATATAAATAGCGTCAGCCGCTATCTGGCCGCTGGCTATGTACTCACGCCAAAGGCCTTCCGACAACAGGCCGGCCTTGCTCTTGGCCAAAAGATCCGCGCCGTCGGTTACTGCCACCAAACCCCGTTTTACCAAATGTTCCAGTGTAACTTCAAACACCGCCAAAGAAGTAATGCCACTGTCTTTGAACAGCTTCATGGTTTCAGCAGGCGTTTTTCCGGCATCAGCCGCCAGGCGCAGTACTTCACCGTATTCGTAAATCATCTCTACGCTACGGTTGGCATTTTCCACCCGGCTGCGGCCCACGCTCAGGACTATGGCAAAGAACAGGCCCAAAACGATCAATATTAACATGTATCTGTTATAAATATATTTTGTCAAAATGCCTCCACTACGATAAACAAGAAGGCGGCATATGTGCCGTTACTCGTCGCATTTTATGCTCAACGTACACACGTGTACGCTTCCGCTAAAATACTCCTCGCGCCACCACCTCTACCACCTTCTTGTTTATCATTCCCGGGTAGAAAGCGGCAGACTTATGCGCATAAAAACTGCTACGCTTTTTTGTTTTGCAGGTCTTTCAGATAGCCTTCGATAAATATGTCGAGATTGCCGTCCATCACAGCCTGTACGTTACCTGTTTCCACACTGGTACGGTGGTCTTTCACCATGTTATAGGGATGGAAAACATAAGAACGTATCTGGCTGCCCCACTCTATTGCCTGGTAATCGCCGGCGATCTGGTTTTGCAGGTCGGCCTTTTTCTGGCGTTCCAGTTCGAACAGTTTGGCCCGGAGCAGCTGCATGCAACGTTCGCGGTTTTGTATCTGGGAACGCTGGTTTTGGCATTGCACGATGATGCCTGTCGGGATATGGGTCATCCTGACCGCCGAGTCGGTCTTATTGATATGCTGTCCGCCGGCGCCGCTGGCCCGGAAGGTATCTACCTTGAGGTCGACAGGGTTTATTTCTATCTCTACATTGTCTTCTATTTCCGGCATGACGTCGAGCGCGGCAAAAGAAGTATGCCGCCTGGCATTAGAGTCAAACGGCGATATACGCACCAGGCGGTGGACGCCTTTTTCCGATTTCAAATAACCGTAGGCATTGTGTCCGCTGATACCGATAGTAGCGCTCTTGATACCCGCCTCGTCGCCATCTTGCAAATCGATGATCTCTACTTTAAAACCGGCCCGCTCGCCGTAACGCGAATACATGCGCAGCAGCATCTCGGCCCAGTCCTGGGCTTCGGTGCCGCCGGCGCCGGCGTGGATATTCAAAATGGCGTTATTAGCGTCATATTCCCCGCTCAGCAAAAGATTGAGCTCAAGATGCTCTATGTCGGCCCGTATGCCACAAAGACCTTCGCTTATCTCGCCTTCCAGGCTGCCTTCTCCCTCTTCCACCGCCAGTTCCCACAGCGTTTCCACATCTTCCAGGCGGTTTTTCAGTTTATGCCATGTGTCTATTTCCTCTTTCAGTACAGTGGTTTCCTGCGTTATTTTTTGCGCGGCCTGCGGGTCGTCCCAAAAGCCGGGCGCGCTCATCTTATGCTCCAGTTCGGCTATGCGTTCGCTTTTTCTAGCGACGTCAAAGTGAATCCCTCATTTCCTCTAACTTGGCCGCCAAACTTTGTATCTCGGGTTTATATTCCGCTATCAACACTTGTATCAACTCCCTAAACTAAAACGATTAATTACGCCCACAGCACTGCTTGTATTTTTTCCCGCTGCCGCAGGGACAGGGCTCGTTACGCCCGATATCTTCCTTTTTCACCAGCGGCTGCTTTTTAGGCGGCTCGACGCTGTCGCCGGCATGCACCGCCTGGGCGTGTTGCAGGTGGTCGGACACTTCCGGCTTCGCCACGATGCTCACCCTATACATATAGCGTACGATGTCATCCTGCATAGCCTCTATCATCGCCTGGAACATATCATACGCTTCCACTTTGTATTCTACCAGCGGGTCTTTTTGCCCGTACGCCCTCAGGCCGATGCCTTCCCGCAGCATATCCATGGCGTCAAGGTGTTCCATCCACTTGTCGTCCACTACCCTGAGCATGACGACTTTTTCCAGCTCCCGCATCGTCTGGGCGCCAATGTCCGCTTCCCTGACGGCATAATGTTCCAGGGCGGTTTTTTGCAGCAGTTCTTCCAGTTCTTCCCGGCTGAGTTTGACCAGTTCTTCTTCCACGAGCGCCCCATCGGGAGCGTAAAACTCTTCCGCGTAAGCGATGAGCGCGGCCAGGTTCCACTCTTCGGGGTAAACCTCTTTCGGCGCGTGCATGTTCATGGTGTGTTTGACCAAACGCCCGATCATATCGATAACGTTCTGCTTCAAGTCATTTTCCAGCAGTATCTTGCGCCTCTGGGCATAAATAACTTCGCGCTGCTGGTTCATGACGTCGTCATATTCCAGCACCTGTTTTCTTATTTCAAAGTTGCGGTTTTCAACTTTTTTCTGTGCCGATTCGATGGATTTTGTGACTATAGCGTGTTCTATCGGCTCATCTTCTTCCATACCCAGCTTGTCCATAATCCCGGCTATATTGTCCGAACCGAAAAGCCGCATCAAATCGTCTTCCAGCGACAGGTAAAAACGGCTGGAACCGCGGTCGCCCTGCCGGCCGCTGCGCCCGCGCAACTGGTTATCTATACGGCGGCTTTCGTGCCGCTCCGTGCCTATAATGTGCAGACCGCCCAATTCAGGCACCGTCTCCCCGAGTACGATATCCGTGCCGCGGCCCGCCATATTGGTGGCAATAGTGACAGCGTTCAACTGGCCGGCCAGGGAGATGATCTCCGCCTCTTTTTCATGGTATTTTGCGTTCAATACATTATGCGCAACACCGGCGCGCTTTAGCATCTCAGACAGTTCTTCCGACTGGACGATAGAAGTCGTGCCGACAAGTATCGGCTGGCCGGTAGCATGTAGCTCGCAGATTTCCTTTATAACAGCGCGGTATTTCGCTTTCTTGCTTTTATATACGGCGTCCGGGAAATCCTCGCGCCGGTTAGGCATATTGGTTGGGATGACCAGGACATCCAGCTTGTATATCTTCTGGAACTCCGGCTCCTCAGTCTTGGCCGTGCCGGTCATGCCGGCCAGTTTTTTGAACATGCGGAAATAATTCTGGAACGTTATGGTCGCCAAAGTCTGGCTCTCACGCTCTACCCGCACGCCTTCCTTAGCTTCTATGGCCTGGTGCAGGCCATCGGAGAAACGACGGCCAAACATCAAACGCCCGGTAAATTCGTCGACTATAATGACTTCGCCGTCTTTTACCACATAGTCTTTATCTTTGTGCATCAACGCTTCGGCTTTCAAAGCCTGGTTGAAATGGTGTGACAGCTCGACATTTTCCCCTTCATAGAGGTTTTTTACGCCCAAAGCTTTTTCCGCTTTGGCGATGCCGCTTTCTGTCGGCGCCACTGTATGGGCTTTTTCGTCTACCGTATAATCATCGCCCGGCGTCAGATTAGGCACTATACGGGCCAGCACTTTATACATATCTGTGGATTTTTCTCCGGGGCCGGAAATGATGAGCGGCGTCCGGGCTTCGTCGATAAGTATGCTGTCCACTTCGTCCACGATCGCGTAATTGAGCTCTCTTTGTACCATCTGGTCCGGGCTTATGACCATATTGTCGCGCAAATAGTCAAAACCAAACTCATTGTTCGTACCATAAGTAACATCAGCGGCATAAGCGGCCTTTCTCTGCGGAAAGTCCAAACCGTGCACTATCAGGCCCACCGACAAACCTAAAAAACGGTAAAGCTTGCCCATCCACTCGCTATCGCGCTTGGCCAGATAATCGTTTACCGTAACTACATGTACGCCCTTGCCGGCCAAAGCATTGAGGTAAACAGGCAAAGTAGCGACAAGCGTCTTGCCTTCACCTGTTCGCATTTCGGCTATTTTCCCTTCGTGCAGTGCTACGCCGCCGATAAGCTGTACGTCAAAATGCCGCATACCGAGTATGCGGCGCGAAGCTTCCCGTACCACAGCGAAAGCTTCCGGCAGCAGATCCTGCATTTTTTCGCCTTTATCAAGGCGGCTCTTAAACTCCCAAGTCTTCCCGGTCAGAGCGGCGTCGCTCATACTCATCATAGCCGCTTCCAGGCTGTTTATTTCATCAACATACGGTTGGATCTTTTTCAACTCTTTTTCGTTGGGGTCGCCAAAGAGCTTTTGCACAAAGCCGAACATTTTATCAAATCACTCCTAAACTAAGCGCTATTACAAAAGCGTTAATGTTTTTGCCTTAATATCCTATTATCCATCTTAGTATTTTACCAGAAACAGGGAGAAAAGTCTATTGAGTACATATTTGTTCACACTTTATTCACAACAAAAGCCTATAAATTTTCGCCGGCAATTTCTATAAAAGATACATGACAGGCGAACACGAAACAAGCCGGCTTTACGCCGGCCTGTTTCACTATTTTTAAGTCATTTTATTTCCGGAGCTATCAGTCCGTAATCCCCGTCTTTACGTCTGTACACCACGCTTATGGCCCCCTCATCGCCGTCAAAATACACAAAAAAGTCGTGATGTATAAGGTTCATTTGCATTATCGCCTCTTCGGCGTTCATGGGCTTTATGGGAAAACGCTTGGTCTTGATTATGCGCTCTTCTTCGACCGCCTGATGATCGGGCACCAATTCACTGCGAAAACCGTTATTGCCGGAATTGCGGAACCTTTTCATAAGTTTGGTCTTATATTTTCTGATCTGTCTTTCTATCTTATCGACGACCAAATCTATAGAAGTATACATGTCATCGGTCATTTCCTGGGCCCTTAGCAATATCCCGTTTACCGGTACAGTCACCTCCACGATATGTTTGGCCTTTTCCACTGCCAAAGCGGCGTGTATATCGCCGACATCGGAAAAGTACTTCGTGACCTTGCTCACCCTCTTTTCCACATAATCCCGGAGCGCTGGCGTAACTTCAATGTTTTTTCCGCGTACTGTAATAGCCATTAAAAATCAGCCTCCTTAAAACACTATGTTCAACAAAAAGCGCGGTTTGCCGCACCTTTTGTTATATTGGTCTAATTCGCCAAATTTTTCGAAAATCCTCTTTGTAACTATTGTTGCAAATATAGAAACATCGGCCTATCGCCTGGCAATACCGATGCTGTAAGATTGCAATAATAGTTTTTTGCATAAAAACAAAGTCTATGGAAAATTTTGCGGAAAGCAAGATTCTCGTACACTTCCAGTGTTTGTATTTTTAATAATAGTTTATGCTGACATCTGCCTGTCGGCAATAAGCAAATCTGCTTGTCACTAGTGCCGCAACAGAAAAATTAGCAGTATAAATAAAAAACGCTGGCTGCATTGCAGCCAGCGCTATTTTCTCGCATTAAAAATCAGCAGACCTGGACATTAGCCGCCTGCGGGCCACGGCTGCCTTCAACAACTTCAAACTCGACATCCTGTCCTTCGCTCAAAGTTTTGAAACCTTCCGTCTGAATTGCAGAAAAATGCACGAACACATCGCCGCCATTATCCCGTTGTATAAAGCCATAACCTTTTTCGGAGCTGAACCATTTAACTTTTCCCTGCATAAATAAAGCCTCCCACCAAAATTCTTAGAATTGCATTGAATACATAAAATCCATTCAATGCATAGAGTATATAATAGTACATAGTATATGTCAATCAACTTTATAAATTTATTCTGTTATTTTTATAAAATTTTTGACAAAAAGATGCGCGTTCTTTCCTCCCTGGCATTGGTAAAGAGTTCTTCCGGTCGCCCTTCTTCGATGATCTGACCGGCGTCCATAAAAAGCACCCTACTCCCCACACGGCGGGCAAAACCCATCTCATGCGTGACCACTACCATTGTCATGCCATCTCTGGCCAAGCCTTCCATTACCACTAAAACTTCCTGCACCATCTCTGGGTCGAGAGCAGAAGTCGGCTCATCAAACAACATCAGTTTGGGTTTCATAGCCAACGCCCTGGCTATGGCCACACGCTGCTGCTGACCGCCGCTTAACTGCTCGGGATAGGAGTGTTCCTTGCCGGAGAGCCCTACTTTCGCCAAAAGCGCAGCCGCCCGCTCCCGCGCCTCGTCCTGGCTGACCTTTCGCACTTTCACCGGCGCCAACATGATATTTTCCATTACGTTAAGATGGGGAAAGAGGTTAAAGCGCTGGAAAACCATCCCCATTTCCGCCCGTACCTCATCTATGTTGCTGCTTTCATCTATTTCCACACCATCGACTACTATCTTGCCGCCGCTCGGCCGTTCCAAATAATTAAGACAGCGTAAAAGCGTGCTTTTACCCGAGCCGCTAGGCCCAATAAGCACAACTACTTCCTTTTCCATTATTGAAAGATTTATATTTTTCAAAGCCGACAGTTTGCCAAAATTTTTGTAAAGGTCCGCTACTTCGATCAATTTTCGCATTTTACAGACAGCCTCCTTTCCAAAAAGGCCGTCAGCCGGGAAATCAAAAGCGTCAAAAACAGATAGAGCAGAGCGGCCGCAAACCATATCTCAAAAGACGCGTAGGTACGAGATATGATAAGTTGCGCGCTGCGCGTAAGTTCTTCAAAGCCAATGACCGACACCAGCGAAGAATCCTTAAGCATAGCGATAAACTCGTTGCCCAGCATGGGCACTATCCGCCGGAAAGCTTGCGGCATGATGATATAGGTCATGGTTTGCAGCCAGTTCATGCCTAAAGAACGCCCCGCTTCCATCTGCCCTTTATCTATCGACTGTATGCCGCCGCGGAAAATTTCCGCGATATAAGCGCCGCTATTTAGTGAACAAGCTGCTATGGCAGCAAAAAAAGGGTCTACTCGTCCGATGAAATTAGGCAAGGCGAAATAAATCATGAATATCTGCACCAAAAGCGGCGTACCGCGCAAAAAATCCACATAAACCGCAGCCAGCATGCGCAAAGGCCGCGGCCCGGCCAGGCGGGCCACACCTACCAAAAGTCCGATGATCACACCCAGGCCTACACTGAGTATGGTTATCTTTATAGTTATAAGCGCCCCTTCCAAAAGCAGCGGCAGGGAACGAACGATAACGGAAAAATCAAAAGACATAGTTTTCTCCAAAAGCTAAAGTTGGCGGAAAGTTTTCAAACCCAATCGGCGCGCGGCCCCACAGCGAAGGAGACCGCGCACCGTTTATGACAGGGTTATTATTGTTTGCCAAACCATTTTGTATATATTTTTTCGTATTCACCGCTCTTTTTAAGGGCTTCCATCGCTTTATCCATTTCGGCAGCCATTTTTTCATTTTTCTTGGCTACAGCAAAGCCATAGGACTCAGCATTACGAGGTTTACCGACCTCCTTAGCATAGGCGCTGCCGCCGCCAGTGGTCAGAAAGTAAGCGTTTACCGGCCGGTCATTGACCACCGCATCCACGCCGCCATTTTTCAGTTCCAGGAAAGTATCGCTCACCGAATTGAATTCGCGCACTTTTGCGCCTTTGATACGGGCGGCTTCCTGTGCGCCGGTAGTGCCTATCTGTACAGCCAGGCGTTTTCCTTCGAGGTCAGGAAAATCTTTTACCTGATTGTTCTCTTTAGTCACGACTATAGTCAAACCGGAATCATAATAAGGTTTGGTAAAAGCGACTTTCTTGGCACGCTCGTCAGTAATGGTCATCCCGGAAGCTATGACGTCGATATTGCCGGCTTCCAGCGCAGGTATAAGACCGTCAAAACCCAGGTTTTCTATCTTCACTTTATACCCCATCTGTTTACCTATCGCGCGGATGAGATCCATATCAAAACCCGTATATTCCTTGCTCTTTTCATCCTGGAACTCAAACGGCGGGAAAGTGGCTTCCGTGCCTACCCGCAAAACCTTCTCCTCGGCTTTTTTTGCCGGAGCGCCGCCGCAGCCGGCCAGCGAAAGCGCTAATACCAAGGACAGCGCCAAAGACCAAAAACTTTTTTTCATAGTTTCATGTTCATCCTCTCCTGGTTTTTAGGGAAATATTTATCAAAATTATATCATAACAAATCCCTGCTCCGAAACATTTACTTTTTACTTTATAAGATTTTCCAGAGCGTCGAGAAGTATATCTACCCCGTTGACAAGGGCTGTTTGGTCAAAACACATCTCAGGGTGGTGCAGCCCTGGCGTTAGATCTACCCCCAAGCCAAAATAGGCGGCCCGCAAAGAAGGTTTTTTCTCCACATAAAAATGAAAGTCTTCGCCGCCCGGCGTGATCGTCGGCGGCAGCAAGCCTTCTTCGCCCAAAACATTGACGATAGAACGCGCCAAAAGCTCTGTAAGCTCTTTGTCATATTCGGCCGCCGGGCAACCGCCAAGGACTGTAGCGGAAGCAGTCGCACCGACAGACGCGGCGCCGCATTCCACCGCCCGTTTTGTTTTTTCTATCACCTCCTGCATCGAAGTATTTTTTTGCGTACGCAAATCAAAGGTCAAAGACGCTTTTTCCGGTATGGCGTTGCTGGCCGGGCCACCGCCTTGAATTTTAGTGGTTTTGACTGTAGCCGGTACCACCGGGTCTACATGTATAGCGTTCACCGCCTGGATAATAGCGGCGGCAGCGTCGATGGCGTTAACACCAAGGTGCGGGCGCGCGCCATGGGCAGCCAGCCCTTTTACCTCGGCCTGCATTATATAGCTTGCTCCATGGTAAAGCGCCGGCGTAGCCTGCCCTTTTTTCGCCTCTTGCACAGGCCTCAGGTGCAGGCCCAAAAGTATATCCACATCTTCCACGGCGCCGTCTTCAATAGCCCGTAGCGCACCGGTCAGCAACTCCTCCGCCGGTTGGAAAATGATTTTCAGTTTTCCGCTTTTTAATTTCTTGCGCGCCATTTCCTCGGCCACTGTAAGGACTATGGCACAATGCGCATCATGCCCGCAAGAATGTATAGCGCACTTTTCGCCGTTCACTTCATGCCCCAGAGCATCCATATCCGCACGTAAAGCAACAACATGCCCCGGCTTTCCACTGTCTAAAAGCCCGGTCACGCCGGTACCTCCGATCCCAGTTCTTACCTGGTAACCGGCTTTAGAGAGTTTTTCCGCCAAATATGCAGAGGTTCTTGTCTCTTCAAAACCTATTTCAGGGATAGCATGAAGTTCCTGCCAAACTTCTTCGACGCGTTCTTTTAAAACAGACATTTAAATACCTCCCGGATTGACCTGTTTATTTCTAATATATTATATATATTATACGCGAATTATTTTGCCAAGTCGACAAATAGGCAAATAAAAAACGGCCGCTTTCGCGACCGCATAATCCTTATAGCCCGCAGGTCATAAGGCGGTATCAAGCCTCAGCCTTTGTGCAACAAAACAATCCCGGCAGTAAATTGGCCTTTCATACCTGGGTTTAAAAGGTATGAGAGTGGTTTTGCCGCACTCACAGCAAGTTGTTTCAAACATTTCCCGCTGGGGGCCTCCCAAAAGCACTTCTCGTTCTCTTTTTTTGGCATCGCGGCATTCCCTGCAGCGAACAGGCTCATTTTCAAAGCCTTTTTCATTATAAAACTCTTGCTCGCCGGCAGTAAAGTTAAAATCCTGTCCACAGTCTTTACATTTCAGGTTTTTGTCTTCGAATGTCATGATAATCCCCCCGTACACCTATATTAAACATTTGCTTAGCCGACCTGGTCTTTTCCCCCACACTCGCCTGCCGGAAGTTTCGCTACTAGGCTTTAGCCCCCCACTACTTCCCCTCTCGGCTTTCGCCGGCAGGACTTACCTCTAGGCCGCACTATGCTCACAGCTTAATTTTTGGCTGCTTACGTGGATCGCTTCGCCTGCGACTGGCATCGACTTTCAACCACGGACCTAAGCATCTGTTCAATATCATTATATTTTCACTTTAGGTGTTTGGCAAGAGCACGACATGCAAAAAAACCAGTATTTATCTACACTATTTCGACAAGGGTATGTACTGTACCTCATTAAAAAACGACATTTATGTATTTTCAATCCACTAAATCGCATTATTATTCGCAAGATTGGGCAAGTATATCTTTGTAAGCATTTATCTGAAATACCCACAACCTCATTTGTCTAATTTTAGCGAAATAAAATCTACGGGTTTAAACATTACCAGCCGAAAAAAAGCTTGGCAATTACCAAAAATACTACCCCCGGGACACCCAGAAAGCCTGCGATAAGTGAATTTACTATATTTATTTCCAGGGAAAAGGCGAAAAACGAACCGGCCAAATTGATCAGCCATAACATAACTGCGCCGACAAGCCCGTTATACACTATAGTCAAAGGGAGTGAAAGCATCTTCACTATAAGGTATAACAAAACGACAGCGATGATAAGGTAAACAAGTTCAAACACAAACATCGCCCCTTTCACATATTGCGCCTGTTCTCAAGAGCGCGTGATAATGTAAGTTCGTCGGCATACTCTAAGTCTCCCCCTATAGGCAAACCGTGCGCTATCCTTGTGACCTCTACGCCCAGTGGTTTCAACAACCTCGCTATATAGAGGGCTGTCGCCTCACCTTCGACATCGGAATTTGTTGCGACTATCACTTCCTTAACGCTATCTTTAGCAGAGCGTTCGACAAGTTCGCGCAGTTTCAAATTGTCCGGACCGATCCCGTCAAGCGGCGAAAGTACACCATGCAGCACATGGTACAGTCCGCTATAACCGCGCGAACGCTCCAGCGCCGCCACGTCCTGCGGCTGCTCTACCACGCAAATCAAAGACGGCTCCCGTTCCGGCAACCGACATATCTCGCAAAGTTCTCCGTCAGACAAATTGTAACAACGGCCGCAGGTTTTTATTTCCCGCCGCGCCGCCAGCAGCGCTTTTGCCAGTTCTTCCACCGCTTCTTCCGGCATATCTATCACATGGTAGGCCAAGCGCAAAGCCGTTTTCGACCCTATGCCCGGCAAACGCCTCAAATGTTCATACAAACGCCCCAACGGCGCGATCATTCTCATGACAGCGGTCGATCAAAACATGCCCGGCAGTTTCATACCGCCGGTGATTTTCGCCATTTCCTGTTCAAAAACTTCGTCTACCTTACGGCGGGTCTCATTTACCGCCGCTACGATCATATCTTCCAGCATCTCCACATCGTCCGCGTTCAAAGCAGCCGGGTCTATTTTTACCGTCAGCAGTTCTTTATTGCCGTTAGACACTACCTTTACCACGCCGCCGCCAACAGTGGTTTCAAACTCCCTGGCCTTCACTTCTTCCTGCATTTTTGCCATATCCGACTGCATTTTTTGCATCTTTTTGACCATGCCCTGCATATTGCCCATGTTACCAAACATTGCTTATCGCTCCTTATTTTTCAATTTGATAAGTTCACCGCCAAAAATTTCCAGCGCCTGTTTTGCCGCAAAAGGTATTTCGTCTACCGGCGCCGCCTGCTCTTCATCTGCCGGCGCCGGCACAGGCGCCGCCTGTGCCGTCACGCACTCCAGGCTGAGCGCTTGGCCGGCCAGTTCCGAAGCTATTTTATCCACTACAGAGCGGTAATCGTCTTTTTTCATCCTCTGGCAGGGAAAATCATTGTCAAACTCTACCAGCAGTTTGCCGCCCGAAGCAGAAAGAAGACGTCCTTCTTTTATACAGGCATGCAGGGATTTTTTGCGTTCAGCCAGCAATCGTTCCAGTATTTTTCCCCATAAACCGGCCTCTGCCGGCACGGGCGAGATTTTTTCCGCCGCTGGCGCCAGGTCGCGGCTTTCCACTACAGGCGGCGGTTTAGCCGCCTCTTCTTGTACAGCTATAGGTTTTTCTTTTACCGGCGCGGCCTTCTCTTGCGGCAGCGCGGTTTTCTTTTCGCCAAGCAATCTCTCCAGCCGTTCGACACGCGCCAGCAGTTCCTCTTCCCTGCCTTCGGCCGGTACACGGCAAAGATCGAGGAGGCATATTTCAGCAGTAAGCCTTGGCTGCATGGTAAAGCGGAACTCCAGCAAAGCCTCGTGCAGCCTCTTGGCCGCAGCCGTAAGCCGCTCATGGCTGAACAGTACCGCAGCTTTTTCAAGATTCGCCTTATCGTCCGTTACATAAATATCGCTGAAAGAAGGCGCGACTTTAAACAGCATGACCGCGCGCAGATAGCTCGCCGTCTCGCCCAGCACCTGCCGTATATCCTTCCCACTGTCTAGTACTTCATCTAATATTTCAAAAGCCCGCACTTCTTCGCCTTTGCCAACAGCGCCAACCAGCAAACGCAAATGCTCCCGGCCGACCACTCCCAGCAGCGAGCGCACGGTTTCCGCCGTTACCGCCCCCTCCGCCATCACCGAGCACTGGTCCAAAAGGCTAAGCGCGTCGCGCATCCCGCCGTCCGCCTGGGCGGCGATAAGGGAAAGCGCCTCTTCTTCCGCCTCCAGGCCGCTACCGGCAGCTACCTCTTTGAGCCTGGCAATGGTGTCTTCGACGCCCATGCGCCGGAAATCATAGCGCTGGCAACGCGAATGGATTGTCGCAGGTATCTTGTGCGGCTCGGTAGTAGCCAGTATGAATAAGACATGGGGCGGCGGTTCTTCCAGAGTTTTTAAAAGCGCGTTGAAAGCTTCTGTCGTCAGCATGTGCACTTCATCTATGATGTATACGCGTTTAGCGCCTTCCACCGGAGAAAAGCGCACTTGTTCACGCAAACTTCGTATTTCGTCGATGCCCCTGTTGGAGGCGGCGTCTATTTCGAAAACATCCATGGAAGAACCGTCATTTATCCGCTGGCAGTTAGCGCAGACATTGCAAGGATTGGGCGTGGGGCCCTGCTCGCAGTTTACCGCCTTGGCCAGTATTTTTGCCGTACTGGTCTTGCCCGTCCCGCGCGGCCCGGCAAACAGGTAGGCGTGCGCCACCCGACCGCCGGTTAGAGCGTTGCAAAGCGCTGTGCGTATATGTTCCTGGCCGACCAAGGAAGAAAAATCCTGCGGCCGCCATTTGCGGTAAAGGGCTACATAAGACACTGCTTTACACCTCCATAGTTATTATACCACACGAAGAAAAACGCAGCCTCTGTACAGGCTGCGCGCAATATACCTCTGGCGGCTTTGTTTTGCCTGTCGGGACGCGGCAGTCCAGGCGCCCTCGCGGCACATGCGAATGATCACTTACTGCTGCTTCCTTCCGGACCTGACAGGGTTCATGAGTCCACATTGCGCAAGACCCAGCGCCGCGGCCCGACAGAAAAAACAAAAGCCGCGCCTTCGGCGACTAATTTTTATATGGCGGAGAGAGAGGGATTCGAACCCTCGGTAGCCTTTCAACTACACACGCTTTCCAGGCGTGCTCCTTCAACCACTCGGACATCTCTCCAAAACTGCGGCGATAAACCGCAAGATTTAGTATATATTAGGAAGTGATTTATTGTCAATAGCGCAAACAGGCCTTCGTACCCCTTATCTGTCTGTTTCCGCAGGCACCAGCATTACCGGTATTTCAAGGGTGCTGGCCACCGCCTGCGCGGTACTGCCCAATAATAGATTTTTTACAAAACCGCCGCCGACTTTTGGTAAAATCACCATACTGGCGGACAACTCTTCAGCGATCTCGGCGATTTCTTTTGCCGGCGAACCTTTTCCGACAAAAGACGAAGCATTGATGCCAAAATCGTTTAATTCCTCAACTAGCTCCGTCAGGCTAAGCTGTGCTTGACTGGCTTCTTCTTCGTAATTTTTGCCATTTTCGACTACATTGACAAAAACTACTTCGCCAATGTATTCTCTTATGCTGCGGATAAAATCCAACGCCGCCAAAGACGCCAGCGAAAAATCCGTCGGTACCATTATTTTTCTAAAATGCCCCGTCATATTTTCGCCCTTTTCCAACAAGACAGGACAAGTGGCAAGCTTTACCAGTTCCAAACTGGTACTTCCCCATATGGCACGGCGCAAATAACCTTTGTTATGCGGCGCCATCACTATCATATCAACATTTTCGCGGGCGGCCATCATTTGTATCTCCACTGCGGCTTTACCCCAGGTAAGCACGATACTTACCTCAAAACCCTTGCCCTCAAAATCGTCTCGCAATGTCTCCAGACGCGCCAGCGCAGTTCGTCGAACCTCGCTGTCTTCCGCTTCTTCGCTTTCCTCGCCCAAAACATGCATAAGGACGACGCTCTTAGCGCCGCTGTTACCCAAATCTTCCACACAATCAGGCAAACGCATAGACTGTAAAGAAAAATCCGTGGCAACCAAGATCTTTTCCATAAAAGCAATAACTCCTCCCCGTCACCCTTGGCAAAAAGCGGTTAATTGAAAATTGCCATTTTACACTTTTATAAAAACTTACATCAATATAATAACATAAACAAGCAAATTTTTTAACAAATACTAGCCATACTTTTTGCATTATAAATAAAAACCCAAAATTCTGCGTCCATTTGTCAGAAATGAATATTTAAAACTTATGCTAGTGTATCTAATTTACATGTTTTTTTGTCAAAATTATCAAGAAAAAAGCTTCACACGTAAAAAACTTTTTGTTTGTTTTTGCAAAAGCAAACAAAAATCTGCCGCGGCGGCGGCAGATTTTTTCATCTAGGCCCGTATTTACAAACCCTGCATTTCGGCCAGTTGCTGCACATCCTTGTCACCACGGCCAGACAGGTTAATGATAACGATATCTTCTTTTTTGAACTGTTTTGCTACCTTTTCAAACAGCGCCAAAGCATGGGAGCTTTCCAAAGCCGGAACTATCCCTTCCGTATGGCACAGGAGTTTAAAAGATTCTATCGCCTCACCGTCGGTCACCGGCTGGTAATTTACCCGCCCGCTATCTTTGAGATAAGAATGCTGCGGCCCGATGCCCGGGTAATCAAGACCGGCCGATATGGAGTAAACAGGCATAATATCGCCGTTAGGCTCTTGCAGGATATAGCTTTTAGAACCATGCAGCACGCCTACCTGCCCAAGAGTCAAAGTCGCGGCGTGATCTTTGGTATCGATGCCGCGACCGCCGGCTTCAGCGCCATAAATAGCTACTTCTTTATCATTTAAAAATGCGTTGAACAATCCTATAGCATTACTGCCGCCGCCGATGCAGGCAAAAATGGCATCAGGCAAGCGCCCTTCTTTTTCCAGCACCTGAGCGCGCGCTTCTTCACCTATGCACTTTTGAAAATCGCGCACCATAGTCGGATAGGGGTGTGGGCCGACCGCCGAGCCGATGATATAAAAAATATCATCTTTATGGGCGACCCAGTAATCTATCGCAGCGTCCACGGCCTCTTTCAAAGTACCGGTACCGTCTGTTACAGATACCACTTCCGCGCCCAGCATCTTCATACGGTAAACATTGAGCGCCTGGCGTTCCACATCTTCCTTGCCCATAAAAATCGTACACTTCATACCAAATAAAGCCGCCACCGTGGCCGACGCTACGCCGTGCTGACCGGCGCCGGTTTCCGCGATCACATGAGTCTTGCCCATATGCCTGGCTAAAAGCGCCTGTCCGAGGCAATTGTCTATTTTATGCGAACCGGTATGGTTGAGGTCTTCTCTTTTTAGGTATACTTTGGGCCCGCCTATTGCCTTGCTGTAGCGTTTTGCTTCATATAAAAGGGAGGGCCTGCCAACGTAACTTTGCAGCAAATCCGCCAATTCCGTCTTAAAAGCGGGATCGTCCTTTATTTTTTCATATTCTACCGCCATATTCTCTAAGATAGGCAACATTACCTCCGGGACATACTGGCCGCCATATTGGCCAAAAAATCCTTGTTTGTCAGGTACCTGTTTCATTATTCATCCCTCTTTCTCTATTTATTAAATTAATCATTTCTCTTTTTACTTGGCCAACGTACAAGCCAGCGGCTGAGCTTGATATAGACCGCTTTATCGAACATTCTACCGCCTCCCGCAAAAATAAAAGAACTGCTCCGCCAGGGACGAAACAGTTCGTGGTACCACCCTTGTTTGGAATGTTTTTACCAAATAAAAAACCACTTAGCCCCCAGGGACGAAGTGATTCGTGTTGCCACCCTTATTTGGAAAATACATTCCCTTTCTTCAGATACAAGCAAAACTGCCGATATCCTAGCCTGTTAACGGCGGCATCCGTTCCGGCCTACTGGCAAAGCTTTCGGCGGACAGCTCCCGGGGCCATTCACTTTGCTCTTCTTACCGGCCATCGCACCTCCAGCTATGCTGGCCGCCGGTTCGCTTAAAAGAAGCTGGCAAAACTACTATTCCCGTTCCTAGCTTTTGTTTATTATATTATTTATATCATAATTGCCAGATTTTTTTTTGTCAAGAAGATTTATAGTCAAATAACGGGATGCAAAACTTTCCCTGGCATATTTCATTTCCCTTGATACTCCCCGCAGTCAAAGAAAGCCGCCGCGCCCTGTTGGATCTTTTCCGCCGCAGCCCTAGCCAGTTGGTCACAACGCTCATTTTCCGCCTGCCCCTGATGGCCCCTGACATATTGCCACTCCACAGTGTGAAAAGAGACCAGCTCATCGAGCTTTTGCCACAACTCCTGGTTTTTCACCGGTTTGTTGCCTGCTGTTTTCCAGTTTTTCTTTTTCCAGTTGAGCAGCCACTTTTCCGTAAAACCTTTCATTACATATTGGCTGTCGGTAAACAGCGCCACCGCGCAAGGCCGGCTCAACTGTTCGAGCGCTTTTATCGCTGCCAAGAGTTCCATACGGTTGTTGGTAGTTTCCGGCTCGCCGCCCCATAGCTCACGCGTAACGCCGCCATAACGCAATATGGCGGCATAGCCGCCTGGCCCGGGATTAGACAGGCAAGAACCATCAGTATATATGATTACATTTTTTCCCATAAAAAGCTCCGTTTTCAGATAATGTTGACACCTGGCGATTTATAAGCTAATATTATCATACATAAAGAACAGTTGTATACTGTATAGTCAAATAGCCTGGAAACAGGCTCATCTTTGTAGTCTATTTCCAGGCTATTTGACTATAACTCTTATCAAGAGCGGCGGAGGGATAGGCCCAATGACGCCCGGCAACCGGACCCGCCTGGTACCGGTGCCAAATCCTACAGGTTTTACCTGGAAGATGAGAGGCATGACCAAAAACCTGCCTCCAAAGCAGGCTTTTTTATTTATATCATATCAACAGAGGTAAATGCATGAAAATAAGCAAACTTTTTACAGCGAAAAACCCCGTAGTATCTTTCGAAATTTTTCCGCCTAAACCAGAGTCCCCTTTTGAGCCTATTTTGCATACCGTACAGCAGCTTAAATCTTTACAGCCGGATTTTATTAGCGTCACTTACGGCGCTGCCGGTTCTAACCGCGGGCACACGCTGGAACTAGCTGAGCATATAAAAAACGACGGATGTATCGCATCTCTCGCTCATCTTACTTCCATAGTCAATACCCCGGAGGAGATTGCCGATATTTTAGCCGAAATGAAAGAGCGCGGCATACAAAACATTCTGGCCTTGCGAGGCGACCCGCCGCAAGACAGCTCCTTGCCTGTACGCCAGACACACGCAAAAGAGCTTGTTTTACAAATAAAAGCGGCCGGTGATTTTTGCGTTGGCGGCGCCGCCTATCCGGAGGGGCATCCTGAATGTCCCGACCGCAGGCAGGAGCTCATATATTTAAAAGAGAAAATCACAGCCGGCACAGACTTTCTCATCACACAGATATTTTTTGACAATGACTTTTTTTACTATTTCCTGGAGCGCCTGGCCGGAGCCGGCCTCGAAATCCCGGTATGCGCGGGAATAATGCCGGTATTTTCCGGCAGCCAGGTCCGCCATATTTGCCGCCTGTGCGGCGCCAGTCTGCCGCCAAAGCTTTTGCGCCTTATCGACAAATACTACCACCAGCCCGCGGCTATGCAAGAAGCGGGCCTTGAATACGCCTGCCGGCAAATAGACGACCTTGCCGCCAACGGTGTGCGCGGCATACATTTATACACTATGAATAAACCTCACCTTGCCACTTTCATGGTCAAAAATACCGGCCTGCGCTGACAGGCGGGAGGAGCTCAGTAATGGATAATGGCAAAGTAGATTTTTATATTTTTTCCGGTTCCGGCAATACCTGGCTGTTAGCCAATGAAATGGCCCGCATTTTTTCCGCTAACAATGTGGGCAGTTCTTTTTATCCCATGCCAGGGCCATTTAGCCTGCCCGAAAAAGGTACTTTGCTGGGTTTTGCTTTTCCCACAGCTTATTTTTCTACCTATCCTTTTTTATTGAGCTTTTTTGCCGGCCTGCCGAAGGGGCAGGGGCAGCCGGTCTTCATGCTTACCAGTATGGCAGGCGCTACCGGCGGTATGCCGCAAGCGATCAGGCGGTTGTTTGCAGAAAAAGGCTATTCGCCTATAGGTTACGCCGAAATAAAAATGCCTTCAAATTATGGCAAAGACCAATCCTCCGCGGCACACAAAAATGAAACGATCACTAAAGAAGCCCTGGTCGCGGCGGAAAAATTTGCCGGGCAATTGCTGACCGGCAAGAGCCGCTGGCCAGCAGAAAGTTCTTTTGTCCCTGGTATCATGCAAAAGATGACGGCCAATCACTGGTCAACCGGCATATTTCGCAGGTTTTTCCCGCTGCAAGTGGTAGAAGAATATTGTATCAAATGCGGTTTTTGCCAGAGCATCTGCCCGGCCGCTGCCATAGAAGAACTGTCAGGCGGTTTGCGCCGTATAACCGGCCGCTGCCAAAGCTGCCAACATTGCAGCGCCTTTTGCCCTACGTCGGCTATACGCCTGCCAGGACAAACAGAGCCATCTTATAAGGCAGTAGATTATGACAAAATCAAAGAAAGTTTTATCCCTAAACAATAAAGGCATTGTGTATTGACAATAAAAAACCGCCAGCAAAAACTGGCGGTTTTACAATTCAGTTTACTTACGCAACAGTCAGGCTTTTTTGGCCAGGCTTTTTCTAGCGCTGGCAATACCAGTAGCCAGCTTACGCAAAAGCTCTACAGCTTCTTTTTGCTCACGGCCTGAGAGTGTATCAAACATATTATCATACACTTGCTGGAAAGCATTGCGGCACTTGGCGCACATTTCCATACCGCTGTCGGTCAGGCTAACCCTTATACAGCGGGCATCGCGCAAATCGGTTATCCTGTTGACCAGTCCGGCATTTTCCATACGCCTGAGCGAAACGCCAATAGTGGCCTTGCTCACGCCAAGCTCTTTAGCCAGCTCGTTCTGCGTGCGGTCAGTTTTTTCTTGCAGCAAAAAAAGTATTGCTGGCTGGCCAACATAAAGATTGAATTTCTTCAGTATCCTGGCCATACATGCCTGATAGTCGCCCATAATTTGGACAAATACATTGCTTAATTCTTTGTTCTTTGCCATGTCAACATCCCCCCATAAAATAAATAACAATATTTTTGCGGCTAGTTATCGGATATGCCGCTATCCGCAATACAACTTTGATATATGTACAGTAATCTCTCTATCTATACGCACATATAACAACAGGCAAAAAAAGCTGCAAAAAAATCTCTATCTACATTTTGCCGCCTGCCATAACTCAGAGTTTGTATTCTGTATACTTTATCACCTAAGTCAAGCCCTATTAATAAATTACCATATGTTTGGTTTTTATACAATACAGATAAGAATATTTATTTTTTCATGATCTTTACTATTTCAAAAAAGCCAGGTGCGCTATGCCTTTAAGGGATCGGTTTCCCACAAGTTATACAGCTTGTACAAGTTGAAACCTTGACAGGAATACCCGTATACTTTTTTAATATAGCGCTGGAGAAAGTTTTTTTCTATCGGCAGTTACTCTTCATCATTTTGTTTGCTTCTAATTTCAATAACAAAACCCGCGGCAAATAAAACTATCAATACGCCTATTATCCAGTTAAAACCTCTTTGCATACCGACAACCAAAAGCGCCGAGATTATCGTCAAAAGCAGCCAGCCGTCCCGGCTAAAACCGCGCCGTTTTCTAGCCATGTTTTCCCTGCGGCGCATCCGGTGATTTTATGCCGTTTTTAGGATGTTCTCCTAAAACAAAAAACGTCCCCTGGCCTTTGGCCATAAGTTTTCCAGTACTATCGAAAACTTCGCCTTCCGAAACCATTATCCGGCGGCCGGCATGCACTACCCTGCCTACAGTCGTACATTCGGTCCCGGGCGGGCAGTTGGCAATAAAGGAGGTAGTAATGCCCAAAGTCACACAAGAAGCGTGGGTAGTCTGATGACAGGCTATGCCCATGGCAGTATCCAAAAGAGTGACATATATGCCGCCATGCGTTATACCGTGCACATTGGTATGCTTTTTTTCCAGCGGCAATACCACTATCGCTTCGCCGTTTTCTTTCATATACATATCTGTAACGCCCAACAAATCCAGCGCCGGGTTTTCTTTGAAAACTTTTCTCATGTCGCATTTGCCATCAATAAATTGCGCAGCCGCTTTTAATTCATATGCACTCATCTTTACACCTCGTAAAAGTACTTAAGATATATTTTATCATAAAAAACCCGCTTGTATACAAATTTATCTTGACAATAAACCTTTACACAACTATCGTTTATTACGTATAAGCACCCTTGCTGAAAAATGGAGACTATTCATGATTTTTGACAAAGTAATAGCTAATTGTATATTGGCCGATCCCGAAGATCTTTCTTTAAAAAACGGCCATTTAGCCATAAATGGCGACAAAATAGCCGCCATCAGCACACAGCCGCTAGCCGGCACAGAAATATACGATGCCGCCGGACAGGTTCTCTCCCCCGGTTTTATAGACATGCACGGACATGTCGACGGCGATGCCCGCGCCGCTCTTCTTTCTTTAAAACAGGGGATCACTACCACTGTTGGCGGAAACTGCGGCCACAGCCCAATAAATTTGGCCGAATTTTTCCAAAGGCAGCAAACACAGCCGCTGGCTATAAACCAGGCTGTCCTTATGGGCATGACCTCCAGCCTGCGGGAAGCGGTTGGCATAACCAGCCCGCTGCAAAAAACTTCCAGAGAAGAACTCAAAAAGATGCAATACTTGGTCGAACAGGCCTTCAGCGACGGCGCTGCCGGACTGTCTATAGGCCTGGCCTACGCCCCCCTGACTTCCGACGAGGAAATCTATACATTAAGCGCCATTGCCGCCCGTTATGGCCGGCTGGTAGCCGTGGACACCCGGATGAAAACACCTCTCGACCTGTATTCTTTGGTCGAAGTCATAAATATATCCAGGCAACTGGGAGTGCGTACACAAATATCGCACTTTGTCTACCAGTATGGCGCCGGCCTGGTGGCAGAAGGGCTGTCCGCTATAGACAAGGCCCGGAAAGACGGCCTTGATGTCCGTCTCGACAGCGGCATGTATACCCAGTGGGCAACAGGCCTCAGGGCGGTCTTATTTGATCCCGACTATATGAAAGATAACAGTTGGGACCCTTCCAATATACTCATCGCCACCGGCCCTTATAAAGGACAGCGGCTGAACCATGAACTGTACCGCCGCCTGCGGGAAAATCTTATCCCCGAAGAGCGGCTGTCCGTTATTGTTTTTACAGGAAAAGAAGATGAAATATATACCGCTCTTTCCCATCCCTGGTGCATGCCCTCCACAGATATCGGCCGTTATAGGCCCGGCGAAGGGCACCCACAAATAGCCGGCAGTTTTCCGCGCTATTTCAGGAAAATGGTACGGGAAAAAAAGCTTCTAAGCCTGCCGGAAGCAGTCAGAAAAGCCACTCTGCTGCCGGCGCAAACACTCGGGCTCAAAGAACGGGGCCGGCTGCGCGTCGGCTGTTTTGCCGATCTGGCGGTTTTTGATATAAAAACGCTAGAGGACAGGGCGGGCTTCTTGCCTGAGAATCTTCCGGATGCGGAGCCGGAAGGAATAAGCTTTGTATTCGTAAACGGCCAATTAGCATTAGAACATAATACGGCCGGCGACCTCCAGGCCGGCCGGCACATTGTCTTTTAAATAAAACGTGTCTCCCGTTGCTTTCAGCAACGGGAGACAGACTTTTTTAATGCATTATTTCACAATCAGTACTGGCAGATCCGTCAGATTCAAAACTGCGGCGCTCACACTGCCCAAGAGCATGGATTCCGCGCCGCCGAGGCCACGGCTGCCCATGACTATCGCATCGCAGCCTTCTTGTTTTGCGGTATTGGCAATTACCTCAGCCGGCACCTGCCCTGGTATTTTGAGGAATTCCCCTTTCGCCAGCGCGACGGGAGTCAATTTTTCTTTCATTTTCTCCAACAGCCGTTCGGCGAAAACCTCACGCCCTTTGTTGATACCTTCTACCATAAAAGGATCTGAAAACATGTGCGTTTCTTTAATCTGCTTGACTACATGCAACAATACGATCTTGCCGCCTGTATAACCAACCAGCGCGCTGGCACAATCAAGCGCTTTTAAAGAATTAGGAGAGCCGTCGATGGGAACGAGTACTTTTTTATACATATAAATACCCCCTCAGCTGTTTATAGATGGGTATGCACCTGTATACCGTCGATTCTCGCAATTAAATTATACCACTATTTTATACTATATACAATCAGATAATTTATCATATCGTTTGCAAATAATGTGTTTTCATCGCATCATTTTACAGTTTATTTAATAACTTAGATGAATAAATCATTTGTAAAGAGAAAAACTCTGTTGCTAAAAGCAACAAAGTTTTCTCTATTGATAGTTTACTATTTTACGATCAGTACCGGCAGATCAGTCATATTGAGCACAGACGCACTTACGCTGCCAAGAAACAAGGTTTCGGCTTTGCCCAGACCTCTGGCGCCCATAACTATAGCATCACAGCTTTCCTGTTTAGCAGTATTGACGATCACTTCCGCAGGAAACTGGCTGATTACTTTCAGGAACTGTCCGTTAGCCGAAACTGCTGGCCCCAACCGGGCTTTCATCTCCTCCAACAATTTTTCGCCAAAAATTTCGCGGCCCTTATTTATCTCTTCCATAATATCGGGGACTTCAAATAGGTGAGTTTCCTTAATATATTTGACTACATGCAAAACCACGAGTTTGCCGCCGTTTTGCCCTGTCAGCGCACTGGCGCAATCAAGCGCTTTAAGAGATCTTTCCGAGCCATCCACAGGAACCAATACTTTTTTGTACATAGAAATGCCCCCTTTTTACTAATAAATGGGGATGCATATTTCCAGCGGATTGTTTTCTTAATTAAATTATACCATTACTTCATATTGATATACAATCATGCTATTTGTCCGTGTTGTTCCTGGCCGCGTACTTCGGTGATACGGTTTTTTTCGTCTACCATAACAACTGACGGGATAAAATTCCTCGCCTCTTGGGCATCCATTTGAGCATAAGCGATAATTATCGCCTTATCGCCGACAGATACCAGACGGGCCGCCGCGCCGTTGAGGCAAATCACGCCGGAACCGGGCTCACCGGGAATGACGTAGGTTTCCAGGCGGCTGCCATTATCGATGTCCACTACCTGCACCCGTTCCCCTTCCAAAATACCGGCAGCTTCCATCAAAGTTTTATCGATAGTGATACTGCCTACATAATGTAGATTGGCCTCGGTTATGGTCGCGCGGTGGATTTTGCCATGAAACATGGTATATAACATGTCCAACTCTCCTTTATTTCATATACATTAGTAAAAAAATAAAAAACCTTCCGCCGCAACGAAAGGTAATACTGACAGGAAAAGCCCCTGCCAAGCCATCCCCCGTCTCGGTCACTGTAATGATCCAAGCGGACACCGTTAGGTGTTCATTATTGACTTTGCGAATTAAATTTTATCATATCACATGTGTTAACACAACGAAGAACTGTAAAAAATTTTGTTTCTTTGTTCCCATATAAAAAAACCGGCAGAATCTAATCTGCCGGTTTTACGGTAACTTATTTATAAACTTTTACCCGCTCGTTCAAGGGGCCAAACTCCTTTGCCCCCGGCTGCGCCAGCGGTTTACCAAACGGCATCTGCGCTAAAAGCCGCCAACTGTCAGGAGCATTCCATTCTTTTTTGATCCGCGCGTCGATCAAAGGGTTATAATGTTGGAGAGAAGCGCCAAAACCTTCCAGTTCAAGAGCGGTCCATACTACAAACTGCAGCATGCCTCCCGAATGGTCCGACCAGATAGGAAAATTGTCCTTGTATAGCGGGAACTGTTCTTGCAGTCCTTTTATGACCTTCATTTCTTCAAAAAACAGCACTGTGCCGTAACCGGCGGCAAAGGAGTTATTTATCTTCTCTTCTGTAGCCGCAAAAGCCTCGACCGGAGCTACTTTTTTAACTTCTTCTTTTACTATCTCCCAAAATTTCTTGTGCTGATCACATAAAAGGAGCAATACACGGGAACTACAACTGTTAAAAGGCGAAGGGGTATGTTTTACTGCTTCTTTAACGATATTTTCTATTGCTTGGTCGCTAATTAAAGACTCGCTGGTTATTGCGTAAAAAGATCTCCTGGTTTGTATGGAATCCCAAAAAACCTTATTCATTGTATGTCCCCCTTTGTATTTTGTAATCGAGTATATTATACCATATTTATTATCTTTTAACAGTAATTATCATAAATAGAAAAACAAACAGGAAAAATGTTACAATAAGTTATAATAAAAGAGGTGAACAAGATGCGTGTAATACACATACTGGCCTGTGAAGCGTTCCAACTGGAACTTGATAAGGTATTGGAGCAAATTTATCAAGACCGGCGGTTCTATGCTAATTTTTCTCTATCTTACCTGGATCAGAGGCTGCATACAGATCTTTCGGCACTAAAACTCGAACTATCCACAGCTATAAGTAACAGCAAAGCTGATAAAATACTATTGCTTTACGGCTGCAAATGCCACCCTGACTTACAAATTTTTACCGCTAAAGACCCTGTCGTTTTCCTAGATCAAATAAATTGCATACACGCCATCACAGGCATAGATACAAGCGCCATGCCGCGGACTTTTTTCCTTACGCCGCGCGAGCTTTGCAACTGGCGGCGTTTTTTTGCTTACGAAGCAAAAACTGACCATGAAAAAGCGGTATTCAGGGAAAAATTTGGCCTGTACTGTGATGAAGCTCTTTTTTGCGATACCGGCGTACGAGCCACTACAAAAGAACAGTTAGAAGATTTTGCCCTTTGCAGCGGACTTAAAACACGAAGCGAAAATATTGGCATAGAAATATTCAAAACACATCTTATTACTGCTATAGAAAAAGCCCTCAAATGAGGGCTTTTTCTTCTTTATCGCGCGGCGCGAGCCAAAAGATAGCCGCCGATCCTACCGAACTAAGGCCAAGTACGGTAAAAGTCCAATGAAAAGCATTTTCGGTGGCTATTATATCCGCATAGGAATTGTGTCCCAGGAAGAAAAACAAAACAAAAGTGGCAATGCCTAGAGAAAGGCTTTGTGAAATCTGTATGACTACGGACAAAAGCGTATTGCCGCTGGATGTGTCTTCATTGTCCAAGTCAAACAGGGTAAAGGTATTTAGCACAGTAAATTGAATGGAATTAACCCCGCCCAGCAAACCCAGATGCAGCAACATAAACGGTATGTTAGAATGTACCGACGAGAAGGAAAGGCTGGAAATGAAAAGTCCTTGCAGCACTGTATTGGCAAAAAGGATTTTTCTAAAACCAAAACGTTTGACTAAGGGATTAGCCAAGGGTTTGCACATTATGGAAGTAAGAGCGGCCGGTATCATCAAGAGGCCTGTTTTCAGGGGAGAGAACTCCAGCACCATTTGCATGAAAAGCGGTATCAAGAGAGGTATGGCCCCAGTACCTATACGCGTAAATATACCGGCCGACAGGCCAATCACAAAACGCACCGCCTTCAATAGGCCGGCTTTAAAGAGCGCTCCCGGCTCATTTGCAAAAACATGCCAGTAAATGAACTGACAGAACAAGCCACTGGCCATAATAAAAGTAAACAGCCAAGCGGAAAAGCCAAAACCATCAACCCCTTCAAGGGCCAGTGTGATAAGAAAAAGAGAAAGCGCGAATAAAGAGAAATCACGCCAGCTAAACGGAGCCAGGCTTTTCGAGCGCAAATCCGGCATATAGCGACGGTTCATCAAGACGCCACAAATTCCTATAGGTATATTGATAAGGAATATCCAATGCCATGTCGCATATTCTACCAAAAAGCCGCCAACCGCCGGCCCCAACAGAGAACCCGCCAGGCCGGGCATGGTAACAAAGCTCAGCACATTGATAAGCTGCTCACGGGGATAGACTTTCAATACCGCCAAACGCCCCACCGGAACCATCAAAGCGCCGCCAATGCCCTGGACAATGCGGGAAAAGATGAGCAACAAGAGGTTAGGCGACATAGCACATAATATAGAGCCAAAAGTAAACAGCGATATAGAAAAGGCCATAAGCCGCTTTGTCCCAAAACGGTCGGCCAGCCAGCCGGAAGCGGGTATAAAGATAGCCACAGTCAGCATGTAGGCAATAATAGCGCTTTGCAAGCGCAGGGTCGGCTCGCCCATACTTTTAGCGATGGCCGGCAAAGCCGTATTGAGCACCGTACCGTCAAACATCTGCATAAAAAAAGAAATGGCTACCAGCCAGGGAAGCCATTGTAAGGTTTTATTGTTAAGATCTACGCCATTTTTGTGGATATCGACCATAAAAATACTCCTTTATAGATCTCTCGTAATGTAAATATTTTCTCATTTAAATATATTACTATATATTTAAATGCATATAAAATAAATCAGCATATATTTTGCATTCTATCTTTTATATCTGAAGAAAACCACTCAGTCCCGGCTACAACCGCGATACCTACAAAAAACCATAGAAGCCTGACTGCAACTACTTTAGAATAATTAAACTCAGTAAGGCCATGCAGTAAAAAACCTAATATTGCAAGAAAGCATGCTGTAAAAAAATATCCAGTTGGTTTGCTTTTTCTTAGCTGCCAACAATATTGCAAAACACAAAAAAACATATAAATAAAAGCACTTCCCAACAATACACCGCCTTCTGCCAGCATATTGAGAAAATTATTATGGGCATGGTCAAGCCCTTGAACCTTAGCTTCCGGCAAAATATATTTACTCTCGTAAACCTGCCCGAAAGTTCCCGGCCCCGTACCTACTGCTGGATGATCTTTAAGTATGTTCCAACTGGATTTCCATAAATATACCCTCTCCTGGCTTGATTGGTCTTTTGCTGAAAAAGCAGAATTAAAGCGCGATGCAAAAAATGAGTTAGTAAAATAAAGTGTTGTTAAGAACACCATCGTTAGTAAAAAAAAACCTAAAATCTTCTTATTCAAAATACCGTATTTATAAACAGCTAAAAAGAAATAAAAAATCATACAAACAAGAACAGCCAGCCACGCTCCACGTGTAAGACTGCAATATAAGGCAAAAAGTGCCATAGAAAACAATACACCAACAAAAACATGCTCTTTTGTGGATAAGCCTTCACCCTCAAGCATAACAACTAGTAATAACGGCACAATCATTGCCATAATACTAGCCAAAGTCATTATATCCCCATTCATAGCCGCTGCTCTGGGAACATCCTTCAAAAACTGATAAGCTACATGCAATGAGGCTATAAACACAGACAAAGACAATAATTTTAAAAGAACAGCAAACTGACATTTATTCTTGACCAATATCGCTGTCAATGGGAACGGAGCGAACCAAAGCAAATAATTCCAAGTAGTTTTTATGCTAGTCAAAATATTAATGCTAAAAAATGACGAAATAATTAACGCAGCAAAAAAAAGGGATATGCCCGATACTATCTTATCATTTTTTCGCCAAAAATCAATTAAATATTCCGGATGCAACAAAACAAGTATAGTCACTGATAACAAGCCAATGGCAAGTATGTTTCGGGAGCCCACTTGGCTTGTACAAGAAAGAGCCGCATAGATCAGTAACGAGTATAAGCTTATTCTATATAACAATTTTTCAATTTTTGAACGATATAGCATGACTTACCTCGTTATTGAAGTTTATTGCACCCAATGTTATTATCACCAAATATCATCTGCATGCTTGCTTTCAGTCGATAATATTCATAAAAAATTCTAACAAAGTGATATAGCCGTTTTCGATAATCTAAAAGAACCCTAAAGGGAAATATTAGAGTTCTTAAAAACAAGCAAAAAAAATAGTAAAAAAATTTATTCTTTTTTGCATTACTGTAAGCAAGCCCTTTAAAAGATTTTATCGCATAATTTACCGTTGCGCGAGCTGGAATAAATTTATGGTAGATTTTAGCCTTGGGTGCATAAAAAACTTTAAATCCAGCATCATATATGCTAAAAGCCATATATATATCTTCCCCGTTCAAAAGAATATCTTTCTTTCGACCCAATAAAGGAAAACGCAAGCCATGTTCAACAACTTTTTTGCTGATAGCCATATTTCCGGCATAGCAATCTTTTCTACCCAAATCAAAATAATCTTTTTGCTCGCTATAATTGTTAATATCGCCAAGTATACCATGCATTTCTTTAGGAAACCAAGTTGGTATCTTCTCTTTCTCCTCCAGATAATATGGCCCTGACACACACCCGATATTATCATTCTCCTTAAATACCCTTATCATTTCAGCAGCCCAGTTTTCATCAGCCGTTTCATCATCATCTATATAAGCAATTATATCATACTGCGCATTTTCTAATGCGGCATTACGCGCATAACCGATTCCCTGGTTTGTTTCTAGCACATATTTTACAAAACGGTTTTCTTTAGCAAGTTCTTTGAGGTATTCTTCTGTGCCATCATCAGAATTATTGTTTACAACTATAACTTCCCATTTTATTGACGGATCATTTATTATTGATTGGCAAAGAAGAGAGTTAATTGCCTCTTTTAACATTTTAATACGGTTATATGTGCAAACAACCATAGAAATATTCACTCGTTACTCCCCTTTGCCTGTATGAGTCTTATGATGCTTATTTTTGCTAAAAGCGATAATGTCTTCTATATCTCGCAAAACTTCATCTACAGTTATATCTACCTGTTTATCAGAAGCCAAGTCTGTATATTCTGCCAATCTATCACGTCCAACACACAAAAACGCTTCCGCTGTAGGAGGAATAGTTAACGGACTTGTACCTATGCAAATGCACACTACCGGCAGTCCGGTAGCCGCAGCAAGGTGGGCCGAGCCATTATCAATAGACAGCAACATATCGCTTTGTTCAAACAATGCCACCAAGTCTAATAATGACGTCTTGCCGCACAAGTTTTCTACTTTATACTTACAGTTTTTTATTATATCCTCGGCATAGGCCCTATCAGATTGTACCCCTACAATAAATGCATTTATTGCATATTTCTCTAAGATAATATCTAAAACTTCCGCAAATCTTTCAGGTTGCCAATTCTTTGTCAAGTGTTCGGCTTTCACGCAAACAGCTAAACTCATGGCGCCAGGTCTAGCAAGTCCCGCCAGTAGCTCGTGCGCTTTCCGAAGGTTTTCCTCTGGCGCTTTGCCGACAAAAGGCCTGATATCATTTTTAGACTTAGTATCATTTATGAAAGTATTAAAGAGCTTTTGGAAGCTCTGATAAATAGGCTTGTTTTTCAAATCCCCCATCTTTATAGTATGTGTATATAAATATGAGGGACATCTTTTTCTATTGTTCCATATTCGGTCTGCTCCCACACGTACTGGTATCCCCGCTAACCAAACTGAAAGATCTATTCTAAACCTGCCCCCCAACGAAATGGACATGTCAAAATTATATTTTTTAATTAAGTTTGCTGCCTTAAAAACAGAGAGATAATCGCCTCCACTTGTATACGAAAACGGTATTACCTCATCAATACACGAATGATTTTTAAAAACTTCCGCAATGCCCGTTCTAACCAAAAAAACTATCTTTGCTTTCGGATACCTCTGTCTTATCAAATAAAGCGTAGATGTCGCAAAAACCACATCTCCCAGATTAGCCAGCAAGTGTACCAATATAGTATTATATTCTCTATTCAATAAAAGGCCCCCTTTTGCTTTACTTTTTCATTAGGCTCTAGACTAGCAAAAAGTTTTCTTACTGTTTTTACCTAGCAACAGTAATACACATGTATGCGCCTAAACCACTCTATTAATGCTAGATTGTTCAAGTATGGATATTGGGCGGGCTTTTAAATGTCTTAATCAGCTGATACTCGCTCCCTGCCTACCTGCAGTTGGTAAAGTTTTAAATATTTTACCAGGGTATAACTAAAATACATAAAGCATGTAGCTATACCAATAAGACCATCTAAAAAACCACCGTGTAACAGTAAGGTTTTTATCAAAGCAAAGACGGCATGAGCAAATGCTGTTGCCATGGAAGTACTCTTCCCGGCATCATAAGCTTGCCTTGCCCATATGCTGGTATATTTATTGAATTTATAAAAATATTGTTCCCAATCGGAGTAAGTATAATGCACAAGCTTGCCAAACAAGCATACTCGCGGCAAATCACTTTGTATACTTTCGTGCACCTTCCCTATCCATATGGCTTTTCCTCGCGGATAAAGGCGCCTTACTCTATCAGGATGAAAAACGCCATATTTGAATTCCTTGCCGAAAGCATTATTACTGCGCTTAAAAGCATATATTTTTCTTTCACTACCTAGCAGAGCTTTTTTTATACTGTCGGCCAGTTCGTCGGAAATACGCTCGTCAGCATCAAGGTGCAGCAACCACTGCGCCTCTGTCTTGTCATCAGCAAAATTCCTTGCTGCGGCAAAGTCGTCATCCCAGGGACGAAACAACACTCTGGCGCCGTGTTTTTCCGCCAACACCACTGTCTTGTCCGAACTGCCCGAATCAATGACAAGTATCTCCTCTGCCACTTTTTTAGCGGACTCTACAGCGGCTTCTATATGTTGCTCTTCATTAAAAGTCAATATTACCACGCACAGCGACATTACTTTTTCCCTTTCGCCAGCATTTTGTTAGCTGCTTCAATGACTTGCGCTACAGTCAAGTCATTCATACAGCGCATATCGGCGCATTTATGTTTCATACGATCCAGGCAGTTCTCACAAGGCGGCTGTGCCTTCACCACCGCTGCGCCGTCAAGTGTATAAGGCCCGTACAGCTCGGGTTTTGACGGCCCATACAGCGCTACCAGCGGTGTTTTTTGGCTGACCGCCAAATGCATCGGCCCGCTGTCGTTGGTTATCAAAAGCTCTATACGCCCCAAGGCCGCGGTAAGCCCGCCCAGACCAAACGCCCCTGTGGCGATAACCGGTTTGGTGTGCATAAGACTTACCGCTTTTTCTACTACGGCAAGTTCCGCTTTACTGCCAAAAAAAACTGTTTTATAACCATCCGCTGCCAAAGCGTCCGCTACCTGGGCAAACCTGTCCGGCAGCCAGCACTTGGTGGCCGAGGCGCTGCCGATATTAAAACCTATCAATTTATCTTCAGGCACTATACCCTTGGCAGTAAAAAAATCTGCCGCCTGTTTCCTGTATTCTTCCGTAAGGACTACTTTTAACCCGTCGTTAGCTAAGTCCTCAACGCCCAACTGCCCTAATATATCCAAATACATATCCGCGGCATGCAGTTTCCTGTTTAATCTGAGCCGCCGGTCATAAAAGGGCGCAAACAAGCTTTTTGTAGCTCCGGTCTTGAATTTGGCGCCGCTGAAAGCCGCTAAAAATGAGCAGCGTTCGCTGGGGTTCAGGTTTATCGCCAGGTCAAATTTTCTTTTTTGCAGTTTTCTGCGGTATTTCCACAGGGCGGCCAGGCTGTTGTCCTTGCCTTTGCGGTCTAGCGGCAATATTTCATCTATATCTGGATTAGACGCCATGATTTCCAGCCACTTTACGTCCATCAGCAAGGTTATTTTTGCCTGCGGCGCCGCCCGGCGCAACGCGGTAAGAAAAGGCGTGATAAGTACCAAGTCTCCCAGTTGCATGAGAAAAGTGACCAGTATGCTGTCGGCTTTACTTATCTTCATTATGCATTCTCCGTAGCAAGATGCGGCAAACAAGCGGAAAACACTTCATCCACGCTGATTGTGTCCATACAAATGAAAGTTTTAGGGCAGGTTCTTTTAAAACAGGGCGAACAAGGCGCCGTGGTGATTATACTGGTGTTAAGTTCACCATAAGGACGCGTGCGGTCGGAACTTATTGGCCCAAACATGGTGACAGTCGGCGCCCCGGCCGCGGCTGCCACATGCAGCGGCCCGGTATCGCCGCCCACACATACGCAGGAATTTTTCACCAAAGCGGCAATATCCAGCATATCTGTTTGCCCGACCAGATTAACTACCTGCGGGCAATCTGCTCCGGCTTTTATCTTTATGCCTTTTTCCCTGTCTGCCGGCCCGCCGGCTATCACTACCGATACGCCTTCTTTAACAAACTTTTTTGCCAGTTCCGCATACCGCTCTAATGGCCATTCCTTAGTCACCCAGCGCGATCCAGGAAAAAAAACCGCATATTTTCCAGTGACACCCTGTTGGTGCAATATATCTTTTATCCTGGCTTCCTGTTGCGCGAAATCCGGCAGGGGAAAGACTGCTTTATCTACTTTAGCGCCCAGATATCTTATAACATCAAGATAGCGCTCCACTACATGATTTTTGCTGTTAGGGCCGCAAATCGCGCGTGTCACCAAAAAACTGCCTTCGCGCATTTCGCAGTAGCCGATGCGATTTGAACAGCCGGACAAGAGCGCCACCAGAGAACTTTTCAACAGCCCTTGCAAATCGATAACCAGGTCGAAATGCCGGCTATGCAGCTCTGTTCTCAACTTTTTCAAATAGGCAAATTTCTCTAATAAATTTTTCTTTTTAAGGTCGTTTTTATAAAAAACTATTTTCTCGTCTATATACGGTTTCCCCGGCAAAAGACCGGCAAACTGCGGCTCTACCAGCCAGCTTATTTTCGCCGCCGGATAAAGGCTACGCAAAGCGTGGAGTGACGGCAGCGCATGCATCACGTCACCCAGCGAACTCATCTTTATTACCAGAATATTGCTATATTGCTTGTCCATCGGACGATCAGTCTCCCTATTTAAAAAAGCGCGTCGACAAATTCTTTCAAGTTGCCGCTTGTATAAAGATATCCCTTTATCCCGGCGGCTGATGCCGCCTCTATATCGGACGCCTTGTCGCCAATCAAAAAGGAGTTGCTTTTATCCACCACAAAGTCGGCCATAGCCTTTTGCAGCATACCAGACGCGGGTTTGCGGCAGTCACAAGCAACAGCGTACTTTTTTATCTTTCCTTCCGGATGGTGTGGGCAATAATAAAAAGCGTCGACATGCGCGCCTCTTTTCGCCAGCTCTTTTTGCATAAAATCGTGCAGCGCCTTGACATCTTCTTCTTTATAATAACCCCGCGCGATTCCGCTTTGATTGGTCACCACAAAGACATAATAGCCTTTGTCATTCAAAAGGGCTACCGCTTCGCGCGCCCCTGCCTGCCACTGGAAATCTTCCACCCGGTAAAGATAGTTTTTCTCGACATTGAGCACGCCATCGCGGTCAAAAAAAACGGCTGGCCTCATCCAAAATAACCATCGTTTTGCGCAAGAAACGCGCAATACTCGGCTACCGCTTCGCTAAGCGGCGTGAAACCTCCATCATACCCTGCCGCCAAAAGCTTGGCAGTATCAGCCTGGGTATGGTTTTGGTATTTGCCGCGCAGTTTGTCCGGGAAAGGCACATATTCTATTTCGCCTTTTTTAAAGTGCCCCAATACGCCTTGAGCTAAAGAGTTAAAAGTATTGGCCTCGCCCGTACCGCAGTTGAATACGCCGCTAAGTGAAGGATGTTGGGCGAAAAAGAAGTTCACTTTCACCACGTCTTTTACATAGATAAAGTCGCGCCTTTGTTCGCCGTCAGCATAACCGTCAATACCTGTAAACAGATTTATCTTGCCGTTTTGCTGCATTTGCCTGAACATCTGGTAGGCCATGGAGGCCATCTTGCCCTTATGGTTTTCCTGCGGGCCAAATACGTTGAAATACCTGAGCCCTACCACCTGGCTGTGCGCCTGCGGCAAAAACCTCATGACATAGCGGTCGAAAAACAGTTTGGAATAAGCATAAACATTGAGAGCTTCTTCACATTCCGAACATTCGCTGAAACCACTTTTCCCGTTACCATAGGTAGAGGCGGAAGAAGCATAAATAAAAGGAATTTTGCGCTCCAGGCAAAAATGCAGAATTTGTTTGCTGTATTCAAAGTTATTTTCCATCATATACTTGCCATTATACTCCATAGTATCCGAGCAGGCTCCCTGATGGTAAATCATCTCTATGTCTTCGTAGTTGAACACGCCTTGTTTCAGGCCTTCGCGAAAAGCGTGTTTGTCTATAAAATCCAAAGCCTTCAAGCCGCTGAGGTTGCGGGCTTTGTCGGCATTAGTCAAGTTGTCCACGATTACTATATTATCGCGCCCCTGGTCATTGAGCGCCTTTACCAGATTACTGCCGATAAAACCGGCGCCTCCTGTTACTATGATCATATTTTGCCCTCCTCGACCAGCCTTTTAATTTTTTCTATCACATTTGTAGTAGAATAACCTTCTTCAAAATCAATTATTTTCACCTCGCCGGCATATTCACGCCCCGCGACCTGCTCTGCGGCATAATCGCCGCCTTTTACGAGGATATCCGGCTTTATAAGCTCTATCAATTTAGCCGGCGTATCTTCCGTAAATAGTACCACCGCGTCCACACAGCCTAAAGCCGACAGTATCCTCGCCCGGTCTTCTTCGCTGACCAACGGGCGCGCTTCACCTTTTAATTTTCTTACCGATGCGTCGGAGTTAAGGCCGATTATCAGGTGTTCACCCAGTTCACGGGCTTTTTCCAGATAAGTGACATGACCTGTATGTATGATATCAAAACAGCCGTTGGTAAAAACTATTCTTTCGCCGCGCTGCCGCCAGCCGCAAACCAGCATGCCTATCTCGCGCCAGCTCAAAGGACGGTGTTTTTTCCCTTCCCGTCGCCCCTCTACTAACAGCGCGTTTAAAAGCTCGTCCCGCCTGATAGCGTAAGTCCCCACACGGCCGACGACGATGCCTGCCGCCTCATTGGCTAACAGCGCCGCTTCCTTCGCCGGCAGCCCGCCGGCCAGAGCCGCTAAAAAAACCGCCGCCACAGTATCGCCCGCGCCTGACACGTCGTAAACTTCGCGCGCCGCCGCCGGCACACTGAATGTGTCCTCCTCGGAAACAAAAGTCAATCCTTTTTCCGAGCGTGTAACTAATACAGAAGCCACGCCATATGTACATATGGCGTCTTTGGCGGCGTTTTCCACCAGTTGCGTATTATTGGCCAAAGGCCGCTTTACCGCCTCGCCCATTTCTTTGACATTAGGCGTTATACAGTCGGCGCCCTGGTATTTTTCCCATTCATGACCCTTGGGGTCGACCAGTACAGGGATGTTTTTATCATGCGCGGTTTTGATCAGCCATTGGCAAAGTTTTTGGGAACATACGCCTTTGGCGTAATCCGATATGACAAGGCCGTCCAGTCCTTTAGCTAAAAGTCCTTCAAACCAGGACTTGAGCGCCAGCTCTTCCTGCGGCGACAATATTGACGCTTCTTCAAAATCCAAGCGCAGCATCTGCTGCCCGGCGCCAATGACGCGCAGCTTGGTAATGGTTTTGCGCTCCTGGCTTTTGACCAGGCCGCTGCCGTCAATACCCGCTTCCTGCAGTAAAGACAGCAAGGTTTCTCTGTTAGCGTCCGCCCCGCTCACACCGCCGATATGCACCGACGCGCCTAAAAAAGCCAGATTGGCCGCCACATTGGCCGCCCCACCCAGGTTAGCGGTCTCTCTTACCACCCGATTTACCGGCACTGGCGCTTCCGGTGAAATACGCCCCACTTCGCCATAGTAATAGCAGTCGAGCATGACGTCGCCGATAACGGCTATCCGTAACTTTTCTATGCTTTCCGTCAGGAAAGAAACGCCGTCCTGTTTATTCTTCATTGCTCAAGTCGTCCAGCAATTCACATAATATATGGCCGATGAGTATATGCGCCTCCTGCACCCGCGCGGTGACCTGGGCCGGCACATTGAGGCAAATGCTGCATATCTGCTCTATCTTGCCGCCGTCGCGCCCGGTAAGGCCGATGGTCTTTATACCCATACTTTTCGCCATTTCGATAGCAACAAGCACGTTGCCGCTGTTGCCGGAGGTCGAGATGCCTATAAGCACATCGCCCTCCCTCCCAAGTCCTTCTACTTGGCGGGCAAATACATTGTGAAAGCCATAATCGTTACTCACCGCGGTAATAATAGAGGTATCCGTCGTCAAAGCAACCGCCGCCAAACCTTTGCGTTCGGTCTGGAAACGGCCGATCAGTTCGGCCGCTATATGCTGGCTGTCGGCCGCGCTGCCGCCGTTGCCGCACAGCATTATCTTGTTGCCTCGTTTCAAAGCGTCGGCGCAGATGACCGCCGCTTCCGCTATCTTTCCTATCATGGACTGTTTTACTATGTCTATAGTCTTTTGGTGCTCATTTATGCATTTCTCGATAATATCGTAACGCATTTTCCCTCCACCTTTAAATAGCCAGATTTAATTCCCAATGGAATTTGTTGTCATATTTGCCGCCCAGCGGACGTTCTCTTTCATAAGAGAGCACTATTTCCCAACAGTGCAGGTTGCGCGTATATCTTACCGTATTTTTATATAACCGATGGTTGTTGGTGTCCCATTGCTGGGCAAAACTGACGCCGTTCAAATGGTCCGGCTGCCAATTGATAGTATAAGTCAATGATTGGTCCACATCTATACTGTTATAGTCAAACAGGTTCACATTGTTCTTTACATCCGAATAAACCGCTCCAACTCGCCATTTTCCTGATATCCTCTTGGTCAGGCCGATGTCGTAACGGTATTCGTTCTGGTCTATACTGTTATAACTTTCTTCCAGACGCCTGTAACCTGTACCGAGATTAAGCCAGAACGATTTTCCCTTACTGAGATAAATAGGGTCGCCACTCAGATAGATGCCTGCCTCCATATGCCAGCTGGATATGCTGTTCGACTTCCATAACCCGCGCTCATACCACAGATTATAGTTTATCGGTAAGCCAAAGAGTTTTTTATAAGGATAGTCTATCCTGATATTATTCTCCTTCTTGATCCATTCATTGTCATCATCTTCCGTATAACCGTAGGAATATCTGACATTAAAGTTCTTCTCCTGCCAGTTGGCCCAGCCCATGGAACGACCGCCCATCTCCGTCCCGGCCAATAGGTCGGCGCCCAAAGATAACTTCCGGTCAATAGGAAACTCCAGGGTTTGCGCTATGTAAATGCCATAGTCGTCATCATAGCCGATGCGCGGAACCTGTTTATCTCCACTGTCCATGCGGGTTATATAACGGCCGCGATGCACCAGTTTATGGCCCAATAGATACACATCTACATCATAGGCAATGACCTTGTCATTAGGCCATATATCCACCCGTTTTGCGGTTATGTGCTGGCATTTCGTACCTTTAGCGCTACAGCGGGTTATCATGGTATCGTGAGCCGACATATGGTCTTCCAGGATATCTATATTATCGGCTTCAACATTCTGGTTGCCGCTTTTGCCATGCACTTTCATTATCTTACCGGTTTTTTTGTTATAGTTGTAATCTACACTTTCACCAAACAGGCGCGTCCTATTTTCCGGCGACTGGAATTCTGTAGTAGTGCGGGTGCGGATATCGCCGGTCTTGGCGTTACCGTCTACTCTATCCGCCAGTATGGTCTCTCCGCCCTGCACGACGCGGACATTCCCTTCGGCAAAGACATCGCCGCTGAGCTGGTCATAGTGTACATAGTCGGCATAAACAGAAATCGGCTGCGGCGCTGTTTTTCCTTTATCATCTGCCGCCTCGGCGGCATCGAAGCAAGAAAAAAACAAAACGGCGGCAAGAAAAATCCCCTGTAACCATTTTTTCTTGCCTGTCCTACAGTACTTGTTCATATATTATCCGCCTTTTACTATCTTTTGGCATACATATTATCCTTATTATTGTACCATAGCCGGGAAATTTGCGCTACGTCTCCAAAAAAGAAAAAGCCCTGTCAGACAACAGGGCTGCAAAGGCAATATTAATTATAGGCCGCCGGAGGCGCTACTTGGCGTTTTGTCTCCTTGCGGGGCATTAGGCGTTAGCATGCCGTTGGCCATGAAATCTTCTCGGGTCTGCACATATAGTACTGCGCCTTCCGGGATGCTGTATTCTTTGCCTTTTATAAAAGCGCCGCCAATAACGCCGACCGGCCCAAGGATGATCATGCCGGCCATGCTGGCGCCGGCCGCCAAGGCCAGGGACTCGGTTTGCTCCTTAGCAAGCTTGCCCAAGAGTACAGGAACTTTGTTATTATCAACAGAAAGGATATCGGTATATTCGATCTCTATACGGGCATTGCGGCCAAAATTTTTAGCGCGCGATACTTTTACCACTTTACCGTGCCCCAGCGCGCCTTTAGGAATAACCAGTACATTTCCGACATATATGTTGTCTTCCGCCCTAAACAGCACCGGATCCCCCTCGCGGGCGGTCTTGCTGTCCAAAGCTTGAGCAATGCTTATCTTGACCAAAGTATCTTTGGGCATAAGAACTCTTTGCATTTCTATATCGCCTTTATCAAAAGCCATGGCCATCAGGACGTTTATGCGGTCGTCCAGCGGCCCGCTGTCCGTACGCCCGTGCAAAAGCTGCTCCATGTTCTCTAGACGCGTCTTGGCCGGCGCTTCGCTAAGTTTTTCAGCAAAACTCCACTCTATGGCATTAAGCTTAGTCAAAAAAGAAGGTATCGTGCTGTCCGCATTGCCTTTTACATAGTTATATATACGGTCTATCCTGGTCAGTATAGCGTCACTTGTCGTGGAGCCGTTTATATCGCTTTCCAGGCTGTCCACCCGTTCAATCAAAGCGCTTTTCTGCTCTGTTCCATAAAGGACCATCTCTATTTCATTCACTTTTTCTATCGCAGTAAGATTGTCGGCATAAACAGGGAACGCGCTAAAAGTAAAAATAACCGCTAAAAATACTGTTGCTAGCTTTTTCATCTGCACAGGCGACTACCTCCTTTTTAACCAGTATCAATCTTTTGTGCCGCGTTTAGCTATTCTTTCCAGCTGCTGGCTTACATAACTGTTATATTCCTGCATTTTCCAGTTGCTCTTCATAATAGCGCCATACTCCACCTGTTTTCTGTCGCGGATATGTACATTCACTATCTTTTTCTGCCAGCTGTAAATAGCCATAACATTCATGTCAACAGTAAGCTCTTCTAAATCTTCCTTGCCGGAAGGCGCCTTTTCCTGTGTCAGTTCGTTGAGCTTGATCATGATAACTACTTCGGCGCCGGATTTTTCCATGATCGTGCGGAGCATTTCTTCGGTCACGCCCTGCTTACCGGCCTCATAGTAGTTTACTTCATCGAGGGCTTTGTAAAGCTTGTCATTATCATATATTTCATAATCCGGGTACCTAAATACCTCCAAAGCTTTCTCAAAAACCAGCGTATTGGCATAATCGATATCTTCCTGCAAGTTTATTACAGGCAATATAGCTACACGCGCAAAGCGGGCCGGTTTTATTTTATCTTTTTTCGGCTTTTTCGGCGCGGCAGCCTCGCCGGACGCCAGCAGTTGGAAGGAAAAAAACACTGCCAACAAGGCGCAAATTACTACTTTTAGACTTTTTTTCACTTGTCCGTACCTCCAAAAATTTTTTTACTTCTTTATTTTACCATATATTGCAATAAAAAGTACTGTCTGCACTAAATATGTTGAAAATATGTCACAAATTTCCAGCCGCTTTTACATAAAAAAGCGGCTGCTTCACGCAGCCGCCAATTAGTCAGCAATAATTAGAAATAGAACTGTATGTAGCTAAAGTATAATTTGTCTTTAAGGTCGTTATTTTCTTTGCCTTTAAAGTCATAATAGTCAAAGTTCAAGTCGATATTTTTAGCAACTACATAAGTCGCACCCAGTTGATAGCCTTTGTAACCAAGTCCTTCGCCGGTTATGTCAAGATCAACGGTAGTGGTAAGCGGAGCTCCGGCCGGCACATCATAATAACCTGCCCGAAGGCCCCAGCTGCCCGGTTTTTCGCGGTCGATTTCACCATAATCCATACGGGCGGCCCAGCCGTTTTTGCTCAAGCCGATATCCGCCGGGTCGTCGCCGTGGATGTATTCCGCCCACATAGCAAACTTATCACTGAAAGTATAGCCTAATGCGACTTCGAAAATATTCGACGCGCTATACGGATTTTCATCTGTAGCGTCTATATTGTACCAGGCCACCTGGGCGTTGAGTTTTTTATGGAAATCATAACCTAACACAGCGCCGTATACCTGCGCTTGCCCGGAAGGAACACCAGGGCCAGCATTGGCTGCCCAGGCATCAGGATTGTACCAGGCATTTGATATATTAGGACGGATGGCAAAAACATCTATGCGCCAGTCACCTTTGGAGTAGCCAAGTTTTATGCCGTCGCCGTCGTCATCCAAAATGACGCCGTAAACAGGAGTATAGTTAAAACGGCCGGCAGTCACATCAATATCGCCTAGTTTACCTTCCACCCAGGCTTGGCGCAGTCTGGTTTCAGAGTCATTATTGGAGTTGGTTCGCAGGTTTTGCCCATCATGTTCGATCATGCCGCCATAAGTCCAGCGGTCGTTTACCTGGCCTGTTATCCATAAGCGGGTACGCAAAGTATCGTTGTCCTCACCACCCACATTTTTATCATAAGCATAATCGGCAAAACGGATTTCGCCGGTGATCTTGACATTGTCGGCGTTCTTTTCGAGTTTGGCTACGCGTACGCCAAGGCTATCGAGCTCGTTGGCAAATTCAGCAGCCAGTTTTTCGATCTGCGCTTTTGTCGCGGCATCGGCTTTGTCGCTGCGAGCCATTGCTTTCGCTACGATTTGCGCCATTTCATAACGGGTCATGGTGTTGGAACCGACAAAGGTGCCGTCGCCATAGCCGTCAATTATACCGGCAGCTGCCAGTTTGGATACGGAGGCATACGCCCAGTGGTTTGCCGGTACGTCGACAAACGGGTTAGCGGCAAAAGCGGTACCGGCTATGCCGAGTACGAATACCAATGCCAGGGTTACTACGAAAGATTTTTTCATTCTTTTTCCCCCTTAGGTTTTTTGTTTTTATAACGGGGGTTTAAGTTGGAGAATGAAGAAGGTTTGGCACGAGTTTCCTTGTTTCCTCCGCTGGCCTTCTTTATTTCTTGTCCTTAAACTGTTCCCGTATCTCAAGCTTACTTCGGCTCACCGCTCCCGGGCCCTAAGGTACACCTCCTTCCCTCCCCGTCGGTTGCCTTCAGCTTTTGACCTTGAGTGATA
>JAVBME010000014.1:0-57345 GCA_031552765.1 Acidaminococcales bacterium | reverse complement strand
CTATGGCTTTTTCTATTTGGCGTACCAGGTGGTTTTTAGGTACGAGGTCTTCAAGGCAGAGAAATTGGATTTGTTTTTGTTTGTCACGGTCTTTCTTTTGGTACATGAATATTTCACCCCCAGGACTATTTTAACATAGTTCTGGGGGTGATGTCTTTTTGTCTACAGTCTGACCGGCGCATAAAGCGCCGGCTTTTATCTTTTGTCGTATTGCATTTTTCGTTCTTGGAAATACACCGGCCGCAAATCCAGCCGCTCCGCCAGTTGCCAGGCCTCAGCCAGGCAGCGTCCCACGTCGGCCGTCTTGTGGGCGTCAGAACCGATCGTCACATAGCGGCCGCCCAGTTCACGGTAACGCCCGTAAAGCTTTCCCAGGGCGGCTACTGCGGAAGCCTGCTGGAGGCGCCTGGTGTTTATCTCCAGTACCTGACCGCCGGCAATAAGCGCCTTGCATACCGCGCTCCACTCATCAAAAAAATCCGCCAGGTGCAGTTCCGCGTCGTCATAAGCGGCATAGCGGCAGATATAATCCACATGCCCCAAAGTGTCAAAACCGAAAAACCCCTCCACGCATTCCAACATACTTGCCAGATAGCGCCCGTAAGCCTCTTTTTTGCTGCGGCCGCGGGTAAATTGCGGGCGATAGATGTCTATGCCGTCTACCACATGTATGGAGCCAATTATCTCGTCAAAAGGATAGGCGGCGGCCAATTCCATGTTTTTCTCCCGGCACTCAGGCCTAAGGCCAAGCTCTACTCCCAATAAAACCTCATTTGTGCGAAAAGGCTCCAATTCACGGAAATATTCCGCCGGGTCAAAGACAAAGGTCTCCGGGTTGTCGGGGTAATCAAGGTCCATGTGTTCCGTAACGATCAAGCCAAGGCCCGCTGCTTTGGCCGCCTGCGCCGCACCGGAAAAATCCATGGAAGAGTCGCCGGAAAAATGCGTATGTAAATGAGTATCAAACATGTTCTGCCCCCAAGTATGAGAAATTTATCAGTTCTATACCATTGTCTTCGACCAGGCGCCTCGCTTCTTGCGAAAGCAATATGTCCAGTTCCTGGGCGCGCAGATCGGTATAAGAGCTTTTTTCATAAAGCGTCCTGTCCGGTAAAGCGGGATGGCACATCAGCTCCAGCACACCTTCCCAGGGCCGGGAGAGTATTGCGGCAAGCGTCGCCAAGGTCGCTCCCTCGCCGTAAAAATCCCTGGTAAAAAAGTCCGTAGTCGCTACGCCTTCTTTGCGGCAAGCTTCCCGTCCGGCTGCCGTCGTCTGCCGGAGCGGCACGCCCATTTCTTTAGCCAGCCCGACAGCAACAGCAAAGATATCGGTCCCCAGCATTTCGTGCATATAGTGGTGGCTGTCGAGGTGGTCGGGCTTCATGCCAAGCGAACGCACCAGTTCTATCTGCGCGCGCCATTCTATTTCTACTTCCAGCGGATCGGGCGCTGTATGTTTGTCCGGACGCAGGAAAACGCCTTTGGCATCCAAAAGGCTGGACACTTTTTGCGGTGGCAGCACAGGCCGGCCATACGTCAGGCAAAGGTGCAGTCCCACAGGTTTGCCGGCCGCCGCCCAACCGGCCGCCGCGGGCAAAGCCTCTCCGGTCGCCATTATCGTAGCGCTTGTCACAATGCCCGATTCCATGGCCTGTATTATCCCTTTATTACAGCCTGCGCTAAAGCCGAAATCATCTGCATTGACAATAAGCCTTTTCATTTTTACCTCGCCTTCCGGCATTACGCCCTACCAACTATTATAACAGAACAAAAGCTATAGAAAATTTTGCCAAAACAAAATTTTTGTAAATTTATTATTCAAAAAATCAAGGCAACCCGGGCGGCATAAGCCGCACGGGTCAGACTGTAGACAAAAAGACTTCACCCCCAAGACTATTTTAACATAGTTCTGGGGGTGATGGCCTTTTTGTCTACAGTCTGAATATTATAATATAGTTATAATATTTTATAAATCCTTTTCTGTTAAAGCTAAAAAAGGCTCATATCGCCGTTTTTCTGCACAGCTCAACGATCGCGTCGCGCTAAGATAGTTGAGAGGTAATTTACCTTGCCGCCGCCTTCCGGCAATCCATGTACTATATCCTCCCCCGGCAAACCGCAGCGCGATACCAAAACCGCGTTTCGTGAAAAACCATGACGGGCAAGCATGGCCAAGAGGCTGTCCGTATCGCGCGAAACTTTCATCAGCACAAGGTTGTTAAACGAGCGCATGGCATTTTCTATCATAGCTTGATCTGCCGTTGCCGGCACTATACTTAAAACCTCATCGCCCTCCACCAGGGGAAAGCCCGCCCGGCCAGCGGCAGCGCAAAACGCCGGTACGCCGGAAACTGTTTCTATGGTGTGGCCTTCTTCTTGCAACAGACGAAATACGTAGATATAAGTACTAAAGAACATAGGGTCGCCTAAAGTAAGAAAAGCAACATCTTTGCCCTCTTGCAGCAGCCCGCCGATAACTTTTTTATTCTCACGCCAGGCCTCGCGCCAGTCTTCCTGTTTTCCAGCCATAGGGAAAACCAGATTGACCAGCTCCACATCTTTTTTCAAATGCGGCCTGGCAATAGCCAGAGCCGTGCTGCCGGCTTCCCCGCTCTTTGGCGCGATGACCGCATCCACCTTGTTAATAGTTTTTACAGCTTTGACAGTAAGCAGATCCGGATCGCCCGGGCCTACGCCAATACCATAAAAAATCCCTGCCATAATAAGCCCTGCCTTTCCATTGCAAATTATTGATAGAAAAACAAGAAGTTGGCTATTTACGCCAACCTCTTGCTACCTTTTATTTTATCACGTCCGTGCCCATATATGGCCGCAGTACTTCCGGTATGACCACCGATCCGTCTTCTTGCTGGCAATTTTCCAAAATAGCCGATACTGTCCGTCCTATCGCCAGACCCGAGCCGTTCAGCGTGTGCACATATTCCGGTTTGGCCTTATTGTCTCGCCGGAAACGGATATCCGCCCGGCGCGCCTGGAAGTCGCCAAAATTCGAGCAAGAGGATATCTCACGGTAGCAACCCTGGCTGGGCAGCCAGACCTCTATGTCATAAGTCATCGCCGAAGAAAAGCCCATATCTCCAGTGCACAACTTGATGACCCGGTACGGCAGTTTGAGCAGTTGCAATACTTTTTCCGCGTTTAGCGTGAGCGCCTCCAGTTCGGCGTAAGAATTTTCCGGCAGGGAGAATTTTACCAGCTCGACCTTGTTGAATTGGTGCTGCCGTATGAGGCCGCGGGTATCGCGCCCGGCCGCTCCCGCTTCACTCCGAAAACAGGCGCTGTAGGCTACGTAATGAAGCGGCAGGTCGGCCGCTGACATTATCTCGCCCCGGTGCAGGTTGGTTACCGGTACTTCGGCTGTCGGAATTAGGAAATAATCATATCCTTCCAGTTTGAAAGCGTCCGCCGCAAACTTCGGCAGTTGGCCGGTCCCGGTCATGCTGTCGCGATTGACGATAAAGGGCGGGAAAAATTCTGTATAGCCATGTTCCCCGGTATGCAGATCCAGCATAAAGTTTATCAAAGAGCGCTCGAGACGTGCGCCCAGTCCCCGGTAAAAGGTAAAGCGCGCGCCGGTTACCTTGGCCGCACGTTCAAAATCCAAGATATTGAGTTTTTCGCCTATTTCCCAGTGGCCTTTTACCGCAAAGGAAAACTCCGCCGGCGCACCCCATTTCCGCATTTCCTGGTTGTCGTGCTCGTCCTTGCCCACAGGCACACTTTCATGCGGCAGATTGGGGATATTTAACACCAGCGAAGTCAGCTTCTCCTCTACTTCACGCAAGGCTGCATCCATTTCGGCTATTTTATCGCCAACTTCACGCATTGCGGTTATTTTATCGGCGGCATCGCCGCCGTTTTTCTTTATCTGGCTTATTTCCTGCGACGCCTGGTTGCGTTCGCTCTTAAGCGCTTCTACCTCGGTAAGAATGCTGCGCCGCTCTTTTTCCAGCGTTAAAAACCCGTCCAGCGCCAGTGGCATATTGCGGTTCTTCAACGCTTCTTCCACAAGTTGGGTATTTTCTCTGATAAATTTTATATCCAGCATGTCAAAAGGCTCCTCTCGCTACAATACCAATATTTTACCACAAAAAAAAGCGCAAGATAAAAATTTATGCAAACCCGCGTCTAAAGCAGGACATCAAAAGATTTTTCCGAATTATTATGGCAAGAGAATTTTTAAAGTGGAGTGAAAAAAATGGACCTATTCACCGAAACCGCGCCCCTCGAACAGCTTGCTCCCCAATTAGCCGCCTGCACCGCCTGCGAGCTCAGGGCCGATTGCATAGCGCCGGTCGGCTGGTACGGCGCGCCCGACAGCCCGCTGGTCATAGTCGGCGAAGGCCCGGGCATGGTGGAAGACCAGCACGGCTGCCCGCTTATCGGCCCCTCCGGCCAGCTTTTGGACAAGGCCCTGGCCTCGGTCGGCGTGACGCGCGACCGCATAATTACGACTAATACCGTAAAATGCCGGCCTAAAAACAATAAGACGCCAAACATTTCCGTTGCTTCTTTTTGCGCCGGCCGTTGGCTGGAACGCGAACTGGCCGCTATAAAGCCGGCCGTGGTGGTAGCGCTCGGCAGTGTGGCGATGCATTACCTCTATAGCCCGGACCGGCGCATCACCAAAGACCGTGGGCAGTGGTTCACTACCAAAGGAGGCATACCGGCCATAACCACCTATCACCCCGCCTACCTGCTGCGGCTGGGTGGCGATGCCCTCAAGCAGGCCAAGTGGGAAGTGCACTACGATTTGAAAGCGGCTGTTGAAAAATGCCGGGAAGCGCGTCCGGATCATGTATTTTCCAGTCAGCCGCCGCCCGACTTGTTTGCCTTATTCCCTAAACGGTAGCTTTTTTCGCTAAAAAAGCCACTGCCGCCAAAGCGGCAGTCACGCCCTGCCCGGTAGCCCGGCTGATCTGCCAGGGGCGCCCGGTACAGTCGCCGGCGGCAAATACTCCGGGTATATTGCTCCCCATGCCGGCATCCACCTTTATCGCCTTCTCTTCCAGTTCCAAAGACGGTAAAATGTTTTCCAGCGGCTCGCTGTCGCGGAAAATGAATATCCCGTCAACTTCAAAACGGCCGTCCTGTGTTTCCAGCGCGCTTACACTGCCCTCACCCAAAATAGCTTTGGGCTGGGCATTTATTATTTTCAGCCGTTCGTGCTGCGGATAATCACCCTTATATAAGGGGAAATATAGCACCTCGCGGCAAATTTCCGTCAAAAAAAGCGTTTCCTCTTCGCTTTCCGGTAAAGCTGCTACCACCGCTACTTTTTTGTCTTTAAAAAACATTCCGTCGCAGGTAGCGCAATAGCTGACCCCCCGGCCTAAAAATTCGCTCTCGCCGTGATATTGCTGTCCGGACGGAGCGCCGGTAGCTATGATGACAGACCCGGCCTGGTAAGTATTGCCGCCGGTAAGGATGGTGAAATCGTCTTCCCCCGGGAAGATATTTATGGCCTTTTCTTCGATGATATCAGGTTTGTGAGCTTTTACATGGCTGACAAAAGCGTCCATCAGTTCTTTGCCGCCGAGAGACGGCATCCCTAGGTAATTTTCTATTTTGTGCGCTTTGCTGAGACGCGGGCTAAATCCGCGCGGTTCAAATATGGCTACCGTCTTGTTGCGCTGGCGGGCGGTCAAAGCCGCGGACAGCCCCGCCGGCCCCCCGCCGATAATGGCTATATCATACATTTGTACACCTTCTTTCTCAGGCGTTCTTTTTATAAAAGTCTTCCATAAACTGCGCCAACTTAGCGCAACCTTCCAGCGGCAGGGCGTTGTACATGGATATCCGCATACCGCCTACCGAGCGGTGTCCTTTGACGCCGACAAAACCTGCCGCCTCGGCCTGTTGTACAAACTTGGCCTCCAGTTCCTCCGTTGGCAGGCGGAATGTGGCGTTCATCATGGAGCGGCTGGCTGTTTGGGCATGCCCCCGGTAAAACTCCGGCCATCTATCGAGCAGGCCGTAGATAAGCGCCGCCTTCTTGCCGTTGAGTTCGCCCATGGCGGCCAAGCCGCCGTTTTTCTTCAGCCATTTCAAGACCTTCGCTACTACGTATACGGCAAATACCGGCGGGGTATTATACAGGGAATCATTTTTCGCATAAACATTGTAACTGAATATTTCCGGCAAATTCTCCGGGCTTTTCGCCAGCAGGCTTTTTTTGATAATCACGACCGTAGTTCCGGCTGGCCCCAGGTTTTTTTGCGCGCCGGCGTAGATAAGGGAAAACTTATCCGCCGCGAACGGATGGCTCAAAAAATCCGACGACATGTCGGCCACCAGCGTCCTGTCGCCAAAATCCGGATACTCCCGCCAGGCGGTGCCATAAATAGTATTGTTGGTAGTTATATGTAAATACGCCTGCCGGTCGCTGAACTTCATTTCACTGACTGCCGGCGCCCGTTTAAACCCTTCCGCCGCCAGATCGACCGCCGCATGCGCCGAGCCGATTTTTTGCGCCTGTTGGAAAGCTTTTTGCGCGAACATGCCTGTCACGGCATAGTCGGCCGTTTCCCCAGCAGCCAAAAGGTTCATCGGCAGCAGGGAAAATTGCGTGGTCGCGCCGCCGGTCATAAAGAGCACTCTGTAATCTTCGCCCAACCCCAACAGGTCTTTCAGGTCCTGTTCCGCCTGGGCGTTCAATGCTTCATAAGTCGGTGTGCGATGGCTCATTTCTATTATGGACATACCGCTGTTTTGGTAGTCCAAAAATTCCGCCTGTACTTCTTCCAGCACCTCTAGCGGCAGTACCGCCGGGCCGGCATTAAAATTGTATACTCTTGACACGCTATCCACCCGCCTTTATTTGCAGTATTCTTTTTCTATAAGGTGTACCGCCATGGCATCCCGCAGTTTTGGCTCAAACCAGGTAGATTTTGGCGGCATTATTTCGCCCATATCGGCAATCGCCATCAACTCTTTCATCGAAGTGGGATAAAGGGCAAAAGCAACGGCAAAAGCGCCGCTATCCACAAGTTTTTCCAGTTCGCCCAGGCCGCGTATGCCGCCGACGAAATGTATCCGCTGGTCGGTGCGCGGGTCTTTTATCGCTAAAAGAGGCGCCAATAAATTATTTTGTAAGACACTGACATCCAGCGCCGCCACCGGGTCATCTGCCGGGACGCTGCCCGGGCGAGCCGTCAAGGTATACCAGGCCCCGCCAAGGTACATGGAAAAAACATGCAAAGCAGCCGGCTTTGCCGGGCCGTCAAGTTTTTCTACCGTAAATTTTTCTTTTATTTTTGTTATGAAGTCTTCCGGTTTAAGGCCGTTTAAATCTTTGACCGCCCTGTTATAGTCAAGTATTTGCATCATATCATCCGGGAAGATCACGGTAAGAAAGTAGTTATATTCCTCCTCGCCCGTATGATTGGGATTGTTCTGGCGGCAAATGTCCGCTACCCGTAAGGCCGCTGCGCTACGGTGATGTCCGTCTGCGATATAAAGCGCGCCTATACCGGCGAAAGCAGCTTCCAGAGCGGCAATGTCGGCCGCTGCGCCAACTACGTATAAGGTGTGTGCAATGCCGTCGTCTGCTACAAAATCATATACAGGCGGGGTTTTTGCCATAATACACGCGATCAGGGCATTGACGGCCGGGTCGGCTTTATAGGTAAGAAATACCGCTCCCGTTTGGGCGGCCGTATATTTTATATGGTTGACGCGGTCGTCTTCTTTGTCCGGACGCGTAAGTTCATGCTTTTTTATTTTGCCGCTGCGGTATTCTTCCACCGAGGCGGCCGCTACCAGGCCAATCTGTTCATGACTACCCATTTTTTGCTTATATATATAAAAGCAAGGCTCGGCGTCCTCGGCCATCTGTCCTTGGGCGCAATAGGCGTCAAGGTTCTCCCGGGCTTTTTGGTAAACTTCCGCCGAATGCCCGTCCACGCCTGGCGCCATAGTGGCTTCCGCTTTGGTCACAGACAAAAAGCTCAGGGGGTTTTTCTCCAGGATGGCTCGGGCCTCGCCGGTATCCATGACGTCATAAGGCAAGGCGGCGATTCTTTCCGCCAGGACAGCTTGCGGACGCAAAGCTGTAAAAGGTTTTATATAAGACAAAGCGCCCTCTCCTCTCCAAACTCTTGTTATATACACTTATACTAACAAAAAGCCGCTGGTAAAACAACTGCACATTAAGTATTTCCTTGCACTACAGCTTCTATATATTGTATTATAAACTAAGGAAAATATTACAAAATGCCAGACTATACAGGCAGAACAGAAAGAAGTGTCAAGAACATGCAGAATATCGAGCTCCCGGAAATAAGTAAAATAGCCGCCGAAACGCTTGGCGTGCGCGGCGGTTTTTTAACAGTAGCCAACCGTGACAAACTTAACGTCATGACTATCGGCTGGGGCAGCACCGGTTATATCTGGGGCCTGCCGGTATTTACCGTATTGGTACGCCAGTCTCGCCATACATATGCGCTCATGGAGCCCAGTGATTATTTCACACTGAGCATACCGCTTTCCGACAAGCACAAAGAAGCGCTGGCTCTATGCGGTACGCGCAGCGGGCGCTATGTGGACAAGTTTGCCACCGGCAAGATCGGCATCTTGCCCGGCAAAACCGTCGACCTGCCGGTCATAGCCGGCCACTGCCTACAGCTTGAATGCCGCACAGTCTACCATCAGCCTATGCATAAAGCTACTCTTGAAGCAAATCTGGCAGACAAATGGTACGGCGACGAAGATATGCATATAGTATTTTACGGTGAAATATTGTCTTCTTACATAACCGAGTAGTTTTATAAAAAAGACGAGGTGATAAAAATGGCAAAACTGACTTTTCTTGGTAGTGGAGACGCTTTTGGCAGCGGCGGCCGCTTGCAGACTTCAATGCATATCGTCACGCGAAACGGCGGCACTTTTCTTGTCGACTGCGGCGCCAGCGCGATGGTCGGCATAAGAAGATTTGCCATAAATCCTAATGATATCTCTTGTATCTTCCTGTCCCACCTGCACGGCGACCATTTCGGCGGGCTGCCTTTCTTCATACTGGACGCCCAACTGGTCAGCAAACGCACCCAACCGCTTTATGTTTACGGGCCGCCCGGCTGCAAGGAACGCATCCTGGCCGCCATGGACATCTTTTTCCCCGGTTCGGCGACAAGCCCTAAAAAATTCGAGTTTGTCATAAATGAAATAACGCCCGGGGAAACCGTTGACTGCGGCAATATAGAGCTCACCGGCTATCAGGTAGAACATCCCAGCGGCAGCCCGTCTCTTGCCCTGCGCATCGTTGTAGACGGCAAAGTATTTGCCTACAGCGGCGATACCAATTGGACAGATAACTTGGCCGCCTGTGGCAAAAACGCCGACATCTTTGTCTCCGAAGCCTATTATTTTGACCGCAAAGTAAAATTCCACCTCGACCTTGACTCTTTATCAGGCCACTTGCCGGAAATACAGCCGAAAAAGCTGGTATTGACGCATATGAGCTCCGACATGCTGGAGCGTCTGGATAAAGAACTGCAAGATTTCAACTGCGCCTATGATGGCCTCGTAATAGATTTTTGAACAGTAAAAACAAAGACCTCTTGTCGTTTATACGGCAAGAGGTTTCTTTTTTTAGGAAACAACTTTTAAACTACTGGCGCGGTCGGTTTTGCTTCCGGAAATTTTTGCACATTTTTAAGCAGGGGGTCAAAATTTCCCAGTCTGGCTACATTACCGTGTTCATCAGTAAGTGTTTTTGGCCCTATAGCCGACTCGAAGTTTTTATCCGGATCGAGCGAAACTATTTTAGCTGACCGCAATATATGGATTTCTTCCATGGTAGTATTGTACATCGTCGCCAGATGTTCATCAGGCACCGGGGCCGGAAAAGCCCTGCGGTCTTTTTTGCCGAACATGCGCAGATTATACTGCTGCCAGAGAAACATTATAACAAAGGCGGCGAACGCGACTATGACAAGAAAGACAAACATTTCGGTGGTTTTTTGCATGTATTCCGGGGTAAATAAGCGCTCATAAAGATATATCCCGGAAAAACCCCACAAGGCGATCGTTAGCAGAACTGCAAATATAGTAAGAATAGCGCTGAATAAAACTTTTACCGTTATTTCCCAGGTGCGCCTTGCCGGTTTCAATTGGTTGGATTCATTGATTATTTTATTATCATCTGACATGATCTACACCTTCTTCCCGGGCAATATGCCCCGGTCTGGGCTGACCCAAGTAGATGCTTTGCCGAATTTCTTGGTTATGCCACGGGGGAAACCTACTATGGTAGCAAAAGCATTAAACGCCCAATAGAAAACCGGGTACCATATTATCCAAAAATAAGTGGGCAAAAGCTTCCTGTCATAACGCATATTGATCGAAATGCTGACTATGAACTGCACTAAACAAACAATAGCGATTATACAGCCGTTCCAATTCGCGATCGGATTGCCGTGCGTACCCATCCAGGAACCCAGCACCCAATAGATCATACTTACCAAAAAAGCATAACTCCAGAAAATACCTAAAATATAATCAAGGTAAACAGGCCATATCCGCCGTTGCCGCCAATCCGTCCAAACATCCCTGTGACGGCGCACCGCCTCCACGCCGCCCTGCGCCCAGCGCAAGCGTTGCTTCCACAGGCCGTGCAAGGTTTCAGGCACCAGTATCCAGCCGACGGCGTTTGCCTCATAACGGACATCCCAAAAGCGTTTTTCCAGTTTCCAGGTCACATCTATATCTTCCGTGAACATGTCAAAACTCCAAAGGCCCACGTCAATCAGCGACTCCCGGCGGAAAGCTCCTATAACGCCCGAAATGGTAAGAACTTTGCCTAAAACGCGCTGTGTACGTTTGATAAGGCCTATTACGCTGCTGTATTCCGCGGTTTGCAGCTGCGCCAACAGGGAAGTCCTGTTCCTGACGTGCGGGTTGCCGGTGACCGCGCCGACACGCGGGAAAGTGATAAAGTGCCAGGCAAACCAGTAGAGGGCTTGCTTTTCCATGATGCAGTCGGCGTCTATCGTAACGATGATATCGCCTTTACTCATTAGAAACGCATTGTTGAGCCCCGATGCTTTACCCATGTTTTCTTTCAGGTGCAGCACTCTTACATTTTCATATCTCTCCGCTAAATGGTCCATTATCGCCGGAGTATTGTCTGTGCTGGCATCGTCTATGACTATGATCTCCAGATTAGGATATTCGCTTGCCAAAATAGCATTGACCGTATCCTCTATCTGGTCGGCTTCATTGCGGGCAGGGATCATTACCGAGATCATCGGCTTGTGCTTAAGAGTCGGGATCTCCGGCGAACCTTTTTCCTGCTTTATGAAGAAGAACAGGCCGCCTATTACCCAAACCAAACTCATTATGATCGGATAATAAAAGACAAAGTCTCCCAACAATTTGAACAAATAATCAAAAGTCAACCCGGCATCCATTAGAAAGTACCTCCAGCACTCGTATTGGGAAAATACCAAAACTCTTCTTCCATCATCGTCTCCGGATAATAAGAGAAGTACTTTATTCCCTTTGCTCCAAGAGCTTCCGACCAGCTCCGTACTGTGGAAGGTTTCAGCCATTCACCTGTAAGAGCGTCTTTTACAACAAACTGTACCACCACTTGGTCGGCTGCGCCTTTTGGCAGCATCGCTTTTTCACCAAGCCCGGCAAGCCATTCTTGCATCTCTTGCTCTGATTTATCTGATTGCGGGGAGACTGTGATAACAGTGTAATCGTAATTACTGAGGAATTTGCCATAATCTTGCGCATAAAGCGCGCCTTTTTCCGGCTCCATTACTACAGAAGCGTCTATATGGCGCACCGACCTCGCCTCAGGGCGGTAAGCCCTGACCGCCGCCATAATATCATTGGTCAAATCTATAGCGACTTGTACTTTCCAATCGCTCCAAGCCTTAAGTTCTTCCGGCTTTTTTAGTATATTTGGAGTCAGTTCTCTGCCAACTTTCTTTTTATACGCCTCTTTGGCCCGTGGCGAAAAATCTTCATTGTCGCGGACAAACAAATCTGCGTTAGTGAAATATACTCCACTGAGCGGTGAATATACCGCCAAATCGCGAAAGCAGGCGATTAATTTTTTCCGCTTGGCCATGTCCATCATATTCCAGCGTTTGGGTTCGGCTACCGCACCGTCAGTATTGCGTATCCGGTCTTTATCCAGTAGCCATTCCTGGGAAAGCGTCGGCATCCAGGCATAGACTTCTATCCCTTCAGCGATTAGCCGGCCGGCAATATGGTTGAAAATATCCTTTTTAACAGGCGCCTGCCTATTATAGAAAAATGCCGCATCCGGGCTTGTATTGCCATTCGTATCTTCAAACGCCTGCAACGCTACACGCCAGGCGTTCCCTGCCATAAGCCTGTTTACCAACATATCAATATTGGCATCTGTTTGCTGTAAGTCGTTTTCTGCATATACATCGGAAATTTTTACTTTGGCAAACCTGAACAGGTTAAAGTCTTTCACATAAAGCGATTTGATATAGCTTGGCAGTTGGCTGCCGCTGACGTTGCTGTATATTATGCCGCGGCGCGCCCTTTCCAGGCTTTGCATGGAAGGCGGGTTGATACCGTCGCTTAAGATAAATGTGGCTTCAAAACCGGCTTTTTTTGCCAATTCCATAGATATGTCGGTATGGGCGCCAAACGGCCATACCAGCGCTTTGACGCGGTGCCCAAGATTTTCTTCCATCTGTTTTTGCGCTTTGGCAAAGTCATAGCTTATCCGTTCCCGGTAAGCAGCCTCTGTTTCATAACGCCCGTTCCTGAATATCCGCGACCCCACAGCCGGCCCGTTTTCACCATAGTCATTTATCAGTACCGGTTTGTGTAGATCGTAAGTGTGGGATGCTACTGCAACAAGCCCTGACGCTTCCATCTCTTTGAACTGTTCCCAGGTGGACATTTTTATCCCGGCGCTGGCGCCGCCGTCCATCCAGGAGCCGATTATAGCCATCATCGCCGGTACCTGGTACTTTTGCAGCAGCGGGTATACTGTTTTATAAAAAGATTCATACCCGTCGTCAAAAGTCAGCATGACCGCTTTGGCCGGCAAAGGCTTTTCTTTCTTGTTTATGGCGATATAATCATCCAAACTCAAAAAAGTATAGCCGGCAGATAAGAGATACTTTATATTCCCCTCGAGGTTTTTGGTATCCATGGAATACATCGTGGTTTGCGGGCTGTCATATTTTCCTATATCGTGGTAACAGAGTATGACAACTCCCGGATTTTGCTGCGACAATGCATCTAATTCGTTATTTGCGTAAACGCTGCCGCAAAGCAGCAACACTGCCGCAAAAAGGAACCCCGTTATTGTCCTGACAAAAGCCTTCACACCAAACCCCCCTTTCAACCATTGGCCAAGTAACGGCCTTTCCTATAAAAAAGCCGTTTACCTGGCAAAGATAGTTTATTTTTTATCAGAAGTTGCTTTCGCCCTTGATGTTCGGAAAATACCACCTGTCATCGTCAAGCAGCGTTTCCGGAGTATAATCAAAAAGTTGTACGCCTGTCTTTGCCAGCACATCTGTCCAGTGCTGAATCTCGCTGGGTTTATACCATACACCTGTTTTCTTGTCATAAATACTCAGCTGCAAAATGACGCTTTCCGACGCGTACTTAGGCTGCATGGACTTAGCGCCCAAAGCGGCCAGCCAGGCCTCTTTGCTGGCATAGTGCTGAGCATCATAGTCATATGCTTTTATAATTATATAGTCGTAATTTTGCAGGAATTTTTCATAGTTTTCAGCGTAAAACTCTTCCTGTGCAGGCTCCAACACTACTTCCGGGCGGATAAACCTTACCGACCTGGCTTCCGGGCGGTACGCTTTTACTTCTTTCATTATGTCGTTGGTCAAATCTATCAGCGTTTGTGTTTTCCATTCTATCCACTGCTGTTTTTCCGCACCACTCATAGACTCCGGGTCCAGCAGGCGGCCAAATTTTTCTTTATAAGCGGCTTGCGCGGCAGGCGAAAGGTCTTCTCCTTGCGCCAGGAACAGGTCATCGGCAAAATACACGCCGGAAATAGGCACATAAATAGCCAGCTCTTTAAAGCATTCGACTACTTTTTTCCGTGCGTTTTTATCAAAAGGACTGACCTTAGCTGGATTTGTTCCGCCTGCGGAAGCCACTTTATCGCCGGCCAGCCAGCTATTGCTCAAAGCCGGCATCCAGGCATAAACCTGCACCCCTTCAGCTAAAAGTCGGCCGGCTATATGGTTGATTAAATCAGTCTTTATTGGCGCCTGGCGGTTGTAAAAATATACCTGGTCGGCTGTGCCATCTGCATTTTCATCAGAAAACACCTGCAATGCCACACGCCAAGTATTGCTGTTTATAAGCCTATTGACAAGCATATCTATATTGGCGTCTGTCTGTTCTGGATCAGCTGGCACATAGATATCAGAAATTTTAATTTGTGCATATCTGAATTTATTGATGTCTTTACGCAAAAAAGCTTCAATAAAGTCAGGAAAATGCTTACCTTGTACATTATGAGAGACAATTATCCTCTTGGCCCGCTCAACGCTGCGCTCACTTACTGGGCTGGAGCCGTCGCTCAAAATGAATGTCGCCTCAAACCCGGCTTCTTTTGCCAATGCGATCGATATGTCATTATGTTCACCAAACGGCCACACCAAGGCCTTTGCCTTGTGACCAAGATTTTCTTCCATCTGTTTTTGCGCTTTGGCAAAATCATATTTTAAACGTTCTATGTAGGCGGCTTCCGTTTCATAGCGGCCATTACGGTAAATACGCGTCCCCACCGCAGCTCCCTGCTGTCCTTCCGCATTGCGCAGCACAGGTTTATGCAGGTCATAAGTATGAGAGGCAATAGTCACCAGGCCGGACTTTTCCATTTCCCGGAATTGCTCCCAGGAAGACATCTTTATCCCTGTACTGGCCTTGTTGTCCATCCAGGAGCCAATAATCGCCATCATAGCCGGTACATTGTATTTTTTCAGCAAAGGAAAGACTTCAGTATAAAAAGACAGGTAGCCGTCGTCGAAAGTCAGCATGACCGCTTTAGACGGCGCCGGGCGCTCACCTTTGTTTATAGCGATAAAATCATCAAGACTGAGAAATTTATAGCCTTCTTTGAGCAGATACTGTATATTATTTTCCAAATGGCTTTTTTCCACAGTATAAGGCGTGGTATTTATACTCTTGTATAAACCGGTATCATGGTAACAAAGAACTATTATGCCAGGGGTTTTCTCCAAGGCTTCCTGCAATTGCCCCTTAGTCAAACCAGTTGACGGCAAAGCCAGAAGCGCAGCCAATAAAATAACGCTAAACAGTTTTTTCATTGCTAAGGCTCCTTTGTACTAGAACGTTTTACCAGGAAACATAGTATCTTATATCAAACTGGTGGTAACCATGGTTTAAACTTCTGTCGTCATTAGTCCGGTCTGTACGCAAGCCGTATTCATAACCCGCCACCAGCAACTTTCTGGGGCCAAGATGCCAGCCCCGCTCCAGCCGCACATATGGTGTGAAATCTGTAGAATCAGGGGCATCATAGCCAAAAGCCAGCTCTGTTATAATTTCCCAATAGCTGATGCGCGGTTTTGTCCAGCGCATCCTCAGGCCCGGGCCATAACCCACCCTGCTTGAGGGAGAGTCGTAAAGCGGCGAGCGGTCTTCGTCCCAGTCGTAATGGTTTTGGAAAATGTACCATTCTACTTCTTTTCTTTCCCAGTCTATGGACATATGGCCAAATCGCCAGTGAAAACCACGGTTTTGGTTGCTGTCGGAATAGTTATCCCATAAATAACCAACAGTATAAAGGTCTTTAGGCCCTATACGCCGGTTGAGAGTAAGGTCCCTTGTTGTGTGCATTATTCCCTCGTCTATGCCTGTAGGGTTTTCCACATTTGCCCGAAGTTCATCATAAGTCAGCCACATAAAGTCATTGAAATAATAGTTGCCCAGTACCCGGTAGCCGCCGGAAGACTCCGCGCCGGCAAAAAAGGCGCCCCAGGCCCTCAGGTCAAATTTGCGGGCAACATAACCTATGCCCATACTGCCATAAGGCACATCCGAACGGTCTACGTCTTCCTTATAGTTGTTATAGCCCGCATCGGCTAAAAAGCGCCAGGAAGAACCGAGGTCTGTTTCCAAGGCCGCACCGGCCAGATTATAATGTTTCTCCTGATAATTGCGGAAAAGCTGGTAACCGATCTCAAACGACCCACGCCATCTATTGGCCCAGGCTCTTTTTGCCTCCACCGCGTCAACGCTGCCGGTATCGTATTCCGACATTTTCGCCAAGGCTTTTTCTGCGGCCGCATAGTCGCCGTACATGATGGCCGACTGCGCCATACCGGCATACCCTGCTTCTTTAGAAGGAGTTTCTTCCGCCAGTTTTTTATATTCGACATACGCCTCTCTGGGCATCTCATTGATAAAAAGGTCAAAAGCCAGTTGCTGGCGGTAAGGCCCGTAACCGGGATTGCTATCGGCCAACGTCCTGAACACTTCCTTACCGGCGTGGAAACGACCGCGCTCAAAAAAGCCTTTCGCATCGCCGGCTATGACATTTTTCGTCTGGGGAAATTCCCTTATGGCCTGTGCATATACCTCTTTAGCCGCCGATACTTTGTTGTCGGCAGCCAGGGCGTAAGCTTTACTTAAGAGAGATGTGCGTTTTTCCGGTGAATTATGGCTTATAACTATGTCATGGCACTCCACTGCCTTGCTATATTTTCGCATACGCAGGTAACAATCGCCCAAAGCCCTTAAACCGTAAGGCGGAACGACCTTCTTGTCAGGCCACATTCTCTCGCCTTCGGTTATTGCTTTGTCATAAGCTCCGGTGCCTTGTAGACTTATGATGTAATCGCACTGCATGATCATGGTCGCCTGTTTTTTTTCGATATAAGGCTGTAAAATGTCACGCCCTGCGGCAAATTCAGATACCGAAATAAATGCCGCAGCGCGGGTAGACTGTATTTGCCGCCTTCTCTCAAAATTATCTTCAGGCACTAAAGAAAGCGCTTGTTCAAAATCCCGGTCGGCGGAGTAATAGGCGCCTGCCTGTAAGTAGGCATTGCCTCTTTGCATATAGACTTCCGGGTTCATAGGGTCGCCATCGACTAATTTGTCAAAAGTGCGCATAGCAGCATGAAGGTCGCCCAAGCGTACGTCCGATTCGGCCAAAGCAATAGTGGAAGCGGCGTCACCTTGCGCTGCCGCCAAAGAATACATTTTTTTCGCTTCTACAAAATTACCTAAAGAAAAGTAAATATTGCCTATGCTTCTTTGCGTATAGGGCGGCAATTTTTCCGGAGCGTTAGCAAAATTGGCTTGGTATACCGCCAGCGCTTCGTCGTTTTTCCCCGCCCAATTCAATACCGTAATGTAATCATACAAGCAACTGTTGTCTGCTTTACCTTCTTTTATCAGTGAATCGAATAATGCTATCGATTCGTCAAATTTATTATTCCTGGCTAACTCTATGGCATATTCCTGCACTATCTTAGAATCGACCGACGGATCTTTTACATCTATTTCTTTCAACATTATGCGCGTCTTTTGCAAGCCGACGCCGCTTTGCTGGTCTCCCTGATCGGCCGCCAAAGTATACAGCGCTTTGGCTTCAGTATAGCGCTGCAGACGGTAATAAGAATCGCCGACAATCCTTTGTAAAAAAGGCGGTAAAGCCGAAGGATTGGCAGCATAACGCTGCTCAAAAAGCTGGACTACCTGCGGGTTTTTGCCAGCCCAGCCTAGTATCGCCATATAATCTTGCACAACGGCCTCAGAAGCATCCGGGCTCTTAGCATTCAAATCATTCTCGAAAATTGCCAATGCCTGGTCATATTTACCTTCACGCGCCATAAGGACAGCGGTTTCACGCTTTTCCTTTTCCGGCATGTCAGGCAATATGTTTTTGGCATATACCAAATTGCCCAATATCGGGCCAAAAGACAAAATAAATGTTAAAAAAAACACGAGCGGTATTCGCAAAACCTTACTCAAACACATCACTATCACCCCATCGAAAATTCTGCCCTGTTATCTGGCTTTATTCTTTCATGAGAAATATTATTAAAATAAAAATGTAAATGGCATCCAATACCCAGTTGCATATTACCAAATATTTAATCACAAGCGGTATATGCGAGCATACCAAAAGTTTCGCACTTTTAACATATAGTTCGAGTTGTTATTTTATCATTTTCTGGATTAATTTGCAACTTTTAACATAATAAAACACTTTTTTCGTCCATTTAGTCCAGGCAAACGTCTTTTACTATTGCACTTGATTGTAACTTTCGCCGATAAATGTCTTTTCCCCTGTTTTTGTGCAAAAATTTTTCTTTTTTATGAAATTAATTTGTCGCATTTAATACAGTGTTCTCAAAACTATTTTGTCAAACCATGTTCAGCCGCCAGGCAGGTACTTCAATAAACCTGTTGCGCTGGCTTTTTCTACCAGTTGCCCGGAATAATACAGCCAGGCGGCATATGCGGTCGCCGGAGCGGACAAGGAACCCAGGCCATAAATCAAAAAGCGCCCGATAAAACTAAAAAAGGCTAAGACAACGTAAAAAATCTGACCGATAAGCGCTCCGGCCAAAAGTGCAGCAAAATAGCCAACAAAAATAAGATGGCGGGTATAAAAAATATAGGCGCCTAATAAAAAACATACCAGCATTGTTACTTTACAGCCAACATAATAAAACTTGCCCCATTTTGCTTTTTCTCTTTTTTGCAGGTATTCCGGCTCGGAGCCTTCGCCACAAAAACCTAATGTCATGAAAAATCCTATTATAACTCCTACAACAAAAGCATCTAAAGAATAAAGGCCCTGCATATGAATCATCCTCCCACAAGTTATCTATTTTAAATATTGTAGCAAGATCCCTTTATAATACAGCCAGCCGGCAACGAGCGAAACCGCTCCGGCCAGGGAGCCAAACAATAGATTTAAGTAATGGCCGGGGCGGCCGAACGCGCTGAAGAGAAAATGTACAATATGCTCAAAAACCGCGCCCAACAGCAAACCGCATAAGTAAAAAAAGATATTGATGGTTTTTACTACCAAAATATACCCGCCTAAGACAATACACAAGATCCCGCAAACCACGCCGCTTACCTTATATATTTTTTCAAGCAGCGCCCTGAGGCCCTCATATTTATCATTGGGGTTGCCCCAGGAAGCGGCTGTGGCAAAAAAACCTAAAATCAATCCTATTATAAATATATCGGCAGGCATGCTTTTTAAAAATGCAATTGCCCCTTCCCCGTACGGGATACCTTTCAATATGCCGAAAATAGACTCTACGACCGGAAGCATGGATTCCCTCCTTAATTATATGTTGGTATATTATCAGAAAAAATTCTTACATATTCATAAACTTTTTCATTGTAGCGTTCATAATTTAAATGTATAATGAAATAAGGCCATAAGTAAAGTAGTCGATAATAAAATATACAAAAGTATATAATCTTGATTTATTTTATTATATTTGCATACTAAAAGCAAAACTTTCTTCTTCCTAATAGATGATTGGCAAAATACTAATGAGGAGCTATCATTATAATGAACTTGCCTGATTTAGATAAAATAGGAGAAAAAAAAATCGACCTTAGTAAATTAGGACTGGACAAAGACAAGTTCGACAAAATAGCCCAGCATGAGATTGAGTTACCTCAGGTAAATTTAGAAAACGGCGGTTTTGTAAAAAAAGACTCTGAAAAAATTTCTTTATATGAACTTCTTTTTTATCCTTATCACAAAGATGAGGATAAAAAAATCAAGCTTTCCAAAATAGATATATTCTTCTACTCGCATCTTTTCCGTGCTATCTATACCATATTTGTTTTACTGTATGTTGTTTTTGCAAACGATATCCTGTATACAAAAACAGCTCTTATTATATCGGCCGGCGCCTGTATCTACCACGGGCTCGGCGGCGCCTGCACTATTGGGATACTTGCCTGGCTGCTTTATAATTTTACCCGCATATTATTTTGATTTTTCCCGGAAGAGGTTTTTACATTGATAAAAAAAGCTTTTGTGTCCTGCTTGTTTTCCTTCCTGCTCGGCATTACCGTGTCCAGCGCGGCAGCGGCTCTTTTGCCCTCATTTGCCCAGATAAAAACTGTCGCACAATACCCGCTGGATAAACAACAAGAAACTGCTGCCCTTTTGGCTCGCGAAGGACGTTATCGCGAGTCTTTTTACATTTTGGAAAACATGCTGGCTGCCGGGCAGCCCACAACGCCTAAAGAAATAACTTACGATTACATCGTAGTCTTAAGCTGGTCCGGGCAGCACGAAAAAGCCCTGGCGGTATTTGACGGATATTTCGGCAAAAATTTTGACGCATTGCCGGCCTATATAAAAGAAGCGCTGGCCGCATCTTATTATAAAACACAGGATTTTCGCAGCGCACTTAATTACTATGAACAGGAGAAAACTCCCGGCGCTTATCTGGCCGCAGAAAAGTGCCGCGTATTCCTGGGCCTTGTGGCAAAAGAAAATCTGCCAAATGATATCAAGGAAAGCTTTGCCCTTGATCTGGCGAGAATAAACCGTACGGATGAAGCCCTTGCCATATATAGAAGCCTGCTGCAAACCCAAAGCCTCGACCTTTCCGGACTTTATGACTATATAACCGTGCTGTCCTGGTCCGGCCAGGAAAAAGAAGCTTTAGCCATATTTGAAGGCTTGCCTGACAATAGCTCTACTCTTCCTGGCTACATGTGTTCTGCTCTCGGACAAATGTATTTAAACCAGGGAAATAGCCAAAAAGCCTTAGCGCTTTACCGGCAGGGCGTTGCCAAGGGAGATCACGGCTGCATACTGGCTCTTGCCTATTATAATGCCGCGCATGATAATGAACAAGAGGCTTTTTTTTCTTTAGCAAAGCTGATCGCAGACAATCCCGGGCAGCCCGACCCTTATATATGGCGAGCAAAAGCCTACCTGGCCGCGGGACGCATATATGAAGCCGTCGAGGATTATGACCGAGCCCTGGCTACAGTACCCCAAGACTATCTCAGTTGCCGGCGCGACATACAAAGCGAACAGGCCGTATTTTTCCTGCGCGCAGGAGAATGTTCCTACGCCGCGCAGCTCCTGGCGCCTTATGTCAAAGCACAGACTGCTACTGTCACTATGCAGTGCGACTACCTGGCCGCTCTCGAAAAATGCGGCTCTTATGCCGAAGTTGTGCGGCAGGCCGGCATAATGTGGCCGGATATCTCCAAAGTCCCCGCCTATGGTTTAAGAATAGTAGGAGACTGCTACATACGCCTGGGTGATAAAGAAAGCGCGGCCAGATATTATGCGGCCGCCGCTAAATAATGCTTCCAGCGAAAACCTTATATTGCCATAATTTGTTTTTTACAGGAGGTCGCTTCCATGAAAAAATTCCTTTCTTTCTTTTTAGCATTGCTCCTGGCGTTATTTGTGGTCAATGCTCCCCCTTGTTTGGCCAGCGACATAAAAGTACTGTGCTACCACGACGTCTCCAGCGCTCCGGATGCGGAAAAAGATCCTTTTGCCGTATCTCCCGCTCTTTTGCGCGAACATATAAAACATCTTAAAGATGACGGCTATACGTTCATAAGCATTGACGATTATCAAAATATAATGAACGGCCGCACACCGGCGCCGGCTAAAGCCGTACTGCTTACTTTCGACGACGGATATCAATCTTTTTACACGGAAATCTTCCCTATCTTAAAAGAAGAAAAAATCCCCGCGGTGATGGCCCTCATAGGCAGTTGGATGGATGGCGTCAAACCCTCCGGCGTCGGCCCGATAGTAAACTGGCAGCAAGTCCGGGAAATGCAAAATTCCGGTCTGGTCACTATCGGCTCGCATTCTTACGACATGCATCGCTGGACGCCCATCAATCCTTATGGCGACAAAGGCATACCAGCCGAATCACGTTTATACCTTAACGGCCGCTATGAAACAGAAGAAGGCTTCATCAGCCGTATACGCTTTGACCTTGGGCGCGCACAACGGCAGTTCGAGGCCCAGTTAGGACAAAAAGCCCGGGTCATGGTCTGGCCTTACGGCGGCAGCAATAAACTTTCGGAAAAATTGGCCCTCGAGTCCGGCTTTGAAATCAACCTGCTGCTGGACGCTGCAAGCAATGAGATCACACCGCTTAATGCTCAAACCGCTAAGCGGGGGCTTATCGTCGATAGGCCCGATATTAAAGAGCTCGACCGCCTGTTAGCGCTAAAAGACGGCGCCAACAAACCCTTGCGCATGGCCCAGGTAGATATAGACAAATTATATGATGAAAAAAGCGCGAAAAACACCGAAAAAAATATCGACGCGCTCATACAGCGCCTGCACGCCTCCGGCGTGCGCACAGTAGCCCTCCAGACCTTCGCCGACCTTGACGGCAGCGGCGATATAAGGGAAGTATATTTTTACTCCCGCAGCGCTCCGTTGCGCGTAGACATTTTCAGCCATGTAGTATCGCGTCTTTACCACGAGGGGGTACAAACTTACGCCTGGGTAACGACCATCGCCAATCCCTGGATGATAGCCGGCCGACCGGAAGCCGCTATGGCCGCGATCCCGGCAAACAAAGCCGGCTGGTATAAGAGAGTGAGCCCGTTTGACCAGGAAAACAAACGCAAAATCATCGAAATGTTCAAGGATATCGTCGTATACGCTCCTGTTGCCGGAGTGCTTTTTCAAGACGATATGTACATGAACGACTTTGAGGATTTTTCCCAGCCGGCTAAAGACGCCTACAGAAACAAGTTTGGCCGTGAGTTGACGCCTGACGTACGAAATAGTAAAGAATCTATGCTGGAGTGGAGCGAGTGGAAGACGGACGCCCTTATAGCCCTGACGCAAGATATAATGAAAGAAGTCCATATCTGGCGGCCGGCGGCGAAATCTTTGCGCAATATCTACCCGGTAGTAATAACCGAACCCGAATCTGAAGAATGGTTTGCGCAAAACTATGAAAAGTTTTTGCAAAACTATGACTATACAGTAATAATGGCTTATCCTTACCTTGAGGGTGAATATAAAAACCCGGCCAAATGGCTGTCTGGACTTACCCGGGATGCACTCGCCCAGGAAGGCGCCAGTGAAAAGATAATTATGAAAATACAAACATTCGACTGGCGCAAAAACCGCAAACTGCGCGAAAAAGAAATGTTCCAGCATTTATCGGTCCTTTACTCGTCCGGCGCCAAATATTTTGGCTTTTACCCGGAAGTCTTGCTGCCGGAAAAAAGCTGGCCTTTCGCCGGTAAAGACACCGAGTAGCATAATATAAAAAAGGTCTCTGTTGCGCATGCGCAACAGAGACCTTTTTTATGGTTTTACCAGTTCGGCGGCAAATCTTATCGGGCGCTCATTTTCGTCAATGCCTATTATATCCACATTGCCGGTATTTTCGTTAAGACTATATTCCAGCCAGGTGGTCTTGGCCTGACGGAAAATATCTATAACGCCAAGTGTAGTCACATACATGTCGGCTAGCCTCTCATCAGGAACGTCTTCTCGCTTGCTCCGGCGTTTTTTACTGCCAAAAACGCGTAAATTATATTGTTGCCAGAGAAGCATCAGCATAAACGCCAGCAAAGACACCAGCAGCAAGGAAAAAAGTATCTCTACAGTTTGTTCGAAATATTCCGGCGTAAAAAGATTTTCATAAAGATATTTACCCGAATAGCCCCACAATGCCACTGTTGACAAAATGGCAAAAAAGGTAAGGATAAAGCTGAACAGCACTTTTATGGTTACTTCTCCGCCGCGCCTTGTCCCGGTCATTTTTTCCTGGGCGTTTATGATTTTGTTGCGGCTCTTTTTACTTGCCCATACTTTTTTCTTGGCGGCTATCCCCCGGTCCGGGCTCACCCAGAGCGACGTCTTGCCAAATTTTTTGCGCAAGCCTATAGGCAAAGCCACCGCTGTCGCCACAGCGTTGAACATCCAGTAAAAAACCGGATACCATACCACCCAAAAATAGGTAGGAGCAAGCTTTCTGTCATAACGCAAGTTTATAGATATGCTCACAATAAACTGCGTCAGGCAGATTATAGCAATAACACAGCCGTTCCAAATGGGGTAGACGCTGACAATATCGCCGCTGAGAAAAACCGCCAGCCAGAAGATTATGCTGGCAAAAAAAGCATAGCTCCAAATAATACTCAAAACATAATCAATGTATACAGGCCATATACGGCGCTGGCGCCAATCCGCCCAAACATTGCGGTGCCTTCTTATAGTTTCTATGCTTCCTTGCGCCCAGCGCAGCCGCTGCCGCCACAAACCCCGGAAAGTTTCCGGCACCAGTATCCAGCCTACGGCATTGGCTTCATAACGTACGTCCCAAAAACGCATTTCCAGTTTCCAGGTTATGTCTATATCTTCCGTCACCATGTCCGGGCTCCAGAGGCCGACGTCGATCAGCGCCTCGCGCCGGAAAGCGCCGATAACGCCGGAAATTGTGAGAAGTTTGCCCAAGATACGCTGCGTCCTTTTTATGAGGCCGATAACACTGGTATATTCGGCTGTTTGCAGCTGCGCCAGCAGCGACGTCCTGTTCCGTACATGCGGGTTGCCGGTGACCGCGCCCACGCGCGGGAAAGTGACAAAATGCCAGGCTACCCAATAAAGAGCGGGTTTATCTATCAGGCAGTCGGCGTCGATAGTAAAGATTATCTCGCCTTTGCTCGCTAAAAAAGCATTATTGAGGCCATTGGCTTTACCCATGTTTTGTTTCAGATGGACGACGCGCACCATCTCATGCTGCTCGGCCAGGTAATCCGCTATCTCGCCGGTACCGTCCGTACTGGCGTCATCGATGATTATGATCTCGAGGTTGGGGTATTCGGAAGCCAGTACCGCCCTTACCGTCTCTTCCAACTGGCCCGCCTCGTTGCGCGCGGGAATGAGCGCCGAAATAAAAGGCGCATAGCGAAGTTTGGGAAATTCCGGCGTTCCTGTTTCTTTCTTACAATAAAAAAACAGCCCGCCAATTACCCAAACCAAGCTCATTATTATGGGGTAGTAAAAAACATAAGAACCTACCCAATTCATTATGCCCAAAAAATTTTCCAACATGTCAAATTCCCCCAAGCCAGCGTGGCACAAGCAGAAATGATTGAAATATATAATATAGATATTTTATATTATTATACCTTTATTTTATAAAATGCAAAATGGGTAATTTTCCTGTAAAGAAAATTACCCATTTTGCGGGGAAATTACTACTTCCTATTGATCCTTACCTGGTGTATCGGCTCGCCGAACACTCCGTGCGCGCATTCCATTACAGCTTCGCTGAGCGTCGGGTGCGGGTGGACAGTATTGGCCAGCTGCCCGGCGGTCAGCCTGTTTGCGACAGCTACCGCGCCTTCCATTATAAGATCGCTGGCATGCGGCCCCATAATATGTACGCCTAACACTTCTTGGCTGTCCTTAGCGGCGATTATTTTGACAAAGCCGTCCGTCTCGCCTAAAGAAAGCGCCTTGCAGTTGCCGGCAAAATTCATTTTGCCTACAGCGATCTCCCGCCCTTCGGCAACCGCCTGCTGCTCGGTAATGCCTACGCTTGCCACCTCGGGTATAGTGAAAATACAGGCGGGGATATTGTCAAAACACATGGCCGCACTTTGGCCAAGGGCGTTTTCCGCCGCTACTATCCCGGCGCTTGATGCCGCGTGCGCCAGCAAAGACTTGCCTGTCACGTCACCTATAGCATAAATGCCCGCTATATTGCTCTGCATTTTTTCGTCTACCGCTATCCCTTTACGGTCAAAAGCTATACCGGCTGCTTCAAGACCTAGGCCGTCGAGAACGGGGGAGCGACCGGCTGCGACCAGCACCTTCTCGGCCAAGAGCGTCTCTTCGCCTTTGCCGCTTTCTACCAACACCGACAAACTGCCGCCATTTGCCAGGGCTACCCCGTTGACCTTGGCCGCAGTCAATATTTTAATGCCCTGCTTTTTCAGCAGCAGACTAAGTCGATTGACGATATCCCTGTCCATGCCGGCAAGTATGCCGGGCAATAGTTCCACAACCGTAACCTGGCAGCCGAAAGACTGCAAAATAACCGCCATCTCAAGGCCGACTACGCCGCCGCCTACGATCACCACACTGGCCGGTAACTTGTCCAAAGCCAGCAGTTGGTCGCTATCGAGAACGCCCGGCAGGTCCATGCCGGAAATCGGTAGCCTGGCCGGCCGGGAACCGGTAGCCAGTATCACTTTGCCGGCCTGGATGGTTTTTTCTTCTCCCGGCGCATTTATTCTTATCTTCCTGTCCGCCGTCAGCGAAGCCTGCCCCGGCAAAACTTCCACGCTATATGATTTTAAAAGGCCTGCGATACCGTCGCGCAGTTGCTTGACTACCTTTTCTTTCCGCGCCATGACGGCGGAAAAGTCAAAGGATGCGCCTGCAACAGACAGGCCAAACTCCTGGCAATTTTGCAATTCGCGCCATTTGGCCGCGCTGGCTAAAAGCGTCTTGGTCGGCACACAGCCGCGGTTAAGGCAGGTGCCGCCGAGCTCACGCTCTTCGATAAGCGCTACCCTAGCCCCCAGTTGCGCAGCGCGGATAGCCGCCACATAACCGCCCGGCCCGCCGCCGACCACCGCCAGATCGTATTGCATCAGGCGTCCTCCTTTCAGCCCTGCCACTTTACCACAGGTTTTCTGGCCGCGGTCGCTTCGTCCAGGCGGCGCACCACCGTAGTATGAGGGGCATTTTTCACTGTTTCCGGCTGCTTTGCCGCTTCCTCCGCTATAGACAGCATGGCCGCGATAAAGCCGTCCAGCGTCTCTTTGCTTTCCGTTTCGGTCGGCTCGATCATCAGCGCTTCTTCCACGATCAGCGGGAAATAAATCGTCGGCGGATGATAGCCATAATCTAAGAGACGTTTAGCAATATCGAGCGTTTTCACGCCAAATTCTTTCTGTTTTTTCGAGGTAAGCACGCATTCATGCATGCAATAACGGGAAAAAGGCGAATCAAACGCTTCTTTCAAACGGCTAAGGCAATAGTTGGCATTGAGTACGGCGTCTTCGCTGGCCTGCCGCAGCCCGTCGCCGCCCATAGCCCTGATATAGGCATAGGCGCGCACGATGACGCCAAAATTCCCGTAAAAAGAATGCATCCTGCCGATAGATAACGGTAGGTCGTCAGCCAGAAAATACTTTCCGTCTTTTTCCCTGACTACAGGAGTCGGCAAAAAGGGCATCAGTTCTTTTTTCACACCGATAGGGCCGGAGCCGGGGCCGCCGCCGCCGTGCGGGGTACTGAAAGTTTTGTGCAAATTAAAATGCACCACGTCAAAACCCATATCGCCTGGCCGGGCTATACCCATGACCGCATTGGCGTTGGCGCCGTCATAGTACAAAAGCCCGCCGGCTTCATGCACTATTTTGGCTATTTCTTTTATATTGCTCTCAAACAGGCCGAGCGTGCTGGGATTGGTCAGCATAAGCGCGGCCGTGTCCGGACCGACGGCGTTTTTCAACGCCTCAAGGTCTATGGAGCCGTCCGGGAAGGACTTTATCTCCACAGTTTCCATACCGCAAACAGTTACCGTAGCCGGGTTGGTTCCATGAGCGGAATCCGGCACTATAACTTTGTCCCGCTTGTCCTGACGGTGGCGGTGATAGGCTTTTATCAGTTTGAGCCCGGTCAGTTCGCCTTGCGCTCCGGCGGCCGGCTGCAAGCTGACCGCATCCATGCCGGATATTTCCGCCAGATAGCCTTCCATAGCGTGCATAAGCGCCAGTGAGCCCTGCGCCAGGTTTTCCGGCTGCAACGGGTGAGAAAAGGCAAAGCCCGGCAAACGGGAAGCAACTTCGTTTATTTTAGGGTTGTATTTCATCGTGCAAGAACCCAAGGGATAAAAGCCGGCATCCAGGCCAAAATTCCGCTGGGACAGGTTAGTATAGTGGCGCACCAGGTCAAGCTGGCTGAGCTCCGGCAAGTCCGGCGCAGTTTGACGCAGATAACCGTCCGGGATAAGTCCTTCAACCGCTTGTTCCGGCACATCGCACTTGGGCAAGTCTACTGCGATGCGGCCCGGGCGGCTAAGTTCAAAAACCAGTTGTTTTGTTTTATTCATAATATCGCCCCCAGTCTGTCCACAAGGCAATCTATCTCCTGGCGGCTGCGTTTTTCCGTCACACATAACAGCATGCAGTTTTTCAATTCGGGATAGTATTTTTCCAGATCCAGTCCGCCGATGATCTTGTCTTGCAGCAGGCTCTCGTTGACTGCGCTAACATTTTTCGGCAGTTTTATGACAAATTCTTTAAAGAAAGGCGCTTTGAAAACCAGCTCACAGCCCGGCAGTCCAGCTAACTTTTCCGCCGCATAATGCGCCTTTTGCAAAGACAGCCGCGCCACTTCGCCCAGGCCGTTTTTACCTACGGCGCTCATATACACTGCGGCCGCCAAAGCGCACAGGGCCTGATTGGAGCAAATGTTGGAATTGGCTTTTTCCCTGCGTATATGTTGCTCGCGCGCCTGCAGGGTGAGCACGAAGCCGCGTTTGCCCTCACTGTCGGTCGTTTGCCCGACTATACGCCCGGGCATTTTGCGCATGAGTTTTTCCGTGCTGGCAAAAAAGCCTACGCCCGGCCCGCCAAAACTGGCCGGTATGCCAAGGGCCTGCCCTTCTCCCACCACTATATCGGCGCCGAGGTCGCCTGGAGCCGCCAAAAGCCCCAATGCCACCGGGTCGGCGACGACGATCAGAAGCGCTCCGGCCTGGTGTGCAGTTTCGGCTAATGCTTTTATGTCCTCTACGCAGCCAAAAAAGTTTGGCGTCTGTATGATGACCGCTGCGGCATTTTCCGCAAGCGCACCGGGCAGCGCCGTTACGCCGCCGTTATGGTCTATCTCTTTGACGGTCAGTCCAAGGTCGCGCGCGTAAGTGTGCAAAATCGCGCGGTAGTGCGGATGAACGGTTTTCGCCACTACCAGCGTATCCTTTTTAGTGTGAGAAGCCGCCATCATGGCCGCTTCCGCCATAGCCGTGCCACCGTCGTACATGGAGGCATTGGCGACCTGCATACCGGTCAAAGATGCGATCATACTCTGGTATTCCCAAAGCGCCTGCAAATAACCCTGCGACACTTCCGGCTGGTACTGAGTGTAGGCGGTATAAAACTCCGAACGGCTGAGGACGCTGTCTACCACGACCGGCACATAATGGTCGTAAGCCCCGGCGCCGAGAAAACAGGCGTACTCATTAAAGTTGGCGTTTTCACCGGCTAAACGGCACATATGGCTCAAGAGAGCCGCTTCATCCAGCTGCTCAGGCAAATCAAGCTTGCCGGCAAAGCGCAATTCACGCGGGATATCGGCAAACAGTTCTTCTGCCGAGCGGGCGCCGATGGCCGCCAGCATGGCCGCCCGGTCTTCGGGGGTATGCGGCAAATAACTCCAGCCCATCAGTGCCCCTCCTTTTCACACAACTCCCCGTAAGCCGCGCTGTCTAAAAGTTCATTTGTTTGAGCCGGCGCAGACATCTCCACCACTACTATCCAGCCCTCGCCATAAGCGTCCTGGTTGAGGGTTTCCGGCGCGTCGGCCAGCTGTGTGTTCACCTTTTTGATCACGCCGCTCACCGGCGCGTAGATGTCCGACACCGCCTTGACCGACTCGACCACGGCAAACTCCTTGCCTTGTTCGATACTGGCGCCTTCCGCCGGCAGATCGACGAATACCACGTCGCCAAGTTGCGACTGGGCAAAGTCGGTAATACCGATAGTAGCGATATTCCCCTCCACTTTTACCCATTCATGGTCTTTGGAATATTTAAGTTCTTTTGGTATGTTCACGATAAATTCCCCTTTCTCACTGCTCTCTTTTATAAAATGGTTTAGCGACTACTTGTGCCGCCACCTCTTTGCCGCGTATCTCAATATTTATAACCTGGCCTATATTTCCGTATTCTTTAACGACCAGCGCCAGGCCCATATTTTGCCCTACGGTAGGCGCTACCGAACCTGTAGTAACGCGGCCCACCTGCTTTCCATCCACTAATACCGGGTAGTCGGCGCGGGCGATACCGCGCCCGGTCATGGTAAATCCCACTATTTTGCGCGCGGCGCCGCCCTTTTTTTGTCCGGCCAAAACATCCTGGCCGATAAAATCCCCTTTATCCGGTTTGACGAACATGCCTATGCCGGCTTCTATCGGTGTTATTTCCGCCGACAGCTCATGCCCGTACAGCGGCAGGCAAGCCTCAAAGCGCAAAGTATCCCTGGCGCCAAGCCCGGCCGGCAACAGCCCGTCCGCCGCACCGGTTTTCAAGATAGCCTGCCAGAGAGTGATTGCGTCCTCATTGCGGCAATAAAGTTCAAAACCGTCTTCCCCGGTATAACCGGTGCGCGAAAGCAATACCTGGCAGCCGGCGATTTCCGCCTTCGGCCAGAAACGGTAATATTTGAGGCCGCCTAGATCGGCGTCCATCAGAGTCCCCAGTATTTTTTGCGCCAGGGGGCCCTGCAAGGCCAAAAGCGCCGTCCGCGCGGAAATATTCTCTAGTTCTACCGCCCAGCCGGTTTTATGTTCGACAAGCCACTGCCAGTCTTTATCGGTGTTGCCGGCATTGACCACTAACATATAATCCCCGTCAGCCGCCTTGTAGACCAAAAGGTCGTCCACCACGCCGCCGTCCGGATAGCACATGGGGGTATACTGCACCTGGCCGTCTACAAGAAGGGAAACGTCATTTGTCAGCATTTTTTGTAAAAAAGGCAGCGCATCTTTGCCTTTTACCGTAAATTCGCCCATATGCGAAACATCGAACAAACCCGCCTTTTGCCTCACCGCATGGTGCTCTTCGATGATGCCGCTATACTGTACAGGCATCAGCCAGCCGCCAAACTCCACCAGTTTGCCGCCGGCGGCGATATGCACCTCATACAGCGGCGTTTTTTTACCTTCCATAAAACTTCCTCCTTTGAACTTTTGCCATATTCCCAGAAAAAAGGTAAAATAAAAAAGACAAAGTGAAATAAATAATATATCCCTTTGTCTCTGTCCGCTTTACCTGAGAGATTGGCTCCCCGTCGGTGACGCTTGCGCGTTCTTTCCAGAGTTTGGTCAGGCCGAAGTTCTTTTGCCTGAGAGTTTGGACAAAGTTCTTGCTCCTTCGGCGCCGCCTCTGGGCGGACTCTCCAGCGGCCGTCATCCCTGCGTATTTTTTTATTGTCTTTTGGCTACTTATGTAATTCGCCCATATTGCCTTTTTTCCTTCTTGGAAAAAATTTTTGCCTGAAAACTATTTATACTAAAAGCAAAGTACCGGATTTGAATAAAATATTTTGCTATTTTGAGAGGAAGTCAATCATATGAATATCCTCAATAAACTGCATGCATTATTTGGCCATAACGCGGAAATTCTTCCAGAACAAGAGCCCAGCAAAGAAAAGTGCGGGGCGCAGCCTTTATACCGTTACCATGATTTCACTGCTGTAGAAGTAAATGAGCTGTTTGCCGATATGCTGCGCCCGGCGCAGTCGTTCGTCGGCGGCGTGTCCGTGCGTCTGCTGCCAAACGAACAGCTGCTATCTACCAGGATACAGTTAAAATCTTTCCTGCGCCCGTTAAGCTTTGCCTGCAAAGCCCGCCTGGTCGATATATGGCATGACAACTGGACAAGTACCGCTGTGTTTGAACAGACCGACATGCAAATACACCTTATTTCCTTGCTGCCCAAAACCCTGCAGCAATGGTGCGGCGAAAAGATCATCGACCTGATAAGTTTTTTAGGTAGTATGTTCCAGAGCGAAGAAAAACAAAAAGCGCGTTTTTACCTGCAAGGGCAGATGATTTACATAGATTTTCGGCCCTGGCTACAAAACTATCTGGAAAAAAACTCGCCAGATCCGGACGATTCCGCCTGGTTGAACCAGCTGTTCGGCAACGACAGGCAGCGCACCAAAGGACGGCGTTATATCAAAAACCATATTGTCTTCGGTTCTGAGATACTAGGAGACCTGCCTTTTTTGCGCCTGTACATCTACCGTATGCCTGCTGCGGTATACAAAAATACCGAGCTTGAAATACAGCAGGCGTCAGCGGCTGGCAAATTCGCCCTCCTCGGCAACTGGCTGGAGTGGATGTTCGCCGTACTTACCTCCTTTCTTCTTGTCAGTTTCCTGGTCCCCTTCGGCATGGCCTACATGAATTTGCAGCCGATAAATTTTGACAACCTGTTTTCCCTGCCTTTCATTTTTCTCTATAATACTTTTCTCGTACTCATCCCGCTCATTATTTTTCGCATCGTACTTATGCCTATGCGACGAGTTTGGGCCTCCCGGCATGGCGACATAGAGATACTACAGGCCGAAGTAGCCCGCGACCAGGTATTTTTGCCGCTGTTGCGCGAATGGATAATAGCCCTACAAACCAGGGAAATCGGCAGTATACCGGCTGCGTTGCTGGATAAGATCCGTTCTCTTTTAGTAAAGATCGGCATACAAAAATACCTTCTGGTCGACAAAATAGGCCTTATTGAACGACGCCGGCGCATGTACGCCCGCATAATTATCGTCAGCTACCTGGGCGTTTGCCTCCTCGAAGCGCTTTTTCTCACAAAAATGCTGCCTACGCCGTACTTTTTCGTCAACAAGATAAACCATCTGCTCTCTTGGATGTTATTGAGTAAATAAGCGAGTTACTTTTACCGGCAAACAGGGCTTTTAGTCTATAACAGGCAAACGGGCAGATTTTGCAGACCAAATATGCCTGTCATTATAAAAACGGAAGCATAGCGCTTTATCGGCTAATGCTCCCGTTTTTTATTTTTCAAATATAGTAATTTACCGGGCCGGTTCAGTGTGTATCAGTACTTCCAGTTCTTCAGACACCTTCTCCTTGAGTTCTTTTTCGATATCGTGCACCAGTTTATGCGCCTGTTCCACATTCATGGCCGGATCTATATGAATGTGCATATCCACATATATACTCTGCCCCGAACTCCTGCTACGCACAGCGTGTACTTCCACTACCTCGGCAAACCCGAGAGCTATACTTTTTACCAGTTCGACATCCACGGCCGCATGGTCGAGAAGCACCTCGCTGGTTTGCTTTACTATCCCGCCGGCAGCGTACAATATAAATAAAACCACTACCAGAGAAGCAACCGGGTCAACCTGGGGCGGCGCACCAAAATATATGGCAAAAAGGGAGAGCAAAATACCGCAGGTAACAAAAATATCGCTTTTAGTGTGCAGAGAATCAGCTATAAGTATGTCGCTTTTCAATTCGCGTCCTTTTCTTGCTTCATAAGACGCGATCAAAATATTAACGGCCAAGGTGAATACCAATACGGCAATGCTTTCCAGGGAAATATCCGGACGTACCGGATGCTGCAAGCGTTCTACGGCCTCCAGCGCTATCTTTGCCGCAAAAAAAAGCAGTATGCCGCCGATAAACAGCCCTGTTATGTTTTCATAACGCCTGTGCCCATAAGGATGGTTTTCATCCACCGGTCTGCCCGCCAGATACAATCCGGCCAGTCCGGCAACGTTAGACATGCCGTCGGCCAGAGAGTGTACTCCGTCCGCCACCATACCGGTACTCATTATCATCTTGCCGAATATTACCTTGAGAGCCGCTACAAGAAGATTGGCGGCTAAGATGAGAAGCAGCACGCGCTTTACTTTTTTGCTATGTTGCATCGCCATCTCTCCTTTAAAATAATATAAACGCGGGAAATTAATTGTTGCTAATTTCCCGCGTTTATATTATAACGCCTGCCACTATTTTAATCAAACCGCCACATTTTCATGTATAATAAAGACCAAGGGAGGTAAAATGCTGTGTCAACCATGCATGTATTCTGGGAGGTTTTTTTCGTTTTGCTGCTCATCATAGCAAACGGCCTGTTCGCCATGGCCGAATTGGCGATTGTGCGCGCGCGGAAAAACCGCTTGAAAGCTATGGCCAATAAAGGGGACAAAGGCGCGGCCGAAGCCATAAAAACCGCGGCCCACCCTTCTGATTTCCTATCCGCCGTACAAATCGGCATCACGCTTATCGGCATATTTACGGGCGCCTTCAGCGGCGCCACCCTGGCAGCCTACCTGGCCGCTTTTTTCAAAAATATACCATTATTGATTCGAGTGGCCGACATGCTGGCTTTATTCCTGGTCGTCACCCTGGTCACTTATCTGTCTCTTATTATCGGCGAACTTGTACCCAAAAAAATCGCCATCCAGCGCCCGGAATATATTGCCGCGCTGGTTGCCCGTCCCATGGCGGTTTTTGTTTTTTTCTTCAAACCTTTTGTAAAACTGCTGAGTTTTTCTTCCCATGCCGTTTTTCAATTATTAGGCCTAAAAGAAAAGGAAGAGACCCCAATAACCGAAGAAGAATTCAAGCTTGTCCTTGACGACGGCGCCCAGGCCGGCGTCATGGAAGAAGCCGAACGCGACATGATAAACAACATCCTTGAGAGCAACGACCTGCGCATAAGTTCCCTGATGCTGCCCCGCAATATGGTGGTCTGGCTGGACAGCGAGGACACAGCGGAAGAAAACCTGAAAATAGCGGCGCACAACGACTTTTCCGCTTTTCCCCTGGCGGCGGGCGATCTCGACAATATAGTCGGAGTAGTGCACAGCCAGGATATAGTACGTGAACTGACTGAGAAAAGCTCCGTCGATTTTGCCGCTATCAGCCGCAAAGCCGCTTTTATTCCGGAAAACCTGAGCGTATTTAAGGCGCTCGATATCTTCAACCGGGAAAATACCGGTATAGCCCTGGTCGTTGACGAATTCGGCGGCATGGCCGGCCTGGTAAAAACCCGAGACATCATCCGTTTCCTTACAGGCGAACTGGCAAACACGCCGCGCGACGGCGACCCACAGATCGTCGAATACGGCTCTAACTCCTGGCTGCTCGACGGTATGCTGCGCATCAGTGAATTTAAAGACTTGTTGGATATTGAAGCCCTGCCGGACGAAGAAAAATTCCGCTTTAATACTTTGGCCGGTTTCATCATAGCTTATTTTGGCCATATACCCAAAATAGGCGAAGGCAAAGACTGGAACGGCTACCGCCTGGAAGTCGTCGATATGGACCGCATGCGGGTAGACAGGGTCTTGTTGAGCAAATTGGAAGAAGATGACTGACGCATACAAAAGCCGCGCGTTTGAAATGCGCGGCTTTAACTTTCTTACGAATTGCGCTGGTAGAAAAACGGCCGTATCTGCTGGTAGCCCATATCGCGAAAGTTCATTATAGCTTCTGTGCCGCCCACAAACAATATCCCGCCGGCTTTTAACGAAGCGTAGAAGTTCCTGTACAGTTTGTCTTTGGCTTCGTCGGTAAAGTATATTACCACATTGCGGCAAAGTATCAGGTCAAAGCCTGTTTCAAAACGGTCTTTCAGCAAATTGTGCTGTTTGAATTCCACTTTGCTTTTTATTTCGTTGACTACCCGGTAGCCATCAGTGTCTTTAGTAAAGTATTTTTGCAGACGGGCAGGCGGTAGATTTTTCACCTCGTTCGGCAGGTAAGGGCCGCCGGCCCTGGCTTTGTTCAACATCTCAAGATCCAGATCGGTGGCAAAGATGCGGTGGTTTTTGCCGGGCGATATATCGTTTAGCATCATGGCTAGAGAATACGGTTCGGCGCCGATAGAACAACCGGCGCTCCAAATGTTGAGACGGCTATTTTTCTTTAAAAGATCTGGTATGATGATGCTTTCCAGTTCGTTAAATTTTTCCGGCGTGCGGAAAAATTCCGTCACATTTATCGTCAAATGTTCGACAAACTCCTGGTGCAGCTTTTTGTCGCCGTCCAGCTTGGACAAAAACAAATCATAGCCTTTAGCGCCGTGCCTGTCCATAAAATTGTTTATGCGCCGGTGCATTTGCGCCGGTTTGTAAAGGTTGAGGTCGATGCCTGATTTCCTAAACCATCTGTCCTTGAACGAATCCCAATTTTTATCTTCATTCCATTCCATGTATTTTCGTCCCCTCGTTATATTTTCACGTTGCGCAACAGCGTCTGCATGACCATCATGCTGCTGACCGTACCTATGCCGCCCGGCACAGGCGTATAAGCCGCCGCTTTGTCATAGGCGCCCTGCGCCACGTCGCCCACAATCCCTCCTTCTGCCGGGTTGATGCCGACATCTATGATGACTGCGCCTTCTTTTATCATATCCGGGACGACAAAACCGGCGCGCCCCACCGCGGCGACAAGTATATCCGCCTGGCGCGCGATGCCGGGAAGATTCTTCGTTTTACTGTGGCAAACGGTGACCGTCGCATCCTTGGCCAGCAAAAGCGCCGCCAGCGGTTTGCCCACCACATTGCTGCGGCCGATGATCACGGCGTGTTTGCCCGGTAGTTCTATACCATAATAGCCGAGTGTCGCCATGACCGCACGCGGCGTGCAGGGCGCCCAGGGATTTTTACCGGCGTACAGAAGGCCGCTGTTTAAAGGATTGAGGCAATCAACATCTTTTTCCGGGGCAATCACTCTTGCTATCTCATCGCTGTCCATTTGTTTCGGCAAAGGCATCATCGGCAGTATGCCGTCTATCGCACTGTCGTTATTGAGTTTTTCTACAGCTGCCAGCATGTCTTTGGCGGCAGCGTCTCCCGGCACAAACACTTCTTCGGTCTTTATGCCCATGCCTGCCGCCAGTTTTACCAGCCGGTCTTTATAGACATGCGACGCCGGGTCGTCGCCGGCCAAAACTATTGCCAGGCAGATGTTGCGCCCGGCTTTTTTTACTTTTTCTTCAAGCAGGGCACGCACGCTGTCCGCCACAGGTTTACCGGCAAGTATTGTCTGCTGCAACTCTCTCTCCTCCTAAAACAGCCCGCTTACGACACCGTCGGCGTCAACGTCTATGCGTTCGGCGGACGGCGATTTAGGCAAGCCTGGCATGGTCATGATATCGCCGGTGAGCATGACGACAAAACCGGCGCCTGCTGAAATGCGGGCGTTTTTTACTTCCAGCGTGAAGTTTTCCGGACGGCCCAACAGTGCCGGGTTATCGGAAAAAGAGTACTGGGTCTTGGCCATGCAGACAGGCAGGTTGCCATAGCCTAGTTGCTCGTATTTTTTTATAGCCTCCAGCGCTTGTTTGCTGAAAACCACACCGCCAGCCCCATATATTTCCGTGGCGATTGTTTTGACCTTGTCGGTCAAAGAAAGCGACAGGTCATACAGCGGCTGGAACTTGGCCGCGCCGCTCTCGATGACTGCAACCACCCGTTTAGCCAGGGCTTCGCCGCCGGCGCCGCCTTTAGCGAAAACATCGGACAGTTCGACCGCGACCCCAAGCTTTTCGCAGTGTTTATAAATGACGTCAAGTTCTTCCTTGCTGTCCTGGCTGAATATATTTATCGCCACTACCAAAGGCACGCCAAATTTTTTCACATTTTCCACATGTTTCTCAAGGTTGCCCATGCCTTTTAGCACTGCGTCCGGGTTGGGCGCGGCCAGGTCGCTCTTGGCCACGCCGCCGTGCATTTTAAGCGCGCGCACAGTGGCCACCAGTACTACCGCTTCAGGTTTCAGGCTGGCATGGCGGCATTTTATATCAAAAAACTTTTCCGCTCCCAGGTCTGCGCCAAAACCCGCCTCTGTGACCACATAGTCGGCCAGTTTGAGCGCAGTTTTGGTCGCGGCCACGCTATTGCAGCCATGGGCGATATTGGCAAATGGGCCGCCGTGTATCAGCGCCGGCACGTTCTCCAGCGTCTGCACCAGGTTAGGTTTTATCGCTTCTTTAAGCAAGGTAGCCATAGCGCCTTGGGCTTTGAGCATACCGGCTGTCACCGGCTGGTCTTCATATGTGTAGCCGACAATCACCTTGGCCAGGCGCTCTTTCAAGTCGCTCAGCCCATCAGCCAGGCAAAGTATAGCCATGACTTCGGACGCCACAGTAATATCAAAACCGTCTTCCCTCGGTACGCCGTTCGCTTTGCCGCCCAGGCCGACGACGATATTCCTCAGCGCCCGGTCGTTCATATCGAGTACCCGGCGCCATACTATGCGCCTGGGGTCGATGTTGAGCGTATTTCCCTGCTGCAGGTGGTTATCAAGCATAGCGGCCAGAAGATTGTGCGCCGCGGTTATGGCGTGCAGGTCGCCGGTAAAATGCAGGTTTATGTCTTCCATCGGCACGACCTGCGAATAACCGCCGCCGGCCGCGCCGCCCTTTACACCCATACACGGCCCCAGCGACGGCTCGCGCAAAGCGACGATGGCTTTTTTGCCTATTTTAGCCAGGCCCTGAGCCAGGCCTACTGTAGTCGTTGACTTGCCTTCACCGGCCGGAGTAGGAGTTATCGCTGTCACCAGCACCAGCTTGCCGTCGGGTTTGCCGTCCAGCATCTTCAAACATTGCGGGGAAAGTTTTGCTTTATATTTTCCGTAAAGCTCAATATTGTCTTCTTTGACGCCAAGTTTTTCCGCTACCTCTTTTATCGGCAGCATGTCGGCTTTTTGGGCTATCTGGATATCGCTTAACATGTCAAATCCTCCAAACTCCTATTTTTTCAAAACAATCACTTTGGTTAATATTCTTGCTTGCCGCATTTTCTCCTGCTAAAAAAATCCACACGTCAGTTATTCAAACCACACCGTGACCTCACTCCCCTTTGTTACCGCTTCGCGCGCCGCCGGTTTTTGCCGCGCGGCCACTCCGCTGCCCTCAGGGTTGAGCGTCAGGCCGCTTTGTTCAAGTATGTACGCCGCAGCGCGTATGGTCAGCCCCTTTAAGTCCGGCACTGCGGTCTGGCCGGGCGCGATAGCTTTGGCCGCCACAGGCGCGGGACTGCTTTTTTTCTCCCCGCCGGGCGCAGTCACCGGCAAAGTAAGCGCCGTGCTCGGCTCTATTCCTTCGATGACCAGAGCCTGCTGCATTATTTCCTTAAATACCGGCGCTGCCACCTGGCTGCCGTAGTATGCCTGCGCAGGAGTGTCGACAAGCGCCAGTACGACAAAGCGCGGGGCCTCTACCGGCGCTATGCCGACAAAAGACGCTATATATTCGCCGGCCGCGTAACCGCCCCCGGCTTTGAGTTTTTCCGCCGTGCCGGTCTTGCCGGCGACGCGGTAGCCCGGTATTTGAGCCGGCCGACCGCCGCCTTCTTTTACCACGTTTTCCATCATAGCCAGTACTTTCTCACTGGTCTCTTTGCTAAGCACCTGCCGGGTTTTCACTGCATCTTTCTCTTTAACGGATTCCCCGCCAGGGTGGACTATTTTGTCCACGATATGCGGCTCGACCAGTTTTCCGCCGTTGCCTATTGCGCCAATGGCCCGCACCAACTGCAAAGGCGTTACAGCGATGCCCTGTCCAATGGACATGCTGGCTATGTCTATTTTGCGCATTTTATCTGTCTGAAACAGCAGACCCTCTTCTTCACCCGGCAGATCTACGCCGGTATAGCTGCCAAAACCAAACAATCGAGCATATTTATTCAACCTTTCCGGCCCCAGTGACAAACCGACCTCCACCATACTGGTATTGATCGACTTGGTGATTACAGTAAGAAAAGATACGCTACCGTAAGCTTTGTCTTCCGAGTTTTTGATTTCACGGTCGTCTATTTTGATGCGGCCAAAATCATTTAGTAAGGAGTACGGCTGGATAATGCCCTCATTTATAGCCGCGGCGGCGATTATGGGTTTAAAGGTAGAACCTGGTTCGTAGATAGTAGAAACAGCCTGGTTGCGCCAGGAGTTTTGGTCATAATTGTAAAAATAATTAGGGTCAAAAGACGGCCGTGAAGCCATGGCCAGTATTTTGCCGCTTTCGACATCCATAACAAGCGCCGTCACGCTCTTGGCGCCGGTGCTGGTCATAGCCTTGTCCAATGCTTTTTCCACAGCAAATTGGATGCGGTTGTCTATAGTCAGGTATATGGTGCCCATTTTCATCGCCTTGTTTTTTTCCAAAACAGCGGAAAATATCGGCCGACCGGCAACATCTGTCTCCAGCGACTGCGTCTCCACCGCGCTTTTCAACAAAGAATCATATTTCATTTCCATGCCGGAAAGGCCCCTGTCGTCCGTACCGACAAAGCCCAGTATTTGAGAAGCCATCTTACCCAGAGGATAGTAGCGCTTGCTCTCTTTTATAAAACCAAAACCGTTTAACTTATTATCGGAAATTATTTTTTCTATTTTATCCGAGTGCTCTTTGTCCATCGTACGCTCCAGCCAGACAAATCTCGCATCGCGCTTGAAGATTTCATAAAGTTCAGCTTCTGATTTATTAAGCGGCCCGGCCAATAACGCCGCCGCCGTTTTCCTCGGGTCGCGCTTTTCTTCTTTTTGCACAGCCGAACGGCTGTCCTCCATGCCAAGGGGATCAACGTACATGGATAAAGAAATCAGGCTTACGGCCAGTTCGCGGCCATTGCGGTCGAGGATGCTGCCGCGCGGCGATTGCAGTTCCCGCAGGATGTTCTTGCTTTCCGCCGCCTGTGCGGCAAGGTCGTCGCCCTCTACTATTTGCAGCCAGGCTAGCCTGGCCACGCAACCGGCAAACAGCAGCATGAGAAAAAACAGCACGCAACGCGTGCGTTTGTTCTGCCCATAACTATTAAAGATTGCCATAACTATCCTTTCACCAGGCGCAGGTGGCGTTTTTTATCGAGTCCGCTATATACGGGCGGAAGATCTTTTTTCAGTTGCCCCTGCCGCGCCACATTGAGTGCGACGCCCAGCATGCCCATACTTATCAAAAGAGAAGTGCCGCCATAACTGATAAAAGGCAGCGGCACGCCGATAACAGGCAGCATGCCGCAAACCATCGCGATATTGGCCACGGCCTGTCCTGTCAATAGAAGGTTTGTCCCGGTAATGATGATATAGCCGGCCCCGTCGGGCGCAAGCGCGGCGGCACGCCACAGCATGTAGCTGAGCGCCATAAAGAGGACGATAACTAAAACCGCGCCGATAAAGCCCCATTCCTGGCAAAAGACTGCAAAGGAAAAGTCCGTATGCGCTTCCGGCAGATAGTAAAATTTGCTGCTGCCGCGCCCCATGCCCATGCCAAGCCAGCCGCCGCTGCCTATAGCAAGCATGGACTGTACCGCCTGATACCCGGTCCTGTCGGCATACGCCCACGGGTCAAGCCAGGCGCGCACGCGTTCGGCGCGATAAGCGGCCCGCGTGGTAAAAATGAATACCGCCAAAGGTATGCCGCATAACAGCATCAGGTATTGCCGGTGCGGCAGTCCGCAAATAAAATACAGCCCCAGGGCCAGGCCCACTATGATCGCAGCCGTCCCCATATCCGGCTGCAAGTACACTAAAAAACCCATGGCTACAGACCAAAAAAAAGACGCCGATAAAAGATTGCCCCGTCTTTGCCTGTCGATATGGCGGCCCAGCGACGACGCGCACAAAAAAATCACGGCCATTTTAGCAAGCTCAGAAGGCTGGAAGGAAAAAGAACCTATTTCCAGCCAGCGCTGCGCCCCTTTTATTACTACGCCTTTATAGCTGACGTACATAAGTAAAAAAATAACGCCGGCGGCGAACAAGTCCGTCTTTTTCAGCCAGATGCGATAATTTACCAGAGACAGCAGCCACATGGCAAAAATTCCGGACGCGGCAAACAGCGCATAGCGATAAAGATAGTGCTTGCTATTGCCGAACATATCTTCCGCCGCTACCTGGCTGGCGCTAAAGACATTGATGCAGCCTATAGCCAGCAGTATAATTACAATGGTAAATATCGCCTCACAAGGGTTTTTCCAAAAATGGTTTCTTTTTTTATCCATACCATTTCCTCAAGCAGTAAATATCGCCTCACAAAAATATATAGGCAAGCCAAGCGTATTAAACTTTTTTTCATATTCGGTCCAGACCGGATTGTCTATGCCGGAAGTATGCAGATCCCGGCTTTCCTGTTTGATTTCCAGGCCGCAGGCGGCAAATTCCGCCAGGGAAAAAAGAAACAGGTCTTTATTATCCGTTTTAAAACGTAAACTACCACCAGCAGTTATGATCTGGCGGTATTTTGCCAAAAACCGCCGCCCGGTAAGGCGGCGTTTTGCATGCCTGTCTTTTGGCCAGGGGTCGCAAAAATTTATATAAATGCACCCTACCTGGCCAGGCGCAAACCAGTTTTCCACCTGCTCGGCATTAGCGCGTATTATACGTACGTTGCCGCAGCCGGCGGCGCGGACGCACCTTGCGGCATAATACGCTATATCCAGTTGGCTCTCTACCCCTACCAATACTTTTTCCGGCCGCATGGCAGCCATCCCCGTAACAAAACTGCCGCGGCCGCAGCCCAGTTCAAGTTCTATATTGGGGAAATTTTTTAACGCCACTTTAGCTGTCTGTTCGCTGAGCACTATATCTCGATATTCTTCTATAGCGTCTTGCAGCCCCGGCTTTTTTCTCAAACGCATCTTATTTTTCCGCGTCCTTGCCGAGGCCATATTTTCTAAGGTAACGGTATAAGGTCACCCTGCTCACATCAAGCATCAGGCCGAGGCGGCTGATATTGCCGCCGGCGGCTTTCCAGGCCTCAACAAAAGCGTCTTTGTCGTATTTCCATGATTTGCCCATAGTTGAATCACCGGGCAGTTTAATATTGTCCGCATTGATCACTACGCCTGGAGTATGGAAAAAGGCCATTTCAATAACGCCTTGCAGTTGTTTTATATTGCCCGACCAGGTACATTTTTTCAATACCGCCAATGCTTCGCCGGACAACCGCTTGGGCGCGAGGTTGTGCTGAACTGCCATTTCAGACAATATGTGGGAAGACAGTACTTCTATGTCATTAGCGCGTTCCCGCAAAGAAGGAACGCGGATAGTGACCTTGGAGAGTATTTCAAACAGCTTCCTTGAGAACAGTCCTTTTTCCGTCAGGCGCTTGAGATTGGAATCACAGGCGGCAATAAGCCTTACGTCTATATGCTTTTCTTCGCCGTGTACCGACACGGTCTTGGCCGATAAAAATTTTGCCAGTTTATCGCCAAGCGCTACCGGAAGCTTTTCCACTTCGTCGATAAACAGCGTGCCGTTATTGGCCAACTCCAGTTTTCCCGGTACCCAGCCGGCGCTTTCTTCGCCATAACCGAAAATTTCGGCGTCCAGTATACTTTCCGCTACTTTGCCGCATTTTACCACGATAAGAGGGCTGGCTGCGCGCGGGCTGGCCTGGTGTATGCCGTGCGCCAGGCGCTGTTTGCCGGTACCCGGCTCCCCTTGCAAAAGAATATTATTGTCGCCTTTGGCCACGCGGGAAGCTTTATTTTGCAATGCGGTAAATTCCGCCGTCTCCCCTACCAGGGATAAAAGGCTGTAGCGTGAACTGTAGCCAGTAGCGTGGGCGATTATCGTTTTTAGATCCTCCACGGAAAAACTGGCCGCAATGACGCTCGAGACCTCATCGCCTGTCTTTAGCGGCAGTACTGTCGTTATATCTTCGTACGTACGGTCACGGGCTATCCAGGCTACTTCTTTGTTGTGCGAGGACATCCCCTGAAAACCTTTATTTATGGGAATATGTTCGTAGTTTAAAAATACTTCGCTCAGGTTATTTTGCCCTTCCAGGCGCTTTTGCCCGCTGGCGTTGCTGTAAGTAACCTTCCCGCCAGGCCTCACGCAATAGACCGCAAAAGGCACTTCGTCCAAAAGCGTATGGAAGGCGGCGTTTTTCTCATGCAAATAAAGATAGTTTTGCAGGGAATACTGTATCCCCAGCAAAGTAGATACTATCAAATCATACGGCAACTCTTCCTTGTTGAGAGAATACAAGGAAACAAGATAGCGCAGACGGCCTTCGACAATAATAGGCGCGGCCGCTGAATCGCCGGAATGAAAAGCTTGAAGCCACATTTCAGGACCGAACAACAAAAAAGGAACTTTATGCTCGCGCGCTATACCGATACTGGCCGTGCCGATATCCCGTTCAGAGACCCGCCGGCCTTCCAGTTGGGCAAATAATTCATTAAAATGCGGCTGGTCATAGCTTTTTAACACATATGATTCTTCGTCTATCAGCAGCATATTAAGATTGTAATTGCCAAAATACTCTTTGCTGTTTTCATAAAACCCGTCCATAAAACTCACGGCCGCCTTATTGCTTTCCTGCCGTTCGGCAAGCTCCGCCGCCGTAAGCGGCTGCAATTTTGGAGCCTTTTCGTTGTCCAGGCCGCGGGCACGGCACCGCCGCCAGGACTCCGCCACCCAGGGATGGACGTTAGGGTCTACTATCCCTTCGGACATAAACTTTTGGTAATATGACAACAACTTTTCTTTATTGCGCTTTTCGCGTATCATTTTTTCCTCCTGGTTATTCTTGATATGCCGCATTTGTAATTATTTGTTAAATTCGTCACAACTTTTTAAATTCCTATCAGTTTTTGAAAATAATTTTACATAATTGTATGCTTTCAGCTTGCGGCTAAAATCCGGCGCGCGCCGACATAGCGGTCTTTCCAGTAAAAATCGCCCAAACCGCTGAGCATCACGCCCTTGCTGCTGGAAGCATGCCAGAATTTGCCGTCGCCAGCGTAAATGCCGACATGTGATGCGCCTTTTTCATAAGTGGTGAAAAAAACAAGGTCGCCCTGGCGCAAATTTTTTTTCAAAACAAAAATACCTTCTTTATATTGGATATCGGCCGCACGCGGCAGATCCACCTTGTGCTGGTGGAATACATACCACGTATAACCCGAACAGTCAAACCCTTTTGTATCTACGCCGCCGAATCTGTAGGGCACGCCTTTATATTGCGCCGCAGTTTTTATTACGGCCTCGCTATTGACGTGCGGCGCGGTTTTTTCATAGGCAGCAGCAACTACCGCCTGGTAAGTCGCATCATCAAGGTTACCAGTGGCCTTGAGTTTATATTCTTTTTTATACTTGTCCTGGAAAGTTTTGAGCGCAAAACTGGTCTCTTTACTCAAGACACCGTCTTTTCGGTCAACTTTAATGCCCAAAACCGGCAGTTTTTGCTGCACGACGGAAACCCGCCAGTTTTTGTCTCCCACCTTATAAGTATCGGCAGCCCAAACTGTTTGTGGCAAAAATACCATTGTAAGAAGAATAAAAAGAAAACTCCTGAAAAATTTCATGCCTCAACCTCCCGGCCAAAGCCGTCAAAAATATTCCAAGTTGCCATACGGATCATAACCTTCGCCCTTATCCAACATCGCCATCGCTCTACGGGTTTCCTCCAGCATACGCTCTTTATCCGCCGGCAGCGTCCCGGCCAGCGGCAAATAATTAGAAACATGATTACTGCGGAAAATCGCCGGATGGTCTGCCGGCAGGTTTATCCCCGACAGTATCATATTTAGTTCCTTCATTATCCCGTGAGGGTTAAGCGGCAAAAATTCGCCGCGTTCATATTGCTGGCGCAGTTCGCTGCCCCGATACATCATTAAGGTAAGAGCGCTCAACATATCCGGCTTTATCATATTGATCGCTGCGGCCGTATTGCGGGCGTGAGCCTCGCTGCCCGGGACGCCGCCCAGCCCGACGATTATCATCATCGACAGTTTCAAGCCGGCTTCTTTTACCCGGCAGCCGGCTTCTATCGCCTCTTCCGCGGTCACGCCTTTGCAGACCGCCGACAAAAGATCGCCGTCGCCGGTTTCCAGGCCGTAATAAAGAAGTTTCAAACCCGCGGCGCGCAATTTTACTAAATTTTCGACGCTTTTGCCTAAGATAGCCTTTGGCCCGGCATAGGCCGATACCCTTTGCAAGCGGGGAAAAGCGGCATACAGCTCTGCCAAAATAGCCAGCAAACGCTCGGTATTTAAAATAAGCGCGTCGCCGTCAGATAAAAATACCCGGCGCACTGGCCAGCCGCTGGCTTGGGCCGCTTTTATCTGTGCGGAAACATCTTCCGGGGATTTTATGTGAAAATCCACCGTGCGGTACATGTTGCAATAAGTACACTTGTTATGGGAACAACCGACTGTCGTACGCAAAATAAAGCTATGGGCTTCACTGGGCGGACGAAATATCGGCCCTGGTTCATTGTCAAAAAACATTTACTGACTCCTGGTATTTTATTTTTATAAATAACAAATTTATCATGTATATTGTAACTCTTTTGGCAAAAATTTAACAGGTTTTTAAATATCGGCAAAAAAATAACACTTTGCAGCCTTGGTAAAAATTCCCTATTGATACAAAAAAGCAGACGCCTTACGGCGCCTGCTGCAAACGATTACCAAGCTTTTAAGATCGAGCCTTTGAAAGTTTCTTCAATAAATTTTGCTACTTCCGGCGATTGATATGCTGCGACAAGCTTTTTCAAATCTTCCCTGTTCTTGTCTTTGCTGCGCACGACAATGATACAGGCGTAAGGCGAATCTTTATCCTCAAGGGCCAGCGCATCTTTGGTCGGTACAAGGCCTGCTACCAGAGCATAGTTGGTATTTACCGCCACCATGTCCACATCGTCCAGTACACGCGGCGCCTGGGCAGCGTCCACTTCTTTTATATTCAGCTTTTTAGGGTTCTCTTTTATACTGGTTTTACTTGGTAAAATCCCGGCGGCCGGATCTAGCTTCAAAAGGCCGAATTTTTGCATGAGCAATAGCGCGCGTCCGCCGTTGGACGGATCATTCGGTATCGCTACCGTAGCTCCTTCTTTAAGCTCGTCAAGCCGTTTTATTTTTTTGGAATATAGTCCCATCGGCATGATGATGGTTTTTCCCACAGGTACCAGGTCAAACTTGCGGTCTTTTATCTGCGCGTCCAAAAAAGGTTTGTGCTGGTAGCTGTTAGCATCTAAGTCGCCGTCGTTCAAAGCGATATTAGGTGTTGAAAAATCATTGAATTCCACTATTTGCATTTGTACGCCGTTTTTTGCCAGCACACTTTTAGCGGCTTCCAGTATCTGAGCTTGCGGCCCCGCGGTCGCGCCGACCCTAAGTATTTTCTTGTCGTTTTTTACCGGTTCTTTCTGGCCGCCGCCGCAACCAATCATAGCTATAGACAAAGCCGCTATGAGTAACACTGTTAAAATTTTTGTTTTTTGCAACTCTTCCACCCTCATTCCAAATAGATTTATTTAGTAAAATTGATTTGTTTATTATTATATAATAGCAGTATTTTTTCGCAAACAAAAATTTACGTTGTTAGCATTTTTGTAATTATATTTTTGTTTTTTCATGTTATTTTTTGCATTTTTTTGTTGTTTTAGGCTATAATATAACTAGTGCATTTGTAAGATTTATTCTATATCTTATTATAAGCTTTCAGCCTCCGGAGGAAAACATGGCCAGCCAACAATATGAACCGGAAAACAGGGAACAGGTGCTTCGTTCCTTTAACCGCGCTCTGGTCGACTTGAACAGCAACCCTGACCTGGCAGCAGGCAGCTTCGAGTCGGCAGTCAGAACGATAGCGGAAACCGCCGCCAAAACATTGCAGGCGGTGCGCGTCGGTATTTGGAGATATTCTAAAGATAACGCTACTTTATACAATCTTGCCATGTACGGTTTGGATGAAAACCGGCATTTTATTGCCGACCCTTTCGACGTCGGCATTTACCCACACTATGTTAAACTGCTGCACGCCGAACGCAACATCTCCATACCCGATACGCACACTGATACGATATTGCCCGGGATGTCGGAAAATTACGGACTGTCCGGCATACGCGCCTTGCTCGACTGCCCAATCCGTATTGGCGGCAAACTTTTTGGCGTCGTCTGTATAGAACATGCCGGTGAACCTCGCCACTGGACATTAGATGAACAGTCATTCGGCTCTACCATAGCCGACCTTGTCGCCATGGCGAACGAAGCCAGCCTGCGCCGGGAAGCGCAACGGCGCATGGCTACCCTTATTTCCAACTTGCCCGGCATGGCTTTTCGCTGCCGCAATAACATACCGCGCTTTACTATGGAATTTGTCAGCGAGGGATGCTTGGACATGACAGGCTACTCGCCGGAAGATTTTATCGAAGATAAAAATCTTTGTTTTTTTGACATCTTGCATCCGGATGATTTGGCTCAGCTGACAGAAGAAAATGAAGGCTCTCTCATGGTCGGTAAACCCCTGGAGGCATATTTTCGCATCATCCATAAAAACGGCGAAGTGCGCTGGATATGGGAGCGCAGCCGTGTCGTGGAAGTAGACGCAAACGACCCGACCAAAGGAATAACCGAAGGCTTCATGTCTGATATCACAGACTTAAAACGCCTGGAGGCCGCCGAACAAAAAAGCCATGCCAAAAGCGAATTTCTCGCTAATATGAGCCATGAAATACGCACCCCTTTAAATGCCATTATTAGCATGTCTGACTTATTAATGCTGTCAAACCTCAACAGCCAGGATATGTTCCATGCGATAAATATCCGCAACGCCTCCCAGTCACTGCTCAGCATAATAAACGATATCCTCGACATGAGCAAGATCGAGGCAAACCGTATGGATATCCTCAACATAAAATATGATTCCATGTCACTTATAAACGATATTTCCAATATCATCAACATGCGCGTCGTACAAAAAAACTTGCGTTTTATTATAGATATCGCCCCGGATTTGCCCAGCGAACTTATCGGCGACGACGGCAAGTTAAAGCAAATACTTTTGAACATCCTTTCCAATGCCGTGAAATTTACCGACAGCGGCTTTATAAAACTAGCTATCGGTACAGCAATTTGCGGCGATACGGTAAACCTGACTTTTGTGATAAAAGACACAGGTATCGGCATGCATGAAGAAGATTTGCCCCGGCTATTCAATTCTTTCCAACAGTTTGACACCAAAAAGAACCGCAATCTGGAAGGAACCGGTCTGGGCCTGGCTATCAGCCAAAAACTGGTGGATTTGATGGGCGGGAAAATATATGTGGAAAGCGAATATGGCAAAGGCACTGCTTTTACCATCAATCTGCCGCAAAAAATAGCCGACAAAACGCCTGTTGTCAAAATAAATTTCCCGCGGCAAAATAAATTGCTGGCTATAACCAATGACGCACTGCTGGTTACCCAGTTATGCCACATGTGTAAATTGCTGCATACAGAATTTGCCTCAACCGACAAACTTTCTGCAGCTCATTCCGGCAGTTTTACCCATTTATTGCTTGATGCGACATCCGCGCCCTCTTTGCTGACGGATTTTTTTGCCATAACGGGCGGTTTCAAGCGCATTATTTTGTCCGACACCCATACCAGCTTGCCGGACAAGGTAAAACGTACAGACACCATTATTTTCCACCCCCTGCTCATCACTACTTTGGCCAATATACTAAACGATACATTGGAAAAGAAAAATACTACCGGCATCCAGCAGCTCAAAGACAATCTTTTCAGAACTAAAGATGTCAACATCCTGGTCGTAGACGACAATGAAATAAACCTCCAGGTGGTTTCCAATCTTTTGAAACAATACGGCATTATCTCGGACGAAGCCATGTCCGGTAGAGAAGCTTTGGCAAAAATAAAGCAAAAAGACTATGATATTGTTTTTATGGACCATATGATGCCTGAAATGGACGGCGAAGAAGCGACACAGGCCATACGCGGCATGGGCGGCCGCTTTGTGCAGCAGACCATCATCGCCTTGTCCGCCAACGTTATTGAAACGGCGCGCATTGCGCTTTTAGCCGCCGGCGTCAACGACTTTTTAAATAAGCCTATAGAATTGCGCGAGTTGAGCAAAGCCCTGCGTAAATGGCTTCCGCCGCATAAGTTCCTCCCCGATGAAGAATTTGCCGGCAGCACACAGCTGTTGCCACATGATGATTTTGCAACTGTGGCCGACGAGGGCAATGACCAATGGACCCCGGCGCTTTTGCGGTTGTTGCAGGAAGCTATCGCCGACTTTGATTACGAAGCGACGACCGACCTTATCCAGCAGATAGAAATGCTGGACGAGGAAGAGTTCCGCCCGCATGTCATCAAGCTGCGCCTGGCTATGAACGACCTTGATTACAGCTATGTGACCGCTTTTATAGAAGAACTACTTAAAAATGCGTAACCTTCGAGCAGCTAATCGGCTGCTTTATTTTTTATATTGGCAGGAAGAAGATTTTTTTTCCCGAATTAAAATCAATGATACATTTTTGAAAAAGAGGACAAAATGGATATTTTAATGCTTTTAGTGGTTATCAATATTATTTCCGTCTGTTTTGTGGTATTTTTATTATTATCGCGCAAAAATACTGCCCAGGAACAAGAAAAACAACTGGCCGCTTTATATGCGCTGCTTGAAAACAGCGCCCGCCTGGACAGCCAGGAAAAAGCCACAAGCAGGCAGGAGCAGAGCGAGCAGGGACGCTATTTGCGGGAAGAGCTGGCAAACAGTTTCCAGCGCCTCAATGATCTTTTATTGCAGCAGCTTGACCTGCAAAATCGTCAGCAGCGGGAACAACTGGAAGTCCTGTCGAAAAACATGACCGACCTCTTGACCAGCAATGCCGCCCAGCAGGAAAAGATCACCCAAAGCGTGTCCCAAGGCTTAAAACAGCTACAAGAGAGCAATGAGCAAAAACTGGAGGCTATGCGCATGCTGGTAGATGAGAAGTTGAACACTACCCTCACCCGCCGGTTGGACGAATCTTTCAAAACGGTCGGCGAACAGCTCCAGCAGCTTTACAAAAGCCTCGGAGAAATGCAGTCGCTCTCCAGCGGAGTGCAAAGCCTGAACAGGGTACTGACCAATGTAAAAGCGCGCGGTACTTGGGGCGAAGTACAACTGGGCTCCCTCTTGGAACAAATCATGGCGCCTGAGCAGTATGAACAAAATGTAGCCGTCAAAAGAGGCGGCAAAGAGCGGGTGGAATTTGCCATAAAATTGCCTGGACACGACAATGAGCATATCTGGCTGCCGCTCGACGCCAAATTTGCCCAGGAAGACTACCTGCGGCTGCTGGAAGCGAGCGACGCAGCCGACGCCACCGCTACCGCAGAGGCCCTGAGGGCCCTCGAGGCCCGGGTCAAGCTGGACGCCCGCACTATCCGCGATAAATATATAAATCCGCCGGCTACTACCGACTTTGCCGTTATGTTCCTGCCGACTGAGGGCCTGTATGCCGAAGTGCTAAGAATAAACGGGCTGGCCGAATACTGCCAGAACGAGTGCCATATAATGATCGCCGGGCCGACTACGCTGGCTGCGCTTTTGAACAGCCTGCGCATGGGTTTCGCTACATTAGCGATAGAGAAAAAATCCGGCGAAGTATGGAAACTGCTGGGAGCTATCAAAAAACAATACGCTACCTTCGACCAACTGATAGATAAGTCGCTCAACAAACTCGACGACGCTCAAAAGAGCATGACCGACGCACAAAACCGCTCCCGCCAGATCTGCCAGCGCCTAAACAAGGTACAGGAATTGGATTTTGCCACTTCGGAACGCATCCTCTCTTTGGAGGAAAATGAATAAGGAGGGCCAGGCAATGAAAAGAATAACTAATTTTTTCCACCGGGCTGTATTAATGCTCTTGGCGCTGTGCACCTGCGGCATAGCGGCGGCAAACCCCAAGGAAGGCATCGTCTCTTACAATCTTGACGGCGCCAAATTTTATCTTATAGCCGACTCTATCGGGCCACGCAACATGTCTATTTTTAAAGGCGCCGACCCCGCACTTTTGCAGAAATATTACCCACAAGGCTCCTATACCGGCGCCGTTTCCGTCTACGTACTCAAAACAGCCAAATTCAACATCCTGTTTGATACAGGTTTTGGGCAAAGAGAAGGCTCTCCGGGCGGCAAAATGTTTGCTGCCCTGCCATCTACCGGCCTTAAACCCGAAGACATCGACACTATCATGCTCACCCATACACACCAGGACCATGTGGGCGGACTTTTGCAAGAAGGCCGGGCCGCTTTTCCCAACGCTACTATTTTCATCTGCCGCCAGGAAGATGAATTTTGGCAAAACAGCCAGCCCAAGATGCGTGATGATGTTTACGCAGCTTACGGCGGCCGGGTAGCTTTGTTTGAAGCCGGCGACAAAATAGTACAGGGCGTTTCTTCCATCGCCGCTTTTGGCCATACCCCCGGGCATACGGCATTTCTCATAAAAGATAGGGTATTGATCGCCGGCGACTTTTTGCATGCCACTGTTTTACAGCTGGCGCAGCCCGAAGTATGCCCGGTCTACGATATGGACAGGGAAAAGTCGGTCGCCAGCCGCCGCATGCTGCTCGATTTGGCGGCAGATAAGAGTTACCTTATCACCGGCATGCACATGACCTTTCCAACCCTCGGTAAAGTTAAAAAAAGCGGCCACGGCTATGCCGTCGACAATGTAAAACTTTGATTTTGCGCTACACTGGGCGCGCAGTGTTGAAAACACTGCGCACCTTTATTTTTAAAGGAGCTTTTTTTAGATGCCTGACTCTTCTTCCAGCTCAAAACTCCATCTGGCGGCTATTTTTTGCGCAACGCTCATCTGGAGCGTTTCATTTGCCGCAACTAAAACGGCGTTTTCCGCCTTCCCGCCTTTCGGTCTTGGCATGGCGCGCTTTCTTTTGCCTGCTCTTCTCATAGCGCTTTTTCTCCTGGCAACAGGAAAATTCCGTCTGCCGGAGAAAAAAGATGTGAAATACTTCCTTTGGAGCGGCTTTTTTGGCATAACCGCTTTTTACGCGCTGGAAAATAACGCGCTCCGGCTCAATACCGCCTCCGACGCGGCACTCATCAATTCTTCCTTTCCCGCCATCACCATGCTGCTCGACCGCATCATTTTTAAAAACCCTATTTCATTGCGTTCTTCTTTGGGCGTTCTCATCGCCATGAGCGGCATTTTCTTTATCGTCTCCGCCCAGCCGCCCAGTGTGGTCGCGCCGGACAATCGCCTGTTAGGCAACATTTTCATGATACTTGTCGGCATATCCTGGGCAGGTTACAACTTCACCACCCGCGCGCTCGTGGGAAAATATCCTATGCCGGTCGTATCCATGTACCAGTTTTGGGCCGGCGCGCTGTTATTTATACCCCTTTTGCCTTTTGACAGCGGCGCCTGGCACGTGCCGGACAAAGCCAGCATCATGGCTTATCTCTTTCTCAGCCTGTTCTGCTCACTCATCGCCTATTACCTCTACGCTTTCGGGCTGAAAAAAGTAACGCCCACCAGAGCCATGCTTATCATAAACCTACTGCCGGTCTTCGGCGTATTCTTCTCGGTGCTTTTGCTTGACGAGAAAATATACTTCGAGCAGATTGCCGGCGGCGCTATCATCATCAGCGGCGTAATGCTCGGTATGAGCAAAAAACAAACGTAGCCCGGCCATCTGGCCGGGCTACTTCTTTTTTACCTGCAAGCTACCACTATATTGTCTATCAGCCTGGTTTTACCTATTTTCACCGCCAGGGCGATGAACACTTCTCCGCTGACGTTATCGCCAAATACCGCCAGGTCGGGGAAAGAATAAATCTCGGCATAATCGATCACAGCCAGCTTTTCCGCCGCTATTTCCTCCCGGACAGCTTGCATTATCTTGCTTTTCCCGCGTTCGCCCTGCCCAATCAGCGCCTGGGCTTTATTCAGGCTGCGCGACAGCGCCAGCGCCGCCTGCCGTTCCTCGACAGACAGGTAAATGTTGCGCGAAGAGAGCGCCAGTCCGTCGCTTTCCCTGACTATCGGCATGACGCGTATGTCTACCGGCATAAAGAGGTCTTGTGTCATGCGCCTTATGACCTGCGCCTGCTGGCCGTCTTTTTGGCCAAAGTACGCCCGGTCGGGCTGTACGATATTAAACAGTTTGCTGACAACTGTGGTCACGCCGCGAAAATGCGTGGGCCTTGACGCGCCGCACAGGATTTTTGTCATTGATCCGACCACTTCCACCCAGGTGCATTCGCCGACAGGATACATCTCTTTGTCGGCCGGGGCAAATACCGCCCGCGCGCCTATTTGCTCCGCCAGCTTGCAGTCAGCTTCCAGCGTGCGCGGATAGGAAGACAGGTCTTCGGTCGGCGCAAACTGGGTCGGGTTTACAAATATGCTGACCACCACAAAATCGTTCTCCGCAGCGGCCGCTTCAATAAGTGAAGCGTGTCCGCGGTGCAGCGCGCCCATGGTAGGCACCAGGCCGATACTTTTCCCCGCAGCCCGCGCCTCCCGGCAAGCAGCTCTTATTTCTTCTACCGTTTGGCAAATCTTCATCTAGTATTGCGCTCCTTTTAATAGAGTTTGTCCAAAATATCCTGATCTATTTTAAAAGTATGCTCCGGCGCAGGAAAGGAGCGGGTCCGCACATCGGCCACGTATTCCTGTACGCCTTTTACTATATCGTCGTGCAAATTGCGATATTTTTTGACAAATTTGGGCGTGAAACCGCTAAACAGTCCCAGCATATCGTGATATACCAATACTTGCCCGTCGCAGCCGGCGCCGGCGCCGATACCTATAGTGGGAATACCTATCTTTGCGCTGATGCGTTCAGCCAAAGCGGCCGGCACGCATTCAAGCACGATGGAAAAAGCGCCTGCGTCGGCCAGCGTTGCCGCATCGTCGATAAGTTTTTGCGCAGCGGCGCTTTCTTTGCCCTGCACTTTAAAGCCGCCCAGTTGGTGTACAGACTGCGGCGTCAAACCGATATGGGCAACTACAGGTATACCTGCGGCAACCAGTGCCGCCACCTTTGCCGCCACTTCCGAGCCGCCCTCGAGCTTTACCGCCTGCGCGCCGGTTTCTTTCATCAGGCGGCCCGCGTTGCGCAAAGCGTCTTCCATAGATACCTGGTAGCTCATAAAAGGCATGTCTACAACTACCATGGCGTCATTTACCCCGCGGCGCACTGCTTTGGCGTGGTGTATCATGTCTTCCATAGTCACAGGCAGGGTAGAGTCGTAGCCAAGAACGACATTGCCCAAAGAATCGCCAACCAGTATCATATCGACGCCCGCCTCATCGAACATCTTGGCCCAGGGATAGTCATACGCCGTCAGCATCGCTATCGGCTCGCCTTTTTGCTTTTTTTCACGGATTGTCGCTGTCGTAACCTTTCCCATCGGTTGCACCTCTTTTTAGAATTTTTCCCATATCGCACGCCGCTTGCGGCGTAATACTCTCCGCCTTTACCGCTAAATCCAAAGTATATAGGCTCATCATGCGGTACTGCTCGCGCAACTCTTGCGGCAAGGCCGCCAAATGCCGCGCCACCGTATCCGTATCTCCACGCGCGACCGGACCGGTCAGCGCTTTTTCCGCCCCCAGTTTTTTCATATTGGCCAAGCTCCCCTCGATAAGCGGCATTAGAGCAACCAGGCCAGCGGCAGGCGTACCCGCCCAACGGGACATAAGCCCTTCGGCCCAGGACAAAACCGTCACCAAATGGTTGGAAGCGATACAGGCCGCCGTATGGTAAAGCGCTCTGTCGCCCGGCGGCACGCTCATGGAGATACCGCCTAAAAAATCGCACATAGCGTATCCAGTCTCGCTTGCTTCACCGTCCACAGCTATGTACACGCCGGCGAACTCCTTTATCCCGTCGGCAAAACTTTGCAGGGGATGAAAACTGCCGCGTAAAACACCGGCCGCCACCGGCAGTACCCCGGCCGGCATGGCCCCGCTACAGTGGAAGAGCCGTGTTCCGGGGCGAAGTCCTGCTGCTATCAGTTCTTCCGCCACCGCTATTATCATCCGGTCTGGGACAGTAAGGAATATGATATCGGACACAGCCGCCAGTTGCTTTTTATCGGCAAACGCCGCCACTCCCAGCTCTTTCGATGCTCGCGCTGTTTCTTCTTCATCCAGGCCGCTGACACCGGCCACTACCGCGCCTTTGGCGATAAACGCCCGCGCAAGAGACCTTCCCAGCCGGCCCGGGCCAACGATGCCTATAGTATTTTTCATAGCCACCACCTTACTAATAACAAAAATGACCGCCACTCGCCTTTCACAGGGACAATCGGCATAGCAACCGCACGGACGCAGTTCCGCCGCATCCTGCGTCTGCTAAAATAAAAACGCTTCCCGCTAGCCGGAAAGCGCAAAATTCCTCTACTCCACTATGTGTGGAACGCTTCCGTCTCAGTCCCAAGGATCCAAGCGGGTTTAATTGTGCATATTTTGTTGTCGTCCACATGTTAAAAAGGATAGAGCCTTGCCCTTCCCGTATAAGCAGCTTTATTTTAACATAAGAAATCAGCCCTGGCAAGCCATAACTAGCGTATCACCAGGACAGGTTTTTTGCCGGAGCTTAGTACGGCGCTGGTCACGCTGCGCATGATCACCGAACTGGCGCCAGGCAGATTGCGGCTGCCCATAACTATAAGATCACAGCCTTCAAATTCCGCAAAATCGACTATAGTTTTGGCCTTATTGCGCCCTTCACGAGTGACAAACTTCAAACGCGACAAAGCGCCGGGCAGGCGTTCTTCTATTTTATGCAGTACTTCTTCTGCCACAAGCGCTTTTTTCGCCTTTATTTTCTCCTCTATGCTCTTGCTGACCAAGGTGGCTCCGCCGGCTTGCGCAGCGCCAGGCGGCAAAACATAAAGTCCAAGCACTTGCGCGCCCAGCGCTTCTGCCAAAGCCAGCGCTTGCTGCAAAGCTTTTATGCCGCGTTCGGATACATCAATGGCGACAAGCAGTTTTTTGTACATGCTATCCTCCAGATATCAGCGGTAAAGCGCCTCTATAGGCGCTTTACCGGCAAGGTCCATTATTTTGGCTCAAACTCTTTGCTTTCATCACCCAACGGTTTATCTTTATCCGGATGCTGGAGAATTATTTTTTCCAGTCCGTCTTTGACCGCACGGCGTTTCTCTTCAAAAATCTCACGGAATATTGTTACATCATCGGGTTTTCCTGCTTTGATCCACTCATTGGCAGCTCTGCCCAAGCCATAAGTCAAACCTGCCGCGATCAGCACCTTGGTCGGCGAATAAGGGATAAGCGTCGCCAAAGTACTGCCCACCACAGTCGCGCCCAGGGAGCCGATAAAGCCTAGTATCACTGATTCGCTCACATTTTGTTTGTATAGGTCTCCTATACGCTTTATCATATATACTTCATTTGCGATAAGCGCAACAGTACCCACGAAAGGCGCCACGACAACCACTGCCGCGCGGCCAGCGCCCCAGCGGCAAAGGCTTTCCACATCAGCGTCGGAAACAAAGCCTGTCGTTTCCACCGGTAAATTTATCATGTCCTTAGTCTCTTCGTTGCTTTGGGGATTCGCTCTTTCTTCCGCCATGGCAATCCCTCCTAATTTATTTTGTACCTTTATATTACCACAATACGGCTTTTTTATCGACAAATAAAAAAGATGCCGTTTTTACGGCATCTCAGAGCGTAGACATAAGGAAAAATTTATGTATTTATATGCTTTTTATGTTTAATGCCATCTCCTGCGTTTGTGTAAATCCGACTACCTACCACTTACTAACAATGCGACATTTCTCTTTTTTGTATAGTGCCACCGAAC
>JAVBME010000024.1:0-53353 GCA_031552765.1 Acidaminococcales bacterium | reverse complement strand
GTTCGGTGGCACTATACAAAAAAGAGAAATGTCGCATTGTTAGTAAGTGGTAGGTAGTCGGATTTACACAAACGCAGGAGATGGCATTAAACATAAAAAGCATATAAATACATAAATTTTTCCTTATGTCTACGCTCTGAGCAGTAAAGCCGCCCCGCAGGGCGGCTTTACTGCTTCCAAATCCTGAAACAAAAAGGCCGCCCCCAGGCGGCCAATAGCACTTTCACGGAAACGGGGAAAAACCAAAGTCCGTATCCCGCTTCTTCCCCAAAAACTTTCTCACATCATGCAGCTCCAGCAAATCCTCCGCGATCACCCGCTCCATACCGGCGCGTATCGCGGCTATCTCCTCATACCGCTCCTTGCCGAAAGCCGGCGGGTCGTCATAATCACAGTAAAACAGCGCCTTATTGAGCTCGCGCGCTTTCTCAAACGCCTCATCACTCAGCCACATAGCCTTATCCAGCACCGCCACCTTCACCGGCCCCACCAGAGCATTCAAGCACTCATATGCCTCCAGCCTTTTCGATACTATCACCTTGTAATAATCATTGACAAACGCCCGCTGGCGGGCGCGCACATCATAATGACCCTTTATCAGCGCCGCCACAAGCCCTAAAACCAGACCTGCCAAAAACACCGGTACCGATACCATGCGTCACACCCCCTTTGCCACCTTGCCTTACGCTACCAATATACCATAAAGCACTGTGACAAAAACTGCCATCTTAGCTTTTACAGCTTAAAGCGGCTTACAGCCCCCTCTAGGCTCTTGGCCATATCGGCCAGGCTACGGCTAGCCGCCGATATCTCTTCCGCCGCCGCCACCTGCTCTTTCATCGCCTCGTCCACCGAACGCGTCTGCCCGGCCGCCTCCTTGCTGATACCGTCTATCTTCTCCACGGCGCTGGCTATCTGCCTGCTCTCCTCGGCCATACCCTTCAAAGAGCCTGAAATTTCGCGGATCTGCCCGGATGCCTTGGCTACCAGTGCGGCTATCTCGGCAAAGCTGCCGCCCGCCTCGTCCACCACCCGCATGCCGGTCTTCACATCCTCGGATTCTGCCGCCATCGCCTGCATCACCGCGTCTATATTCTGCTTGTTTGCCGTCACCAGCTCGGTTATCTTGGCCGCCGCATCCCGCGAATTCTCCGCCAGCGTGCGCACCTCCTCGGCGACCACCGCAAAGCCGCGCCCCGCCTCACCGGCGCGCGCCGCCTCTATTGCAGCGTTCAAAGCCAAAAGATTGGTCTGTCCCGCTATCGCCGAAATAACGTCCACCATGCGCGTTATCTCATTCGAACTTTGCGCCACCTTCTCCAATTCGCCGCTCACATGCTCGGTCGCCGCGTTTATATTGTCCATCTGCTGCACAGCCTTATCGACGGACGCCCTTCCGGCGTCAGCCTTCTCCACGCTCTCGCCGGCCAGCCTAGCCGCCTCCTGCGCATCCTGGGCGGATTTTTCCATATTGCGCGAAATATCCTCCGTCAGACGCAACGCGCCCTCTATCGACTTGAGCTGTTCTTTCGCCCCCTCCGATATCGCCGCCACCGCTGACGCCACATTTTTTGAACTCGACGCCGAATGCGCCGAACTATCGCTAAAACCGCGCGCCGAAGCTGTTATCTGCCGTGCCGACTGCGACACCTCGCTCACTATCCCCTTGAGGTTTTCGCGCATCACCGCAAAATTGCGCCCCAATGCGCCTATCTCGTCGCCCGAATCCTTCAGCGCCAGCCCGGCGTCAGCCGCCAGGTCGCCCTTGGCGATATTCTCCGCCGCCACCGTCATCGGCCGTATCAAACCGATCAAATTATTCACTATATAGTAGATCACAGCTATCAAAGCCAACAGCCCTACGATACTTATCGCCAGGTTGCGCTTATGCAGGGAATTGGCCTCCTTGAACACATCGTCAACGATAACAGTCGACACTATCACCCAGCCGCTATTGCCCACCTTGGCATAAGCGTTGAAACGCTCTATCCCCTCAAATACCACCTTGAGCGTACCCTCGTTCTTTTGCTTGTATATCTTTATCAGATTGGACTTTGACAGCTCGCCCAGCGGAAAGCGCGGGTGCGCCAGATACAGACCCGCGTCCGACAGCACAAAACCATAGCCCGCGTCGCCGATCTTCAGCTTAGCCGTTATCGCCCGCGCTACATTTATATCCAGCTCCATCGCCAAAACGCCCAGCACCTGCCCGCCGCTTTTTACTGCGCGCGCCAGCGCCACCGTCTTGGCCTTAGACAAATCACTGTCATAAAGGTCAGTATATACTACGCTGTCGGCCGCTGCCGCCTTGTCATACCACGGCGCTTTTTTTGCACCAGTATACACGAGCCCCGCCTGGTCTACCGCCCGGCCGTCAGCCGCACAAAACACCGCCGCGCTCACACCCCTGCTCGCCTTTTGCGCCGTCGCCAAAAGCGCCGCCAGCTCAGCGTCACTATACTTTCTCTGGGCTAAAAGAGCCGCCTGGTTGTTTACCAGCGCCTCCTTCTCACGCATCCAGCCATCGAGCTCCATAGCAAACGAGCGCGTCGTCGCCAGCATCGTCTGCTGCGTCTCCCTGTCGAGTTCGTCATACGACGACTTGTATGAAATATAATTCGTCACCGCCAGCACCAAAACCATCGGCGCCAGCAAAAAAACCAGCAGCCTGGCGCGTAAACCCATCTTCTTGCGCAAAATAATACCCTCCATTATGCTAGACTTCCTGCCTTGATTTATACGCTATACAGTTCGGCATAATTTTAAAAAATCCTCTAAATATGTAAATAAATAACCGTAAAATATACAGACCGTAGACAAAAAGGCACTCTACGCGTTGCGTAGAGTGCCTTTTTGTCTACGGTCTGAGCCCGGCCATAATGCCGGGCCCTGCCGTCACCCTCTAAAGACCAGCCACTCCGGCGGTACAAGAGACGCCGGGGCGTTCACCTCAAACTGCCCGCGTTTCGCTATCTCCTCCCGGTTGGCCACAAACACCTTGTACCCGGCCGAGCCGATAGCCGCACTGCGGCAAAACACCGGCAACGGCTGTAGCTCCTGCTCCTTCATCGCCACCGGCTTGCCATCCTTGTCCCACGTTTTCAACACCCGCAGCAGGCGTTTTTCCGTATCATACACTTCGTAGGAATAGCGCACATGCTTTTCACCGTTCACCACGTCCAAGCGGCGCACCAACAGGCGCACCTGCGGCAAAACGCTATCGTCATACACCGAAAGCTGGGCCGACTTCACCTGTATCCAGGCCTCCGAGCCGTCGTCCCGCTCACATACCTTCCGCCAGCCCTGGTCGTCCATCGGCCATTCCGGTACACGCACCTCGGGTATATACTCATTTTTCAGCAAAAACGGCTTTATCGCCATGATGCGGTCATAATCTCTCAGTAAAATAGCATTGAACAGCAGCCCGTCCGAGCCCTTTTTATTCATGTCCCACAGCAGCTGCCCGTTCTTCTCATGCAGGCTCCTGTATGTCTGCACATCCACGATGCTGCTGGTCGGCAGCACGAACTGCGCGTTGAGGCTTTTGCCTATCTTGTAGCGCGACGTGAACATGCCCGGTATGATAGAAGCCTTGCCCCTGGCGTCCACCCGTCCCACCGGCTGGATATCCTTGTCCATCCATATAGAATCGCCGTCCCCGATATCACCCACCAGCACCCAGCTCTCGGCCGCGGCCGGCCAAGCAAAAGAAAAAGTAAGCAGCAAACAAACAATGAAAACCCTGAGCATGCCAACAACCCTCCCGCAATATCATGCAAAACATATTCGCCGTCACTAAAAAAACCTGCATAAAATCAACATAAGAGTCTGTCTTCCTCCCACTGCCCCCGGCGGCCAAACCTCCCCGCCGCTTCGGCTGTATAGCCTGACGTTAAAGTAACCCTTCTCAAACATATTTGTTGTAAATATTCGGCACAAACCACAAAATTCCTTTATTCAAGAAAAAAAACCTCGCCGGTGGGGCGGGAGCGTACCAGTTTATTTGCTGGCAGCCAGTACTTTTTCGCACCTGGAGACCTGCTCTTTCGCTTTTTCTATATAAGCGCTGTCAGGCGAGCCAAGCTGCAAGAAGGTTTTATAGTCAGCCAACGCTTCTTTATACAGGCCTTTCTCATAATAAACATTACCGCGGTTGTAGTAGCCGTAAGAATATCCGGGGTTTATTTCTATCGTTTTGTTAAAATCAGCTAGGGCTTTATCAAAAATACGCTGATTGTAATAAGTAAGGCCCCGGTTATTGTAGAACAAGCTGTTATTTGAGCCTGCTTCAATTGCTTTATTAAAATCGGCTAGAGCTTTTTCGTAAAGACCTTGATCGTAATAGACAAGACCGCGGTTGTTGTAAACAAGACCGGCAAGCGGATTTATTGCAATCGCACCGGTAAAGTCGGCTAAAGCCTTTTCGTACTCTCCCTGTTCTCGATATATCAGGCCTCGGTTATTGTACAGATAAGGCAGATAACCATAATTGATATTAAACTCAATGGCTTTGCTGTAATCAGCAACAGCTTTTTCATAATGACCCTGTTGCTGATAGATCAGTCCCCGGTTATAGTATACTTCTGCATATCTGGGGCGGATTTCTATCGCTTTGTTAAAATCAGCTAGAGCTTTTTCATATACTGCTTGCCCCTGATAAGACAAACCACGGAGATAGTACGCAATTAAAGGTTCCGAAGATAATTCTATCGTTTTAGTAAAATCAGCCAGCGCTTTATCATAGTTTTTTTGTTGAAAGCAGGCTATACCGCGCTGTTGATAGGCATTTGCATATTTAGGGTCAAGCTCTATCGCTTTGTTAAAATCGGCTAAAGCATTCTCATAGCGTTCTTGCTCGCAGTAGGTTATGCCACGGCCAACATATGCCCTGACGAATTTCCTGTCAATTTTCAAAGCTGCATTAAAAGCATCTATAGATTGGTCAAGTTTGCCCTGATTACGCAACTCTATCCCTTGCAAACGCCACCCTTCGGCAGTCACAGGCTCGGCCGCCAGCGCATTTGCACTTATAACAAGCAAAAACAGCAATACCGCAAAGATTTTTTTCACGACAGCACCTCTCTCACGTTAAATTCCGATAGCTATAGCGCTAATATTAAAAGGTTATTCGCCAGAAAATCCCTTTTCCCCTCTTTTGCAAAACCCTCCTTATACAGACAGATGTTTTGATATACAGGCAAAACTTTTTGCGATAGAATATAATTACCCGCCACAAGCGGCGCGGCAGCAAATTCACTTTGGGAGGCATTCTTGTGAAACCAGGCCAAGCCATCCAGTTCGACGCCACAAAAAACTTCACCTACATCAGGCCGCTGGGCCAAGGCGGCGCCGGCCAGGCGCACCTTTTCCTCGATGAAACCACCGGCACGCTTTTTGCCTTCAAAAAATACTCACCCAAAAACAGCCGCCGCACCGACGACTTTTACCGGCGTTTCGTCGACGAAATAAAAATACTCTTTGGCCTCAGCCATCCCAACATCGTGCGCGTCTACAACCACTACCTCTACCCGGCCAGCAAGACCGGCTACCTGCAAATGGAGTACATTGACGGCCAGCCAATCGACCGCTTTTGCCCCGGCAGCTGCGGCAAAGGCTGGGCAGACGTCTTCGCCGACGCCATAGCCGCCTTCGCCCACCTCGAGAAAAACGGCATACTGCACCGGGACGTGCGAGCGGGCAACATACTCGTCGACCACGATGGCCGCGCCAAAATCATCGACTTTGGCTTCAGCAAGCAATTTACCCGGCCCAAAACAAGCAAAAACAGCATACTCCTCAACTGGCCGGCCGCCGAACTGCCGGGCGAAATACGCCTTCACCAGGACTACACCCATCAGACCGAAGTATACTTCGCCGGCAGCCTGTTCAAAACCCTGCTCCATGAGCAGAAAACACCTTTTCCCTTCCAGCATATAGTAGAAAAGATGGCCAAACCCAACCCGGCCGAACGCTACGCCTCTTTTCACGAAGTCTCCCTGGCCCTGGCCGCCGGCGTCCTTGGCGCAATAAACTTTACCACAGAAGAAAAACGGGCCTACCGCCTATTTGCGGACGCCCTTCATGACAACATCATCCACTATGTCGGCAAATACGTCCCCATAGACGACCTGGCCGTCACCCTTAGCAGCCTCTCTTCGCTCCTGCGCGACACCGCCCTCGAAGAATATCTCCCCGGCAACGCCCGCCTCATCAGGTGCTTTATCGCCGGCGGCTTTTTATACCGGCGCAAAAAAAACATAACAACACAAGCCGTCGCCGACTTTTATCAACTGCTCTCCTCCCTGCCCGCCGCCAAACAGCAAATCATCTGCGATAACATCTACCACCGCCTGTCCACAATAAACACCGTCCCCGAACAGGAAAACCTGCCGTTTTAAACGCTCATTGAAGAACTGAATATTTTATCCTGCAATCTGTCAAATGCGGAGATTTTGCCCGCACTTACAGCATATGCTATACTTAATAAAAAATGGCTGGGGGCAAAATGCCGTGAACCAAAACTCTTCTGAAATCATTATTTACCGCTCTGCTGACGGCAGTACAAAAATCGACGTTCACATGGAAAACCAAACCGTTTGGCTTTCCTTAGACCAAATGGCCGAACTTTTCCAGCGTGATAAATCAACTATTTCCCGCCATATAAAAAATATTTTTACCGAAGGCGAACTTGACAAACAGGCAGTTGTTGCAAATTTTGCAATAACTCAGGCTAAATACAAAAGATGCACTGTACACAGCGTGTACAGTGCATCTTTTGTATTTAACTCCGACGGCGGGCATTATATCGTGCCCAAATCCTTACATCTCGTTCCATTCTTTAGAAAGCGTATATTGGTATTCTGAATTATGTGCAGCAATTGCAGCTCTATTGACATCTATTATTTCTCCGAAATCACGATCTTGACCACGAATTCCTTTAGATGACAATCCCTTTAATAACTGCTCGGCTGTTTCTAAAACCATTAGATGCGAATCCTTTGTTTCAGAATAAGTACCTCTTGTAGCCAACAGACATTGCATTCGTAAACAGTGTAAATAGTGTATATGTGCCTCTCTCTCTCCATAACCAGATGATGAGGGGAGCGCTGCCGCAAAGAGCATTTCGCTATATGGACTAACCATATTTTCGGGTGGTGACAGACTTGGTAATATATTTAGTCTTTTAGCTATATCTAAAAAAGGTATTTTAAACTCGGATAAAGCTTGTGGACAGTAATACCATGTTGCTTTACGCATTTTCTCATCATCATCATTACTTTCAAAACGCTCTGGTTTAAACCAACGAACATTCAGAAAATTTCCAGAAGCAATAGCATCGCATTTTCCAAGTGCTAAACACAGCATTTGATGACTTGCATATCCAACAATAACTTTTTTCCCTAACCTTTTTATGCCGGAAACTAAAGACATTAAGTTAGTAAGCCACAAAGGTTTGTCCACAAGATAATACTTTTCTGGATGTTCACAAACAATATATACACCTTCTATATCCCACTTTTCAACATATTGTATAATATTTTCTGTTTTAACATCATTTAAAAGAACTTCACTATCTAAAGCAATTGTATGCAATAATTTCGAATTATCAGCATATCTTTTTGCAGTATCAATAATTTTCTTCTGTACTCCATTCCATCTTTCATTAACTGCCTTTTCAATAGAAGATGGTAATATAAAAAATTCTGAATTAATACTTTTATTAATCTGTGCAAGAGAAGATATTATATTATTACAAAATCCTGCTTCAACATTTGTAATATCATCTTGAGGCCAATAATCATATAATGATAAATTTTTATGATACTTTCGTGGAAAATAAAGTTGAGGGTCGAATAAAAGTTTACCATTGACTTTTTCTACAGATTTTGCAAAACTGGTTATTCGTGTGGGTCTAACATTAATAGGGCTTATAATAGTCGTAGTATGTGACCAATAAGATGATAACTCTTCACACATTGACATCATTCCATGTCCCATTTGAATATAAAAATCCATAATAGCTCCTCCGAAACCTAACGATACTCAAACGTTGGTTTTGCTGCATTTAACCAATCTAATGCTTGTCGTGCATTTTTGGGACGTCTGGAAGGATATTTACCCATCAATGAACTTAGAAGCGCCATAAACTGATGATGTGTATCTCCATCAATAGTATGAGCAACAGGAGTTATTGTCTCTGTATTTTGAAGAATTTCTAAAACGCTTCTTGCTCCAGAACGAAATGGATTTTCTCCTGTTAAACATTCATATGTCACTATACCAACTGAAAAAAGATCTGAACGCGAATCAATGCTGTTTTTTAAATTATTGAATTGCTCCGGGGCAGCATAACCAGGTGTATGTGGCCCTAATACTGCTTCTGTTTGTGTTAATGATGGTAAGCCCAGTATACGGGCTATCCCAAAATCAAGAAAGAATATCCTGTCATTTTCTGCTAACATTATATTTTCAGGTTTTATATCACGGTGAATTATTCCTTTGCTTTCAATTTGACAAATGAAGTTTAAACTTTGCTCCAAAAAAACTACCGCTTTCTTAAGATTAAAACGATTACCTTGTTCAAGCCATTTACGTAAATCATATCCATTAATTTTCTGTTCTATTACATATAAGGTTTTTACTTTTTCATAATCTACATATCCATTCTCGTAAATAGTAGGAACAAAATCAAACCCATAGCTTTGTCCTATATCTATTTCTCTTATTGCACGTGGATCATCTAGCTTAAAATATAATTTTACAACAACATCGCCATATTTTTGGTGTTTAGCACTATAAACTAATTTTTGTCCACCTCGTGCCAATACTTTCCAGTTTTTTAAAGAGGCCTTTAACTCATTAAATGGTTGCATAAAATATTCTCCATTTTTATATTGCTAAACTATTGCCGATCCATTCATTAAACTGCAAAGATAAGTAACTAGATGGTAAAGCAAGTTTTTTAGCTTCAAGAATTTTTTGAAAACTACTTTTCTTGCAGTAAAGCCCTATGCCACATTCAGAAAATGTCTTGATAGTATCATTTTGCGGGTTTGCTGTTTTAGTTAATGCATATGATTGTGATGCAAACCATGTATTTATTATAGATTGTTGCATTAAACGACCCACATTATTTATTTTTGCCTCAACGGAAATTAGCTTAGTTATGCTAAAAATATCCCGAATTTCACGCGGTTTCCAATAATGCATTTTTGATGAATATAGAATAAGTTTTGCGTCAAGCAATTTTTCGAGTGAAATCAAAAGTTGACCTTCAGATAGCTTTAAATCAGATAATAATCTAATACCTGTTGTTCCATTTGTTAATAGAATTTGAGATAAAACCTTTAAGTCATTTATGTCCAGTTTCTTTCTTGCCTCTGACCAATTGTTCATTATTGAAGGTAAATATGATGCAAATATGATATCTGGAAAACCCGAAGAAATCCGTGGTTCAATAAAAACAGCTAGATTATCTTTCTTATTGTTTTGAATAAAAACATCACAATAATAATCAATAAATTGTTGCACAAGACTGAATTCATCACCCTGTGTATTAATTCTTGTAAACAAACCTATTGCAGGAATATCTTTCTGAAAAATGGCAATACGCTTCATTAAGTTTCTCCTATATTAATCTTATATACTTTTATTTTACACTATCCAAAATATATATTCCAATAAAAAAGTGACATTTTATGGCAATTATAAACTAGTACTTTATGTCTATAATTACTTTAGTATAATTTCAACACTCACAAGTCGTCGTAAAAAATATCGTACCTTACCGGTTGCGACCGCGCCACAGGAAAAAGAAAAGACGCGCATTGCTCCACGGCAGCGAAAAACGCTCCGCAACTGGCAAAGTCGCAAGAGAGCAGGCAGTCTTTAAGCACGGCCAGCTCTGCGTCCGGCGGAAAATATATGATGAACCGCAAATCAGCCTGTATGCTGTCGCCGTCGTAGAACGCCCTAGTTATCGAATAAGTGAACAAGCCGTCGCCAAACCCGTCAAAAACGCCCGTCTCCCAGGTAAATATCTCGTGCTCGCAGGAAAAAGCCCTTCTCTTCCAGTTCCCTTTCCAGTACCTCCCTGGCTTCTCAGATCGCAAGCATCTTGTTCACTCCGTTTCATTGAAAAATGGAGTAGCCGTTTAGAAATGATTTCGCCGGAAAGGTTTTTCCCTTCCCGTCGTTTACCTTAGTACTCTATTTCCTCCACCTTTTTGCCCATTTTGCGCAACGCCTCGGCCAGTTCCGCCACCAGCCGCAGCTTGATATTAAGGTTTATCGGCAACCCGGGGTTCTGGTGGGCCGGGTTGGCCGCGCGGCCGATATAAAAGTTTACGTCCGTCGCCTCTTCAAAGAGCATCCTGGCGATAAGCGACGCCCCGTCAGTATTCTTGCGCCACTCTTCATACCGGGAGTTCGCGCCCAGGCAGTCTTTGGCGTATTCCAGCACGCGGCTGATGGTGACCACTCCTTCGGTCACCAGGTCTACCCCCTCTATCCTGGCGGTCGGCGGTATATCCGGGTCGACATACACCGGCGCGCCTACCTCCACCCTTTTGCCCAGCCAGGCCGCCGCGATCTTGGCGGTAGTGCCGCCGCACACGATATACCGCCCCCGCCGCCCGAAAAAGCCCGCTAGCATCTCCGCTTCGTCCGCCCGCTCCACCGGCGGGCCTATCATCAGATTGACCGGGCTGCGCCGGCGTATCTTGAGCGTACACACGGTAGTGTCGTCGCGCGGATGGCCGCCGTAAAGGTCGTTACAGCGCCCGGCCAGCAGCGTACTCACCGCGCGGGCGCTGCACCCTGCGTCGTAAGAGCCCTCCAGAAAGTGGATGATGTCTTCTCTCTGCCAGCCGAAATTAAGCGTTATCCCCACCCCGGCGTGGATGGCCCCGTCGGATAGAACGACAAACAGGTCGCCCTCCTCCAAAGCGATACGCGCCTTGTAAATCAGCTTGCCGCCGATCTCCTCTTGCTCCTGCGGGTAATCAAAATTCCTGCCGCCGCGCAGCAGGATGACCTGCGGGTTGTCATACTGTATGATCTCCGCTTCCCGGTTGTCCGTAATACTGATAATGCTGAAAGTCGAATAGGCGATCTCGCGCACCTTGCAAATAGGCAAAGTAGCGGCCACCGTATGCACGCAGTCTTCCACCGGCAGCCGGTTGGCCACCATAGTCGAGAGTATCTTGGCCGTCAGCGTGGAAAGGATGTTCGCCTTGACCCCGCTCCCCAGGCCGTCGGCCAACACTATCACGGCCGAGCCGTCGCCGTGGCCTGTTATCTCCACATGGTCGCCGCACAACTCCTCGCCGTACTTATTAAGGGAAATATAGCCGATATCTGTCGTCAGGTTATTCATCGCCCAGCGACTCCTTCAGGCGCGTCAGGGCGACCTTGGTCTCCGCCGTCGTTTCGCCGAGAAGCGACGCGATCTCCTGCACCGCGCGCATCTGCTTTTCTATGACCTTGTCCGCCACCTCGATAGTCTTCTTGCTCAGCGCCTCCTTGCTCTCTTGCTGCTTGACCTCGGCCGTCACATCGCGCATGATCGAGATGACGATATCGTAGTTGGTATCGTAAATAACGCTCTGGTCTACGTACTTATGGTATTCAGACAGGTATACCCGCTTCTCGTGGCGGTTTTTCCTGTCCTGGCAGACCTTGATAAAGGGCGTCGGGTCGAGTAGGCGTATCACCGGCCCGCCGATAAAATCCGCCGGGCTGCCTACCCCCATCATCTCGCGCGCGGCCTTGTTTATCTGCTGGAGCTCGAGATCCTTGTTCAGCACGATTATCGCGTTCGGCGTATTCTGTATGATGTGTTCGGAAAAAGACTTGGCCCGCTCGTTCAAAAACGGCAGGCACATCTCGAGATTGGCCTTGCCGGACAATACCGCCAGCGCCTTCTCCCGGCAGCTGTCATAACCGCAGCCGCCGCAGTTTAGCTCATGCTCCGGCAGCGTCTTGCCTATCTTCTTTAGCACCTCGCGCACTGCCGCTTCCTCATCCTTTTTAAAAGGGCGCGCCGCCGGCGGGAACTTTTTCGCCAGTTCCTCAGCCGAGTAACTATCTACCGCGAAATCCTCCGGCCCGGCGTAGCGGCTGGTGATCACACGCCCCCTGATGGCCGACGCCTCTTGCTTGGCCAGCGCAGGGCCGTTTATACAGCTGCCGGCGCAGGCGGAGATCTCGATAAAGCACTTTTCCACCTTGCCCGCGATCACGTCTTTCAAAGTATTTATACAGTTTTCCATCCCGTCCACCGCTATATAGTCATAGCCCAGCGCATCCGCCCGCATCGTCTTGATAATGCCGCCCGCCGTCGGGAAAAGGCGCGCTCGGCTTTCAAGCCTTACGTCTTCTTCATAAGAAAGCGCCAGCTTCTCCTCCTCAAGCCAAGCTGTCAATTCCTCAAACGTCAGCGCGCAGTCGACCGTCCCCGGGTAGCTCTCCGCCTCCGCCTTTTTTGCGATGCAAGGGCCGATGAACACCACCTTCGCGCCCGGCGCGCGGCGCTTTATATCAAGGGCATGAGCCTGCATCGGCGACATGATGTGCGACAAGTACGGCAACGCGCGCGGGAAATGCCGCTGGATGAGAAGGTTCACCGAATGGCAGCAGGAAGATATCGTGATATCCTGGCCCGGCACCTGCTCGTCGTACTGCTCTTTCACCATCGTCGCGCCGATAGCCGTCTCTTCCGCCCCGGCAAAGCCCAGCCGCGCCAGCGCACCGGCCAGCGACCTGACCGTAAACGGCGCGTAGGCCGCCGCAAACGACGGGGCCACACTGGCATAGACCGGCGCGCCGGAAGCTAACAGCGCCTTGGCCGCCGGCAGGTCGTCGCGTATCTCCTTGGCCTCCTGCGGGCAGGCGATAAAGCAATGCCCGCACAGCACGCACTCTTCGCTCACGATATTGGCCTGTGCGCTCTCAAAGCGGATAGACTTCACCGGGCAATGGCGTATGCACTTGTAGCAATTCTTGCAGTTGGACTTTTTCAAGCGCAGATAATCGTTCATAGCGCCAGCCTCCCCATGATCTCACGCGTAAAAAAGCCGCCCACCTCGGCGGGCGATACCGAAAAACGCTGGCCGTCCACCGTCACGCATACCCCTTCCGTGCAGGCGCCCATGCAAAAATCGCCGGCAAACTCCACCCGCTTTTCCACATCCTGCTCTTTCGCCAGCTCCTGCAAACCGCGCACCACCTCGCGCGCCCCCTTCACATGACAGGAACTGCCTATGCAAATCGTCACCTTCATAACCATACCTCCCGCCGCGGCTAAATATCACCTTCGTGCCGCGGGATTGCCCCCAAATGTATTCCGTTAAATCGGTTGGCTATATTATAACATTTGTTACAATTTATTGGCGCTTTTTTTATCGCCAAAAATCACCTGCTATATCAGACACAACAGATAGACGCCCAACGATAAAATAGCCCTCTCTTTGGTAATACGCTGCATTCCCAAAGAGAGGGCTATTTTTAACTCAGCTCATCAAGCATTATCCAAAATGCCGCTCAAAAACTCGGCCAATGTTTCCGCTATGCCTGCGGCGGCGCCCTCGGGCAATTCCATAGCCGCGCCCGCCAGGATGTCCCCAGCCACAGCTTCCTCGGCGCTTTGCGACAGGCTCGCCCCTATCTGCTCCATCAGCTCGGCCGGAAGCTCCTCTTTATTGACGAGCACCTCCTTGGCCAGAACCTCCGCCGCTTCCCCGGCGGCCGGGATCGTCTTGCCCCCCGTATTTGCCAATAGACTCCTGTCGAGATAATAAAAAAACTGCTCAAAGACCGTGTCGGGTATTACCCCGCTATAGCCGCCTTCTTTCTTTTCCTTTTCCAGTTTGCCATAAAGCGCCTCTTTTTTTTGCTCGTCCATATTGCGCATCCTTATTGTTTATGCCCCCGGGCGGCCTTACACCTTTACCTCGTCCCGCGTCCCGGTACGGAAAAAGCGTATATCGTCCCCGTCCCTTTCTATATATAGTTCTGTCCCCACGGGCATATCATATATGGCAAGCACCGCCGGCTCGATATTGGCGACAGTATTAAAATCCACCACCGAATTGTTAGCGGCGGTATTGATGTAAATATCCTTATCATCCCGGCCGATAAAACGCCAGCCGTTATCCGCGCCGTCCACAGGCTCACACCGCACACACCACTTCAGCGGCGTCGAGCCCGACAGTACGCTCTTAGTGCAAACGCAGCCGCCGGCAGCCGGGATCAATACCGTCCCCGCCAGATTTGGGCGCTGCCTCAGATACAAGTCCGGTTTCCTGTACATAACAAGCGCCAGTACCCCGGAGGCAACCAGCGCCACGCTCAGGGAAGCTAAAAACAGCATGCCGCTGCTATCATTGGCAATCAGGGCGTAAGATAACGACGGTCCAAACAACAAAACAAAAAAGACGGCTACTATGATCCCGGGCCCCCCCATGCTCTGCACTTTGAGCGCGGCGTATATGATCGCAAGCAACAGCATAATAAAGGGCAGTATATACTCGACAAACAACTCAACCAGATTGGGCATGCCAGTTCATACCTTTCCGTGTCTTCCAGTATTTTCCATACATTCAAACAAAAAAACTCCGGCGCTTTTTGCCTTCCGTCCAGCCCCGGCGCCTGGGGATTTAGCTTTTTCACCTGCAACTCAAGCAAGCGGAAAGAAAACCAATACAAAAAAATCAACACTGTAAACAATGTTTTCGTTAGGCATTACCTCCCTGCCAGATATCCGCCCTTCCAACAATCATCATAGCAAACCAAACAATCCCGTCCGGCCGCCGCACACGGCTGCCTTCAGGGAGTGCCGGCATCATTTTTATTCATCTAGGCCTTTGCATAATCTCTTATCAATATTATTCTTCACCACTTCTTTTTCCCCTGCCGGAAAAAAATATTTCAATGAATATATTCATAATATTGCATACAAAACATTGCCGGCATCAGTTAAAAACCAAAAAGCATGACTATAACGCCATGCCCGCAGATACCATTTATAATGCTTCTCTGTCTAACTAATACCAGCGCCCGCATATTTATATGCGGGCGCAGCTCATACTGTTTTGGCACAAGGGTTTTTCATTATTCCCACAAATTATTTATTCAGCGCCGCCAGCCGCCTGGCCGCTATATCGAGATAGTAGGCGTCTTTTATATCCATTTTCAGCACCGCCTCGTACACTTCCCTGGCCTCGGCCGTGCGTTTTAGCGATTCGAGCGCACGCCCTTTCGCCACCAGATGCTTGGCTGACCGCTCGTTTGCGATAGCCAGGTCATAGTCGGCCAGAGCCTTTTCATAGTCTTTCAAGCCGATATAGGCCAGCCCCCGGTAATAATAATATATGGCCTTTGTCGGCTCCAGCTCTATCGCCTTCGTGTAGTCGGCTATCGCCAGGCTTTTTTCCCCTTTATTTTCATAGACTATGCCCCGGCTGTGATAATGAAAAGACGCCTCCGGCCTAAGCCCTATCACTTTCGTGAGGTCGGCCAGCGCTTTGTCGTACTGCCGTAGCCTGTTGTAAGCGCGGCCGCGGTACTCATACGCCATGGCATACGAAGGGTCGAGCTCTATCGCTTTGTTATAGTCAGCCACAGCCTGCCCGTAGCTGTTTTCCTCATAGTAAAGGTTGCCGCGCCGGTAGTAGGCGCGCGCATACTTCGGGTCAAGCTCTATCGCTTTATTGTAATCCGCCAGCGCCCGGTCGTAGGACTTTTGAAAGAAATAAGCGTTGCCGCGGTTATAATACAAAGACTTATCGCCCGGCTCCAGCTCCAGCCCCCTGGTATAGTCGGCCACCGCCTTGCCGTATTCGTCCTGTTCATAATAAATATTGCCGCGCCAGTTATACGCCCGCGCATATTTCGGGTCGAGCGCCAGCGCCTTAGTATAATCCGCCAGCGCCAGGTAATCCATCTTCTGCATATAATAAGCATTGCCGCGGTTAGCGTGAAAAACCGCATTCTTCGGCTCCAGCTCTATCGCCTTGGCGTAATCGGCCACCGCTTTTTTATAATCCTGCTGGTCATAATAAACATTGCCGCGCCGGTTGTAGGCCACAGCATACTTCGGGTCGAGTTTTATCGCCTTATCATAGTCGGCTACCGCCTTGTCATAATCTCGCTGTCCATAATAAGCCAGCCCGCGGCTGCTGTAAAAAGCCGCGTTCTTCTCATTGAGCTCCAGCGTCCTTTCAAAATCGGCCGCCGCCCTCGTATAATCTTTCTTGGCATAATAAGCATTGCCGCGCCGGTTATAAGCATTTTCATACTTGGGATCGAGCTCCAGAGCCTTATTATAGTCGGCCAGCGCCCTATCGTAATCCCGCTGCCCATAGTAAGCGTTGCCGCGGTTATAATAAAAAACCGCATTTTTCGGCGCCAGCTCTATCGCTTTGCTAAAATCCGCCACCGCCAGCCTGTACTCTTTCTTGTCGCTGTAAATATTGCCCAGTTGATTATAAAGCTGCGCGTTTTTAGCATCCATAGCCGCCGCTTTGCTATAATCTACCAGCGCCGCATCGTACTTTTTCTGCTGGTAATAAGCGCTGCCGCGGTTAGCGTAAAAAACCGGGCGCTTAGCGCTCAAATCTATCGCCTTCGTATAGTCGGCCACTGCTTTTACATAATCCTTCTTGGCATAATAAGCGTTGCCGCGACGGTTATAAGCGTTCGCATACTTAGAATCTATCTCCAGCGCCTTATTATAGTCGGTCACCGCCGCATCGTACTTTTTCTGCAAATAATAGACATTGCCCCGGTTATAGTAAAAGACCTCATTCTCCGGAGCAAACTCTATCGCCTTGCCAAAATCGGCCACCGCCAAGCCCAGAAAATCCGAAGAAGACTTGTCCTCTCGTCCTGAAACAGGAATCGCCGCAGGTGATTCCCCAGGGGCGGATGGGCGAGCTGCCTGTCCTAAAACAGGAGTTGCTGCAGGCAAGTCCCGAGGGGCGCTCGCCGGAGAGGGTTTATCCTCGGATGGGCGAGCTACCTGTCCTAAAACAGGAGTTGCCGCAGGCAAGTCCCGAGGGGCGCTCGCCGGAGAGGGCTTGTCCTCGGATGGGCGAGCATAGCTCGCCGGAGAGGGCTTGTCCTCGGTAGAACTAGTTGGAAGCTTACCGGAGAGGACTTTATCATAATAAACATTGCCCCGGCCGTTATAGGCCTCCGCATACTTGGCATCAAGCTCTATCGCTTTCGTATAGTCGGCCAGAGCCTTGTCATAATCTCTTTTGCCGTAATAAACATTGCCGCGGGCATAATAAGCCGCAGCGTAGCCTTTATCTATATCCGCCGCCTTAGTATAGGCGGCCAGAGACTCATCATACTTTTTCCCGGCGTAAAAGCTCTCCCCTTTTTTGTACCACCCCTCAGCTTCGGGGCTGGCGGCAAAAGCAGTGCAGCAAGACAGCATAAACGCAAACAATACTAAGACTAACCTTTTCATACAGAGGCCTCACTTTCAAAAAACTGGAAAAATAATGCAACTGTACACATATTCGCCGCCATATCTTGTTTTACCTCTTTAGCCCTGCACTCCTGCCACAAATATAAAACAAACCCGCCCCACGCGACATAAATATAATATTGACGCGCAAAAATATGTATAATAATATAAACAACAGGACAACACCTAAAAAGACCGGAGGAAAAAACATGAAAAAACTCCTGTTCGCCATCATCGCCATCACCGCCCTGAGCCTCAGCCTCGCCGGCTGCGGCAGCAAATCCGACAGTGCCAAACCCGCCCCCGCCGCCAAACAAGAATCCGTCGCCGACCTCCTCGGAAAAAGCAAAAACCTCTCCGGCGGCCTCACCTATGACTACGTCTTCACCAGCAAAGACCTGCAAATGAACGGCAAATTCTGGCTGATGGGCAAAAAAGTCAAATCCGAGATCACCGTAGCCAACCAAAAAGTCATCTCTATCATCGACGGCGACGCCAACACCATGTACAATTACATGCCCGAACAAAAAATGGCCGCCAAAATGACCTTCGACCCCACTAAAGTGCAAGCCACGCCAGACAAATACAACCAGGGCTTCGACCCTGCCAAAGCCAAAGTCATCGAAACCGTCACCTATGACGGCGTCAAGTGCAAAGTCATCGAAATCGAAGAACCCAAAGGCGTAAAACAAAAAATGTGGCTGCGCGAAGACTACGGCATGCCAGCCAAAGTAGAAATAACCGATGACAAAGGCGCCAAACAGACCATAGAATTTAAAAACATGAAAACAGAAAACCTCTCGCCCAGCGTCTTTCAGCTCCCAGCCGACGTAAAAGTCACCGACATCACATCCATGATGAAAAACCTGCCCGCCAAAAGCTAAATAAAAAGCAAGCAAGCAAGCCCCGACATTGCCGGGGCTTTTTACTATTCACCGCCGCCGCTCACCTGCGGCCTTATTTACATAAAAAACGGGGGCCTAAGCCCCCGCGTCAACAACTATCAATATTTAATGCACGGCAACAGCGCCACATTGTGCGGCCTTACCACGCCGTTAAAGTCGCCCATCATCAGCGTGCCTTTTTGCCCGCTGCCTAAAGCGCGCCCAGCGTCTATCCCCTTGCCCATGTCGAGGCCGCGGATAAATTCACCCCTCAGGTCGGGTAAGTTGAAAGTAGCCACGCCATCGCCCGCGCCAAAAAGAGTGCCGACAGCAGAGAACAGCGTGCCATACTGACTGCGTGACACCGCCCGACCGTCACAGGCCAGCCAGCCTTTCGGCGCCGCCGCCAAAGCAAAATGCATCACCGCTCCGGCCGCTGTGCCGCCGCCCACGACCTCCTTTTCATACACAAACAGCACGCTGTGGCTGTCACCAAGCGTCATTATAGACACAGAGTCGCCATTTTGCAAAGCGCCGCCATCCAGCTTGTAGCCTACGCAAACATGCCCTTCGATATACGGCGCCAGACCGGCATAATCTTCGCCCGCCGCAAAACGCTTCACATCATTCGGCAGCAACACCGCTCCCTCTTCGTCCGCAAAACTTTCGGTCACAGTATAAATAGCGCTCGCGTCGCCCCAAGTGTAGTCGCCGCCATATACGCTTATCTCGCTGCCGTCCGTTGCGATAAGGTCGGCCGCCGAACCGGTAAGGAAATCATCCTCGGTGATAACGCGCACCAGCTTGTTTTTGGTTGTCACCACATTGGTAAAATTCCAGTCTAATAAAGTATTAAACATCTCATACACCCTAGCCGAATAGTCACCAGCAATAAGGCCGTTGCACTTGATGAGTGAATTGTAAAAACTGCCTATATTGCTTGCTCCATTGTAATAACATACCGACATGGTCTTGCCGCCGATATTTTCTATCGCGCAGTTGAACAACCTTATATATGCAGTCCAGTGTAATATGGCCGATTGGTAACTGCCGCCTTTGGTTTTATATTTGATATTCATACGGTAAAAATCTGTCGGACATGTGCTTTGGATAAGATTACCGTCACGCCGCGCCGCAAGCGAGCCATCGCAATAGATCACGCTGTCTTTACCCTGGCCGATTACCGATAATTTATTCACACCCGCTACAGGCACTATCGCCCGAAGTACGATATCTGAACTGTCAGAACCGCCGCCAATACCTAAATAGTGCTCACCCGGCAAGAAAATTATCGCATTGTTATCAGATTCGACCAGCGATACCGCCTTCACATAACTCTTGACCGGCAGCTCCTTAGTGCCCGGGTTGGCGTCATTGCCGTCCGGGCCGATGAATATCAGTTTATTGAACTCCATCCAGACTTTACCCACCAAATACTGTTCCAAAAATGCCACTCTCCCTTTTTATTTTCCTCGCCCCGTTCCCGCCGCGCGCGCTGCGGCCAAAACAAGACAAAAAGAAAGACGCCCGGCCGCGGACCGGGCATCCTTCTCACATCTTAAATTATTACAAGACCCATAGTGACATTCAATGACACAAATCTTTCATATGATCAACTAATCAGCCCACCTGTAAGTTACAACAGCAACCCTCCTCAGCAGACAGCGTAACAAACAAGCTCACAAATAAAACCATGCGCACGAATGTATAACTTATAATCAGGCACTAATTCCTTAATAAGCAAAGGGATAGCAAAAACATCCTCCCATTTATGGTATATGCATATAACCAGCTTGGGCCTGTTTTTTTGTATTGCGTTCTTTGCCCCGGCCAGCGCCTCTTTTTCTGCGCCCTCAATATCCAGCTTTATAAAAGACACATCATCTATACCAAGCTCACTTAAGCATGAATCCAACGCAACCGCCTTTATCTCTACATTGCCAGCCTCACTTATGACAGACTCCATCTCACTGCCCATCTGAAAGCTAAGCATTGTATTTTTATCATATAACGCCTCCGCCAAAACATGAAAATCAGTCAAACCACTAGCCGTCAGCCGCGCCCTTATCTTCTCCGCGTTCCGCTCATCCGGCTCAAACAAAACAGAGCAAAGCCGCTCTTTACCGCCTAACCGCGCCACCTCCAAGGTCTCCGACCCGTCAAACGCACCGCCGTCTATAAATGTTTCCTTATCCCCAACCTTAATGATCCCCTCAACAAAATACTGGTTCTTTTCTATCATGCTGCGGAATATGCCATATTTGCAAGGTGGCTCGATATCCGGCTTGCCCAAAGCAAAAATATATTTTCTATATATATCCTTTGACTTTTCATCAGCCAGCAACTCATACACTTTTTCTATCTTGTCCGCGTTATCCAGCATAAACGACCTGCGCTCCCAGGCATCCGCGCGTTTTTTATATTCCGGCGAAAAATGATACATAACCTCCCATACACCCTTAAGATTTTTCAACACATCACACGAAGCCGGTGAAAAGTCCTTATCTATGACCGGCAGCGCAAAAAAGTCTATAATACATTCATCCGGTACACCTGCTGCACGCAACTGATCCTCTATACTAAAAAAATACGAATGTGATGCTATTATTATAGTGCACTTTGCCAAATCATACTCTTTAGCAAGGTTCTCCAGAGAATATATTGGCACACCCTGATAAAAAGCTCCCTGTTTTTTATTATCATTATCACCGAAAGCCACCGGCGTAATATTTTTTATTTGCTTAAAATAATCAAAAAGCACCCGCCCGGCATCACCTGCCGGAAAAATAACAATAGGCCTCTTATAATAATAATCAATATTTTGCAATTCACATAAATTATCAAACTCGCTACATTTAGAATCAAACAACGTTTTTACATCCATCTGCCGAACCTCTTTCTGTTAATATTGAATAGCTTGCATCAGAGCCATACGACACTTCCATTCACGCCTAAAAACACGTAGCCCGTATAAATAACTTGACAATGATAATAATTATAACATAAGTCTATTTTTACTGTACACGTTTATACACAACACTAAATCCCTTAGCCTTGAAAATGTTTTTCTCCATTTCATCGCCTGTTCCCCACTCAAACATATATACTAAAATCATAAACTTACGTTCGCAAGCTACGCGAAAGGACGTGCCTGTATGAAAAAAGTCCTCACCCTCCTGCTTTTCCTTTTTCTCACCCTGCCCGCCCTCTCCGGCTGCGCCGCCAACTCCAGCGCAGCCGACTGGTATCAAAAAGGCCTGGCGTTCGATCAAGAGCAAAAATACGACCAGGCGCTTGAAGCCTACACCATGGCCATAAAAGCCGATAAAAACTATTATGACGCCTATATAAAAAGGGCCGCCATTTACGCCAAAGTAAAAGGCCTCTACCAAAACGCCCTTACCGACTCAAACAAGGCCATAGAACTCAAACCGGATTACTGTCAGGCCTACTACGAACGGGGCTTTTGCTACTATGCGTTGCAGCAATATGACGAGTCGATAAACGACTGTAGTAAAGCTATCGCCATCCAGCCAGATGAGCCCGAGGCCTACTACAACCGGGGCATATCTTATAATGCCTTGCAACAATATAACAAAGCGATAGCAGACTTTAGCAAAGCAATAGAACTCAAACCGGATAAAGACAAGTTCTACTCTGAGCGGGGCAGATCTTACAGAGATTTGCAGCAATACGACAACGCCATCGCCGATTATACCAAAGCCATCTGGCTCGACCCCAAAGATGCCTCAAACTACCTTGACCGCGGCTTATCCTATAGCCGGAAAAGTTCTGCCGACTCGCCCTTATCCGACACAGAACGTTCGTCCCTACGGGAACTGGCCATAGCCGATTATCTAAAAACTATTGAGCTCAACCCAAACAATTACCGCGCTTATACAAACCTCGGCTATCAATACTATAATCAAAACCTCTACGATAAAGCCATCGAATACTGCACCAAAGCCATTGAACTAAATCCAAAATACATTCTAGCTTACTTTAACCGCGCCGCAGCTTTCTACGGCCAAGCCAAATATGATAAAGCCTTGGCCGACTATAGCAGGATACTGGAACTGGAACCTAACGACTATATCGCCTATTGTCAACGCGGCCTGTGCCATGAAGCGCTGGGCAATAAAACCGCCGCCAAAGCAGACTACCAAAAATGCCTTGACCTGGCGCCCGAAGGCAATTACTACTACAACCTGGCTCAGAAAAACTACGACGCCTTGCATAAATAACGACGTTGTTGTTCGGCGGCATTGGGCAGTTAAAACAATCCGTCTTGCTGCCCCTAATCCACCAAACACCCCTATATTCTAAGATTCCAGCTTGATGGCATCGGAGTAATCTCCCAAACTAGCGCCCGTTCCCGTATCCTTATTCCCGCCTTTACGCTCCGGTAAAACATTAGATAAAGCACCACCCAAAGTACTGCTCTGCACTTTATTCAACCCCATCTTTCCCAAAAAAGAATTTAAAACCGCTCCCCTTATCTTCTCCACTGCCACATTCTCAAAAGCTATTTTGACAGCTTCCTCCCGGCTCTTGTTCTTCCCTCGCTCCCTGTCATACACATCCTTAAACTCTTTCACCATACACGCCGCCTCAACGACGTCATCTGCACCAAAATTCTTGCCCCCGATCGTTATCGCCCTCACCCCGCTTAAACTTCCGGTCGCCATTATCCCCAGCATGTTTTCCAGCGCCTCACGATACTCTTTCTCATGTTTTTCTATTTCCTCCTGAGCCTCAGCACTGCCGTCCTCCTTGACCGGATTGCGCTGTTGGGAAAGATGCTGCATTTCTATATCTTTTTCGCTTTTTTCCGCCGTCATTTGCTTGTCTTGCTTACTAAACACGCCAAAATTACTGCTTTTGCCCTCGCCCGCTTTAAGCGGCGGGGCCTTTTCACTTCCCGCGTTGTCTGCCGTTGTAATGCCTTTAGAAGCAGCCTTTCTCTTCGCTTCCTCCGCCGCCTTCGCCCGTTCCTCCTCAGCCGTCAGCTCCCTACGCACTGCCGACTCCTTGCCAAAATACCTCTTCCTGTCGCCCGCCGCCTCGCCACGCTTGAGGAGAAAGCCCTGCAAACCCGGCCCGAACTCCTCTTTGGGCGCGTCTTTAAACCGCCCGGCCTCGACTGCCTCGCGGTAAGCTAGGTAATCGTCAAACACCTGCCTACGCTCGCTGTCTTTTACATCTTCATTAAGTTGCCCCAAAACCACCAATGCACCTTGTTTTTCCTTTTCCGGCAGCCCTCTTACCTTCTCGCGCAACAAAGGCTATAGAAGTTTTTGCCAAAAGTAAAAACCTCACACAGCAATGTATACCCGGAGAGTGAATAACCTTTGCTATCCAGGCAATATTCCAAGTTGTTGTATTTTTTATTTCTTGTTGTTCTCTTGTATTTCTCTATTATTGAATATATAGTTTAATTGTAAACATAGGTTTATAAGCTAGGAGAAGTGCTATGAAGAAACTCACCTTATGCCTTTTTGCATCATCACTGCTTTTGCTTTATTATTTTTATAGTTATCCCTCGCCGACAAGCGGAATCCGCCTTGCCCAAGCAAATATAACAACAGACGCCAGCTCCGCAAAAATATACAACACGACACATTTGCCCAAAGCCACTCCTTTGACCAAATCAGGTATTATTGTCCCTATTCTTTACGGCCTACAAACAACCGCATTTGAAATACCCCTCTCACCACAGCAGAATTACTACGTACTATTCGAAAGCATACCGCAAAATGCCAGTAATAAATATATCTTAAAAATATACAAAGATGAAAAATTGCTCTTTGAAGAGCAACTCTACGGCGGTGGCGAAGCATATCTAGTAGACACGCGCGGCAACGGTTGTCTCGACATCGTTGTCGCCCTAAGCGGCGGAACCTTCGGCTCGCTGAACACCTTCCTCATTGTCGGACAAACCGAACATGGCATAGCAAAAATAGCTGATGGCCGTTCGGTTTTTGGTAGTACAAGAAATATTTGCTGGACTAAAATCACGGAATTTTCCAACCTCATCGGCTTTGAATACACACCTATCGGAGGCTGGGTCCGTTACCGCATGAATCTGACCTGGGACGCAAAGCAAAACACCTATGTCCGTTCCAACTTTTGGCGCATCACCCCGCCCGCCGTCATCCCGCCGCATAACCGAGAAGTATTTTTCGGCCTGAACAAAAAGCCTTTTGTCATCAAGTACTTTGACTTTAACGGCCACTCGGTAGAACAAATAACCATAAAAAAAGGCGAGAGCCTGCTTTTGCGCCGCGCTAACAAAGATGATGAAGAAGTCGATATCGCAGGCTCCGGCTACCGAGATTATGACAACAAAGTGATTGATCTCGAATTTTGTGATGGTCATTTCCTCGTAACCGCTCTCGCTCCTGGAAAAACCACCATATCTTTATGGGTAGACTATTATCCCACCACCAAAAAAGCCATCACTATCATCGTAGAACCATAATTAAAGCAATTCAATAAAGCAAGCTGTGGAACTTTGCATTCCACAGCTTGCTTTTCTCATACTCCTCATACCATTTTCGTATTTATTTTTTCTCTGTCCCATGCTATCAGCGCATCATCCCTTTCTAGTGTCCATCGTCTTTTCAACCCATATTCATATCGCGGCGAGCCACTCCACCACTCTGAATTTGTTGTCTTGCACTTCCATATATGAGCGATTATCTCCTCGTCGTCCATACTATTTAAGGCCTGCTTTACCTCATTCCTAGTTATTGTTTTCGGGTCTTTTCCTAGATACAAAGCCGCCGCATCAGTAAACGCCGTCGGCCCATAAGTCGGCCCATGCTGTATCATATTGGAAAACAGCACCTGCTTTAAGGTAAAACTGCGTTCCCCTATATCAAAACCATATCCATCCCATAAGGTATCCGCACCCTTATCATAGTAATGCTTCTTGGCAAATTTAAACTGCATACTGCCAAATCCATACGGGTCTTGTGCCGCTATTTCTTCCCATCTGGCATCAAATTCTTTACTGCCCGGAGTCATTTTGCCCAATTCCACATATTTTTCTATCCCGCTTTCTCGTAAGTCTTTGGCAAACTCATTTATAGACTGTGAGTTGATGGTAAACTGGTACTTGCCATAAGAACGGCCACCAGCGTCATACTTTGATTTTCCCGTACTGCCTACTTGCCCCTCATATTTAGCTGACAGACTGCCCAGGTTCTCATTGTTTTTTACCTGCGAGTCGTCAATGCGTTTCATCTTAAAGGCATCTTTTACAGTTTTCTGCGAGTCATCAGGTTTTTTGTACCGCAAAGGATTCTTTTTATTCAATATCCCATCTACCCTGCCATTTTGCCATGACGCTGTCGGATCATCGCTGCTACTTAACATTTGTACTTGGGGTTTCCCACCCCAGGCTTATAAACCACCTGAGCCATTTCCACCTTACTCATTCCGATTCTAGCTCTAGACATCTCTGGCTTCTCTCCGCCAATAATATTGCTATAAACCTTCCTTTTTGTATCTGCCAACAGTTCCTGCGACAACCCCAGCCTTTCTTTCTCCACCGGGAGTTTATCTTTAACCAAAAAAGATGGCAATTTCACATCTATCTCATTTCCATCTTCGTCCACATACCGGCCGTCCGGCATCTGGCGTACTTTTATATTCGTCCTGTCAAAAGCGTCCTGAGCTATAATCTCCCCTTCTTTTACCTTTAGCGGGTACCCTTTCAGTGTCTTTGCTACACTGTCTGCGCCTTTATCCCGTGCCAGGCTTGCCGCCTTTCTCTTCGCCTCCTCCGCCGCCCTCGCCCGTTCCTCCTCAGCCGTCAGCTCCCTACGCACTGCCGACTCCTTGCCAAAATACCTCTTCCTGTCGCCCGCCGCCTCGCCACGCTTGAGGAGAAAACCCTGCAATCCCGGCCCGAACTCCTCTTGCGGCGCATCTTTAAACCGCCCATATTGCACCGCCGCGCGGTAAGCCAGGTAATCGTCAAACACCTGCCTACGCTCGCTGTCTTTCACCTCATCGTTGAGCTGACCCAGCACCGCCAGCGCCCCCTGCCGCTCACCTTCCGGCAGCCCCTTTACCTTTTCCGCACAATAGTCTTTGCTATCCAAGCAATAACGCGAAAAGTCCGTATTGTCATAAAGCCCCTTTCTCTCATCCGCCCCGCCGCCTAATTCATAGCGCGAAAAATCTGTATTATCGTAAATACTCCCGCCTACTTTCCCAGCCCCTTTTTTCCTGTCCGCCTTCGCCATCATATAGCCCCTTTCTCTTCTTTCAAATTTCCCCTACCGCCCTTGCCTTTCCTCACTAGAACATATATACTAAAATCATAAACTTACGTTCGCAAACTACGCGAAAGGACGTGCCCCAAATGAAAAAAATCCTAGCCCTCCTGCTTTTCCTTTTTCTCACCCTGCCCACCCTTTCTGGCTGTGCCGCCAACTCGAGCGCAGCCGACTGGTATCAAAAAGGCCTAGCGTTCGATCAAGAGCAAAAATACGACCAGGCGCTTGAAGCCTACACCATGGCCATAAAAGCCGATAAAAACTATTACGACGCCTATATCAAAAGAGGCATCATTTACGCTGCGGCAAAAAAACTTTACCGGGAAGCCATCGACGACTATAACACAGCCATCTCACTCCAGCCCGATAACTACCGGGCCTACTATAACCTGGGCGGAGCTTACAGCAGGTCAGGACAATATGATAAAGCGGCATCATACTACACCAAAGCCATTGAACGCAAACCTACAAACGCCAACAGTTACAACAACCGCGGCGTAGCATTCTTTAAGCAAAACCTCTACGAACAAGCTATTTACGACTATAACAAGGCCATTGAGCTTCAGCCGGACGACCACATGCCTTATTACAACCGCGGCCGGGTTTACACACATTTAAAGCAATATGACAAAGCAGTGTCCGACTTTACTAAAGCTATCGCGCTTGACCCTAAGCGCGCCCATGTTTACTTCGACCGCGGTTTGGTCTACGGCAAGCAAAACCTTTACGACCTAGCCATAGCCGATTACGCAAAAGCTATTGAAATAGACCCCAGACTTGTCTACGCCTACTACAACCGCGGCCTTATCTACCAGGAACAGAAACGCTACAGTTTGGCCGCCGCTGATTACTCAAAAGCCATTGAACTCGACCCAAAATACAGCAAATACTATTTTAGCCGCGCTGAAGTTTTCTTTATGCAAACCTTCTACGATAAAGCGCAGGCCGACTACACCAGAATAATAGAACTGGAGCCTGACAATTACAACGCTTACGAAAACCGCGCCACTATGTATTGCCTACAAGAGAAGTTCAGCGCCGCCATTGCCGACCTTGACTTCGTCATCAAAAAACAGCCCACAAACTACAGCGCCCATTATCAGCGCGGCTTATGCCATGAAGCCGCCGGCAACAAAAAAGCCGCCAAAACTGACTACAAAAAGTGCTTGGACCTGGCGCCTAAAGACAGCTACGACTACAACATGGCCCAGCAAAGCTACAACTCCTTAAACAATTGAAATCATCATCACCTGCTGCCCGGCATATTAAGCATGCCGGGCAATATTTTCACAAGGCATCCGCAGCGCAAACAGTTTTTTGCATTAATTATCCAAAGCCATATAGCGCGAATAATCCGCTGTGCCTATTCCTGTGCCTTGCCACTCTCCCCTGCCTTCATTTCTCGGCAAAGCCCCTGCTCCCGCCGCGCCCAGGGTATCTCCCTGCACTTTGTTCAGCCCCATCTTTTGCAGGAAACGGCTGATCACCTTCTCCTTCAACTTCTCCCACGTCACAACCCCAAAAGCCTCCTCAAAAGCTTCCTCTTTTCGTCCTTCACTTACTGCCTTATCATATACATCCTTAAACTCACCTATAGTACGACCAACCTCTACAACATCATCCGCGGTAAAACTCCTGCCCCCTATTGTTATCGCCCTAAAACCGCCTAAACTGCCTGTCGCCAGTATACTCAGCATATTTCCCAGTGCTTTTATGGGCTCTTCCCCAAACCCACCTACTATCTCCTGCGCATCAGCGCCACCGGCCTCGTTCAAGAAAGGCGCAGTATTTCGGGCGAGCTCTTGCACCGCCCTGTTCTTTTTGTTTTCCTCTTCTTGCGCCAGAAACCCGCCAAAATTGCTGCCCACACCCCCGCCCTCATTAGCGGACGGGGCATTTTCACTTCCCGCGTTGCCTGCCGCGATGCCTTTAGCAGCAGCCTGCTTTTTCGCTTCCTCCGCCGCCTTCGCTCGTTCCTCCTCAGCCGTCAGTTCCCTACGCACTGCCGACTCCTTGCCAAAATACCGCTTCTTATCGCCCTCCGCCTCGCCGCGCTTGAGGAGAAAGCCCTGCAAACCCGGCCCGAACTCCTCTTTGGGCGCGTCTTTAAACCGCCCGGCCTCGACTGCCTCGCGGTAAGCCAGGTAATCGTCAAACACCTGCCTACGCTCGCTGTCTTTTACATCTTCATTAAGTTGCCCCAAAACCACCAATGCACCTTGTTTTTCCTTTTCCGGCAGCCCTCTTACCTTCTCCGCGCAGTAATCTTCACTACTTGTGCAATAACGCGAAAAGTCCGTATTGTCGTAAAGTCCCTTTCTCTCATCCGCCCTGCCGCCTAATTCATAGCGCGAAAAATCCGTATTATCATAAATACTCCCGCCTGCTTGCCCAGCCCCTTTTTTCCTGTCCGCCTTCGCCATCATTTAGCTCCTTTCTCTTGTTACCATAGTAGCGCAGCCGGGCCTCTGGCCCGGCTTTTTCCTTTTACGCCCCTTGGCCAAGTTCCCGGCGCGCCCACTCCTCCTCCAGCCGCGCCAGCGCCCGGGCGTGCAGCCTGTGCACATGGCGAAAGTTATAGCTCATATCGTCCGCTATCTCCTCCCACTTTTTGCAGTTCAGATACCTCAGCTCCAGCACTCGCCGCAGCTCTAGTTCCGGCAGGCCCTCCACCAGCAGGGCAATGTCTTTTTTCAGCGCCGCCAGCCGCTCTATACTCGCCTCGATAAACAGCTCCAAGTCCACCAGCCGCGCCACCGTCGCCGAAATAGTGTCCCCCTGGCTCTTACAGCGCGGCATCTTGCTCAGGCGGTTGACCCGGATATTTTCCGACATATCCCTAAGCTCGGCCAGCTGCTCCTTCCTCGCTTTGATAAGTCCGTCCAAATGCCGCGTCTGGCCTAAATAATCCTTCACCCTCATATATGCCCCTCTCTGGCCGCCATCTCCGCGCGCTTGGCGTCGTTGAAATTCACTGTCGCCGACAAATAGCCCGTCACCCGCCGCACCCTGATCACCGTATCGTAATGCGGCCTCAGGTTCACATAACCGCCGGGCAATATCTCTATCTCCATAGCCGCCAGCCTTCCTTTGCCGAGCGCCAGCTCCTCCCTAACATAAAAAGCCGCCTCGCAGTCCGGCATATCCGCCGGCCGCCGTACCCTCACCCCTAAAATAACCGCCTCTGCCATAGCGTTTACCCCACTTTCAGTCATAATAGCCCCAACAGCCGCACTCCATCACACGGTCGCGCTCTTTATCCTCAAAATAACCCTCGCCGCCGCACCGCTCGCAGCCCCGCCGCGGGCGCTTTTTCTTAGTCTCCTTCACCCATACCGCCTCGCTCTCCGTACCAGGGAGAGGCCGCGCCTCCCGCCGCACCGGGAACACGCCCCGGTAACCGCGCAGTACGCTCTGCTCCAGCATCGCTACTTTCTGCCCGCCGGCCGCCGCCTGCCGGTCTAGCTCGCGCAGCAGCGCCACTAGCCCCTTTTCCTCCAGCGGGCAGCCCATATTCCCGCGCATAGCGGCAAAAGCCTCGAGCGCCGCCAAAAGCTCTCCGTCACCGCCTGCGTACTCCACAAAAGCGGCCACCGGCTCAAACTTTTCTTTTAATATTTTCTTTTCTTTCACTTTCCCTTTCTCTTTAGGTTTATTATGTATGGCGTTTTCAGTGGCATTTAGGGTGGCGTTTTCAGTGGCGTTTTGGGTGGATTTATTCCACCCTATTTTTTCTTCCTCGCGGTACAGCTTCACCATCCTGTAACGCGACGGCTTTCCTTTCTTGCCCGCCTCAAACTCGATCAACCTCGCCTGTTTCAAATAATTGCGGTGCCTGACCAGCGTCTTTAAATCCGTTATCGCACAAATAAGCATCAGCCTCTGATTGGTCACTCCGAAAGTTTCGGCCCAATTGGCGCTATTGTTTATAGCCAGCAAATTATGGTAAACAACCTGCGCTATTGAAGGCAACCCGTTACGGCACGTGAAATCAAAAAAGGCGTTCAGCTGCCTGATATAATTCATCTTCCTTTAAAAAGCCTCCTCAATACTCCCGTTCAGCCACTCAACCACATCAGCCTTGCCCGCTTTCTCAAAACACGCCTCGCAGATAAACGCCCGGTGGCGGCTGTTATTGTCCCTCAGCACCAGGTCACCGTCATACACCGGCCCCTCGCACACCTCGCACCAGCCTATCCGCTCGCGCCGCTCACGCGCCGCCAACCCCTTCACCGCCATAGCAAACCATCCACCCTTCCCGCCTGATAGCTCATATAGCACGCCGCAGTCAGCAGCATAACCATAAACCCTGCCCACAACATCAAATCGCTCCACCAAGCGCGCCTTCTCCTACATCCCCTCGCCTGGTAGCCAATCAAAATCTCCTGGTACTTTCTCATACGCCCACCCCCTTTTTACTCATTGCAAGAGTTAAAAATATCAAAAAAAAGCTCCTCCTTCGGCCTGCCCAAAAGCCGCTCCAGCACCAACATCTTCGCCACGCCCGGCGTGCAGCGCCCCCGCTCCCAATGGCTGTAAGTCTGCTGGCGCACGCCGCACAGCCTCGCCAGTTCCTCCTGTTTTCTTTCGCCGCGCGCCTTGACCAGAGCCTCTCTTGCCACCATATCGTCCGCATCCTCCTTTTTTCTTCTTACTCATTTTGCGAGTATCTCTGTTTATATATTAATACTCTTTTCAAGAGTAGTCAAGAGGAAAAAAATAAAAAACCTATTGTTTTTTACTATTTTCACTAGTATAATAACTATTAATAATAATGAAAGAGGTATTGACATGTTTGCACAAATACTGCGCCAACTGCGCGAAGATAAAGGCCTCACCCAGGAGCAGCTGGCCTCCGTGCTCGGCCTCTCCCAGCAGACCATAGACCACTACGAAAAAAAGCGCGTCTCGCCTAAAATCGACACCGTGCAGAAAATCGCCCAATACTTCAACGTAACCGTCGACTACCTCCTCGGCCGCACCGACGCCCCCCACGGCGACGGCTACTACAGCGACCCCGAAGCCGCCGCCTACGCCCAGCAGATCTTCGACGACCCCAAACTCAAGATACTCTTTGACGCCTCCAAAAAACTCACCAAAGAAGACATCGACTTCGTCGTAAAAATGGTGCAAAAAATGCAACCGAAAGATGACGATCATGACTGATAAAACATCTGTACACATAGCCGACATGCCCATAGCCCTAAAAGCCATGACCCGCAAAAACCCCGACGGCAGCAGCACCATAGTCATAAACTCCCGCCACTGCCACGAACAAAACAAAAAAGCCTACCTGCACGAGATCACACACCTCGAAAACGGCGACTTCGACCAGCCGCAAAACGTAGGCCAGCTCGAAGCCGCCCGCCACAAAGAGAGCGGCGGCGCCCTCCTTAGCGCGGTCAGCCTGGGCCTCGTCCTCACAGAAGACGAGACCCGCCGGGCCATCAAAGAAATAGCCGCCCTGGCCGAAAATGCCCTCCCCGCGCCTAAACGCGCCCGGCCCAACCTCGAACCCCTCCTCGACAAACTTGACGCGCAAAACATCGCCCTCAAATACGCCCACCTCCCCGGCGGCATAAAAGGCCTCTACATAAACGACGGCCAGACGCCTAAAATCGTTATCAACCGCCTCATCCCCGACGCCGAAGACGAGCCCTACCTCCACCGCTGCATCATCGCCGAACAGCTCGGCCACCACTTCACCAGCCTCGGCTCCCCCTTTTACTGCGCCGCCAACTTCCCCTTCTGGCTGCTCGGCGAAGACAAAATCGCCACCAAAGCCCTCACCTGGTCTGCCCTCCAGCTCATACCATACAAAGAGATCCGCAAAATAAAACACCAAACCAACCTCATCGGCGACCTCGCCGAACGCTTCGAAGTCACCAAAGAACTCCTCATCTTCCGCCTCGGCATGCTCAGGCAAAACGACTTTCTCTGCGACGAAGACCTCGCAGGCATATAAAAAAGCAAAAAGGGGTACCAAAATGTTTAGCAATAACATAGATTTATTGGTAAAAAATTTGCTACAAACCGCCGAAGCAGAATGCCTGGAACTGAAACAAAATAACAGCGACCCTAAGACAATCGGCGAAAATATCAGTGCTTTAGCCAACTCCGCTGCATGTAAACAAAAAGAATTTGCTTATATTATATGGGGTATTGAAGACACTACTCATAATATCATTGGTACGACCTTCGATTACGAAAACAAAAAAATAGGCAGCGAAGAATTACAAAACTGGCTAAGAAAATTACTAAGTAGCAATGCAAATTTCGAATTTCACAAAACAAATATTCAAGATAAAAAAATAGCCGTCTTAGTGGTTTATAAAGCACTAAACAGCCCCGTCACGTTTGAAGGCAATGCCTATATAAGAGTTGGCAGCTATACTAAAAAAATCAAAGACCATCCTAATCTGGAAGCCAATCTATGGCAAAAAATAAATGAAACAAATTTCGAAGAATTTTTAATCAGACAAAATGTATCCTCTACCGATATACTAAAACTACTTGACTACCCTACCTATTTTGACATGACAAAAACTACCCTGCCCACAGAGCGCGCACAAATACTGCACTATCTTCTTCAAGACAAGCTTATAGCAGCGCAAGACAATGGGCTATTTGCCATTACAAACCTGGGCGCTATACTTTTTGCAAAACAATCCGACATGTTTACAAACACTGATAGAAAAAGCGTGCGCGTCATACAATATGAAAAAAATGACCGTATAAACACACTGCGCGAAGAAGTTGGTAAAAAAGGCTATGCCTGCGGATTTGAAAATTTGATAAAATTCATAGATAATTTATTGCCGCAGAACGAAACAATAAAAGACGGCATTAGACAAAAAATATCCGTATATCCTGAAATTGCCGTAAGAGAACTTGTCGCCAATGCGCTCATACATCAAGATTTTTCTATCGCCGGCACAGGCCCAATGGTTGAAATATTTACCAATCGTATAGAAATCACAAATCCAGGAACCCCTCTCATAGATATACGCCGGATTATAGATAACCCGCCACGTTCCAGAAACGAAAGGCTAGCTACTTTGACAAGAAGACTGGGCATATGCGAAGAACGCGGTAGCGGCTGGGATAAAGTAGCCGCTTTTTGCGAATTGTACCAACTGCCTTCCCCAAAAATAGAAACTTTCGATAATGCAACACGAGTTACCTTATATTCACATATTCCGTTTAGCAACATGGGCACGGAAGATAAGCTGCGGACATGCTACCTGCATGCATGCCTGCAACAAGCAAAAAACGAACAAATGACCAATGCGTCATTACGTACAAGATTTGGCCTGAGCGAGACAAGCTCTGCCAGCATCTCGCGTTTAATCAAAAGCGCCATCGAAAAAGGCTTTATCAAACCCTTAGATGCCAGCACAGCCCCCAAACACATGAAATATCTGCCCTTTTGGGTTTAATTTTTAACTTGCCTTTAACTTGCTGGCAAGAAAAATAAAAGAGTGTAAAATGAAAACAAAAAATCTAAATCCTTTAATTTATCTAGCAAAATTAGTATCAATCAATTCCTACTTTAACTTGCCGGTAACTTGCTGGTGAATTTAAAGCAGCCCAGTAGCTCAAAACCTTACCTTCATACAAAGGAGAAAAACATGCACATCATAAATGAATGGCTTCAGTGGCGCGGCCGGCTCAACAGGAAAAAATTCATCTGGCGCAACGTTAAATTCCTCCTCTTTCTCATCATCTTCGTCCTGCCCCTCCAAACCTTCCTCGCCCTCCAACTCGGCATCATAGAAAAAATCCACCAAATCGCCGCCGCCACCGGCCAGGAAACCGTCAGCCTAAACCAGCTCCCCCTTGACAGCTCCCTCCTCATCTTCTACCTCTTCCCCGCCCTCTTCTCGCTTATCATCCTCCCCACCACCATCAGGCGCGCCCACGACATAGGCATGCCCACCATACTAGCCCTCGGCATCTTCGCCGTCAGCTCCCTCTCCTCCCTCCTCTTTCACGGCAAGACCCAGCCGCCCTTCTCCACCATAAACACCGTCGTCACCGTCGCCCAGATCATCTTCTTCATCACCCTCCTCGTCATGAAAGGCGAAAAACACCCCAACGCCTACGGCCCCAACCCCCTCGCCCCGGCCGAAGAAACCGGCGAAGAAAACCAGACCAACGCCTAGAAAGGACGCCAAACATGAAAAAACTTATCGCCACACTCCTACTCTTCTTCTTCACCGCCACCCCGGCCTTCGCCGCCCTCAGCCCCGTCTACTGGCCCGTAGCCAAAAACAAAGAAAAACTCCCGCGCATCGTCCCCAGAAACTTCTGGGGCTGGCTCTACCAAGCCGCCCTCGCCACCGCCGAAAAAAAATACCCCCAAGCCATCGAAGCCTACACCAACGCCCTCGCCCTCAGCCCACCCCTTCTCCGTAGCATCCTCTACCACTACCGCGGCCTCATCTACCTCCAAAGCAAACAATACGACCTCGCCGCAGGCGACTTTAGCTCCATCATCAAACTAAAACAAGGCGGCGCCACCACCTACCTGGCCCGCGCCATCTGCTACCGCAGCCTTGAGCAATACCCCCTCGCTCTCGACGACTTTCAAAAAGCCATCGAACTCACACCCACCTCCCCCTCGCCCTACAACAGCCGCGGCCTCCTCTACACCCGGCAAAAACAATACCTCCCCGCCATAGCCGACTTCACCAAAGCCCTCGAACTCTCCCCCTACGACAACACCATCCTCAACAACAAAGCCAACGCCCTCTACCTAGCCGGCCAAACCAACCAAGCCCTCGACGCCTACCAAAAATTCGTCCAAAACGCCGCCGCCAACGACCCCCGCCTCCCCCAAGCCAAAAAACGCATCCAAACCATCACCGCCCAAACCACAGACACCGCCCCCCAAACCCTACCGCAACCATCCCCTGACGAAAAAACCGCGCCGGCAGCCCCTAACGACAACGACACCCTCGACCCCCTTGAAGCCGACGCCCTTACCCCCGACCTCGCCGCCCTCAGCGACTCCCTCGGCCAAACTCAGTAAAAGGATGTGACCACATGAAAAAAACACTACTCCTCACCGCCGTATTTGCCATCTCCCTCGCCTCCGCCGCCCTCGGCTACGTCGCCGGCGGCAGCAACCTCGGCTTTGGCGGCTACCCCGAATTTCGAGAATACCTCAGCCACAACCCCAGCCGCAACGACGTCGAATACTACATCCAAAAAGCCAAAGACTACGTAGAAAACGGTAACAACGACATCCGCCGCGTCAAAGAAGCCCAGGACGAAGCCATAGAAAAAGCCAACAAAGCCGTCAGCGACTACAACCGCAAACAAAAAGGCTACTAAAAAGCGCTAATATAAAACAAGGAAGGAAGACCAACATGCAGCAAACCTATGCACCTGAAAACCGCCCCGGCAAAAAACGCACCCTCCTCATAGCCGCTATCGCCGTACTCCTCTGCGCCCTCGCCTGGTACTTCCTCTACTTCACCAAAACCCCCGCCTACTCACTCGAACTCATCCGCACCGCCCTGCAAAAACACGATACCGCCGCCTTCCAAAAACACGTCGACCTCGACGCCATCCTCCCGCGCGCCTACGACGACCTCATAGCCGCCACCCTCAAAGACGACCCGCGTATCAAAGACAACCCCTTCGCCGCCGGCATCGCCGCCATGTTCAAACAACCCCTCGTCGCCGCCCTCAAAGAAGGCATCCTCCTCTACATAGAAACCGGCAGCCCCGATAAGCCCGAGGGCCAAGCCCCAAGCGGCGGCAACTCACCCAAAATCAAAATAGAAAGCAAAACCCTCGCCGAAAAAACCGGCCTCAAAAACGCCACCCTAAAAGGCATCGCCTACACAAAAAAAGACGGCAAAACCGCCACCCTCGGCCTCACCATCTACCACCCCGACCTTAAAGAAACCACCGTCCTCGACCTCAAAATGCGAGAACTCGACGACGGCACCTGGCAAGCCATAGAAATATCCAACCTCCAAACCTACCTCGCCGAAATAAAAAAAGCCCAAAAAGCCGCCGGGGGGAAATAATAGCCGGTCGCCGGTTTGGCGACCGGCTATACGTGTAAAAAACCGCCTAAAAAGCAACTCTAAGGAAACATATCAAAATATTCATACAAAAATCTTTTTGGAGAGAGGCATCCTTATGAAGCAAAAACCAAAAGATTTATTAATAGGTTTAATATCATTATCTATTACTATTGGAGCAATAATATGGCTTTTAAACATTGTCTATGCTGGTATTGTTTCCTTTGCCACATGGTTTTTAAATTTTACTGAGAAAATCGCATCTTTGGAAACAGTTCTTATAATAGCTGTAATATCCGGTGCAATTACTGTTTCCGGCATTATCATAAACTCTATTATTTCTGTTTATGTAAAATTACTTGAGCACCGTAATTCAGTAAAATCTGAACTTAGGAAGCAAATGAAAGAACCCTATGATAAATTTGTAAGTTTGCTTTTTGATATGTTAATGTCTGATAAGGGTGGAGCGCAAATAAGCGAACAAGAGTTGATGAATAGAATGATAGTTTTTTCAAAGGAAATTACTTTATGGGGTTCTAATAATGTAGTAAAAAAATGGTCAGAATATAGAAATGCTACAGTTAAGTCTCCAGAAGAAACTTTATTTTATATAGAAAATGTTTTATTTGCAATACGTAAGGACTTAGGCATAAAAAATGGTTTTTGGTTTAAAAAAGAATTACAAAAAGGTGATTTACTCTCTCTTTTTGTTAATGACATAAAGGATTATATGAAAAAGAACACTGTTTCAAAATAATAAATAACATATTCTTCTTTAATATTTTTATCAAAACTGGATCCATATGTAAATTTTGTGCATTTTAGGATGGTAACTATGGAAATAAGATTTTTAAGTAGAAATACGCATAAAATAAAAGAAACTACAAATATATTAAAACAAGCTAATATACAAGTAATCCCTTTTAAAGAAAAAATTGAAGAACTTCAAACAACGGATACTAAAGTTTTAGTAAAAGATAAAATACTAAAAGCGTTTTACAAAATAGGGCGGCCACTTTTTGTTGAACATACAGGTCTATATATAAAAACTTTTAGCAAACTACCTGGAGGATTAACACAAATTTTCTGGGATTCTTTACAAGCAGAAAAGTTCGCAAAATTCTATGGAAACTCCAATGCTGAAGCAGTCACTATAATTGGATATTGTGATGGAAAAAACATTAAATTTTTCGAAGGAAAAACAAAAGGGAAAATATGTAAAAAGCCTAGTGGCGATCGTTCTTTTCAGTGGGACTGCGTATTTATGCCAGATGGCTACGATAAGACCTTTGCGGAGCTGGGTGATTTAAAAAATGAAATATCTATGCGCAAATTAGCTTTGGATAGATTTTCTAATTATCTAAAAAAGGAATAAATATGTATCTAATTGTTTCAACAAAATATTCTTGATTGCTAAAATATCACATTTTTACATTGCCAACCACCTGCACCCTTGCTACAACATAAAAATAAAGAGGCGCCACCGTAGACGGCCGCCCTCATAGTGATCAGTTAGTAACTGCCGCTAGTTTGGACGCTGGGCGGCAGTCACTTTTTTATGGTGATTAATTATCCCCCCACCCCGGCGGGCCCCAGCCTTACGACACCCCTCAAGGGCGGCCCGCCGCGGCAAGGGAAAAAGTAAGGCGAGCAAAGGCTGTAGAAAATTTTGCAATATGCAAAATTCTCGTACAGCCATGCATACCCGGAGGGTGAGAAACAAAAAACGCAATGCAGTCACCTACATTGCGCAAATATCGCATGCACAAACACGCCCGCCCCCGCACACCCCTCAAACGCCCTTCACTTGCAAAGAAGGAAGTATTGGCATTATAGCGGCATTTTGGCTATTGCCCCACAGGGCAAATTTTGTCAGCATATAGTCAACCGGCCTTAAAAGCGGCAGTCAAAAAATATTAGTAATAGCTCTTTATCCAGCAGGAATTTGCAAAATTCGCGCGAATTAATCCTTTAATTCTCCTAGAATTTTGCAATGGCCTGATCACAAACAAAGGAGCTGCATCATGAAAAAATTCCTCACCCTACTCCTGCTATTGGGAACATTCGCAGTATTTTCCCTCAACCCGGCGCTGGCCGCTGAAGACGACGAAGCCAAACCCAAGAAAAAACCCCTCCCCATCACAGAATCTTCACCCACTATCGCGGTATTTGTCCACCTTGACCCAAGAGGCGTCGCCGACCCCAACAAATCCGCCAATGTGCTCTACGAGAGCGTCAAAGAAGACCTCCAGAGCAACCACAGCGTAAACATAGTACCGTTCGACACCTGCTACAAAATCCTGCGTAAATATATCCGTGAAAACCAGTCGACCGATACCGTCCGCGAAAGCGACCTCGGCTTTATGCCCAAAGAAAAAGACCTCAAAGCCCTGGCTAAAGAAGCCAACGCCGACTATGTCGTATACGTGCACAGCCGTATCACCGACACCAAACAAAAAATGGATGTATGGTGGGGTACCAAGCGCTCCCAACACACCATCCTTACCGAAATCATCGTCGTCGATAAAGACGTCACCAGCTATCTCGTAGACGAGGCCGTTTCCGGCCGCGCCAGCGGCTCCAGCGAAGACCGGGCTTTTAACAATGCCCTCGAGCGCACCCTCACTAAAATAAACTTATCCAAAATAAAGTTTGAAAAGAAAACCACTGACGAATAGCCCCCGCGCCGCTACCAGGCCAGGCGGCAGCAGGCTCACCCAGCGCCCCGCGACCGGGGCGCTTTTCTTTTGTCCACATAGCTACCCCGCCACCACTTTTGCGAAAAACTCCCGCTGCCGTGGCCCGTCAAATTCACAAAAGTATACCCCCTGCCAGGCGCCAAGCAGCAGCCGGCCGCCTGCGACGATGAGTGTTTCGCTCGCGCCCACTACGCTCGACTTTATATGCGCGGCCGAGTTGCCCTCCATATGGCGAAAGGCCACGAGGTCCGGCAGCGCTTCTTGCAAGCCGGCCACGATGTCTTTAGCTACGTCAGGGTCGGCGTTTTCGTTTATCGTCACCGCCGCCGTCGTGTGCGGGCAGTATACGAGGCACAGGCCGTCTTTTACGCCGCTCTCTTTTACCGCCTCGCGCACCCGGCCCGTTATGTCTATCAGCTCTTCTTTTTTGCCTGAGCGCACCTGGTAAACATACTTCATCATGACCACCGCCTTATCGTTGTCCTGCCTTGATTGTACACCCTGTAAGCAAAAGACTGCAAACCGGCGCATTGCCGGTTTGCAGCCAGAGGGCTTCGCATAGCTTATTCGAGTTCATCCACTATCGTTTTTACATTTGACTTCATGGCGTTTATGTAGCCGCCGTTTCTCAGGTCGGCAAAGTAGCCTGCTATCTCATGTACCAGATCGTGTATTATGCTTGTAGTAGTAACTATTTTCAGTACCTTATCCGAAGTTTTGTTGTCAGGGGTAACCGCTTTGGTGATATTAGGCGTCGATATATTGCCGCGGCCGAGCAGTAGGAAAACCGTAAATACCAGAACTGCCGGGAGTTTCATTGCACGCATCACCAACACCTCTTTTCAGTTTTGTTTGCCGTTATCGCCTGGGATACGATACTGCCGGTCTTTTTTCACCACCCCCTTTCCCTGTATGTATACAGTCGCCTGTGTTTTGCATATTGCCGCGCCCAGACAGCGTTTATTAATTTTTGCATTACATATTGCTTTACGTAAAATAGCAATACTAACATCCTACTTTTGCCCCTTGGCAGGATTTTCCCGCCCGGCCAGCGAAATATCCCTAACTTGCTATTTATCTAAAACCGCGATTACTGCACGAAAGGAGCGCCGCCCGTGCCCGATTCCCCAAAACTCCGGCCTTTCAACGGTCGCCTCAGCCGCAGCGCCTTTTTCTGGCGCTTTATCGTTTTTCACGCCGCAGAGCTTTTTTTGACTTTTTTCCTCGTGGGCAAGCTCGGCCTGGCCGGCAGCCTCCAGCGCCTCCTTGACCACGGCGTCCCGCTTAGCCTTTTCGACCACCGTTTCACCATGTTTTTCCTTACCGTCAATATCTTCTCCCTTATCGTCATGCTGCCGGTCATCGTCAGGCGCTGGCAGGACATCGGCTGGCAATCCTCCACTGCCGTATTTTACTACCTGCTGTCGCTCTTTCTACAGACGCTTTTTCTTTATAAGCCCATATACCAAACCGGCCAGCTCCTATACATCATCACTCAGCTCGCCTTCTACATAGTATTATTTGGTAAAAAAGGCAAGCCCGGCTCCAATAAATACGGCCCCGACCCGCTCGCCCGTACTTCGCCCTAAAAACCGCCCGCACAGCGCCCCTAATCCGGGCGCTGTTTTGACGCCCGCCTAAATTGCCATTTGCCGCCAAAAAGCTTATAATTGTCCTGCTATTACTACCTCCGAGGAGGCCATACCTTGCCTAAGCTAAAAACATTCATCAAACAAGAGCCCGAGCTGGCCGGCTCTTTTTTCGCAGCCGCCGCTTCCTTTCTCTTTGTGCCGCCGGCCGCCTGGACGCTTCGCCATATAGACCTGCACTTTCTCGTCATACTTTTTTGCCTCATGCTGGTCATCAGCGCCCTGGCGAAGAATCACCTTTTCGCCGCCGCCTCGCGCTACTTCATCAGCAAAGCCGCCCACGCGCGCCGGCTCTGCCTCATCCTCATCTGCGCCAGCTTTTTTTCCGCCATGCTCGTCACCAACGACGTCGCCCTTATCGTCTTCGCGCCGCTGGCCATCGCCATCCTCGGCGACGCCGGCCTCCACGGCTACACCATCTTCACCGTCGCCATGCAGACAGTCGCCGCCAACCTTGGCAGTATGCTCTCGCCTATCGGCAACCCGCAAAACCTCTTTCTCTACTCCTACTTCCACCTGTCCATAGGCGAATTCTTCCGCATCACCCTGCCGGCCACCGCCGCCAGCCTCTTCCTCATCGCCCCCACGGTACTTTGGGTCAAGCCCCGCCCGATAAAAAAATTCGCCCCCGGCGGCGACGTCTACGTCAACAAATACGCCGCCGCCCTCTTTCTCGCCCTGCTCCTTCTCTGCCTGGCCTCCGTACTGCGGGTCCTCTCCCCCTTCTCCCTCCTCCTCACCGTGTGCGCCGCCGCCTTCGCCGTCGACAAGAGCCTGTTCAAGCTGGTCGACTACAAACTGCTCGGCACCTTCGCCTGTTTTTTCCTCTTTTGCGGCAACCTCTCCGCCGTCCCCGCCCTGCGCGCCGCCATCGTGCCCTACCTCGCCGGCAGTGAGCTTTTCGCCGCCGCCGCTCTCAGCCAGGTAGTCAGCAACGTCCCTGCCGCCTTCATCCTGGCCGGCTTCACCGGCAACTACAAAGACCTCATCCTCGGCGTCAATATCGGCGACCTCGGCACACTCATCGCCTCTTTGGCCAGCCTCATCTCATTCCGCTACTACAAACGCGCCCCGCGCTCGCGCCCTTTGCAATACCTGGCCGTCTTCAGCGTCATAAACTTCGCCCTGCTCGCTATCCTGCTCGCCCTGGCCGCCGCCTTCTTCTGACCTTCCCGCCCGTATGCCGGGCGGTTTTTCGCTCTTTGCTACGTTAATTGACAGGATTTTATATAAAATATTATGCAATAACAACAATTAAAAAACCTATTGACTAATTTTATTTTTATCTTTAAAATATTTAAATAAGCAGACCAATCCTCCTTGTTAAAATTCCACACACACATAATCACATTATTATGCGTGTATGTTTATTTATACACAAACTGTTTAAGGAGGCCGGTCGCTATGGATAAGGAAATTGCAAGTGTTGCTAAAGATCTTAACATCATGTGGACACTCATCGCAGCCATGTTGATTTTCTGGATGCAGGCGGGTTTCGCCATGGTAGAAGCGGGTTTATGCCGCTCCAAAAATACCTGCAATATCCTTATGAAAAACACCGTAGATTTTTTGACAGGCTCGGTCTTGTTTTTCGTGGTAGGGTTCGGCCTGATGTTTGGCCCATTCTTTCACGGACTGATAGGCACGGCGGGCTTCTTACAGCCGGACGCCCTGCCGCTCCCCGTTTTCTCCGACCTCACCCCCGGCACCTACATCTTCTTCCAGACGGTCTTTTGCGCCACCATCGACGGCAAAGACGCCCCCTTCACCTACTCCAAATCTGGAACTTCCAGCCCGAAGGCAAAGAAAAAGGCAATTATATAGCGCTGACTGTGCGCAAAATGTACAACAAAGAATTCCCCGACGCGGAATATTATGTAATGATGTGGTTCATGAACGGGGAAATGACCGCCAGGCCAGACAAATCATAGAATAATTTATTGTTTGGCGCATTTTTCTTTAATATGCTAAAATAATCATATACAGTTCGTGAAAAATTGCGCGTTTTTTCCATTGCAACTAAAACCGCGGCATGTTTTTTCAGAGTTGCGAAGCCGCCTCTTTCTTGTCTTCAAACCCATTTTGGTTGTTGATATATTTTTTTCGTCATAGGGTATCTACTTTTGAATTACGAGGTGTTGCTCATGAAAAAACGGACGATGTACACACTGCTTTTTTGCCTCTTATTCTATTTTATTGCAGCTTCCTGCCAGGCGGCGGCGCCTACCACCCGCGAAAACGTCCTCAACCACTATTGGTACAACCGCACCCTGGTAGACCCCGTCGAAGGCGTATGGTCATACAAAATGGGCGAAGTACAGTTTGAAGTAGTGATAGCAAAAGCCAGCCTCGCCAAAGTCGAAAAATACGACTATGTGGGCGTCGTCACAAAAATCAACGGCCGCACGGACAATGTCGGCAATTTTAAAATGATCATGTCCGAAAGCAACGAAGCAAAATTTAAAAACTGTTTCTTCGGCGCCTATTCAATGGGCACCAAAGAAGGCACTAAGTACTATACAATAGCCTTTATGCTAGTGGATGAAAACACCATATGGCTGACTATCGAAGACCGCAAAAACAAGATAACGCTTACGCGCGTTCCTGTCAGCAGGACACCCTCCAGCCAGCCCTCGCAAACAACGCCCTCCGCCACCTTCATCGGTTCCGGCACCGGCTTTTTTGTCGCCAAAAACATAATCATTACCAACTACCACGTAGTAGCCAAAGGCAGCGGCCAAATGGTAGTTTTAAACAAAGAAAAAACCGCCTCGGCCACCATTATTGCCAAAGACCCGCAAAACGACATCGCAGTCCTCAGGGTAACCGGACTTGAGGCCTGGGCAGTCCCCGCCTCTTTGGGCAACGTCGGCAGTACCCGCATGGGGGAGAAAGTCTTTACCATCGGCTATCCCATGGCCACCACGCTCGGCGTAAACCCCAAGATCAGCGAAGGCATTATAAATTCCCTGACCGGCATGGGCGACGACCCCAGAACTTACCAGATCAGCGTACCCATACAGCCGGGCAACAGCGGCGGCCCGCTTTTTAACCAAAGCGGCCAGGTCATAGGCATTACCTCTTCCATACTCAACAGCAAGTACTTCCTCGACCAGACGGGCGTCGTACCGCAAAACACCAACTTTGCCGTAAAAATAAACTACATCAACAACCTCCTCAGCGTCATCAACGACCCGCCCGCCTTAAATTACCAGCCGCTGGGCAGCAAGATGGACGCGGCGGAAATAGTGGAAAAAACACACAACTCCGTGGTATTTATCCTGGTATATAAATGACTGCTTATATCAAGAGGCTCCCCGCACACTTGCGGGGAGCCTCTTTTGGCTATCTATGCGGCAACTAGGCCTATAGCCTTTCCTGCCTCAATCCTCTATCTTGTTCAGCTTCCACACCTTGACGCGGCAGGGAAGAGTAGAAAATCCAGTACATTGCGGTATTGTAAAAAGTATATCCCAAACGCCGCATGACATTCCATGACACAAAAAACCACGGCATAAAAAATCACACATTTTACCCCGCCTCCGCTTTTCGCTATCTTGCGGACGCCGCATTCCCGTGCTATAATGTTTTCGGTGGAAGTTGCGCATTGGGCGATGCGCAACGGGGGCGAAAAGCCGTCTGTGGTACGAACGCAGGCGGCTTTTTCATGTGCCGCTACAGACAAAGAGAGAGGCAAGCTATTTTTAGCTTGCCTCTCTCTTTTTACTTATCGTCCGTCAGGCGCTTTCTCAGTTTATAATACGCCTCTTTCTGCTCCGGCACTATCTTTTTGTCCGCCGTGCGCGACAGGTATATCTTAAACATATTGTCGCCCTGGCGGTCGAAAAACTGTATGGAGAGCGTCTCATTTCCCCGGGACTGCTTTTCCACAAAACATATCGCCGCCAGGTTTTTCGCACCGATATGCCCGCCCAGCGGCGCAACGCCGTGTTCGAGATTAAAATACCGCTCGCCGTGACGTCCGGGCGGCACGCTGGTCTTGATCTCGGCCACCACCGAACCGTTGCGCACCAGGAAAGTGATCTCACCCCAATGCGTAAGTTCTGCCATGATCTCGTCAAAAGCTGCAACCGGCGCTTGCCGCATGGCCTCGGCGGGCAGCTCTTTGACTACCGCCCACTCGCTCACGCCCAGTTGTTGGGCGATAGTAGCCGGAAAACCTTCCGGCTGGCCGGCCAATACTTCTCTGATTTTTTGCTTGTCCAATTTGTTCATCCTCTCTAGTAAACTTACACGCTCCAGCCCATACTTTGCCGCTGGATGTTATAAAGCCTGTGGTAAAGTCCTTTTTGCGCCAAAAGTCCGTCATGGTCACCTTCTTCGGCCACCCGCCCTTCCGATAGGACAATGATCTTATCCGCCCCGGCCACCGTCTTCAACCGGTGCGCGATCACGATCACGGTTTTGCCCTTGATGAGCGCCGATATCGCCTGCTGGATAAGCGCCTCATTCTCCGGGTCGATGGAGGCGGTCGCCTCATCAAGCAGCACTAGCGGCGCGTTTTTCAATAAAGCGCGGGCGATAGACAGACGCTGGCGCTCGCCGCCCGACAGGGTACTGCCGTTTTCTCCCAGCACCGTGGCATAGCCTTGCGGCAGCTTGTTTATGAACCCCTCACAGCAGGCGGCTTGGGCCGCGGCCAGCACCTCCGTTTCGGAAGCGCCGGCGTTGCCGACCAGGATATTGTTGTACACAGTATCGTTAAACAGCACCACATCCTGAAAAACAAATGACATATAGCCCATCAGGTGTTCCGGGTCGAGCGACCTGACATCCACCCCGCCTATCTTGACGCTGCCCCGATCGACATCCCAAAAACGCGCTATCAGCCTGGCCACAGTACTTTTCCCGCTGCCCGACGGCCCCACCAGCGCCGTCACTCCGCCGGCCGGTATGCTGACCGTCATATCGCGGATGCTTTCCCCTCCGCCTTTGTTATAACTAAAACCCACGTTTTCAAAAAGGATATCATAGCTTGTTATCTCTTTTTGCGCGTCGCCCTCCATTATCGCTATCTCCTGCAAAGCGCGCATGCGCTTGACCGCTATTTGGTGGTATAAAAGCTCCGGCAGCAACGTCAGTTCAGTTATTACCGGCCCGTAAATGCGCGTCGCCACCAGCAAAAACATCAGGAGCGGCAGCAGGCCGATACTGCCGCCGGCAAACAGGTATGTGCCCACAAACACTGTCAGGCCCACCCCGGCATGCACTATCACCTGCGCGCCCGTGACAAAAAGCCCTGTTACCAGCTCAAACCTGATAGCCAAATCCTTCATCCGCCGCAAAGCTTTTTCCAGTTTGGAAAAAGTCTCCCCGTCGAGGTCACAGGCCTTGATCACCTTGATGCCGTCGATATATTCCTGTACCTGGTCAGACACTTCCAGCTTGGCCTGCGCGTGCTTTTCACCAAAATACCGTTGTACGCGCACACTCAAAAAAACCAGCAAAAAAGCCACCGGCAACGTACAGTAAATAGAAAGCGCCATACGCCAGTCCAGCACGGCCAGCATCAGACAGATAACCGTGGTGGAGACAGCGTTCGCCAACAGCTGCGGCAGGATGTGGCTGAGCACATGTTCCGCCGTGGCGCAGTCGCCCATGATATTGCCCGTAAGCTCGGACAGGTTTTTGGAGTTAAAAACGCTCATCGGCAGTTTGCGGATATGCTCGGCTACGGCCACGCGGGTATTTTCCGACTCCATATACGACGCTATATAGGTTTTCCTGTAGTCGTTTTTACTGGCGACAAAAATAAGGCCCGCCCCCACAACGCCCAAAGCAAACAGTAGCCATAGCTTCATCGAGGACGCCTCTTGGCCGGAAAGCGGTTTTATAAGCTCGGCAAACACCTCGAGTATAACAATAAACGGCAGCATCATGGCAAAATTCGTCAAAGCGACAGCCCATGTGGCCTTTTTCAAATCGGCATAACCTTTATCTGACAGCATGAACGCCGCCTGCAGCCTAGACATAGCGCGCCCCCTCCTTCCCGCCGCCGGCCAAACGCCAGTTGGCCGCCTGCATATATATCTCCCACATTTCCCGGTAACGGCCCCGGCGTCCTAAAAGCGCGTCATGCGTACCCTCCTCGGCCACCCGGCCGTTTTCCACTACGATGATCTTGTCCGCGCCGCGCACGCTGCCCAGACGGTGCGCTATCATGACCACCGTCTTGTTTTTCATGAGTATTGCAAACGCCTTTTGTATAAGATGTTCATTTTCCGGATCGGCAAAAGAGGTCGCCTCATCGAGCACCACCACAGGAGCGTCCTTGACGATAGCCCGAGCGATAGCCAGCCGCTGCTTTTCCCCGCCTGACAAATGCACCCCCTTGGCGCCGATAACCGTGTCGTAGCCAGCCGGCAGCTTGTCGATAAACTCATGGCATTGCGCCGCCCGGGCCGCCGCCACTACCTCTTCGTCCGTGGCCGCGGGACTGCCCATGCGGATATTTTCCCTAACGCTCTGTTTAAACAAAAACACATCCTGGAAAACAAAGCTCACCTTTTCCATCAGATAGCCGGTCGCCATCTCGCGGATATCCACGCCGCCCAGGCTGATACCGCCGCTTTTCACATCAAAAAAGCGCGGTATCAGATGGGCGATAGTACTCTTGCCCCCGCCCGAGGGGCCGACTATGGCCGTCACCTCATTTTGACGCGCCAGAAAAGACACACCGTTAAGAGCCGTGACCTCGCTTGCTTCGTCATAAGTAAATACAACTTCGTTAAAGCAAATATCCCAGCTTGCCGCCTCTTTCGGCTGCGCAGGCTGCGGCAGCGGCGCCCGGGCAAGGTAACCGTCCATCACCGCCACCCCGTCCATTATCTGCATGCCGTTAGACATCACATACAACACCTTCATCATCACCGACGCTACCGCGGGCGTGAAAACAAGGTAAAAAATAAACTTGCCGGCAAAAGCGGCATGTTCGTCAGTGTACATGCCGATACAAATGCCTACAGGCAAAACAAACAGATAGACATTGTTGACGATGACGATAAAAGCCGACATATAGTTTTCCCAGCTCAAAGTATAAGGTATGACCATATCCGTGTACGCCCGTATCGTCCGGTGCAGGCGGCGAAAAGAATACACCGTCTGGCGAAAAGCCTTGACCACCGAAATGCCTCGGATATACTCCACAGTAGCATTGTTCATATCTTCGAGCTTGCTCTGGTACTCACGCATCATCTCCCGTTTGCCTGCGCTGCCATAGGCCCGCTCCAGTACAAAATAAGAAAGCGCGACAGCCAAAAGCGCGGCCAGGCCCAAACGCCAGTCAAGCGTCAGCAAGATGGCCGCCATCACTAGCGGAGCTACCAGCGCAGCTACGATATCAGGCAGCTGGTGGGCGATAAACCCCTCCACCTTCTCTATATTTTCATCCATCACCTTGCGCAGCTTGCCGCTGCCGGCCAGCATGTGAAAACCCAGCGGAACCTTTGCCAGATGGGTGGCAAAACCCACCTTCAGTTCATATAAAGTGCCGAAAGCCGCCATATGCGAACAGGCCAAAGCTAAAAAATACAATATGATATTCCCTGCGATACCGGCCAGCGCCAGCCAGCCGTAAGCCATCACAGCAGCAACATCAAGGCGCGCATAGTGTGGATACGCTGCCAGCACCTCGCGGATGATAAAATATATCGCCACATAGGGCACAAAACTTGCCAAAGAAGCAAGCGCGGACAAAAACAAAGAAGACATTATCCAGGCCTTTTTGGTCGCGGCCAGCTCGACAAGCCGAGGCCAACCGCTTTTCACCGTTTTTTCCATAGTAGGCAACCTCTCCTTTTCGGTAAAATAAACAGCCCTCTACATACCACCGGTTTTTCCGGCAGTAAAACTTAGTAAATTTAGTTAGATACGGCTAACTTAACTTGAATTATAACACCTGCTTTTCATTATGTCCATTCACGCCGCGCGCAAACAAAAAACCGCCTCATAGCGGTCCATACCGAAAAAATAATTAAAAACGGCCTCCGGGCAAACCCCGGAAGCCTCATCGACCTATATTTGAGTCACATATAAAGCCTATTTTTGCACCCTGTCTTTAAACAGATAGGCAACAGCCTCTCCCAATGAGGAAAAAAACTCCAGACTGGCCTTTGACCTGCTGGTCGAAGCATCATGGGCATAGCCAAACTTTCTGTAAGAAGCGTCCTGCAAAACACTTTTTAAATAAGCTATCTTGTCTTCTAGCCGGGAAAAAAGATAACTTTTATCCACACCGCAAATGCAACGCGGCAACCTGCCTTTTTCACACTTGCAAGTCAAGGCCTTTTTTTTCAGCTCTGTTATCTTATCCGGATTAGCTAGAAAAACCGTCTTGCTAGGGCGGTTCCTGCTGCTCGCTTTAAACGCCGCGTAAATAAAATCCGTCTCGTCGATCATCTTACTGTTCGGCTGCTTTATCTCACAATCGACCTTTACCTCCAAACCTAACTGAGGGTTTATTGCGATAAAAAAACTTTGCTTGTTAAAAGAAACGGCAAACCCTTCATTTTGAAAAAACGCGCCGGCTTCCACGAAGAACCGTTTTGTATAATCATGTATATCAGCAGACAGCAACTGGTTAAACTTGCTCAATAAGATCGCGCATTCTTCTTTTGCAGCTAAAGCCCTTGCTTTCTCGGCCACGCTTGCGTCCTCGTTTTTAGTATTAACAGCCATCGTCTCCCTTCTATAAACACTAAGTGAATATTAATAAATTAAATTTACCATTTCTTTCCCCAACAGTCAAGGGACGCCCAAAATACCATGCCTACCGGCAAAAATAAGATTCATGATTTTACCGCCTAACAGTCAGAACCACCAAGCTCAAAAATATAAAAAACATTGCCATATAACAGCGTCTGCCATAAAATGTAGTTAGATAGATAAACTGTCAAGGAGGTAGTGACTATGAGGCTGTTTGTAGTACTGCTTGGAGTTTTCCTGTATTTTAATGTGCCGGTGTGTTCGGCGGCTTATTACACATTTAAGCTGGCCGATCCGGTAGAAAACTACAGTATGAAGTATAACGGCGAAGACGTTTATATAAGCTTCGCGTTGCCTAAGAAAAATCCCGACAGGCTGTTTGTTTCCATCTACAATAAGACCGGCGCGCCGATCACGGTAAAATGGCCCACGGCTTCTTTGATCTTTTCCGGCAAAGCGCACCGTGTGCTGCCGGCCTCGCAGAACGCCGCGGTCACCAGCCTGTATGCCGGCGCCAGAGATACCAGCATACCTCCCGCTACCGCTCTTGAAGAAGTCCTGTTCGCCGAAGGCAGCATCAGCTATGAAAGAGAACCGGCCGGCGTCAACATCGGTTTTGGCTGGGGACGCTGGGGCGGCGGCGATTGGGGTGGCGGCTGGCTGGGCTTTGATGACTTTGTGACCCGCCCCGGCTGGTACGGGACATGGCGGGTAACGCCCTTTTTCCCTGCCGCCAAAAAAGACATAGAGAAAGCCAATCTGCTCGGCCAGACCCTCGGTATCTTCCTCACCCTCGAGATAAACGGCAAGGAAGAAAGCAAGCGTTTCGACTTTGCCATAACCGAGATAAGCACAGACAAAAGCCCCGGCTCTTTTGGCGCCTCGGTCGCCGGTAAAGAAGAACTGACGATAAAGAAAAACCCAAAACAAATAGAAAAAGGCGTCCTGATCATGGCCCTGACGAAAAAAAGCGCGGCTAAGGACGCCGGTCTGCTCGTCGGCGACAATATCATAAAAGTGGACGCTACCAACATAAATGACATAGAGGATTTCGTACAAACACTCAACAACAAAAAAGCCGGTGAGACAATTTCAATTACCTACCTACGCGACGGAAAAATAAGCGCGGTCACGGTGAAGCTCAAGAAAATGTGAAGCCGGCATGACGGTTGCCCACAGGTCTGATTTCGTGCTATTTACCTCTATAATAATATAAAACGCCTTGCGAAAAACTTGAACAAGTAATATAATTTGTGTATATTGAAAACTAACAGTGCATAGACCGGCAATTCTTTTTACCGGGCAACGTGTTTATAGAGGTGCTATCGTGTTTCCCGCATACCCATTTTTTTGCAATACTTAGAAACAACATGCATGACCCGCTAGTTTTTCCCGGCGCCAGAAGCGTTCCGCCGAGGAAATTTTTTCAGCGGGTTTTTGTTTTTGCCAAATAATAAATGTGAAAAGTTTGCCAACAGGACAAATATACTTTTGCTCGGGCATAAAATAGAAAACAGGAGCGTACGGCTATGAAAGAAGCGGTTTACGAAGACAGCAGTTTTATAGGAGGTTTGGCGGGAGCTTTAGCAGGAGCGGCCATAGGCTCGATCCCCTGGGCTGTTTTGGCTTATCTGGGATGGTATATAGGCTATCTTTCTTTTGTCATAGGCATAGCGTCTTTTTTTGGCTATAGGTATCTCAGGGGACCTAAAGACTTAAAGGTCGCTTATGTCTGCGTGGGCGGCTCCTCCATCTTCGCTGTTTTATTCATGAATATTGCTGTTATTATGATCACTCTCCACATGGAAGGGTATTATGCCGGTATCGAAATGTTGAAGCTGATATTTTTGTTGGGCGGCGCGGAGCTTTATAAAGATATAGCTATATCTCTCTTCATAGCGCTGCTTGGCCTGAGCGGAGTAAAACAGCGTATCGTAGAATACGTGGAGGGCAATGTCCTGGAAACGGCGGCGCCTGAAAACACCGCGCTAGAAGAGGGCAATATTGAAAAATAATTGTGCCTGGCAAGGAAAGAACCTGGACAGAGGGCACGAAACACAAAACTTAAGAGTGACCATACCGGGAGAAGGCTTTTCTTGTAGAGGAATACGGCCTTCTCCCGGCGAATTTACCGGTAGCATAAAGAAGTGCGGGAGGAAAAGACGCTGAAGTACGTATACTTGACCGTGGGCTGTGTATCTTTGGCGCTCGGCGCTTTGGGCGTCATCCTGCCGGTATTGCCCACCACACCCTTTTTGCTCTTGACCGCCTTTTGTTTTGCCAAAGGCTCGGAGCGCTTCCACCGCTGGTTTACCTCTACCGGGCTATACAAAAGACACCTGGCGGATTTTATAGAAGAGAAGGCGATGCCGCTCAAAACAAAGTGGGCGATAGCGCTGTCGGCGTCGGCAATGATGGGCGCGGCTTTCTACTTTGTACCTGTCCTGCCGGCCAGGATATTCCTGGCCCTGGCGATACTCTTTCACTGGTGGTATTTTTTCTTTTACATTCGGACAAAAGGAAAAGAGTGATATCATGCTGATACGCAAGATGACCATAGACGACTATGACGGCGTTTACGCCTTGTGGCTGGCCACGCCCGGCCTGGGGCTAAACGATATCGACGACTCGCGGGCCGGCATCGAAAAATACCTCCTGCGCAACCCCGGTACATGCTTTGTCGCGGAAACAAACGGCGCGCTCAGCGGCGTCATCATGAGCGGGCACGACGGGCGGCGCGCTTTCATCTACCACATGGCGGTCGCTGCACAAGAAAGAAGCCGCGGCATCGGCTGCAAGCTGCTGGCGGCATCCCTGGCCGCCCTCGCAGCGGAAGGCATCACCAAAGCGGCGCTCGTAGTATTTGCCAAAAACCAAACAGGCAATGACTTTTGGGCAAACCGCGGCTTTGCTAACCGCGACGACCTCACCTACCGCAACAAAACGCTCAACCCCGCCAACAAACTGCGCACCGTGAGCGAAAAAGACGCTTTGTGAAAATGTATATGCTTGACCGCCAGCAAAACACTGACCATGAACAGGTACTCTCACCTGATGAATGGGCTACAACAAGAGGCGGCGGATAAGATGAACGACAAGTTAACTACCATACTTGCCATAAAGGAAAATACCCAGTCTACAACTGAGGAAGCAATTCTTCATTAAGAACATAAAAACTGGACAACTACTTGACTTTGGTGTTATAGCAACAAAAAAAGCCTCCGGCATTTGCCGAAAGCCTGAAGTTTACTGGTGGGGTTAAACGGATTCGAACCGCTGGCCTCTTCGATGTCAAGCAAGCTGGGCTTACATTTGCGACTATCTGTTTTTTCGCTAAACGCCTTGACAGGGTAGTGTAAAATAAATTGTGCTTTTGCCTTTCCGTAAAAAAGTTAGTAAACTTTAAACAAGGAAAGGTGATAGAAATGAGCAAATTAAGCAAAGAGCAAAAATGTAGTACTAATCCTCTTGTCTAACGTCGCCCCCATCGGTTAAACTAAAATTGGGATATGATGGACATGAAAGAAAAACGTATTAAAACAACTGAAAAAGATCCCTCCACCAAGCTCGCCAAAACTCGTCTTAGTGTGCTG